>JBKPMR010000015.1:0-11100 GCA_046732255.1 Actinomycetota bacterium
TGCGTCTACGACGGGCCGAGCCCGGAGGCGATCAGGAAAGCGGCCGCCGTCAACGACCTGCCGGTCGACCGGATCACCGAGATCAGCGTCCTCGATCCGTACTTCCGCATCTGACCGGCGGCGGCGCGGGCACCCGAGTCCCTCCTCCGGGTGCCCGCGCTGCGTCCTCGCAGAGCGTGTGCTCGGTCTAGCTGGGCTGCGGGACGACGCGGATGTAAGGCTTCGGCTCTTCCCACTCGCCGAAGATCTCCTTCGCCTCGTCGTTGGAGACGGCGCCGGAGATGATCACCTTGTCGCCTTGCTTCCAGTTCACGGGCGTCGCAACCCGGTGCTTCGCCGTCAGCTGGAGCGAGTCGATCACGCGCAGCACCTCGTCGAAGTTGCGACCGGTGGTCATCGGGTAGACGAGGACGAGCTTGATCTTCTTGTCGGGGCCGATCACGAAGACGTTGCGCACCGTCTGATTGTCCGCCGGCGTGCGGGCCTTCGGGTCGCCGGAGACTTCGGCGGGCAGCATCTCGTAGAGCTTCGCGACCTTGAAGTCGGCGTCGCCGATGATCGGGTAGTTGGGCGCCGTGCCCTGCGTCTCCTCGATGTCCTTCGCCCAGGCCTCGTGGTCGCCGGTCGAGTCGACGGAGATGCCGATGATCTTCGTGTTGCGCTTGTCGAACTCCGGCTTCACCTTGGCCATGTAGCCGAGCTCGGTCGTGCAGACCGGAGTGAAGTCCTTCGGATGCGAGAACAGGACCGCCCACGAGTCGCCGATCCAGTCGTGGAAGTGGATCTCGCCCTCGGTGCTCTGCGCGGTGAAGTCGGGTGCGGTGTCGCCGATTGTCAGGGCCATGTCGCCTCCTTGAAGCTGTTTTCCCCAGGTCACTATACAAACGAAAGCGACCTCGTGAGGGGCTCCGCAGACGACGAGCATACGACTTCCCGCCCTACGAGTGAAGCTGCTCGAATGCCTGCTCGAACGTCGCCCGCGGGTGTGCTCCGAGCACGAGCAGGCGGCGGTCGAGCAGGAATGCCGGGATCCCGTTGGCCCCGATCGAATGGGCGTCGGCGGTCGACCGCCGGACGACTTCCGCGTACTCGTCCGACGCGAGCACCTCGTCGGCGCCCTCGACGCCCACCTCGCCCGCGAGGGCCCGCAGCACCTCGTGGTCGCCGATGTCCTGCGCCTCGGCCCAGTAGGCGTCCATCGTCCGCGCGAAGTACGGCAGGTACAGGCCCTGCGAGCGGGCGTGCTCGCCGAGCCGCTGCGCGTCGAGCGAGCGCGGGGAGACCGGCGGCGGGTTGTAGACGAGACCGTGGGACGCGAAGAGCTCCGCCGCGCGGGCCGCCCGCTCCGGGTTCCGCGGCACCCCTTCGGGCGGGTACTCCGGATGGAGGTCGAACGGCAGCCATTCCACCGTCGCGTCGAACCGCTCCGTCATCCAGTCAGCCAGCCCCTGGCCGATCCGGCAGAACGGTCAGAGGTAGTCCGACCAGACGGCGATCTCGTGCGCGGCCACGACGATCAGCGCGCCTCGGCGGCCGGTTCCGGAGCGCCGCTGAACTGACCGCCGGGACACCCCGTCGCCTTCACCTCGCGGCGTGGGTTCACGATCCCGAACAGCCCCGCGACGCCGCCGAGCGCAACGAGCGCCGCACAGATCGCCATCGCCTCGTGGAAGGCGCGCACGGACTCGTCGTTCGGCGCGAAAGTGTCGCCCGTGAGCGTCCCGGCCACGACGACGCCGATCACCGCGACCCCCACCAGACCGGCGACGCGCGCGATCGCGTTGTTGATCGCCGACGCAATCCCGGCATCGGTCTCGTCGGCGTCGGCCAGCACGGTCGCAGTCAGGGGCGCGACGGTGAGCGTGAGCCCGAAGGCGAAGACGACCAGGGCCGGGAGCAGGTCGACCAGGAAGGACGGGTGCATGCCGACGTGCAGCAGGAGCAGGATCCCGGCCGCGGCGATCAGCGGGCCGCAGCCCATGAACAGCCTCGGTCCGTGACGGTCGGCGAGCGCGCCGAAGCGGCGGGAGAACAGGAACATCACGATCGTCACCGGCACGGTCGTGAGGCCGCTCCGGATTGCCGAGTACCCCGCGACCTCCTGGAGGTAGATGACGAGGAAGAAGAACAGGATCGCGATTCCGCCGTACACGACGAGCGTCTCCGCGTTCGCGAAGGAGAAGTTCCGGCGCTTGAAGAGCTCGAGCTTCAGCATCGGGTCGGCCGTCCGGCGTTCGTGGAGGAGAAAGAGGGCGAGGACGGCGATGCCGCCGACGAGCGGTACCCAGATCAGCGGGCTCGACCAGCCGTAGTTCGGCTGCTCGATCAGCGCGAAGACGAACCCGCCGAGCCCGAGCATGCAGAGGAGGGCGCCGGTGAGATCGACGCGTCGCTCAGCCGACCGCTCGGCCGCCGGGACGGCGGCGAGTACGAGGGCGACCGTCGCCACGACAGGCGGGACGTTGATCGCGAACACCCATCGCCACGACACGTTGTCGACGATCACGCCTCCGAGGAGGGGGCCGACGATGGCGGCGATCCCGCCCCAGGCCGTCCAGGTGCCGACCGCTGCCGCGCGCTGACCGGTGGGAAACGCAGCGACGATGATCGCGAGCGAGCTCGGGGTCAGCAGCGCGCCCGCCGCCCCCTGGAGCGCCCTGGCGGCGATCAGCACCTCGATCGTCGGTGCGACGGCGCACAGCAGCGAGAACACGCCGAAGGCGCCGACGCCGATCGCGAAGATGCGCCGCTCGCCGTAGATGTCGCCGAGCGAGCCGCCGATCAGGATCAGCGAGCCGAGCACGAGGAGGTAGGAGTTCGCCACCCACTGCTGGCCGGCCAGCCCGCCGCCGAGGTCGGCTTCGATCGAGGGCAGCGCGACGTTGACGATCGTGCCGTCGAGGAGCGCCACCCCCGAGCCGAGGATCGCGGCGAGAAGCGTCAGCCGCTGGCGGCGGCTCATGTCGGCAGCGGGCACCAGGACGAGACGAGGTCGTCGCGGTTCCAGCCGGCCGCATCGGCGCCTGCTTCGTAGGCGCTCTCGAGGAACTCGAGCAGGGTCGCCTTCGGGTCGGCGGCAGTGCGCACGGCCTCGTAGGCAAGGATCGCGAGCGACCCGGTGCCCTGGTCGGTCCAGTGCGCCTGTCCGTACGGAGCGAGCGGCCGATCGCGGAGGCCGGCCGGCTCGGGTGCCGTGTAGGAGTAGTACGTCGGCTCCCGCACATTGACGTCGCCGGCCCAGAACCCGAAGGAGACGACCTCGGCCCCGTATGCCTCCTGCGTCACCGGGTCGGCGCCGGGCACGGCCGGCGCGCGTCGGCCGCTGAACCGCGTCAGCGCGAGGTCGAAGGAGTGCCAGAACAGGTGGACCGGGCTCTGCTTCCCGCAGAACCAGCCGGAGAACTCCTCGAGCACGCAACCGGTCCAGTCGAGCACCCCCCAGAAGCGTTCCACCGCCTCCGGGTCGTAGGACGCGTGCTCGCGGTCCTCCGGGAACGGCGTCGTCGTGGGGACGCCGAACGGCTTCTCGACGATCGGGACGTCGACGCCGAGCCGCCGGAGCGCTGCGTGCAGCTGCTCGTCGAACGCCGCGACGGACAGTCCGTCGGCGAGCGGGAAAGACTCCTCCGCCCCGGGGGTCTCGACCACGAGCCGATGGCCGACGAAGTCGAACCGGATCTCGAAGGCGGTGTTGGCGTTCGACCCGCTGCCGTCGCGGCCGTGCAGCAGGCGGGTGCTCAGCCCGTGTACGTCCAGGTAGAGCGGCACGTGCCACCAGTGGTTCTTCGGCGGCGACGAGGCCAGCTTCACCTTCCCGACGATCTGCGCCCAGAGGTGAAGCGTCTCCTTCGTCGGCTCCCAGTCCGGATACGGCAGCGGCGGCAGCGTGGTCATTCGACCACGAACGCCACCTCGTCCACGTAGCACCAACTCCAGTCCTCGCCGGGCTCGGCCGAGCGGGCGATCGGATGCCCCTCCTCGGCAGCGTGCCTGGACGCGTGCCGGTTCGGCGACGAATCGCAGCACCCGATCTTCCCGCAGGTCTCGCACATGCGCAGATGGAGCCAACGGTCGCCGGTCTTCAGGCATTCCTCGCAGCCGGCGATCGGCTCCGGCAGCGCCGTCACGCGGATCTGGTCGAGGTGCGTGCAGCCCGGGCTGCTCATCTACGTGAACCGTTGCACGAATGCGAGCGCCGTGTCGGCGACGTGGCGCCAGCCGCTGTCGATCGTGAGCGAGTGGCCGCGTCGTTCCACCACGACGTACTCGGTCACGCCCGGGTTCTTCCTCTCCTTCTTGAAGGACGCCTTCGCGATCGCAGGCGGAACCGTGTGGTCCTGATCGGCGGAGACGATCAGCATCGGGCCGCGCTCCGGGTTCTTCGCGTCGACCTTCGCCTCCGTCCAAGGATTGAGGTTCGCCGACGCGGCCTGGAACAGCGGCCTGCCCGGGCCCGGCACGGAGTACGTCTCGTAGAGGGCCTTGGCCTCGTCCTCCGAAACGGCGTTCGCGAAGCCGTAGCGGAACTGGTCGTAGGTGAGCGGGACGGCCTTGTTGTAGTTCGTCGGATTCTTGAGCGCCGTCGACGCCACCCGCAGCGCGGAGATCGGCAGCGGGAGGACGCCGCGGAACGGCGCCGGGCTGATCGCCACGGACACGGCGGCGAGCCCGCGGCCAGCGAGGATCTCGGTGAGCAGTCCGCCGAACGAGTGCCCGATCACCGCCGGCTTGCGTTCGAGCCGCCCGATCACGTCCTCGAAGTGGTCGGCGACCTCGCCGATGCTCTTCCGGGCGAACGCCTCCGGGTGGTCCTTCGCCTCCTCGACCGACGCGGGATCGTCCGGCCAGCCCGGCGAGACGGCGACGTAGCCCGCCTCCTCGAAGAGGACCGCCCACCGCTCCCAGCTCGAGGGCAGCAGCCAGAGCCCGTGGACGAAGACGACGGGCGTCGCCGTGGTCGCGTTGGCGCGGGCGACCTGCTCGGCTTCGTACTCGGTGACGGTCGAGGGGCTCGACGCCGTGGTGGACATGCCAACCTCCTTGTCGTCTATCTGTACCGAGTGGTACACTAACAGCAGTTGGCACGTACGCGCGAATTCGACGTCGACCGAGCGCTCGACGCTGCCATGCTGGTCTTCTGGCGGCTCGGCTACGAGCGCGCGACGCTGGCCGAGCTGACGAAAGCGATGGGCATCAACCGCCCGTCGCTCTACGCCGCGTTCGGCAACAAGCAGGAGCTCTTCCGGCAGGCCCTGGAGCGCTACGCGTCCGGTCCGGAGGCATACGAGGACGCGGCGCTTGCGCTGCCCACCGCCCGGGAGGTCGCGCTCGAGCTGCTCCGCGGCGGCGCCGATCGCCAGACGCAGCCGCGCAAGCCGCACGGCTGCCTCGCCGTCCTGGGCACGCGGACGAACGGGGCGGACTCGTCGCCGATCGGGAAGATGCTGATCGAAGCGCGGCTCGCGGGGGAGGCCGAGGTGCGCGAGCGGTTCCAGCGCGCGCAGGAGGAGGCCGACCTCCCGGCGGACGCCGACCCGGCCGCGCTGGCCGAGTACATCCGGACGGTCATCTACGGGATGACCGTGAAGGCCGCCTCGGGCGCGACGCGTGAGGAGCTGGAGCGGGTGATCGAGCTGGCGATGCGTGCGTGGCCGAGCGCGGACCCCTTGTAATCGCTTGTGACAAGCGTTACGGTCCCGCCGCAGCGCACGTTTCTGCGGCTACGACATCCAACTCGGGGAGAGGAGGAGTCGAGTGAGGCGCTTTGGCATTGCTGCCGTGTCGATCGCCGCGTTCGCGCTCGTCGCCGGGCCCGCGGGTGCGGGGGGAGGCGGGGCGACGGCCGAGACGTTCCCAACCGGGACCTTCGTCATCACGTCGGCGACGTGCTCGGAGCTGGCACCGGGGACGACCCTGACCGGATCCGGGACCGAGAAGTCGGTCACTGTCGAGAAGACGAGCAACGGCGTCACGCGGATCCACAACACCTCGCACGCGACCGGGACAGCGGTCGATCAGGACGGGAACACGTACGTCTTCGACTACAGCAACAGCTTCAACATCTCGGACGCGGGGAGCCCCGGAGTGTTCACGGGGATCATGAACGACCACTTCTCGCTCGCCGGCAACGGGCCGGCGCGTCTCAGCAACGGCTTCCAGGCCGTGTTTTCGACGGACTTCACGACGTTCGCCTCGTTCACACCGCTCAAGTCGCACGGCGACCCGCTCGATTTCGCGGCCGGGACCGCCCGCTGCGACCCGTTGTAGAGGCAGCGTAGGAGGCGAGGATGCGCAGGCGCGGGCTTGCCATCCTCGCCCTCGTCCTCGCGCTGGTCATCGTCCTCGCATCGCGTGCGATCGGCGGAAGCGACCAGCGGCCACTCGACACTCAGCTGGCGCAACGCCTGAGCGAAGTCGGCTTTACCGGCCGAGTCGCGTCGACGCTGAGCTCGAGGCTCGGCCGTCCGCTCGATCCGAAGCTCGCCGACACCGGCCGCCTGCTGTGGTTCGACACGATCACCGGCCTCAACGACGACAACACCTGCGCAGGTTGCCACTCGCCGACGAACGGCTTCGGCGACTCCCAGCCGATCGCGATCGGCATCGGCAACAACGGCATCGTCGGGCCTGATCGGACGGGCCCGCGAAACATGCGGCGGGCGCCGATGGTGATCAACACTGCGTTCTACCGCGACTTGATGTGGAATTCCCGCTTCTCCGCCGTCTCCGGTGACCCGTTCGACAACTCCGACGGCTTCTCGTTTCCGCCGCCGGAGAGCATGTCGCTCTCGTACGTCCACCACCTGCTCCAGGCACAGGCGTTCATTCCCCCGACAGAACGCACCGAAGTCGCGGGCTTCGACTTCCCCGGCGACAACGACGCGATCCGCGCCGAGGTGATGCGGCGGCTGAACGCCTCCTCCGGGTACCGGAAGCTCTTCGGTCAAGTGTTCCCGGCGGTCCGCCGAGGCGGCCCGATCACCTTCGATGACTTCGCGCGCGCAATCGCCGAATTCGAGTTCTCGCTCACGTTCGCAAACGCGCCGATCGACCGCTTCGCGCGCGGCGAGCCGAACGCGATGACCGCCGCGGAGAAGCGAGGGGCGATCCTGTTCTTCGGCGGTGCAGGCTGCGTTTCGTGCCACGCCGTCTCGGGACGGTCGAACGAGATGTTCAGCGACTTCCAACAGCACGTGATCGGCGTGCCGCAGCTCGTCCCGAGCGACACGAACAACACCTTTGACGGTCCGGGAGCAAACGAGGATTTCGGCCGTGAGGACTTCACCGCCGATCCGGACGACCGGTATGCGTTCCGGACCGCACCGCTGAGGAACATCTCGCTGTCGCCCGCCTTCATGCACGACGGCGCGTTCACGAGCCTGAGGGCGGCGATCGTCCACCATCTCGACGTTGTCGCCTCGGCGCGTTCCTATGACCCAGCCGCCCAGGGATTGGCACCGGATCTGAGGCACCTCGGGCCGATCGACCCCATCCTTGCGCGTCTCGACTCGCGCGTCGCCAGCCCGAGGCTGCTCGACGACACCCAGATCGACGACCTGGTCGCGTTCGTACGGGACGCGCTCCTCGACCCGCGGGCATCGCCGGACAATCTCAGCCGGCTCGTGCCGAGTAGCGTGCCCAGCGGGCGTCCTGTGCTTCGCTTCGAGTTCGCGCACTAGGCTGTGCCCATGCTGGAGGCCGCGGGTCTCTCGTCGACCGAGATCGCCGACTGGGCGAGGAGCGCGCCGGCGGAGGAGGCCGCGTTTCCGGCGGCGGCGCAGGCGACATCCGAGTTCCTGGCCCGCGGCGAGGAGCTGCTCCGGCGTTTGCCTCCCCGGCGTGACCGGCATGAGGCCGAGGCGGATGTGGCGGCCGCGCTGACGGCGGCGTTCGACGCGGCGCGCTCCCGGTTCCTGCGGACGCACGCCGAGGATCTCTATGCCGCGCTGACCGACGACCTCCGCCGGGCCGTCCGCGACGAGGACCTCGTCTACGCGGCGGCCGAGCTCGTCCCCGGTCTGGTGCCGACCAGGGAACAGATGGCCGCCGAGCGTGCGCTTGCGCTTCCCGACAAGGAAGGGATCGAGATCGCGCAGGGGTTGTTCTTCTCGTACGTGCTCGCGTCTCCGCGCTGCGGCGCGCACCTCGTCTGGGCGATGCTGCGCCCGACCGGGGCGGCGCTCGAACGGCTCGACGACTTCCGCGCAACGGGTGTCGCCGACCTCGGCGGCACGTACCTGGAGCGACGCGGCCGGGTCGCCTACCTGGAGATACGGAACGACCGGTACCTGAACGCCGAGGACTGCGACACGCTGCCGACCACCGAGGTCGCGGTCGATCTCGCGCTGCTCGATCCGCAGGTGGAGGTCGGTGTGATCCGCGGCGCCGTCGTCAGTCATCCGCGCTATGCCGGCCGTCGTGTCTTCGGCGCCGGGGTCAACCTGACCCACCTCTACCACGGCCGTGTCGACTACCTGTTCTTCGTCACCCGCGACCTCGGGTACGTGAACAAGCTCTTCCGCGGGCTGAGCTCCGAGGAGCACCGCCCGGACGAACCGGAGGAGACGATGGAGAAGCTCTGGGTCGCGGCGGTCGAGACCTTCGCGATCGGCGGCGCGTGCCAGATCCTGCACACGGCCGACCACGTGATCGCGACGCGCGGCGCGCGCCTGTTCCTGCCGGCGCGCAAGGAGGGGATCCTGCCGGGCGCGTCCAACCTGCGCCTGCCGCGGTCGGTCGGCGACCGGCTTGCCCGCCAGGCGATCCTCTCCGGGCTCGAGTTCGAGGCCGGGACGCCGAACGGCGACCTCCTGATCGACGAGGTGGTCGACTCGGACGATCAGATGGACGCAGCGATCGCGGCACGGGTCGAGGCGCTGAGCAGCTCAGGGCTCGTGAATGCGGCCGGCAACCGGCGTGCGCTTCGAGTCGGCGCTGAGCCGCTCGATCTCTTCCGGCGGTACATGGCCACGTTCTGCCGCGAGCAGGCGTACTGCCACCTCAGCCCTGCGCTGGTCAGCAACCTGGAGCAGCACTGGAAGGCGCATGAACGCGCGCTCTGAGCCTTGATCAGGGACCCCGTCGAGCAGCTGCCGCGGGAGGAGCTGCGCGCGCTGCAGCTGGCGCGGCTGCGGGCGACGTTCGGCCTGGAGATCGGCTCGCTCGACGAGGTCGCCGACCTGCCCTTTGCGACCAAGTCGGCGCTGCGCGACGCGTATCCCTTCGGCCTGTTGCGGGTGCCCGTCGCCGAGCTCGCCCGGCTCCATGCGTCGAGCGGCACTCACGGGAAGCCGACGGTGGTCGGCTACACGCCGGCCGACCTCGAGGCGTGGACCGAGCTGATGGCGCGCTGCATGACGATGGCCGGCGTCCGGCCCGGGATGCTGATCCACAACGCGAACACGTACGGGCTGTTCACCGGCGGGCACGGATTCCATCAGGGGGCAGAGCGGATCGGGTGTCCCGTGCTCCCGGTATCCGGCGGCTTCACCGCACGGCAGGCTCTCCTGCTCCACGATCTCGGCGCGCAGGTGCTGGTCGCGACGCCGTCGTATGCGCTCGTGATCGCCCAGGCCGTCGCGGACGTGGGCATCGACCCGGCGTCGCTGCGGCTGGAGCTCGGCCTCTTCGGCGGTGAGCCGTGGACCGAGGGTCTGCGCGGGCAGATCGAGAACGGGCTCCCCGGGCTCCGGGCGGTGAACTTCTACGGCCTGTCGGAGATGTGCGGGCCGGGGGTGGCGGCGGAGTGTCTGGAGGCGCGGGACGGCCTCCACGTCCACGAGGATCACTTCCTTGTCGAGGTGATCGATCCCGAGTCGGGCCGGCCCGTCGAGGAAGGAACCGAGGGTGAGCTCGTGTTCACGACGCTCGTCAAGGAGGCGATGCCGCTGCTGCGCTACCGGACCGGCGACGTCGGCTCGCTCACGATCGACCGCTGCGACTGCGGCCGGACGACGGCCCGCATCCGCGGGCTCCGCGGGCGGATCGACGACATGATCACCGTCCGCGGCGTCAACCTCTACCCCTCGAACGTCGAGCACCTCCTGCTCTCCGTGCCCGAGGTCGCGCCGCACTACCAGCTGGTGGTCGACCGTCCGGGCGCGATGGACGAGGTGACCGTCCAGTGCGAGCCGGCCGGCGACGGGGTTGACGTCGCCGCGTTGCGGGCGCGGGTCGAGACGATCCTGCAACAGCACACGGGAATCCGCCTCGAAGTCGAGGTCCTGCCGCCGGGAGGCGTACCCAGGAGCGAGGGCAAAGCCGTCCGCATCGTCGACAAGCGCCGCCGCTAGCCGCTCGAGCGGAGCCGATGACGGCTCCTACTGGCCTTGGCATTTCCCGCGCGGAGCGCGAGCGCGTGACCGGGCTTTGCCCGGTCACGCTGCGGTGACAGATTTCAGAAGAGGGGGCGGCGGCGCCGCATCGCCGCCGCCCCCTCTTCGGCCGCGAGGAACTACGTGATCGACCACCCCCTCTGGAAGGCGAGCTGCGTGCCCGACTGCTGGTTCGCCTGACCGGTGTTGGCGTTGTTCACGTCGCCCTGCCAGACGTAGCCCCACGTGAAGGCGTTCACGTTCTGGGCGTTCAGCTGCGGAGCGATCGGGATGAACTGCAGCTGCTTCTGCCAGCTGTGGTTGCCCTTGTGCTGGGTCACGGACTGGTTCGCCGAGCCGGACGGTGCCGACCACGGCGGCGACCAGGCGCGTTCGCCCGCCTTGCCGGCCCGCTGGACGGCGACCTGCGTGCCCGACTGCTGGTTCGCCTGGCCGGTGTTGGCGTTGTTCGCGTCACCCTGCCGGACGTCGCCCCAGGTTCCGAGGTTGACGTTCTGCAGGTTCAGCTGCGGCGCGATCGGGATGAACTGGAGCTGCTTCTGACTGCTCCAGTTGCCCTGCTTTTGCGCAACCGACTGGCTGCTGGAGCTCGGAGGCTCGGCGCAGCCTTCGGTCTTGGTCGGGCCAGCACCGGACTTCTGGACGGCGACCTGCGTGCCCGACTGCTGGTTCGCCTGGCCGGTGTTGGCGTTGTTCGCATCGCCCTGGTGCACGTCGCCGAACGTGAGGACGTTGACGTTCTGCACGTTCGCCTGCGGCGCGATCG
>JBKPMR010000016.1:0-189999 GCA_046732255.1 Actinomycetota bacterium
CCGACCCCGTAGAGGACGAATCCGGCGTCGATCGAGGACAGCGCCCCGCCCGCGGCCGTCGCACTCGCCAGTGCGCCGCCGAGATGACGGATCTCGACCGAGAGGAGGGGCGAGTCCGAGCCCGCGCCGGCGACCTCGAGAAGCGCATCGACCGCATCGGCCGGAAGCGCCGACAGCAGCATGCCGTCGCCGGCACCGGGTACCGGTTGCGGCGGATCCATGTGCAGCTCGCTCAGGCCGTCCACTCGGATCGTGGCGAGCGTGTCTCGCTCCGGGCCGAGGTCGCGCAGCGGCTGTAGCAGGGCCGCGCCGTCGGCTTCCGGCCCGCAGTATGCGGCCTCGACGAGCACGAACGCGCGGCCGCGGAATTCCTCTGGGACATCCGGAATCGGTGGGAACCGTAAGAGGCGGCCGAGTGAGGTGAGCTCGTGTGGTGCACCGGCGACGAGGTCGCTCCACGCGTGGAGAATCTCTGCGGCCCACTCCATAGGCCAGAACAGCGCGCCCGCATAGACCTCTCGAATCGGGTAGAGCGTGAACTCGAGCGCCGTCACGATCGCGAAGCTGCCGCCGCCGCCGCGCACGGCCCAGAAGAGATCGGGCTCGGTGTCGGAGTCGGCGCGGACCACTCGGCCGTCTGCGGTCACCGCCTCGACGGCGAGCACGCTGTTGCAGGCGAGGCCGTGGCGACGTGCAAGCCAGCCTATCCCCCCGCCGAGCGTGTACCCGACCACGCCGACATCCTTTGCCGATCCCGCCAGGGCGGCCAGCCCGTGCTCGGCTGCGCCGGGCACGACGTCGCCCCAGATCGCACCGGCCTGGACACGAGCCCGCTGGTTCGGCTCGTCGATCTCGACGCCGCGGAGGCGCGAGGTCTTGACGAGAATCGTCCGCTCGAGCGACCCCATCGGCGCAGCACTGTGTCCCGTTGCCTGCGGGGCGAGCCGCCATCCTCGCTCGCGGGTCGCCTCGATCACCGCGACGACGTCTTCGGCCGACTCGGGGAAGGCGACCGCGACGGGGCGCTGGTCGACGGCGAGGTTCCAGGCCTGCCGCGCGGCGTCCCAACCGCGATCGCCGGGCACCGCAATCTCGCTGGCCACGCTCTTCCGAAGATCCTGGATCAACTCACGGCTTTCTTCACGAGCGCGCCGATCCTGGCCTCGTCCGCCTTGGTCAGCGACTTGATCGCGTACGCGACCGGCCACATCGAGCCGTCGTCGAGGTTCGCGCTGTCGTTGAAGCCGATCATCGCGTACCGCTCCTTGAACTTCGTCGCGTTTCGGAAGAAGCAGACGACCTTGCCGTCCTTGTTGGCGTACGCAGGCATCCCATACCAGGTCTTCGGCGAGAGCTCGGGGGCGGTCTTCTTGACGATCGAGTGAAGTCGCTCGCCGATCGCGCGATCCTCTGGCGTCATCGCGTCGAGCGCCTCGCGCACGGCGCTCTCTCCGTCGGCGGCCGCCTTCAGTTCTTTGGCTCGCGCTCTCATCGCGGCCTTCTCCTCGGCCGTGAATCCGTCCTTCTTCTTCGTTGGGCTCACGTTGCTCCTTTCGTCCGCTCGACGAGTGCGCAGGCGGCCGGCGATCGACCGACCCCGCGTCATTCGCTCGGCCCCCAGGCGAATATACTCGGCAACCGCGGCCGCTCTATTGCCCCCGAGCGCCGATCTGGGGGCCGCGTGAACGGAGGCGTCATGAAGCTCAGCGACTTCGAGCGAAGCGGCGACAAGGCCCACCGTCGCTTCTTGACCGAAGTGAAAGACGTGAGCGGCGACGAGAACTTCGAGCTGACGGTCGCGGGTCCCGAGGCGCTGGTTCACCAGGTTCTCGCGGACGCGACGATCGAGCTCACGATCGACTCGGCGCAGTCGCACAAAGACCTGAAGAAGCGATTCGACGAGCTCCGCGCCGAGCACCGCAAGCAGACGTGGTCGCTGGCCGGGCTCGAGCAGGTGGACGAGCTTTTCAAGCCGGAACCGGCGCCCCCCAAGCGCGAGACGAGCGTCCTGGCGGCCGTCCGGCCGGTGAGCGGCGAAGGGACGCCGTTCGCGATTTCGGTCGGAGGGTTCACGGTCCCCGCAGGCGTGACCGTCTTCTTCTTCGGGTCGTGGGTCTTGTTCGCGAACGGCGCCGTGCTCCCGCTCACGGGTGACCAGGATCTCAACTTGCGTCTCTTCTCGACGACCGGGCCGGTCGTGTCCAAATCGCTTGCCGGGGGAACCTCGCTGGACTTCGTCTGGTTCACACTCCCGTCTACGTTCGGGCCGCTTCCGTTCCTGCCGGTCTTCGAGGTCATCGGCTTCGCGACGGGTGTCTGCTCGACCTTCTCGGCGACCGGGGCTTGACGGAGCCGACTTGAGCTAGCGCGCGTGCGAGCCTAGCCGTCCGTCATGGCAACGCCGGAGGAGCATTTCGTGCGGTACGGAAGGCTGCGCGCCCAGCTCCTGGCACGGCACTTCGCGTACAGCCGCCACCGGCGCGTGAACTTCCTCGCACTCTGGGACTGGCTCCTGGAGCCGGCACCGGGGCTCGGAACCAATGCAGCCGAGCAGGAGGAGCTCAAACGCTGGAACGTGATCGTCCACGGACGCGAGAACCCGCTCGCGTACTCCGCGCAGCTCGTCGCGTTCCTCTCGGCAGAGCACGCTCTGGGCCACGTCAAGGCACGGCCCATCGTCGATCTGGCTTTGGACGCGTTCGAGACGCTCTACAAGTTCGACGGAGACTTCGCCGGCTACCCGACGCGCTGGGACGCGCGCACGTCTGCGCAAGACGAAGGCGTCGATCCGCTCGACCGTGTCGGCGACTTTCTCGTCGGAGCGGACGGCGAGTACCTCTACTCGATTCCGACGACCGATCCGCGGCACGTCCCGTTGAGGAGCCCGTCGCATCTGCGCGCGCTGAAGACGACGCGGCAAGAGGACGAGTACGAGGAGCGCTGGAACGCGTACAAGAGCCGCTATCGGAGCTCCGAGCTCTCGATGGACGAGCTCGCCGGGCTGGTCGGCGCGTACGCGATCGCATTTCGCCTCGTCGACGTTCCCGGTACGCGGAGCAAGATCCGATCGCAGGTGGACAAGCTCGGCGACTACCTCGCCGACCACGGCTACCTGCTCGTCCGACCTGCAGGGGGATTCACGGCGCGAGGCGCGACGGGAGCGTTGCCCTCGTACGAGTACCCGATCGTCAACGCCTTCTTCGACATCACGGGCACGGACTTCGCCTCCCGCATCGACTTCATGGGCGCGCTCGACCAGGCGGGCTACCTGGCCATGCTCAAGGCGCCGATCCTCGAGTTCCAGGTCGGCGGCATCGTCGCCCTCGCCACCGGCATTCCCCAGGCATTGGCCGTGGGGACACTCGGGCTCGTGCAGGCCGTGGCGGGAATGCTCGGCATCCCCGTCACTGCGCCGCTCGTGCTGGGAGGAGCCGCCCTTGGCCAGGTGTTGTCCCAGATCGCGGACCGGATCGGAATCCAGAACGTGTTGCGCGCGCTGGCGCTCTACGTCCACAGCGACTGCTTCGACGTCTGGAGCGACGGCGAGGCAGGCGAGGTCGCACTGGCCTCGGTCTTCAAGGAGTTCCCCCGCCCCGAGCGCTTCCGTCTGTACACGCGCGGCTTGTCGCTCGGATTCGGAGGCTACTCGGTGTACCACCTGCCCCCGCTCGCCCTGTCGGCGGTCGACGGCACCGACACCGCCGTCGGCGATTTCTACTGGGACGTCGTCGGGGGCTGGCGCGCGGCGCCGCCGACGAAGAAAGGGTTCTCGGAGGTGAGCCAGAGCCCGTTCACGTCCGTTCTGGCGCTTCTCCACTCCGACGCGGCGGGCGACGCGGAGCGGACGGCCGAGGAGGTCAAGCTCGTGGAACTGCTCGACGCCGCCTACGACAGCATGGGCGACGACCTGCCCGCTGAGGCCAACGACGAGCAGGAGGACCTCGGATCGTCCGAGCGCACCAACGCGATCGACCCCGGCGCGCACGCGCTCAACTACCTGGCCGCGGTCGCGCTCGCCTGGCTCTACGAGAAGCGTCGCCGGGACGCGGGGACGCCCGTCGAGACCGACCGCTTCCCCGTCGCGCCGGACGCGACTCGTTTCGCCGAATGGCCCACCCCGACGATGCCCGGCTACGTCGTCAATCGACTCGAGCACGTGCGACGCGCGGTAACGGTGCTTCCTCCGGCGCCGGGGCCGGTGCCGGTGCCGGACGACGAGCTGATCGACCTGTTCTCGGCGCGTGTCTCGACGCAGGTGGCGCTTCCGCTCCAGCCGATCCTGCCGGCCGCCACCGCGAACTTCCTCGGTGAGGTCAAGGTCACGGTGCGCGAGTCGGACCGCGACGTCTACACGGGCATCGACCTGCAGGACAACGACGAGTTCGCGATCTCTGCGACCGGTCAGATTCGCGGTGCCCCGCTGGCCGGTCTGAGCGGGCCCGACGGATGGGCGGAGGTTGCCGACCACCCCGGCTGGCCGCTGCACGCCGGGCTCGACCCGTCCGCCCACAAGTTCGCGCTGCTCGGCTCGCTCGGCGGCTACTTTCTCGCCGGCATCGACTTTCCGAGAACGCGCTTCCTTCACTCCGAGACGTTGCCCCTCTACCTCCGCATCAACGACAGCGCGCCCGGCGACGGAGCCGGCGAGTTCGAGGTCACGATCAAGCTGTGGGGCACGTCGAGGCCCAATCCGATCTGGAGGCCGGGAACCGACGTCAGCTGCGTGCTGCGCGAGCCCGGCTCACGCCGGATCGCCGGCCTCGGCGGCGACAACCCGGATGGCTCGAGCTGGAGGCTTCCGCTCGACCTCGCGATTCGATTCATCGACGGCGGGCACGTCTTCCGCGTCGGCCAAGCGTCGGTGGGTGTCGGTCAGACGCGCGGAGGACGGCTCTACCTCAGGACGACGCGAAACAAGCTGCGCTCGGACAACCTGGGCAGGCTCCCGACCTGCTCTGCCTAGGCTCGCGGCAGGTGACGACGAGTTCGATTCCGCCGGTCGGGCTTCGAAACGGCATCGAGATCGGAGATCCGCTGCAGATCGTGCTCGGCTTCCTCGAGGCCTGGCGTTTCGAGGCGGGCGATCTGTCGGCGACGTTCCAGGAGTCGGACCTCAGGCTGGCGAACCGGGGCGGCGCCCGCATCTCGACGGTCGAGATCGAGGCGATCCTGGAGCGGCGCCGCGCCATCGAGCGTGCTCTGCGGGCGATCGATCCCGGCGCTTCGCTCGCCGGAGCGGCGAGCTCGGTGCCGTGGCCGCCGCTGAGGCAGCTCTTCGACGCGTTCGCGGAGGTCCGTGGGGTCGGCTTCTCGAAGGTGACGAAGGCGCTGCACCCGAAGCGTCCCGCGCTGATCCCGATGCTCGACAGCGTCGTCCAGAGGTATCTCGCGGATGACGACCTCGGCCCGCAGGCTCCGTTCGGAGAGCGCGCGGCGGGACTCGTGCGCGGCTACAAACGCGACCTGGACCAAAACCGGCAGGCACTGCGAGCGATCCGCCGGGAGCTGGCGAGACGCGGTTACGGTCTGACCGAGGTGCGAATCCTCGATCTCCTGATCTGGTCCGTCGAGGCGGTCGCCTGACCGCTCTAGCGAGCGTTTGCGGGCGGAAGTGACTGGTGGAACCGGAACGCGTCGTCGGGGTCGTATCGTGCCTTGACGCGCGCGAGGCGCTCGTAGTTGGCGCCGTAGTAGGCGCGCGCCCAGTCGGTGAGGTCCGGGTCGGGGAAGTTCGGGAAGACGCCGCCCGACCCATGCGGATGGACGAGCGACCACGAGCGGGCCGCCCAGTCGCGGGCGGCGTCTCGCTCGTGCGCCGGTGCATCCGCGTCGAGCACGGCCGCGTGCTTGAGCAGGAAGCGCTCGCTGCGGTGAGCGAAGGCGGTCGCGTCGGCGGCCGTCCGGTTGTACGCGCCGCCCCACGGCGTGAAGTCGAGCTCGCGGGCCTGCCCCGACACTCGCCCGGCTGCGAGCGCGCCGACCAGTGCGGCGATCGCGTCTGGTGGTAGCGGCCCGCGGAAGAACTCCGACTTGCTGAACATCAGGCTAGGTCGCGACGGGTCGTCCTGGCCCTCGGCGCCCGGCGCGTGCTCGGCGAGGAAGCTCTTCGCGTTTCCGTGGGACATCTGCTCGACGGTGGCCGAGATCGGCTCGGCTCCGAGACTCACGATCAGCTCGTCGAGCGTGCCCGCGGTCTCGGTCTTCGTGGCCAGCATCGCACCGAAGAGCGTGACGACCGGTTCCACGAGACTGCCTGGAGCGTTGAGGAGCAGGCTCGCGGCGAGCCCGTCCAGCGCATCTGGCGCCCACTCCTGCCAGCGCTCGACCGCCGTCGCTGCGTGCGGGTAGAGCCAGACCAGCTTGAAGCACGTGAGCTCGTCGGCCGGAACCGTCCTGAACCGAAAGCTGGTGACGATCCCGAGCTGGCCGCCGCCCGCCCCGCGCAGCGCCCAGAAGAGGTCCGCCTCGCGCTGCTCGTCGCAATCGACGATCCGACCGTCCGCCAGCACGACCTCCGCCCCGACGAGCCGGTCGCAGGTCAGCCCGTACCGGCGACCGAGAATGCCCAGCCCACCGCCGAGGGTCAAGCCCGCGATGCCAACCGACGGGCAGGCACCGGCGGCGATCGTGAGACCCTGCTCGTCGAGCCGTTCGTAGATGTCGCCGAGCAGCGCTCCGGCCTCCACGGTGACCACGCCGGCGGCGACCGACACGGACCGCATGTCGCTCAGGTCGATGAGGATCCCACGGGTCGACGAGCGCCCGGCGAAGCAGTGCCCGCCGCTCCGTGCGACGACCTCCGCGCCCGAACGTCGGGCGAACGTGATCGTCGCGGCGACGTCGGCAGGTGTCGAGCAGACGACGACCGCCTCCGGCCGTACGTCCTCGTACTGCGCCCAGGCGGGCTTGCGCACGAGCGCGTAGCCCGGCGAGTCGGTCGGGACGACGGTCCCGTCGATGGCGGCATCGAGCGCCGCGAGCCCAGGGAGGCCGGAGGCTCGCCTACCCGCCGAGATCCTTGTTCTCCGGCACGAACTGGCTCGCGATGAAGGAAGCGCCCTGCGGGTCGGCGACGACCGTCATCCGCACCCAGGGAGCGTCGAACGGCGGGACGACGACCGTTCCGCCGAGCTCGGTCGCCTTCGCCGCTGCGGCGTCGGCGTCGTCGACCCCGAAGGTCACGCTCCAGTGTGGGGGCGTGTGGGGCTGGTCGTCCGCGATCGGGTTGATGCTCGCGACGACGTCCTCGAACCCGGTCGGGCCGCCGACCTCGGCCACCCGCTTGCGCAGGTCCGGATCGTCGCGCTCGAGATGGTCCCCGTAGCCGGGGAGCGTCCACGCCTCGAACCCGCCCCCGAGTTGCAGCGTCGTCCAGCCGAAGACGGAGCCGTAGAAGGCTTTCGCGCCGTCCACGTCGCGGGTGTGGAGCCCGTTGAAGTTCAGGGCTCCGTGCTCGTTGACGACGCGCGCGCCCTTGTGGCCCTTCGCCTCCCAGACGCAGAACGCCGCGCCCTCGGGATCGGTGAAGACCGCCGTGCGGCCCGCGCCCGGGACGTCGAAAGGCTCCCTCACGACGCCCCCGCCGGCGTCGCGCACCTTGGACGCGGTCTCGTCGGCGCTGTCGACCAGGATGTACGTGTCCCACATCGCCGTCGCCGGCGCGGACTCCGGGATCGAGCCGACGGCGGCAACCTCGCCGCCGTCCAGCCGGGCGATGAAGTACTTGCCCTTCGACCCCGGCGGCATCACGTTCTCGAACTCCCAGCCGAACAGGCCGGCGTAGAAGTCCAACGCCGCGTCCGGGTCGGGCTCGCTCACGTCCACCCAGCACGGGACGCCTGGGATGTATCCGTCGCGCTCAGGCATCGGCTTCTCCCCTCAGGTCGCTGACAGGTCGGCGCACGCTAGCCAGCCTTCAGGTCAGAATCTGTCCGCAATCGGAGCTCGAGCTCGAGCTGGTCGAGGCACCCGTGCCAGCCCCAGTCCTGGGCGTCGCGGCGCTCGTCGGTCGAGATGCGGCTGTTGACGAGCCGCACCGTGGTCGATCCGTCGGACTCCGAGAAGGAGAGCTCCATCAGCTGCTCGTTCGCAGGGTCGTCGCCGAACGTCCAGGTCATCACCAGCAGGCGCGGACGGTCGATGAGCGTGTACTCGCCGCGCGCCTCGATCTCGGAGCCGTCCGGCCTGCGCATCACGACGCGGACCAGTCCGCCCACCCGGAGGTCGACCTCGGCCTCCGGAGTCTCCCAATCCGAGGCGGGATGAAGCCAGCGGCGCATCACCTCGGGGCTCGTCCAGGCGTCGAAGACCTCCTCGGCCGAGGCCGCGAAGGTTCGTTCGATGCGCACCATGCGGCCGGTCTCGGTCACTGCTCCTTCCGTTCCTCCAGGTACTCGCCGACGACGTCGAAGAGGCGCTCCCATCGCTCCCGCTGGCGTTCTATCCAATCCTCGGCTTCGGCAAGCGCCTCCGGCCGGAGCGTGAGGCGGTGCGTTCTGCCCTCGACCACGCGGCTCACGACGCCGGCGTCCTCCAGCAGCTTGAGGTGCCGGGAGATCGTCGGCTTGGAGACCCGGAGGTCGTGCGTTGCCTCTCCGACGGTCGCCGCTCCGCTGCTGAGGCGTTCCACGATGTCGCGGCGGAGCGGGTGGGCGAGCGCCTTGAACGTATCGTTAGCCATTTTGCTAAGTGTATGGAGATGCGCGGACACGGAACGGAGGAGGGACGTCGATGGCAGAGCACCGAACAGCGAGCCGGGACGAGTGGCTGGCGGAGCGACGCGAGTTGCTCGTTGCCGAGAAGGAGCTCATGCGCCGTAGCGACGAGCTCGCCCGCCGCCGCCAGGAGCTGCCCTGGGTCCCGGTCGAGAAGGAGTACGTCTTCGAGACGGACGAGGGGCCGAAGACGCTGGCCGGGTTGTTCGACGGCCGCTCCCAGCTGCTCGTCTACCACTTCATGTTCGGCTTCGGCTACCGGGTCGACGAGGAGAACCCCGGGTGCACGGGGTGCTCCTTGATCGCGGATCACTTCGACGGTGTCCTCCCCCACCTCAACGGGCACGACGTGACCTTGGTGGCGGAGTCGATCGCGCCGATCGAGGAGCTGCGGCCCTACAAGGAGCGGATGGGCTGGCGATTCCCGTGGGTCTCTTCCCTCGGCAGCGAGTTCAAGTACGACTTCGGCGCCGCCTTCACCGAGGAGCAGCAGAAGAACGGGGCCGACTACAACTTCCGGCACGTCGACCACCCGCCGGCGCAGCGGGAGGGGATGAGCGCGTTCGTCCTGCACGAGGGCGTCGTCCACCGCACCTACTCGACCTACGACCGCGGCACCGAGCGGCTGATGGGGACCTACGCCTTCCTCGACGTGGCGCCGCTGGGTCGCAACGAAGAGGTCGCCGCCGACTGGTGGCGCCGACACGACGAATACGACGCCTGACAGAGGAGGTAGCGCGATGACGGAACACCGAATCGGCACACACGAGGAGTGGCAGGCGGCGCGGGACGAGCTGCTGAAACAGGAGAAGGAGCTCACCCGCCGCGGCGACGAGCTGGCCAGGAAGCGGCGCGAGCTGCCCTGGGTCCCGGTCGAGAAGGACTACCGGTTCGAGACCGAGGGCGGCACCAAGCCCCTCGCCGAGCTGTTCGACGGCCGCTCCCAGCTCGTCGTCTACCACTTCATGTTCGGGCCGACCTGGGCCGCTGGCTGCCCGGTCTGCTCCTCGATCACGGACACGCTGGCGCCCCAGGTGCCCCACCTGAAGGCGAGGGACACCACGCTGCTGCTCGCCTCCCGCGCGCCGCTCGACAAGCTCCTCGCCTACCGAAAGCGCATGGGCTGGACGGTCGACTGGGTCTCGAGCGGCGGCAGCGACTTCAACCGCGACCTCGGCTTCCTGTGGACCGAGGAGGAGCTGAAGCCGTACCTGGACCAGGTCCCGCCCACCGTCGAGCAGAACGCACGCATGTGTGGGACGGACCCCGCGGGATACATGGCCGAAGGGCCCGGCCTGAGCGTGTACGCGCGCTCGAACGGGGCCGTGTACAGGACCTACGTGACGACTGCTCGCGGCCTGGAGGTGCCCGGGATGGCGTACTACGCCCTGCTCGACCGGACGCCGAAGGGTCGCGACGAGAGCGCGACGGAGCCGATCTGGATTCGGCGCCACGACGAGTACGAGGCGGGCTAGCCGAATCTGCCGGCGCGAATTCCTTCACGGCCGGCGATGGATTTCGGCGCGGCTTTGGATCTCTGTCTCCAAAGGGCCAACGAGCAACGGAGGTAGAGATGACCACCACGTCGATCCCGATCCACCGCTGGCGCGCGTTCGCCGTGCTGGCCGTGTCGTTCTTCATGACGATCGTCGATCTCACGATCGTCAACGTCGCGCTGCCGTCCATTGGGCGCGACCTGCACTTCTCGGAGTCGAACCTGCAGTGGGTGGTGACCGCTTACGGGCTGACCTTCGGCGGGTTCCTCCTGCTCGGCGGGCGCGCGGCCGACCTGCTCGGCCGGCGGCGAATCCTCATGCTCGGGCTCGCGATCTTCACGCTTGCGTCGCTCGGCGCAGGGCTCGCGAACAGTGACGGGTTCCTGATCGCGATGCGCGGGCTACAGGGCTTCGGCGCCGCCGTCGTCCTGCCGGCCGCACTCTCGATCGTGATGAACATGTTCGAGGAGGGCGCCGAGCGCAACAAGGCGCTCGGCCTCTGGGGCGGCATCGGAGCGGCGGGCGCGACGGTCGGCCTGATCACCGGGGGCGTACTGACCCGCTACCTCGGCTGGGAGTACATCTTCTTCCTCAATGTCCCGATCGGCGCTATCGCCATGGCGCTCGCTCCCCGGATCGTCCCGGAGAGCCGGCTCGAGACGGCGCGCCGCAGGTTCGATCCGCTCGGTGCGGTCACGGTGACAGGCGGTCTGCTGCTGCTCGTTTATGCGCTCTCGAAGGCGCCCGAGGTCGGTTGGAGCTCCGCACGCACGGTTGCCCTGCTGGCCGCCTCGGCGCTCGCGCTCGTCGCCTTCCTCGTGATCGAGACGCGTGTCGAGGCCCCGCTGATGCCCCTGCGCATCTTCCGGCTGCGGACCGTCGCGGCCGCGAATGCCGTGGGGCTGCTGCTCGGCGCCAGCTTCTTCGGCTTCATCTTCGTCGGAACGCTCTACATGCAGCAGGTCCTGGGCTACTCGGCGCTGCAGGCCGGTGTCGCCTGGCTGGCGGCATCGCTGACCTCGGTCGCCCTCGCCGGCCTGTCCCAGTTCCTAGTCACGCGCTTCTCGGCCGGTCCCGTGATGGCGCTCGGGATGGCGTTGATCGGCGGCGGGGCGCTGCTGGCGACACAGGCCCCGGTGGACGGACACTTCTGGAGCGCGCTGGCGGGGCCGTTCTTCGTCGCCGGCGCCGGAACTGCGTTCGCCTTCATTCCCGTCTCGATCGCGGGACTGACCGGCGTGGCCGAGCGGGAGGCCGGGCTCGCTTCCGGGCTGCTCAACACGTCCCAGCAGCTGGGTGGAGCAATCGGGGTCGCGATCGCGTCGACGGTCGCCGCCACGCACGTGCAGACGCTCCTCGCCGGCGGTGCGACCGAGAGCGCCGCGCTCACCGGAGGATTCCAGTGGGCGTTCTGGGTCTGCGGCGCGATCGGCCTGCTCGCGCTGCCTACGATCGCCGTCCTCCTGCGGCGCAACGCCGAGCAGACGGTGGTCTCGGAGCCGAAGCCCGCGCTCGAAGCCGAGCGCGGCTGATGAACATGAACGCAAACCACAAACGTCCACGCCCGGTCGTCCACCTGGAGCTCCACACAGGGGACCAGGTGCGAGCAAGCGCCTTCTACGCGGGCCTGCTGCAGTGGCAGTCGGAGCTGATCCGAGCCTCGTCCGGCTGCAGCTCCTACCTGGCGCTCGATCTGGGCGCGGGCATGGGCGGCGGCATCGTCGAGTGCAGCG
This sequence comes from Actinomycetota bacterium, assembly GCA_046732255.1. GTDB lineage: Bacteria > Actinomycetota > Thermoleophilia > Gaiellales > Gaiellaceae > DATBLE01. The sequence goes on from JBKPMR010000016.1 coordinate 11,944, forward strand.
TGCGGCGGCCCGTGTGGCTGCCGTACGTCGAGGTCGACCGCATCGACGAGGCGACGGAGCACGCCCGGCGGCTCGGCGCGACGGTCTTGCTCGAGCCGCGCGACGGGCCGTCAGGGTGGCGGAGCGTCGTCGCCGCCCCCGCGGCGGGCGAGCTCGCGTTGTGGGAGCCGAAGCGGTGACCGACGAACGGGCTCTCCTCGAAGCTGCGCGGACAGGCGACCAGGACGCGTTCGCCCGGCTGGTCGAGCCCTACCGGGCGCAGCTGCGCGCGCACTGCTACCGCATGCTCGGGTCGTTGCCCGACGCAGAAGACGCGGTCCAGGAGACGTTCTTGCGTGCCTGGCGCGGGCTCGCCAGCTTCGAGAGCCGAAGCTCCGTGCGCTCCTGGCTCTACACGATCGCGACCAACGCGAGCCTGCGGCTCATCGAACGCCGTCCAAAGCGCGTCCTGCCGGTCGACTATGCGCCGGCCGCGGATCCGCATGACACCCCGGCCGCGCCGCTGACGGAATCGGTGTGGCTCGAGCCCTACCCGGACGCGGAGCTCGGCCTCACGGGCGACCTGCTCGGCCCCGACGCCCGGTACGAGCAGCGTGAGAGCGTCGAGCTCGCCTTCACGGCGGCGCTCCAGCACCTGCCGGCGCGGCAGCGCGCCGTGCTGATCCTGCGGGACGTGCTCGGCTTCTCCGCCCGGGAGACCGCTGAGGCACTCGAGACGACGTCGGTCTCGGTCGACAGCGCGCTCCAGCGCGCCCACCGGACGATCGACGAACGCATGCCTGCCCGGAGCCAGCAGGCGACCCTGCGGTCGCTCGGCAACCGGGAGCTGCGCGAGCTCGTCAGCCGCTTTGCCGACGCCTGGGAGCGCCACGACGTCGACACGGTCGTCGCCATGCTCGCCGATGACGCGCGCATGACGATGCCGCCGCAGCCGAGCTGGTACCGCGGCCGCGACGCGATCGCGACCTTCCTCCGCCGCTGGCCGCTCTCGCCGGAAAAACGCTTCCGGCTCCGCCCCGTCGGCGCCAACGGACAACCCGCCCTCGCGGGCTACATCTGGGACGAGCGGGCGAACGCCTTCGAGGCCGAGGGCATCCTCGTCCTCACCCTCCGCGACGACCGGATCGAGGAGATCACTGCCTTCCGCACCCCGGAGGTGTTCCGGTTCTTCGACCTGCCCCGGCAACTGCCAAGCTGAGTTGGAGGTGACCATGAACAACCTGTCCGATACAACCGCGGTCGTCGTCGGTGCGAGCCGCGGACTCGGCCGCGGAGTCGCCGCCGCGCTCGCCGGCGCCGGCGCCTCGGTCGTCGCGGTGTCCCGCACCGAGCCGGCGCACACCTCCGGCAGGATCCAACCGGAGATCGCAGATGCCGGTGACGCCACCGTCGCCGCCACGCTCCTCGACCGCTACGAGCCGGACGCGATCGTCCTCGTGGCCGGCGCGACACCGCACATGCGTCCTCTCCAGCAGCAGACCTGGGAGACGTTCTCGGTCAACTGGGAGACCGACGTACGGATCGCGTTCCACTGGCTGCGCGAAGCTTTGCTCAAGCCGCTTCGGCCCGGGAGCAAGGTGGTCGTCTTCAGCAGCGGGGCGGCGTTGAACGGCTCACCGCTCAGCGGCGGCTACGCCGGAGCGAAGGCGACCCAGCGGTTCATAACCGCGTACGCCCAGGAGGAGGCGACGCGTGCCGGCCTCGGAATCACGTTCACCGCGGTCCTGCCCCAGTTCGCGCCTCAGACCGGTGTCGGCCGGCCGGCCGTGCAGGCGTACGCGGCGCGCGCCGGCCAGCCGGTGGAGGAGTTCCTCGACCAGCGGCCCTTCCCGCTGCTCTCCCCGGAGGTCGCCGGCGCCGCCGTGGTCGACCTGGTTCAGGCGGACGCTGCAACCGTCGCCCCGGCCTACCTCCTGAACGGCGCCGGGCTGGAGGCGCTCACCTGACCGATTCAGAGCCGGACTCTGAACGCCTTCCAACGATCGGCCGCGCCCGCCGCTCAGCGCGATGCCGCGGCCAGCAGTGACTCGATCGACGGGACGAAGTAGTAGGCGCCGGTCAGCGGCCGCGTGTACCGCGTGAGAGCGTCGCGCTCGCCGCTCACCACGCCTGCCATGCTCTCGAGCATCGCCGCGAGCGGCCGCTGCTCAGACGCGAAGCCGACGAACATCGTGCCGTGGTCGGTGACGGTGCCGTACGGCATGTTGCGCCGGAAAATGTCGCCGAAGCGTTCCTGATCCGTGCTCGCGACATGCGAGTCCGCCGGCTTGTCGTCGAGCTCGACGCTGTCGGCCTTCGTCCGGCCCATGACGCGCTCCTGGTCGGCTTCGGCGAGCCCCTCCCACGCCGGAGCATCGTGCGCCCACTTCTGCAGCAGGAGAACCGTGCCGCTCGCTCCCGGCCGCCCCTCTGGAACGAGAACGAGTCCAGGCGCCTCGATCAGAGTGGGGTTCTCGGTGCCGTCGATGAAGCCGGTCAGGTCGCGGTCGTGCCGGTATGGCCAGCTCGAGGTCTCCTCCTCGACGGCGGCGAGCCCGGCAAGCTGGGAGATCGCGGCGCGGGCGGTGTCGAAGATCACGTCGTAGGCGCTCCCGGACAGCCAGAGCACTGCGTCGTGCTGCGTTGCCGGCATCGTGAAGCCGTCGACGCCTTCGAGATCGGCGTTCAAGCCCTCGAGGTCCGGCGGTGCGTCGTCGGGGACGACCTCCTTCCAGAGCTCAGGCCTGAACCCCGCTACGAGGTTCACGCCGCCCATCGTGGTCCGGGGCTCCCGGAGGGACGAGACCGCTGCGACGAGCTCCCGGCCGGCGTGTCCGCCTGCGACGTCGAACTCGAGATACGCATGGGAGCTCGTTCCGAGCGCGAAGATGCCGCCCTGAGGACTCCTCACCGCTCCGCCTCCCGCCGTCGACTCGAGCCGTTATGCCGTGGTCGACACGGCGCCCTTGTACGCGTCGTGGTAGTTCCACCACCGGTAGGGCGGGGTCTGCGGATAGCCCTCGGGCGAGTCCTCCCATTCCTCCTGACGACCGAGCGCAGTCATGTCGAGGAAGCTCCAGGTCGTCCCCATCGCCTCGTCGCCGCGGCTGTCGATGAAATAGGTCCGGAAGATCCGCTCGCCGTCGCGGAGGAACGCGTTGTGCCCATGCCACTCGTCGACGTCGAAATCGGCGTCGAAATCGTCGGTGAGCGTGTACCAGGGGATGTCCCAGCCCATGCGTTCCTTCAGGCCCTGGATCTCGGCCTGGGGGGCGCGCGAGACGTACGCGAGGGTCGTTTCCCGCGCGTTCAGGTGCGCGAGGTGCGCGGCCTGGTCGGCGAGAAAGGAGCAGCCGACGCAGCCCCGCTCCGGGTAGGACCCTCCCTCGGCGAGGGTCGTGATGTCCGGCTCGTAGAAGAAGCGATAGACGATCAACTGACGCCGCTCCTCGAACAGGTCGAGCAGGCTCGCCGGTCCGTTCGGCCCTTCGAAGCTGTAGTCCTTCTCGACGGCCAGCCACGGCATCCGGCGGCGCTCGGCGGCGAGCGCGTCGCGGCCCCGCGTCAACTCCTTCTCCTTCACGAGCAGCTTCTCGCGAGCTGCCTTCCACTCCTGCGACGACACGATCTGGGGTGTCTTCATGGCGAGCCTCCTCCTTCGCTCATCTCCTGACCTTCGGTCGATACCCTCCGAGACGCCGGACGTACCAGTCGAGAACTGCCCGGCATGGTTCGCGTCGGATTCGTGACAGCATCCGTCCGATGTCCGTCGTCGAGGTCGACACCCTGCACGGGCCGGCACGTGCGCACGTCCATCCGGTCGATCGGCCGCATGCGGCGCTCGTGCTCGGACACGGGGCGGCGGGCGGGATCGAGGCGCCAGACCTCGTCGCGGCTCGCAGGGCGGCGGTCGAGGAGCACGTGGCGGTCGCGCTCGTCGAGCAGCCGTACCGCGTCGCGGGACGGAGGTCACCGGCGCCCGCTCGGCGGCTCGACGCTGCCTTCGTCGCGATCGTCGAGCACCTCGTCGCCGGCGAGCTGCGGGACCTCCCGCTCGTCGTCGGCGGTCGCTCGCTCGGCGGACGGGTGGCGTGCCGCACTGCCACGGCCACCGGCGCCGTCGGTGTTCTCTGCCTCGCCTTCCCGCTTCAGCCCCCGCGGCGCTCGGCCGAGAGCCGTCTCGCTGAGCTCGACGCCGTGCCGGTACCGACCCTCGTCGTCCAGGGCGAGCGGGATCCGTTCGGCATCCCCCCACCGGGGCCGCGACGCCAGGTCGTGCTCGTCGCAGGCGATCACGGCCTGAAGGCCGATCTCGAAGCCGTGGGCACGGCGGTGCGAGGCTGGCTGCATGGGCTGCTCACGACCTGACCGTCCCCGAAGGCGGCCTGCCGGCGTCCGCCACGTATCGTGACGTCGGGATGGCCGTCTCGGTCGATGAGATTCGAGCGCTCGCGTCCACGCTGCCGCGAAGCTACGAGGCGATCGTCCGCGGGCGGGTGAAGTTCCGCATCGGGCAGATCGTCTACCTCTCGATTGCGGCCGACGGCTCGACGATGGGCTGCGGCTTCCCGAAGGAGTTCCGAGAGGCTGCGGTGGAGTCGGAACCGGAGAAGTTCTCGCTGCCGAGCGAGTCGGACATGCGCTTCAACTGGATCCACGTGAACCTGGACGCGATCGACCCCGAGGAGATGCGCGATCTCGTCGAGAGCGCCTGGTCGAGGTGCGTACCGAAGTACGTCGCCAAGGAATACGCGCAGGCGCAGGGCTATTTTTGAGGAAGCCGGCGGTGCAGGCTGCCGACGTAATCGACGCGGGTTGGGCGGATCTCGTCCTCGTCGATCGCCTTCTGCTCCTCGTCGGTGGTCGTATCGGCGAGGTCGGAGAAGAAGTAGGGCCCGCGCGAGAGTTGCTCACGATGGAAGCGCTCGTCGAGCAGACGGAGCAGCGCCCGGGCTTCGTGGAGGCCCTCGTCCCGTGCCCAGTCCGCGAAGTACGCGTCCCAGGGTTGCCCGGATGCGAGCCACTCCTCGCGGCGACGGTGCAGCCACCCCGGATGATCGGCCGAGCCGAGTCGTTCGAAGCACCAGGTGGCGGTCGGCTCGTCGAACTCCTCCCAGGCCCACTCGATCACGACGACTCGACCCTCGGGTCGAAGCGCGCTGACGACACGGTCGAGGACGACGGCCGGATCGGCGACGTGGTGGAGCGACGCCGACGCGATCACGGCGTCGACGTCGGTGAAGGGGTCGGCGTGCTCGAACTCGACCTGCCGGTACGTCGGCCCCTGCGGCGCAGCCGGGTCGACGCCCACCGCCGAGTAGCCGTGGCCCGACAGGGCCGGCACGAACCCGCCCAGGGAGCCGCAGCCGATTTCGACGACCCGAGCCGGCGACGGGGGAAGCTGCGCGGCGACAAACGGCCAGAGCGCGTCGAGCCAGCGCTGCTTCAATCGGCCCTACTCCCGATCGTCATCGCTGCCCGCCGAACGCGTACTGCCAGAACTCGCGCATCAGCGGCGTCGGTGTCGGACCTGTCATCTGCACCTGGGTGAGCAGGACACCGACCGTACCGGTCGACGGAACTACGTGCGCGGTCGTGCCCGTCCCGCCGATCCAGCCGTAGCGGCCGTCGCGCTCGACGGCACCGCCGAAGCCCCAGCCGGCCCCCTCGAGGAACAGCGTCGACGCGTCCCGCTGCTCCTGGGTCAGGTGGTCGGTCGTCATCAGGCGCACCGCCTCCGGTGACAGGAGGCCGCCGCCGTCCGCGAGCAGCATCCGTCCGAAGCGGTGCCAGTCGGCGAGCGTCGAGGCAAGTCCGCCCGACCCCGAGGGGAAGATCGGCGGCTCCTTCCAGAGGTCGCCGTCGATCGGCATTGCTGCCGAGCCGTGGTAGGCGGGCAACCGGTCGTGCTTCTCCGCCGGCACGTGGAAGCCGGTGTCGATCATCTCTAGCGGCTCGAAGATGCGCTCGGCGAGGAACTCCGGCAGCGGCCGTCCGGAGACGCGCGCGACCAACACGCCCTGGATGTCGGAGCACGTGTTGTAGAGCCATGCCTCGCCGGGTTGGCGGAGCATCGGCACGGCAGCGAGCGTTTCCAGCCACTCGTCCGGCGTTTCCCGTGTCCCGAACGGCGGCAGCTTCTGGAGAAGCTCGCCGACCGCGGGCAGGGAGAAGTCGGACGGGAAGCCCCACCCGGCCCGAAAGGTGAGGAGGTCCTCGACGGTGATCGGCCGCGCACCCGATACGACGTCGTCGATCGGACTCTCGGGCGTTCGCACGACCCAGGTCGACGCGAGCTCGGGCAGCCAGCGCGCGATCGGGTCGTCGAGCGCCACGAGCCCGTCGTCCACGAGCAGCATGACCGCGGCCGCGGTGATCGGCTTGGTGGTCGACGCAAGCCGGACGATCGAATCCGGCGCGACCTCGCCGGCAGCGGCGATCTCGACGTCCTCTCCGCGCGCGACCAGCGCCGCGGCTCCCGGCACCGTGCCGCGTCCGACGGCGGCCTCGACCAGCTCCTGGAGCGTTGTCATCGTGAATACAGACGCCGCAATCGGGGAAGAATCATCGGGTGGCGACCATCGCTTTGGTCCACGGAGGCGGTGGGAGCGCCTGGGATTGGCATCTCGTCGAGCCCGTCCTCAGCGGGTTCGGGCACGGGGTGGTCGCCGTCGATCTTCCGAGCGAGGACGAGACCGCGGGTTGGTCGGAGTACGTTGACACCGTCCTCCGAGCAGTCGACGGCCGCCGCGACCTCGTGGTCGTCGGCCATTCGCTCGGCGGCTTCACGGCGCCGCTGGTCGCCGCGCGCGCGCCGGCCGAGCTGATCGTCCTCGTCGCCGGCATGATCCCCGCGCCGGGCGAGCTCTTCGCGGACTGGTGGGAGAACACGGGCTACGAGGAGAGCGGGTACGACGACGTCTTCTACCACGATGTCCCGCCGGCGATTGCCGCCGAGGCGAGGCGCCGTTCGCGCAACGAGGTCTCTCAGGCGCTGAGGGAGCAGTGGCCGCTCGACGCGTGGCCCGACACGCCGACGAGATACCTCCTCTGCCGCGACGATCGCCTGTTCGCGGCCGGGTGGGCGCGCAACCACGCCCGCGAGCGGCTCGGAATCGAGGCCGACGCGATCGACGGCGGCCACTACATCTCGCTCAGCCGGCCACGTGAGCTGGCCGAGCGCCTCGATGCATACGCGACTGCCAACGTAGTTCGTCACCGGAAAGACACCGTCCGTTGACCGCGCCTTCTCGCACCCCGGTGCTTTCCTCCAGCAAGAGCAATCGACGACTGGGAGGAGCGGTGATCTCCACGCTCTCCGGCCGGCGTCGCACCCTGGCGCCGACGGCGTTCATCGCAGGCACCAGCGGTTCAAGGACGAATGAGCGGCTGGCGACGGCACTCGAGGCGCAGGGAGCCAACGCGTTTGTCGGCTCCCCGGAGCTCGCCGCCGAGCGCGCTCGCCCCGGCGATCTCGTCATCGGCCGCCTCGACGTCCGCCCCACCCTCGACGGCGTCCAGCCCGGGCTCGGCCGCCTGCTCCAGATCGGCGAGCGGGGCATCCAGGTCGTCAACGGGGCCGACGTCCTCGTCGCGACCCACGACAAGCTCGTCACCGCTCGGCTGCTCGACGCCGCGTCGGTCCCGCAGCCGAGGTGGGCGCACGTGGCCGCCGAGGAGGCGCCCCTGGGCTTCGAGCCCCCGTACGTGGTGAAGCCGCGCTTCGGGAGCTGGGGCCGTGACGTCTTCCGGTGCGAGACGCGGGAAGAGCTCCGCGCCTGTCTCGCGTTCGTGCGCCGCCGGTCCTGGTTTGCGCGCCAGGGGACACTCGTCCAGGAGCTGATCCAGCCCCTGGGATTCGACCTGCGGCTGATCGTCTCCGCCGGCGCGGTCGTCGGCGCCGTCGAGCGCGTGGCCGCACCGGGAGAGTGGCGCACCAACGTCGCTCTCGGCGGGTCGCGCCGGCCGGTGACGCCGTCCCTCGAGGCGTGCGTGCTCGCGATCAGGGCCGCCGCCGCAGTCGGCGGCGAGCTCGTCGGCGTCGACCTCCTCCCTGACGAGCACGGCTGGCATGTGATCGAGATCAACGGGGCCGTCGACTTCACCGAGGAGTACGCCCTCGACGGCCGCGACGTCTTCGAGCTCGCGGTCGAGCCGTTCGTTCCGAGCGGTCGGCGCTGGGCTCTCGCGCCCGTGGACGAGGAGATTCCGGCCCTGGCCGGCGCCGTCTCCGTCTGAGCTTCCCAGCCCGGTCACCGACCTTCACTGCGTCGTTCCCATGTCGGCAGTGCGACCGGCAAGGCTCACCGGGGTCCGCGGCGCCTGCGCATGGACGGCTTGGCACTCGCTCTGCGAGCCGCCAGACTGCCGGTGTGAAGACGTGCCCGGCCTGCGGCGCGGACAACGCCGCGGATGCGCGGTTCTGCAGCAGTTGCGGGACGCGGCTCGAAGAGCCGGTGGTTCCACACGAGGAGCGGAAGCTCGTCTCCGTGCTCTTCGTCGATCTCGTCGGATCGACCGCGCGCGCGGACGGTGCCGATCCCGAGGACGTCCGCGAGGCGCTGCGGCTCTACCACGCCGAGGCGAAGCGGCACATCGAGCACCACGGCGGCGTCCTGGAGAAGTTCATCGGGGACGCGGTGATGGCGGTCTTCGGCGCACCGACCGCCCACAGCGACGACGCCGAGCGTGCCGTGCGGGCGGGTCTGCGGGTGCTGGAGGGGATCGCCGACGTCAACCGCGAGCACGGCCTCGACCTCGCCGCGCGGGCAGCCGTGAACACGGGCGAGGCGGTGGTCTCGGTCGACGGGCCGACCGGCGACCCGCTCGCGATGGGCGACGTCGTGAACACGGCCTCGAGGCTGCAGTCGGCCGCACCCGAGGGCAGGTTGCTGGTGGGTGCAGAGACGTATCGCGCCAGCCGAAACGCAATTCGCTACGAGCCGCAGGAGGCAATCGACGCGAAGGGCAAGGCGGAGGCGGTCGAGGCGTGGCTTGCGGTCGCACCGGTGGGCGACGGCGGGGAACGCGCGACGCGGGCGACGCCGCTCGTCGGCCGTTCACGCGAGCTCGACCTGATGCAGTCCGCGTGGGATCGGTGCCTGAGCGAGCGCCATCCGCACCTCGTCACCGTGCTCGGCCCGCCCGGGATCGGCAAGTCGCGGCTCTGCCACGAGTTCTCGGCGCTGGTCGCCGGAAGCGGCGGCCGGATCCTCCGGGGCCGCTGCCTGCCGTACGAGGAGCAGGTCGGGTACCAGGCGTTCTCGCGTCTCGTCGCAGCGGCCAGCGGGATTCTCGGCTCGGACGAGCCGGAGGTGGCACGAGCTACCCTCCAGGCCGCCGTCGGCCGCCTCATGCCGGAGGACGAGGCGGCCGAGACGTCCCGGTACCTGGCGCTCCTGCTCGGCTTCGCGCCGGACGACGCCGCCCAGCAGCCGCTCCTGCTCTTCTTCGCGGCTCGTCGATTCCTCGAATGCGTCGGGCTCGAACAGCCGACGGTGTTCGTCTTCGAGGATCTCCACTGGGCGGAGCCGAGCGAGATCGCGCTGCTCGGATACCTGATCCAACACCTGCGCGACTCACCCGTAATGCTCGTCGCCACCGCGCGACCGGAGCTGCTCGACGAGCACGCGACCTGGGGCGCCGGACTGGCGGCGCAGACGACGATCCCCTTGGATCCACTGCCCGCCGAGGACGCGACCGCACTCGCCGCCAGGCTCCTGCCCCGGCGGGACGGCGTCGACCTCTCGCGTGTCGTCGAGACCGCCGGAGGCAATCCGCTGTTCCTGGAGGAGCTGGTCGCCTCGATCGCTGAGCTCGGGACCGGCGCCGACCTCCCGGTGACCGTGCGCGAGGCGATCGCGGCGCGAATCGACGCGCTGCCGGCGGACGCGCGCGCCGCGCTGCTGTCGGGCGCGGTCGTCGGGGGCACGTTCTGGCGCGGGGTCGTCGACTCGCTCGGCGATGTCGAGGACGTCGACGCCGCGCTCACCGTGCTCGAGGCGCGCGACTTCGTCCGGCGCGACCCGTCCAGCCAGGTCGCCGGCGACGTGCAGTTCACGTTCAGGCACATGCTCATCCGAGACGTGGCCTACGCGACGGTGCCACGCGCGGTCCGCGCGAAGCTGCACGGCGCGGTGGCGCACAACATCGAGGCCACCGTCTCCACGGCCGCAGGCACTCTCCCGACAATCCTCGCCCACCACTGGCGCGAAGGCGGCGAGCCCGCGCGCGCGATCCCGTATCTGCTCGCGGCCGCGGACGCCGCCCGGCGCAGTTGGGCACAGGACGCCGTCGTCGACCTCTACTCGATGGCGCTCGAGCTTGCCGAAAGCGACACGGAACGGCAGAGCATCCGCCTCGAGCGCGGGATCGCGCTCGTCGAGATCGCCGACTACGTCCGTGCCGCCGAGGAGCTTGCCGCGCTCGTGCCCGAACTCGAGGGGCAACAGAAGCTCGACGGGTTGATCGCACTCGGCCACGCGTACGTCTGGACCGAACGGGACGAAGACGTGCTCGGCACCGTCGAGGCGGCCGGCGCGCTGCTCTCCGACGTCGACGACGAGACCGCGCCGCCGGCAGTGATCGCGCTCGAGAGCCAGGGGCTCGCGATGCGCGGTGCGGAGGGGGATGTCGACCGGTCGTTCCAGCTCGGCGAGCGGGCGCTCGAACAGTGGATCCCCGGCGCACGGCCGCTTTCGCTCAGGCACCAGCTGCAGCTCCATGCGAACACGTCGTACTGGACCGGCCGGTACGAGCGCTGTCTCGAGCTCTCGCGCCAGACGAGCGCGCTCGCCGCCGACATCCAGAGCGCAGAGGCGCTCCTACGCGGCGGCGGCAACCAGGCGCTCGGCCTGGTCGGGCTCGGCCGCCACGAGGAGGCGATCGCGATCTGGGACGAGCTGCTGAAGCTTGCGAACGACCACGGACGCAGCCCCAACGTCCTGCTCAACTACTCCGCGATCGTCTACCGCGAGCTCTACCTGCTCGACGAGGCGCGCCGCCGCAGCGAAGAAGCGCTCGAGCTGTCCGCCAACCTGGCGTTCAGCATGCCGCGGCAGTTCGCCGGTTCCGACCTGCTCTTCACCCACCTCCTCCGAGGCGACATCGGGGCGGCGCAGGCGGAGTGGCCCCGCCGCTGGGAGGGAACGAGCGAGGCGACCGCCTGGACGACCTGGTTGATCGCCGGCCGGCTCGCGGCCGCCCGGGCCGAGATCGCCCTCCAGGCGGAGCCGCCCGAGTCGGCGCTCGAATGGGCACAGCGATCGCTCGAGATCGCCCACAGGACGCACCGCCGCAAGTACGAGGCACGGTCGCTGACGCTGCTCGGCCAGGCGCTGGCTCGTCTCGGCCGGCGGGACGAAGCGCTAGAAGCTCTGCACTCGGCCGTGACGGTCGCCGACGAGCTCGTCGGGGCTCCGGCGCGCTGGCAGACACGCGGCGCGCTCGGAGACGTCGCCTACGAGGTGGGGGACGACGAGAGCGCCGAAGCGGCGTTCACGGAGGCTGCCGCCCTGGTCAGCGACTTCGCCTCCACCCTGGCATCCGAGCGCGCCGCCGCGGTTCTCGGCGCGGAACCCGTCTCGCACATCCTCTCCCGCGCCGGCGTCGACACGAGCTCCGTGGGAGACCGATGATCGCGCGGCTCTGGCGCGGCTGGACGCGATCGGAGGACACGGAGGCATACGTCGAGTACGTCCGGGAGACGGGGATTCGCGCCTACCGGAGCACGCCCGGCAACCGGGGCGCCTGGATCCTGCACCGTCCGGACGGAGATCGGACCGAGATCGTCACGTTGAGCTTCTGGGACTCGCGCGAGGCGATCCGGGCCTTCGCCGGCGAGGACATCGACCGCGCGGTGTTCTACCCGGAGGACGATCGCTTCCTGGTCGACCGCGAGGAGCACGTCCATCACTTCGAGGTCGGCGACTAAGCGGAATCGCAGTGACCGTCAGCTGCGGTTCTCGGGCGGGCCGATGACCGCCTGCCGGCGTTCGAGGCTTTCGGCCGGCCAGAGCGTCTTCGAGTCGTAGTAGACCTCGAACGCAGGGACCGATTCGGGAAGCGTGACCCAGGGGACCTTCGAGCGCGTGAAGATGTGGACGTCGGGGGCGACGCTGCCGGGATCGTCCAGCGTGCCGGCGCGGACGAAGCGAAATCCCGGATGGCCGTACTCGCTGAAGACCGCCACCTGGCAAGCCGGGCAGCGGAAGATCCGCTGGCTGCTGCCGTCGTCACGCGGCACGTCGATGGGCTGCGGGTCGCCTGCCAGCAGCTCCACCCGGTCGGTCTCGATCAGCAGGTTGATCACGAAAGCGCTGCCGGTCTGCCGCTGGCAGTTCAGGCAGTGGCAGCAGTGGACGAACATCGGCTCGGACGCGAGTCGGTACCGCACCTGTCCGCACGAGCAGCCGCCCTCACGCTGATCGTTCATGGTCTGCTCCGTCAGCTCCGTCACCCACGGGAAGCATCAGCGTATTCCTCGGGAGCCGCAACCCGGCGGGCGACAAGAACCTCGCGACGGTGAAGAACCAGGTCACGAACGGCGGCGGCGGCATGCCGGCCTTCAAGGGCACGCTCACCCAGACGCAGAGCAACGACGTGTCCACCTACGTCGTCAGCGACATCACCGGCGGCTCGTAAGCCGGACCGCGGCCGCGGCAGGCTCAGCCGCCGCCCTTCGAGGCCGCCACGCGCGGTGACGCAGACCCCCTTCGTGGGTACGGTCACGACATGGCCGTGGGCGATCGTGTCGATGCGCCCGGAGCGAGCGGGCCTGCGTCTGTTGGGTCCAGCCGCGGGCGCTTGTCGGGCCGGGAGTACCTGCAGGTCCTGAAGCGCGCCTTCTCGCAGTTCAGGGAGGACAACCTCACCAGCGTCGCGGCGGCGCTGGCGTACTACGGCTTCCTCGCCATCCCCTCCGTGCTGATGATGGCGGTCGGCATCTTCGGTCTGGTCAGCGACCCGGAGGGAGCCGCCGGTCTGGTCGACAGGCTCAGCGGAGTGATGCCCGAGGAGGCGCAGACGCTGCTCAAGGACAGCCTTGCCCGGCTGACCCAGCACAACGGGACGAGCTTGACGATCCTGCTCGTCGGCACCCTGATCGCGCTCTGGTCGCTGACCGGCGCGATGCAGAACGTCATGTGGGGCCTGAACATCGCCTATCAGCGCGACGAGACGAGGGGCTTCGTCCGTAAGCGGATGACCGCCCTGACGATGATCGCCTTCGCCGGCGGGGCGGTCCTGCTCGTCTTCGCCCTGCTCGTCCTCGGCCCGCACATGGTTACCTGGATCAGCGACGCCGTCGGCTCGGAGTCGGCGGTGAGCTGGGTCTGGTGGACCGCCCAATGGCCGATCCTGCTGCTGGGCCTGCTCGTCGCTTTCGCGGGCATCCTCTACCTCGGGCCAAACGTCGAGCGGCGCCGCTGGAGCTTCCTCAGCTTCGGCGCCCTGCTCGCGATCGTCCTCTTCCTCGTCCTGTCCGGCGCCTTCGCCTTCTATGCGAGCCGCTTCGGCTCGTACAACAAGACGTGGGGATCGCTGTCGGCGGTCGTGGTCATGCTCACCTGGCTGTGGCTGAGCAGCGTTGCGCTGCTGTTCGGCGCCGAGGTGAACGCCGAGACCGAGCGCAGCCGCGCACGCTGAACGGGCTCAGCGCTTCGGCGGCAGGGAGCGCGCAAAGTCGGTTCCAAGGCCGACCCAGCGCTGGAGCTCCGTGTCCGTCGAGACATCGTCGGCGTCGACCCGCAGCCAGCCACGGAGCTCCCGGCCGCGCATCTCCATCGGCCGGGCGTTCGTCTCCGCGACCAGCCCATCCGACGCGGTGGGGTCGACCCGAACCAGCAGCCCGCCCTGCCCACTGGCGGCCACCGCCATGTTTCCGCCGATCAGGAACGCGAGCCCGCCGAACATCTTCTGCTCCTTCAGGCCGGGCTCGTCCCCGATCAACTCGCGGATCCGACCTGCGAGCTCCTCGTCATGGGCCACGGCGGCAATCCTATGTATGCCCTCGAAGCCGGAGGTGTCCTCTCCCCGTGCCGCCGTTCGTCTCTGAGGCACAGTCATCATCCGACCGAGGAGGGAAGCGATGAAGTACATGCTGTTGATCCATCAGGGCGAGACGCCGGTTCCGGGGACGCCGGAGTGGGAGCAGCTGTCCGAGGACGAGCAAGGTCGCATCGCCACGGACTATCAGGCGATCAACTCGACCTCCGGCGTGACCCCGGGCGTCTGGATGGAGCCTCCCGAGACGGCGACGACCGTCCGGGTCGAGGACGGCGACACGCTCACCACGGACGGACCGTTCGTCGCCCTCAAGGAGGCGCTCGGCGGCTACCTGTTCTACGAAGCGGACGACCTCGACGCGGCGATCGAGCTTGCCTCGCGGATCCCGGCTGCGCGATTGGGTGGAGCGATCGAGATCCGCCCGGTCAAAGAGGGCTACTGATCCTCGAGCAGGCGTTTCGCGAGGAATGGGGACGCGTCCTCGCCGCCCTGATCGGCTTCCTCGGCGACTTCGACCTCGCCGAGGAAGCCGCCCAGGAGGCGTTCGCGATCGCCGCCGCCCGCTGGCCGCGCGAAGGAACGCCGGACAACCCGCGCGCCTGGCTCGTGACCACCGGCCGGAACCGTGCGATCGACCGCGTCAGACGGGAGCGGACGCTGGCCTCGAAGCTGCCTCTCCTCAAGTTCCCGGAGGCGGTGGAGGACGAGATGGACGAGACGGCGATTCGCGACGAGCGGCTGGAGCTGATCTTCACCTGCTGCCACCCTGCGCTCGCCCTCGACGCGCAGGTCGCGCTGACGCTCCGGACGCTCGGCGGGCTGACCGCGGAGGAGATCGCCCGCGCCTTCCTCGTCCCGGGGGAGACGATGGCCAAGCGGCTCGTCCGCGCGAAGCGGAAGATCAAGGACGCAGGCATCCCGTTCCGGGTGCCGCCGCCGCACCTGCTGCCCGACCGGCTCGCGGCCGTGCTCGCGGTCGTCTACCTGATCTTCAACGAGGGCTACGGCGGCCGCGGCGACCTCGCAGCGGAGGCGATCCGCCTCGGACGCTCGCTCGGCGGGCTGATGCCGGACGAGCCGGAGGTTCAGGGGCTCCTCGCGCTGATGCTGCTCAACGACGCCCGCCGCGACGCCCGTTTCGCCGACGGGACGATCGTGCTGCTGCGCGACCAGGACCGCTCGCTGTGGGATGCCGGCCAGATCGCCGAGGGCCGCGCCGTGCTCGAACGAGCGCTCGCGCTCGGCGGCCGCGGGCCGCACGTGGTGCAGGCGGCGATCGCCGCTCTCCATGTGGACGACCCACCGGACTGGCCGAGGCTCGCAGAGCTCTACGGCGAGCTCGCCGCCCTCACCGGCTCCCCGGTGGTGGAGCTGAGCCGGGCTGCAGCGCTCGCCGAGGCAGGTGAGCCGGAGGCGGCGCTCGCGCTCGCGGACGCCCTCGAGCTCGACCGCTACCACTACCTCCATGCGACGCGGGCCGAGCTGCTCCGCCGACTCGATCGCGTCGACGAAGCCGTGGCGGCGTACCGCCGCGCCCTCGAGCTCGTCCATTCCGACGCCGAACGGCGTTTCCTCGAGCAGCGGCTGGCGGAGCTGCGCGAACGGCAGTGACAGGCTTAAGCATGTCACTGCCGTTCGACTGCGCGCCCTAGGCCGCTTCCTCGAAGGTCGGAGTGACCCCGACCACGGGCTCCTCGGCCGCCTGTGGCTCGGGCCGCCGCTGGCGGCCGATGGTGAGTACCGCGATCACGGCGCCGGAGAGCAGCAGCGCGGCACCGACCTGCAATGCACGGTGGTAGCCCTCGACGAACTGTGTGTCGTAGAGCGCACTCGTCGGAGCGACCGAGATGCTTCCGGCGACCAGCGTGCCCATGATCGCGATCCCGAGCGAGCCGCCGACCTGGCGCATGCTGTTGATCACGGCCGAGCCGACGCCGGCCTTGTCGACCGGGACCGAGCTCATCGCGGCCGCAGTCGTCGGCGCCATCGTGATCGCCATCCCGAACCCGCCGACGAGCAGGCCCGGAAGGATGTTCCAGAAGGTCGAGTGCTCGTCGAGCGTCCCGAACAGGAGCAGCGAGACGGTGAGCAGCGTCATCCCCGCCCCCATCGGCCAGCGCGGCCCGATCCGGTCGGAGATCTTCCCGGCCATGGGTGCGACCAGGATGATCAGCAGGGTCATCGGTAGGAACGTCGCTCCGGTCTTGATCGCGCTGTAGCCGAGCACGTTCTGGAGGAAGAGCGAGTTGAAGAAGAAGATCCCGAACATCGCGAGGCCGACCAGGCCCATCACGGTGTTCGCCCCGACGAACGTGGCGTGGCGGAACAGGGACAGGTCGAGCATCGGCACCCGTCCGCGCAGCTCGATCAAGACGAACGCCGTCAGCGACACCGCCGCGATCGCCAGCAGCCCGAGGACGCGCGCGGACCCCCACGCGTGCGTGTTGGTCTCGATCAGCCCATAGGTCAGGGCGAACAAACCGATCGCCGACGAGAGCAGGCCCGGAAGATCCAGCCGTTGCTCTCGCGAGGTGTCCTTCGTCTCGTCGATGAACACCCGTGCGGCGACGATCGCGAGTGCTCCGACCGGGATGTTGACGAAGAAGATCCAGCTCCAGCTGATCCGCTCCGTCAGCAGCCCGCCGACGAGCGGCCCGATCGCGAGCGCAAGCGCGGAGACGCCGGCCCAGATCCCGATCGCCGTCCCCCGCTGGCGCGGCGGGAAGGTCGCGGTGATGATCGAGAGCGTCGCCGGGTTCATCAGCGCGGCACCGACGCCCTGCACCGTGCGCGCCGCGATCAGCGACGTGGCGCTGTCGGCGAGCCCGCACCACAGCGACGCGGCGGTGAAGATCACCAGCCCGGCGATGAAGATCGTCCGCCTGCCGAGCAGGTCGGCCAGCTTCCCGCCGGTGAGGAGCAGGACGCCGAAGGTGAGCGCGTAGGCGTTCACGACCCACTCCAGCTCGGAGACGGAGATGCCCAGGTCGCTGCGGATCGACGGCAGCGCCACGTTCACCACCGTGTTGTCGAGCATGATCATGAACAAGCCGAACGAGACCGCGACCAGCGTCCACCACTTGCGGTTTTCGTCCGTGAAGAGCCGTGCTCTCATCGATAAACCCCCTCTGCGCCCGCCTGTTCCAGCCGCGCCAGCTTCGTGCGGACGCGGGCGATTGCATCGCTGTGTGCGTCGAGCTCGGCGGGCGAGGCGCCTTTCGCCTCGAGCAGCGCCCGGACGTACACCAGTCCCTTCAGGTGCAGGTTCAGATCCTCGCGCCGGCTCATGGGCGATCCTTTCGCCCATGAGCGGGGAGGGGTCCCAGGGGAACCGGGAGGTTCCCCTGCTCAATCGGCCTCTGAAAGAAGGGGGCCCGTGGGGGAAACATGGTTTCCCCCACGAGAGCGAGCTGAAAGCGAGCGACGCTCATGCCGCCTCCAGCTCGAGCTCGCCATCGCGAACCTGCTCGACCTCGGGCTCGCGCGGCTTCGACTCGAGCATGACCGCCGCCAGCAGCGCACCCAGCGCGGCCAGCGCGGCGAGGACGTAGAACGCCATCTGGAAGCCGTGCGTGAGCGCGGCTCCGCTGAACGCGGTCGTGCCCGCGTGGTTGTCGACGTAGTGCGTGGTGAACGTGGTTGCGACCGTCGTGGCGACTGCGACGCCGATCGCGCCGCCGATCTGCTGGGTCGTGTTGATCAGACCGGACGCGATGCCGGCATCGGCCTGACGGACTCCGGTCAGAGCGCCGATCGACATCGGGACGAACGCGAGTGCAAGGCCGAGGCCGCTGATCATGAACGCCGGGAACAGATCGGTGAAGTAGTTGCCGTGCACCGGCAGCCGTGCGAACAGAACGAGCGCCACCGTCGACAGCGCGAGCCCGGCGGGCAGGATCCGACGGATGCCGACGCGGGTGACCAGCGCCTGCGCGACCGCCGAGAAGACGATGATCGTGAGCGTCAGTCCGATGTACGCAACGCCGGTCTTCAGCGCCGAGTAGTGCAGCACCTCCTGCATGTAGAGCGTGAGCAGGAAGAACTGCGCGAAGATCGCGCCGCCCATCAGCAGGCCGCTGACGTTCGAGGCGGTCAGGGTGCGGTTCCCGAAGATGCGCAGCGGCAGCAGCGGCGCCTTCGAGCGCAGCTCGATCAGGAAGAAGGCACCGATCAGCGCCGCCGAGCCGACCAGGAGACCGATCGTGGTCGCGGTCGCCCAGCCGTGCTGGGTCGCCCGCGTCAAGGCGTAGACCAGGAGCATCAACCCGGCCGTGATCGAGGCCGCACCGCCGAAGTCGAACTTGCGATGGCCGAGATCTGCGCGGCTCTCGCGCAGCAGGACCGGGCTGAGCGCGATCACCGCGATGCCGACCGGCACGTTGATGAAGAAGATCCAGCTCCAGCTGAGGGCACTCGTCAGCGCTCCGCCGAGCAGCACGCCGGCGGCTCCGCCGCTTCCGGACGCGGCACCCCAGATACCGAGCGCGAGGTTGCGTTCGCGGCCCTCACGGAATGTGGTCGTGAGGATCGAGAGGGCGGCAGGCGACAGCAGCGCGGCGCCGAGCCCCTGGAGGGAGCGGAATGCGATCAGCGAGCCCTCCGACCATGCGAGGCCGTTGAGCAGCGAGAAGACCGTGAAGATCACCAAGCCCGCGATGAAGACGCGCCGGCGCCCGAGCAGGTCGGACAGTCTCCCGCCGAGCAGTAGGACGCCGCCGAAGAAGATCGCGTAGGCGGTGATCACCCACTGGAGGCTCTCCTGCGAGAAATCGAGGTCGGTGCGGATCGAAGGCAGAGCGACGTTCACGATCGCCACGTCGAGCACGACCATGAACTGCGCCACCACGATCAGGGCCAGAGCCCACCAGCGCCGCCGATCCTGTCCTCCGTCTGTGGCCTGTGCAACAATTTCGGTCACCATTCGTTTACCCTCCCGATCGTTGAGTTCTGCCACGATAACACAACCCAACGTTTGTGCGCTACACTTATTCCGCGATGACAGAAATGACGACTGAGACTCCCACCCGGCCGATCAATCGGATCGCGAAGGAGCAGCTGGCGAGCAACGGCTTCCTGCTCGCGCGGCTCGGTTTCGCGTTCAAGGGAAAGGCGATCGCGGCGTGCGAGGAGGCCGGATTCGAGCTGTACGACTACGGCGTGCTGGCGCTCCTCGCGGAGAGAGCCCGCCAGACGCAGTCGACGATCGCCGACTCGCTCACGGTCGATCCGAGCCGGCTGGTCGCACTCCTCGACTCGCTGGAGAAGCGGGGCCTGATCGTTCGGCAGCGCGACACGCAAGACCGCCGTCGCCACCTGGTCAGCATCACGGCCGAGGGCAAGCGGGAGCTCGGTCGGCTACGCGGCCTGATCAAGCGGCTGGAAGAGGAGTTCTTCGCGCCGCTCGACGCGGCGAGCAGGAAAACCTTGCACGACCTGCTGCTCCATCTTGCGACCGAGACCGACCCACGCTGCGCGTTCGCCGCGGTCAATCCTCCGGCGGCGACAGAGCCGCCGCGCCCGGCCTAAATCGCGTACTCATTTGTTTCGAACCGCCACGGTTGGGCATGCCCGGGCACATGGGAAGGCAGCGAACAGCAGAGGCAATGGACACCCGGGCGCCCGGTCCGCAGCTGGCCTTCGGTACCGGGGCGCGACCGCCCGAGGAGCCGCACGTGGTCGTACACGTCAACTTCGGCGTCTTCGCCGGCCGCGAGGCGACGCCGGCCGAGATCGACCGGCTGGCCGAGTGGCTGCTCGATCGCGTCCGTCACGTGACGATCGTCTCGGAGAATCACCACGAGATCGACGCGCGTTCCGAAGCGGCCGTGCACCAGGTTCGGATCGAGGTCGACGAAGGTGAGCCCGAGGACCTGGAGCCGTGGCTCGTCGAGCGGGCCGAGCTCTGGGCCCGTGCGTGCATCGCCGAGCGAACGGCCGCGACCGCGTAGCGGGTTACTCGACCGGAACCGGCGCAGGCGCGGCGAGCGCGTCTTCGAGCGTGTCGTAGATCGCGAACGCGCGGTCGAGGAGCGTGATCGAGAGGATCCGCCGGATGTTGAGGTCGGCGCAGACGATCACGAGCTCGCCGCCGCCCAGCCGCAGGCGCTTGACCGCCCCGAGCAGCACGCCGAGCGTCGTCGAGTCGACGAACGTGGCGCCGCTCAGATCAACCACAATCCGGTTCGGTCCCTCGGCCACCAGCCGCAGGAGCTCCGACTTGAGCTCGGGGGCGGTATAGAGGTCGACCTCGCCGGTCAGGCCGACGACGAAGGTCCCCTCGCCGAGCTCACGGGTGACGAGATCGAAATCGACCTCGTGCGGACCCTCGGTGCCGAACGACGCGGCCACTCAGCGGATGATCACGTCACGCTCGTCGGCACGACGGGGGCCGCCGAAGCCGCCCCAGCTCGACCAGAACACGAGCGAGACCACGAAGCCGACGATTCCGATCACGAGCAGGATCACTCCCGCCGTGTGGACGTTGAAGCCCGACGTGCTGACGTCGACCGCCCAGATCAGAATTGCGCCCGCGGCGGCCAGAAGAAGTGAGACCGTGATGCCCACGGCGACCTGAGTACCCGACCGCAGGCCAGCCGAAACCGGCGCGGCGCCCCTCGTTCGGGGGTTTCGAGCCCGAACGGCCGGCGAGAAAGCTCCTGCAGTTGGACGCATTCCCGGCCCGGCGAACGGCGCGGCGAGCCCCGGTCTAGCGTTGGCGAGCCCCGGTCTAGCGGTTGGGATCGTCCGGACCGCCGGGCCCAAGGAGCTCCGGCCGCTCGAGCCGATAGCGAACGCGGTTGCGCGAGCGGCGCCAGAAGAGGGCCCAGAGCGCCCAACCGACGACCGCGATCGCGAGCACCGCGGTCACCGCGACGATTCCGGCGCCGAGCGGTGCCAGCAGGATGCCGACGACGAGGAGTGCGGCGAGTGCGAGAGCGAGAAGGAGCATCGATCTCACGATTCCCCAACCGCGCGGTGCGAAACCCGTACGGTCGCCCGGGACTAGGAGGGCGAGACTTCAGTCTCGCCCTTGCCTTCCGCGGCGCCGGGCGCAAGGCTCCTGCCGCCCCTGAGGTTCGAACGTCGCGCGCTGAGGCAACAACGGTGATCCGTGGGAGCGCGCACCGCCGACTTCGCACCGATCGCCGACTACGCCGTCATCGGCGACGGCAGAACCTCGGCGCTCGTCGCCCGCGACGGCGCGATCGACTGGCTGTGCCTGCCCAACGTCGACTCCCCGTCCGTCTTCGCCCGCCTGCTCGACCCGAGGGGCGGCTGCTTCGAGCTCCACCCGGTCGCGCCCTTCGAGGTCGAGCGCGCGTACGAGCAGGACTCCAACGTCCTGACCACCACCTTCCACACCGCGGAGGGGACGGTCAGGGTCACCGACGCGATGACTCTGACCGGCTCGGGGCTCGCACCGCTGAGAGAGCTCGTGCGCCGAGTCGACGGCCTCGCTGGACGGGTCGAGATGACCTGGCGCTTCGAGCCGCGGTTCCGGTACGGCCGCGCGAGGGCCCGGGTGGTCGATCGCATCGGCTGCACCTTCGCGCTCGCAGGACAGGATGCACTGGCGCTTCAGACCTGGGAGGCAGGCACGCCGAGCGTGGATGCCGACCACGTCGCCGGCGGTTTCGTCGCGGAGACCGGATCCTCGGCGCTGCTTGCTGTTGCCGCCGCGAACCAGGAGCCGGTGGTGCTCTCGCCCCGCCGTCTCGTCGAGCAACGGCTCGACGAGACGCGGCGCTTCTGGACCGATTGGAGCGCCCGGGCGGAGCACGACGGACCCTGGCGCACAGCGGTGGTGCGGAGCGCGCTCGTCCTGAAGCTGCTCGTCCATGCGCCCTCGGGCGCGATCGTCGCCGCGCCGACCACGTCGCTGCCGGAGGAGCCCGGCGGTGAGGCGAACTGGGACTACCGCTTCGCGTGGCTGCGGGACGCGAGCTTCAGCCTCGAGGCGCTCTGGGCGCTCGGCTACCACGATGAGGCGCACGCTTTCTTCTGGTGGCTGATCAACGCGTCGCGGCTGCGACGGCCCCGCTTTCCGAACCTGTACCGGGTGAACGGCAGCCCACGCGTCCGCGAACGCGAGCTCGACCTCGACGGATATCGCGAGGCCCGCCCGGTGCGGGTCGGCAACGCCGTTGCCGGCCAGCTCCAGCTCGACGTCTTCGGCGACGTGATGGACGCGATCCACCTCTACGCGACCGAGATCGGCAAGCTCGACCGCGCCACGGTCCGGCACGTCGTCGAGATGGCGGACTTCGTCGTCGAGAACTGGCAGCGCCCGGACTCGGGGATCTGGGAGTCACGTGACGTCGTGCGGCATCACACCCACTCGAAGGGGATGTGCTGGGTCGCCCTGACCCGGGCGATCGAGCTCGCCGAGCGCGGGCTGATCCCGACGAAGCGCCGGGGGCGGTGGGAGCAGGAGGCAGCCGCGATCCGGAGCTACCTCGACGAGCGCTGCTGCGACCCTCAGCGCGGGGCCTACGTCCGCGCGGCCGGAAGCAGCGAGCTCGATGCCGGCCTCCTGGCCCTGGCGGTGTTCGGCTGCGAGGACGCGGGCAGCGAGCGGATGCAGCGGACGATCCGAGCGGTCCGGGAGGAGCTCGGGGACGGGCCGTTCCTCGCCCGCAACCTCGACTCCGACCGCGAAGGCGCCTTCGTCGCCTGCTCGTTCTGGCTCGTCAACGTGCTCGCCCGTGCCGGCCGCCGCGACGAGGCCGCGGCCTTGATGGACGAGCTGGTCGCGGCCGCCAACGACGTCGGCCTGTATGCGGAGGAGCTTGACCCGGCGACCGGCGAGTTCCTCGGGAACTTCCCGCAGGGGCTCTCCCACCTCGCACTGATCCGCGCCGCGGTCGCCCTCTCGGAGACCGAGGCATGAGCGTCTGGGGGGCGCTCGCGGGCGGGCTGGTCGGGACGATGGTGATCTCGATCGGACTCCAGCTCGGGCAGGCGGCGGGCTGGACACGCATGGACCTGCCGCTGCTGCTCGGGACCGCGTTCGCCGAGGACCGGAACCGGGCGCGGGCGATCGGCTGGGCCCTGCACCTCGTGTACGGACTGCTCTTCTCGCTGGTCTATGCGGGGATCTTCGCCGCCGTGGGCCATGCGGGCTGGCTGTTCGGGCTGGCGATCGGCGCCGTCCATGCCGGCTTCGTCGGGGGGCCGCTCTCGAACCTGATCCTTCCCGCCGTTCATCCGCGGATGGGCCGGCCGTGGTCCGACGCCCGCGATACGCCGCTGCTCGAGCCACCCGGTTTCATGCTCCTCAACTACGGCTCGCGCACCGTCGTCCTCACGACGGTGCTGCACTTCGCCTACGGCGCGATCGTCGGCGGCTTCGCCGCGGGGCTGTCCTAGCCGATGGGGCGCCGGGCATCGGCCCGAGCCTGCTCGATCGCGCGCCGCCGGTCGTGCTCCACGCGCTCGCCGGCCTGGAGACCGAGGCACACCCGGTAGGCGACGAACGCGGCGACGAACGGCCCGACCAGCACCGCTACGCGGTAGACCCAGATCTGCGTGCTGTAGCTGAGGCCGAAGGTGACGAACACACGGTCGGAGGCTCCGGCCAGGAAGACGAGCAGCACCCACGTCAATACCCCGAAGCCGACCGCAGTCCGTCCGGGTGCGTCGCGAGGGCGGTCGAGCAGATTGTGGAACGCCTGGTCGCCGGTGAACCGCCGTTCCAGCCACGGCCAGACGTAGAGGAACCCGAAGACGACGAGCGGAAACAGCACGCCGCCCCAGAACGCATTCGGAACGAGCGTGTAGTTCCCGATCGTCCAGTCCCAGCTCGGCATCAGCCGCAGGGCCCCGATCAGCCAGCCGAGGTACCAGTCGGGCTGCGCGCCGTTGGTGGAGAGGTAGGTGTGGAACGGCCCCCAGAACCAGATCGGGTTGATCTGGACGAGCCCGCCGAGGAGGACGAGCAGGCCGGCGACCGCGAACATCAGGCCGAGCGACCGCGGCGCCTGCCCGGGAAAGGCGGGGATGCCGACGACCTTCCTCTCCGTCTGCCGCTTGCCCTCGAACT
Source organism: Actinomycetota bacterium (assembly GCA_046732255.1). GTDB lineage: Bacteria > Actinomycetota > Thermoleophilia > Gaiellales > Gaiellaceae > DATBLE01. The sequence continues at coordinate 35,969 of JBKPMR010000016.1, forward strand.
GGGTGTGATGCCTGAGCGCGACGAGGGTGAGGTGGGCGGCGAGCAGCACGGCGATCAGCGCCGGAAACAGGAAGACATGGGCGATGTACATCCGCGAGAAGAAGGCGTCGGTCCCCGGGAACGGACCGCCCCAGATCAGCGCCCCGACGTTCGCGCCGACGAACGGGATCGAGAGCGCGACCGCGTTGCCGATCGCGAGGCCCATCCCGGAGAGCAGGTCGTCCACGAGCGAGTAGCCGAGGTACCCCTCGAGCAGCGTGACCGCGAGGATCGTGAGCCCCAACCAGTACGTCACCTCGCGCGGCTTGCGATACGCGCCGGTGAAGAAGATGCGCAGGAGGTGGAGGACGATCGCGGCGACGAAGACGTCGGCCGCCCAGTGGTGCGTCTGCCGGATCAGCAGGCCGGCCTTCACGCTCGTCGAGATGTCGAGGACGGAGCGGTACGCCTCGCTCATGTGCCGGCCCTGAAGCGAGACGTACGGGCCGTGGTACACGACGTCCGCGCGGCTGACGGAGTAGAACAGCGCCAGGTACGTGCCGGTGGCGACGAGGACGATGAAGCAGTAGAGCGCCACCTCGCCGAGCAGGAACGACCAGTGGTCCGGGAAGAGGTAGCGCAACGCCTTGCGGGCGAACGGCGCAGTCGCCGTCCGTTGGTCGAGGTACCGGACGAGCCTGCGGATCACGTGCTCGGCCTCCTGTTCCGGACGCCCCACCACGAGGGACCGACCGGCTCGTCGAAGTTGCCCGCCGCCCGGAGGTAGCCGCCTGCGTCGATGCGGAGCGGCAGCATCGGCAGCTTCCGGCCGGCAGGCCCGAAGATCACCGTCCCGCCGGTCGCAGGGTCGAAGGTCGAGTAGTGGCACGGACAGACGAGCGCGGGTTTCGGCGCGTCCGCGGGGAAGAGCGGCACCCGGTAGAGCGAGATCGCACAGCCGGCGTGGGTGCAGATCTTCGAGAAGGCGACGACGCCGGCCGCGTCGTACCCGGCCTGCGCGGCCGGGAGGTCGAGTGCACGTCGCGGCAGCCGGACGACGACGAGCGGCGATCCGAGCTCCTCCCGGTCGGCGCCTTCCGGGAACGCCGTATAGAAGGTGTCGCGCTCGATGTCGGCCGCGCGATAAGGGCGGCCGTCCTCGTCGACCAGACGCCGGCCGCGCGACCAGGGCGTCCGGTAGAACGGATTGACGTCGAGGACCGGGCCCAGAGAGGCGAGCGGCGCCAGCAGCGCGAGCCCGAGGGTGCCGCCCGCCGCGCCGAGACCCACTTTGAAGAGCCTGGCGCGGGACAGGCGGCTGCCGCTCTCGGCGACCGTCCGGACGATCTGCTCCTGCGCCTCCGGGTGCTCGGTCGGCGGGTAGTCCTGCTCCAGCTCCTCGGTCACGACCAGCCGCTTCCCCATCACGACCAGCGCCGCGGAGATGGCAAGGAGGGCGAGCCCCAGGGAAAGGCCGAGCAGCTGCGTGTGCCGTGGCAGCCGGTCGAGCGCGTACACGGCGATGAAGGCGGCGGCGCACACGACGCCGAAGAGGAGAAGCGCCAGCGCGAGCAGCTCGGCCCGCGGCTCGCGCGGCCCGGCCGGCACGATCCGCTCCGGCTCCGGGGTGACCGGGGATCGGCGCCGCCGCCCCAGGACCAGCAGCCCGAGCAGGACGACCAGCGCCCTGAGCCGGTCTCTCATCTCGCCCCCAGCCTCCTGCCGATGACGACGCAGAAGCCGACGAGGATCGTGGCGGCGACGAACCAGGTGACGAGCCCTTCCGGGACCGGGCCGAGGTGCCCGAGCGGCCAGCCGCCGGGATCGTCCGGATGCTTGGCCTGGTCCACGTAGGCGATGATCGAGTCGAGCTCGCGGTCGCTGATCGCACGCCTCGAGAAGCGCGGCATCACGTAGGGCCCGATCCGAACTGCCTCGGCGATCTGGGCGTCCGTCGCCGCGTCGAGCGGCGGCGCAACCGCCCCGGTGACGTAGCCGCCCTCCGCGACGATCTGGTGGCAGCCGGCGCAGTGCTCGGTGAACAGCCGGAGGCCCTGGGCGACGCTTCCGCGCTCCGGGTGCGGCGCCGGAACCGCCGGGCCTCGGCCGAGAGAGGCGACGTACGCGGTGATCGCCCGGATCTGGTCCTCGTCGAACAGGACGCGGGAGCGGCGCGGCTGGATACCCGGCTTGCGCAGCGGCATGTAGCCCGTGCGGAGGTAGAAGTCGGCCGCCAGCGCGCCGACGCCGCGCAGGGACGGGGCCGTGCCCGCTACGCCGGAGCCGTGCGGGCCGTGGCACGACAGGCAGTAGCGGCCGTAGAGGTGGTTCCCGCGCTCGACCGTCGAGGGCGCCGCGGCGCCGGCAGTGAGCGGCAGCAGCAGACCCGCACCGATCGCGAGTGCCGCCGCCAGGGCTGCGCGTGCTCTCATGCCTGGCGGCACCCCAGGCCGGCGATCGAGGCAATGCCGTCGAGCACGATGATCGCCAGGAAGATCGAGTTCGCGGCGATCGAAGCGGCGGCGAAGAAGTGCAGGCGGGCACGGCGGACCTCGCCCGCCTCCTCGGCGGGCTCGTCGCCGTAGCCGGCGTCCCGTGTCCGGGCGAAGACGGCGATCGCCGCCGCCCCGGCGACGAGCACGAGCCCCGCGGCGGCCCCCGTCAGCGTCGCCTGCCAGAGATCGTTGGAGATCCCCCACCCCGCGCCGGCCCTCCCGCACTCCGCCTGCGTGACGCCCGACCCGACCACATGCTGCGCGGCCCACACTCCCGCGCCGAGCAGAAGGCCGACCCACTGGAGGATGCCGAGCGACCGGAGCGTCATGCCCGTGCGGAGAGGAGCGTCGCGAGCACGACGACCGTGAGGAGGTTGACGAAGTGCCAATACCACGCGATCGCCTGCATGGCGTTCGCCCGGTAGAGGGTGAGCCCGCGCAGGAGCTTGAGCAGCAGCCACACACTGAACAGCACGCCGAGCACGACGTGGGCGTGGTCGGCGCCGAGGAGCATGTAGTAGATCGACGTGTACGCGTTCTCGGTGATCGGCGTCTCCCGCAGCTGGTCGGCGAAGTCGTGAATCGAGTAGGCGACGTAGCCGACCTGGACAACGAGCGCGCCGAGCAGGAAGAGGCGCGCAGGCCCGACGCGGCCGGCGCGCACCGAGCGCCAGGCGAGGTGCACGGGCACGCTGGTCGACACGAGCAGCACGACGAGGATCACCGGCACGGCGACCGCGGGCTTCGGAACGCCGGCGGGCGGCCAGACCGCGGTCTCGAAGCGCAGGTAGTAGTACGTGCCGATCAGAGCGGCGAAGAGCGTCGCCTCGGTCGCGATCAGGATCGCCATCCCGAGCAGCGCCGAGGGGGGCCCACGTCGGCCCGCGAGCACAGCCCGAACGTCGAGGTACTCGCTCATTTAGCCTCCTGCGGTTCCTTGCCGTGCCACGCGGCCAGGACGGCGAGACAGAGGACGCCCGCGATCGCCGCCGCACCGTACTTCTGGAGCAGGAGCATCACGAACACGAGCGAGACGGCGAGCGCCAGCACGATCGGCCACGGCGACTCGTGCGGCATGTCGACGACCTCGGAGAGGTTCGCGTCGATGGGCGTGACGGCGACCTGGCGGTGCCCGTCGCCGAGGACGAGCGTCCCCTCCGCCAGGCGGCGCCGGTCTTCCTCGCGGTCGCCGCGGTCCCAGTTCGCATAGGCGCTGGACACCTTCGGGACGACGGCGAAGTTGTAGTCGGGCGGCGGGGACGAGATCGACCATTCGAGCGTCGGGCCGTGCCAGGGGTCCGGCCCTGCCTCGGCGCCTCTGAAGTAGCTGACGAGCAGGTTGCTGAGCAGGAGCAGGATCCCGACGAGGGTGATGAAGCCGCCGATCGTCTCGGCCAGGTTGTAGGCAGTCCAGCCGAGGCCGTCCGGATACGTGTACTGCCGCCGCGGCATGCCGAGCAGGCCGACGACGTGCATCGGGAAGAAGAGGAGATTCGTCCCGAGGAAGAGGATCCAGAAGCTGATCTGGCCGGGACGCTCGAAGTAGAGCTTCCCGGTCACCTTCGGGAACCAGTAGTACATGCCCCCGAAGATCGGGAAGACGGCGGCCCCGAAGATGATGTAGTGGAAGTGGGCGACGACGAAGTACGTGTCCGTCACCTGCTGGTCGAACGGGATCGCCATGAACATGATCCCGGTCAGGCCGCCGGTCACGAACATGAAGATGAAGCCGGCGATGAAGAGCAGCGGCGTCCGGAAGCGGCCGCCGCCCATCACAATCGTCCAGCACCACGCGAACACCTGGATCGTCGAGGGGACGACGACCATCGCGGTCGCCGCGGCGAAGAAGACCATGGTCACCGTCGGCATCCCGGTCGTGAACATGTGGTGCGCCCAGACGCCGAAGCCGACGAAGACGACGAGCAGCTCGGCGATCGCGACCAGCGGGAAGGCCTGGAGCCGGCGCTGCGTGAAGGCCGGGATGACCTCGGTGGCGATTCCGAAGGCGGGGACGATCAGGATGTAGACCTCCGGGTGGCCGAAGAACCAGAACAGGTGCTGCCAGAGGAGCGCCGAGCCGCCGTGTGCAACGTCGAAGAAGTGCGTACCCACGTTGCGGTCGAGGAAGAGGAAGATCGTGTCGGCAGAGAGCGCGGGCAGCGCGAACAGGAGCCCGAACGAGGCGGCGAGCATCGCGAAGCAGAAGAGCGGCATCCGGTTCAGGGACATCCCCGGCGCCCGGCTGATCAGGATCGTGACGATGAACTGCCCTGCAGTCAGGGTTGAGGAGATGCTGTTGAAGAGGATCCCCAGGCAGTAGAAGTCGATGTTTCGGCCCGGATCGAACTCGCTGCCGGCGAGCGGGACGTAGTCGTACCAGCCGGCGTTCGGCGCGATCCCGAGGAAAAGGCTGGTGTAGACGAAGAGCCCGGACGCGACGAAGAGCCAGAAGCTGAGCGCGTTCATGCGCGGGAACGCCATGTCGCGCGCACCGATCATGAGGGGGAGCAGGTAGTTGCCGAACGCCCCCGTCGTCATCGGGATGATGAAGAAGAAGATCATCGTGATCCCGTGCATCGAGAACAGCTGGTCGTAGGTGCCCGGCGACACGACGTCGTTGTTCGGGCTCTCGAGCTGGGTGCGCATGATCAGCGCCTCGACCCCGCCGGCCGCGAAGAAGACGAGCGTCGCCCAGAAGTAGAGGAGCCCGATCCGCTTGTGGTCGGTGGTGGCCAGCCAGCCGAGCAGGCCCGGACGGCTCTGCCAGCCGCGCTCGAGGCGGATCACCCGCTCGGCGGCATCCAGGGTCGGAGGCGCGACGACCGCCATCAGTGCCCCTTCCAGTAATGGTCTCCGGATTCTGGCGCCCGACCGGGGTCGCCAGGCAAGGACGCAGGGAGCGCCAATATGCAGGCATATTGGCGCGACTGAGGACGCCGCATGGCGGCTCCGGGCGCCGCCAGAAGTGCTCGGACTATTGCTGGGAGGGGCACTAGCGCAGCCCTTCGAGGTAGGCGACGACGTCGTCCAGGCGCGCCCGAGTGAGCGCGATGTTCGGCATGTCGTTGCCCGGCTTCACCTCCTGCGAGCCGCGGATCCAGCTGCGCAGGTACTCGGGCGTGTTCGGGACGGTGTTCGCGCCCAGGGTCCTCCGGGCGGCGAGGTGCGTGAGGTCGGGGCCGACGTCGCCGTCGGCGGACGTCCCGCGGATCGTGTGGCAGCTCTGGCAGGGACCGGTGGTGAAGACGTGCTCTCCGCGGCGGGCGGCAGCGGTCGACGGCGGCTCGGCCGGCTTCGCCTGGTCCGCGAGCCAGCGCTCGAACTCGGCCCGGGGCTGCGCGATCACCTCGAGCCCCATGTGCGTGTGCTGCACACCGCAAAACTCCGCGCACTGGCCGCGGTAGGTCCCGGATGCGTCGGCGTCGAGCTCGACCGCGTTCGCGCGGCCGGGGATCGCGTCGATCTTCCGGTTCAGCTCCGGGACCCAGAAGCTGTGGATCACGTCGGCAGTCCGTACCTCGACCCGGACGGGCGTCCGGGCCGGGATGTGCAGCTCGTTGGCGGTCACCGCCGCCGATCCCGGGTAGCGGATCTCCCACCACCACTGGTGCCCGGTGACGACGACGGTGAGGCGGGTGGCACCGGCCGCCGGCGCCTGCGTCGTCCGGACGACGAAGATGTTCGCGATCACGAAGAGGACCGCGAGCACGGCGATCGGCACGACCATCCCGGCGCCGATCACCACGAGCCAGCCTCGGCGCTCTGCCGCCTTCGAATCGGCGATCGAGCCGCCGGTGACGCCGCCCCTCGTCCGACGCTTCCACGCGACGAACAGGAGGCCGACGACGACGGCGAGCCCGATCCAGGCGCCGCCCATCATCCACCAGAAGAGGCTTGCGATGTCCCGCGCCTGGCGACTCTGCGGCGCGACCGAGCTCTGCGTCCGGCCGCATCCGGCCGCCAGCACCATCACCGCCGCCGCGGCGGCCCCGCATCGGCCTGCCCTCATGCGACGCCCGTGAGAGGCACGTTGCGCTCATTGCCCGAACGGGCGACACGAAAACCCTGCAGCGCGAGCGCTCGCGACGCGGTCCCCGCGGTCCAAGGTTTCCGGGCAGTAGAGCCGGGAACGACGAGGCCATGGTCGAGCTCGGGTACTCGCTCTCGTCGGAGGAGCTCGGGCCGCTGGAGCTCGTCGAAAACGCGCGACGCGCGGAGCAGGCGGGCTTCGGCTTCGCGCTCGTCTCCGACCACTTCCACCCGTGGCTCGACGCCCAGGGCGAGAGCCCATTCGTGTGGAGCACGATCGGCGCGATCTCGCAGGCGACCGAGTCGCTGACGCTCGGCACGGGCGTCACGTGCCCGTTGATCCGGACGCACCCGGCGATCATCGCCCACGCCGCGGCGACGTCGGCCGCGCTGATGCCGGGGCGCTTCTTCCTCGGCGTCGGCACCGGCGAGAACCTGAACGAGCACGTGCTCGGCGACCGCTGGCCCGGCCACGAGGAGCGCCTGGAGATGCTGGAAGAGGCGGTCGGGCTGATCCGCGAGCTCTGGCAAGGCGATCTCGTCAACCACCGCGGCCGCCACTACACGGTCGATCGCGCCCGGCTGTACACGGTCCCCGACGAGCCCACGCCGATCGCAGTCGCGGCAGCCGGCACGGACGCCGCCGAGCTCGCCGGACGGATCGGCGACGCACTGATCTCGACCGCACCGAATGCGGACGTGGTCGAGGCGTTCGAGGACGCAGGCGGCTCGGGGAAACCCCGGTACGGCCAGCTGACCGTTTGCTACGCGGAGGACCGCGCCGACGCCGTCCGGACCGCCTTCGACCAGTGGCCGAACGCCGCGCTCGGCGGCGAGCTCGGCCAGGAGCTGCCGCTGCCGCGGAACTACCGCGACGCCGCCGAGACGCTCGAGCCGGAGCAGGTCGCCGGGCAGGTGGTCTGCGGCCCGGATCCCGACGAGCACCGGCAGGCGATCGACGAGTTCGAGCAGGCGGGGTTCGACCGTGTCTACGTCCACCAGGTCGGGCGCGACCAGGAATCCTTCTTCGCCTTCTACGAGCAGGCGATCCTGCCCGCGCTCGCACGGGTCCCGTGAGCGGACGGGTCGTCGTCGTCACCGGCGCGTCGGCAGGCGTCGGGCGGGCGGCGGCGATCGCGTTCGCGAAGCGTGGAGACGCGGTCGGGCTGCTCGCTCGTGGCGCGGATCGCCTCGACTCGACCCGGCGCGAGATCGAAGGGTTGGGAGGCCGTGCCCAGGACGTCTCCGTCGACGTCGCCGACTCCGACGGAGTCGAGGCGGCGGCCTCGGAGATCGAGCGGTCGCTCGGCCCCATCGACGTGTGGGTCAACAACGCGATGGCGACCGTGTTCGCCCCGCTCGCGAAGACCGAGCCGGACGAGTTCCGGCGGGCGACCGAAGTCACCTACCTCGGCTCGGTCTGGGGCACGATGGCCGCACTCCGCCGGATGCGGCCGCGCGACCGCGGGGTTGTCCTCCAGGTCGGCTCGGCGCTCGCCTACCGCGGCATCCCGCTGCAGGCGGCGTACTGTGGCGCCAAGCACGCGCTCCAGGGCTTCCTCGAGTCGGTGCGAACGGAGCTCGCCCACGACGGCTCGAAGGTGAGAGTGACAATGGTCCAGCTCCCGGCGCTGAACACGCCCCAGTTCACGTGGAGCAGGGCGAAGATGCCGCGACAGCCGCAGCCGGTCCCGCCGATCTTCCAGCCCGAGGTCGCAGCCGACGCGATCGTCTGGGCCGCGGACCACCCGCGCCGCGAGCTGATCGTCGGGTGGCCGACGATGAAGACGATCTACGGGAACGCGGTCGTGCCAGGCGTCGCCGACCGCTACCTGGCCGACAAGGGATACGAGGCCCAGCAGACCGACCACCCGCTCGAGCACGAGCGGCCGGGCAACCTGTTCGAGCCGGCCGCGGGCGACGCCGGCGCGCATGGTCCGTTCGACGACCGCGCCAAACCCTTCTCGGTCCAGCTCTGGGCAACCAAGCATCGGCGTGCGCTCGGGGCGGCGGGAGCCGCCGTGCTCGCGACCGCCGCCGTCACCGCAGTCACAGGAGGTCAGAAGTGAGCCAGCTCGTCGCCGACTACATCCTTGCCCGCCTCAGGGCCTGGGGCGTCCACCGCGTCTACGGCTACCCGGGGGACGGGATCAACGCGATCATCGGAGCATTCGACCGCGCCTCGGGGGACCCGGAGCTGATCCAGGTGCGCCACGAGGAGATGGCCGCCTTCATGGCGTGTGCGCACGCGAAGTTCACCGGCGAGGTCGGGGTCTGCCTCGCGACCTCTGGACCGGGCGCCATCCATCTGCTCAACGGTCTCTACGACGCCAGGCTCGACCACGCGCCGGTCGTCGCGATCGTCGGCCAGCAGGCGCGGGCCGCGCTCGGCGGCGACTACCAGCAGGAGGTCGACCTCGTCACCCTCTTCAAGGACGTCGCCCGCGACTACGTCCACATGGCGACCGTGCCCGAGCAGATCCGGCACCTCGTCGACCGGGCGATCCGGATCGCCCTCTCGCAGAGGACGGTCACCTGCCTGATCGTGCCCAACGACCTCGGCTCGATGGAGGCGAGCGAGCCTCCCCACAAGCATGGGACCGTCCACTCGTCGATCGGCTACTCGCGGCCGCGGATCGTCCCGGCCGAGGCGGCGCTCACCCGGGCGGCCGACGTGCTGAACGAAGGCGAGCGCGTCGCGATCCTCGCCGGGCAGGGCGCGCTCGGCGCCGGCCCGGAGCTCCTCGAGGTGGCCGACAGGCTCGGCGCCGGGATCGCGAAGGCACTGCTCGGCCGCGCGGTCGTCCCCGACGACGTCCCGTTCGTCACCGGTTCGATCGGCCTGCTCGGCACCCGGCCGAGCTACGAGCTGATGACCGGCTGCGACACGCTGCTGATGGTCGGCTCGAGCTTCCCGTACTCCGAGTTCCTCCCGGAGGAGGGCAAGGCCCGCGGCGTCCAGATCGACGTCGACGCCCGCCTGATCGGCATTCGCTACCCGATGGACGTCCACCTCGTCGGCGACGCGCGCGACACGCTCCGGGCGCTGTTGCCGCACCTCGCGCGCAAGGAGGATCGGTCCTGGCAGGACTCGATCATCGAGCAGGTCACGGACTGGTGGGAGCTGATGGAGCAGCGCGCCCACGACGAGGCGGATCCGATCAACCCGCAGCTCGTCTTCTGGGAGCTGTCGGGGCGCCTCCCGGACGGTTGCATCCTGACCTCGGACTCGGGCTCGGCCGCCAACTGGTTCGCGCGTGACCTGAAGCTCCGCAACGGGATGATGGCCTCGCTCTCCGGGACGCTCGCGACGATGGGACCCGGCGTCCCGTACGCGATTGCGGCGAAGTTCGCGCATCCGGACCGACCGGTGATCGCGCTCGTCGGCGACGGCGCCATGCAGATGAACGGTCTGAACGAGTTGATCACGATCGGCAAGTACTGGCGCAGCTGGGGCGACCCCAGGCTGGTCGTGCTCGTCCTGAACAACCGCGACCTCAACCAGGTGACGTGGGAGCAGCGGGCGCTCGAGGGCGACCCGAAATACGAGGTCAGCCAGTCGATTCCGGACTTCCCGTACGCTCGGTACGCGGAGATGATCGGGCTGCACGGAGTCCGCGTCGACGAGCCTGACCGCGTCGGCGAGGCCTGGGACGAGGTCCTCGCTGCCGACCGGCCGGCGGTGCTCGAGGCGATCGTCGACCCGGAGGTGCCGCCGCTGCCTCCGCACATCACGTTCGAGCAGGCGAAGCACTTCGCGGAAGCGGTGCTGCACGGCGACGAGGGCCGCCGCTCGATGATCCGCCAGTCGCTTCGCCAGCTGTTCGACGCCGTCACCGCAGGACGGTGACGGCGACCGCCCCGCGAACACTCGCCGGGCCGTCAATCGATTGCGTGACGGCAGCGGCGTACACGATTCCGACCGATCGACCGGAGTCGGACGGGACGCTCGAGTGGGACGCGACGACGATCGTCGTCGTGGAGGTCGCCGCAGGCGACGAGACCGGCATCGGGTGGACCTACGGCGCGGCCGCGGTCGAGCGGCTGATCGGCGAGCTGCTGCTGCCGATCGTGGAGGAGACCGATGGGTTTGCGATCTGCTCGGCCCACCAGAGGATGCGTGCGGCGCTGCGGAACGCCGGCGAGCCCGGTGCAGGCGCAATGGCCCTCTCAGCGGTTGACGTCGCGCTCTGGGACCTGAAGGCCAAGCTCCTCGGCGTCTCGGTCGCCTCGCTGCTCGGCCCCGCCCATCAGGAGGTGCCGATCTACGGCAGCGGCGGCTTCTGCTCGTACTCGCTCGACGAGCTGATCGAACAGCTCGCCGGCTGGGTGGCCGAGAGGATCCCGCGGGTGAAGATGAAGGTCGGCCGGGCGCCGGGCCAGGATCTCGGCCGCGTCCACGCCGTCCGCGAGGCGATCGGAGACGGACCGGAGCTCTTCGTCGACGCGAACGGCGCCTTGTCCGCCAAACAGGCGCTCCGGTTTGCCGAGGAGTGCGCCGAGGTCGACGTCCGCTGGTTCGAGGAGCCCGTCAGCTCCCGGAACCTGGAGGGGCTGCGCCTGCTGCGCGACCGGGCGCCGGCCGGGATGGACATCGCGGCCGGCGAGTACGCCTCGACGCTCGACGAGTTCCACCGCCTGGCCGGGGTCGTCGACTGCCTCCAGGCCGACGCGACGAGGTGCGGCGGGATCACCGGCCTCCTCGCGGCGGCGGCGGTCGCCGAGGCCCACGAGCTCGACCTCTCCGGCCACACCGCCCCGACGATCCATGCGCACGCATTGGCCGCGGTTCCCCGGCTCCGCCACCTCGAGTGGTTCCACGACCACGTCCGCGTCGAGCGGCTGCTCTTCGACGGCGTCCTCGAGCCCGTCGGCGGCGTCCTCCGTCCCGATCCGGACCGGCCCGGGCTCGGCGTCGAGTTCAGGCGCGCCGACGCGGAGCGCTACGCCGCATGACCTCGATCGAGGCAGACCTGAGGGCCGCGATCGAGGGCGAGGTCCGGTTCGGCCACGGCGACCGTGCGCTCTACGCCACCAGCGGCTCGAACTACCGCTTCCTGCCCATCGGCGTCGTCATCCCTCGCACCGTCGACGACGTCGTCGCCGCCGTCGGGGTCGCACGGGCGCACGACGCGCCGATCCTGCCGCGCGGCGGGGGCACGAGCCTGGCCGGCCAGGGCCTGAACCACGCGGTCATCCTCGACTTCTCGAAGTACCTGAACCGGGTGCTGGAGATCGATCCCGACCGGCGGCTGGCGCGGGTCGAGCCCGGCGTCGTCCTCGACCGCCTGCGGGAGGAAGCCGAGGAGCGGTTCGGACTGACCTTCGGCCCCGACCCCTCCACGCACGACCACTGCACCCTCGGCGGGATGATCGGGAACAACTCGTGCGGCGTCCGCTCCGTGATGGCGCAGTTCTACGGGCCGGGCCCGCGGACGTCCGACAACGTCGCCGAGCTCGAGGTGCTCACCTACCGCGGAGAGCGGCTCCGCGTCGGCGCCGACGGGTCGGGCGTGCCGGCCGAGGTCGCCGACCGTCTGCGCAGCCTGGCCGACCGGCACGGCGACCGGATCCGCGAGCGGTACCCGGACATCCCCCGTCGCGTGTCGGGCTACAACCTCGACGACCTCCTGCCCGAGAAGGGCTTTGACGTCGCCCGCGCCCTCGCCGGCACGGAGGGCACGTGCGTGACGATCCTGTCCGCAACCGTCCATCTGCTCCACAGCCCACGGTTCCGCGCCCTCGTCGTCGCCGGCTACCAGGACGCCCCGACGGCGGCGGAGCACGTCATGGAGGTGCTCGAGCACAAGCCGCTGGGGCTGGAGGGCGTCGACGACAAGCTGATCGAAGACATGACCCTGCTCGGCAAGCACCGGCACGACCTGTCGTTGCTCCCGGAGGGCAAGGGCTGGCTCGTGATCGAGGTCGGCGGTGAGAGCAAGGAGGAGGCCGACGAGAAAGGCGAGGCGATCGTCGCGACGCTCGAGCGCGCCGGCGGCGGCCTGCGGGGCACCAAGCTCTACGACGATCCGGCGGGCGAGCAGCACATCTGGGAGGTGCGCGAGGCCGGGCTCGGCGCAACCGCGTTCCTGCCGGGCAAGCCCGATACCCACGAGGGTTGGGAGGACTCGGCGGTGCCGCCAGAGCGGCTCGGCGAGTACCTGCGGAAGCTCGGAGAGCTGGCGCGCAAGTACGAGTACGAGAGCGCGCTGTACGGCCACTACGGCCAGGGCTGCGTCCATGCCCGCTGGAACTTCGACCACGAGAGCAAGGAGGGGATCGCGACCTGGCGGCGGTTCATGGACGAGGCGGCCGACCTCGTGCTCTCGCTCGGCGGGTCGCTCTCCGGCGAGCACGGCGACGGCCAGGCGCGCGCAGAGCTGCTCCCCAAGATGTTCGGCCCCGAGCTGGTGGAGGCGTTCCGGGAGTTCAAGTCGATCTGGGATCCGGACGGGCGGATGAACCCGGGCAAGGTGGTCGACCCCCTCCCGATCGACGGGAACCTCCGCTTCGGCGCCGGCTACCGGCCCGCCGTGGTGAAGACCCACTTCGCCTATCCCGACGACGGGGGCAACTTCGCCCACGCCACCGTCCGTTGCGTCGGGATCGGGAACTGCCGGCGCACGAAGGGCGGCGTGATGTGCCCGAGCTACATGGTCACCCGCGAGGAGAAGCACTCGACCCGCGGCCGAGCACACCTGCTCTGGGAGATGATGAACGGGGAGCTCGAGCTCTGGCGCTCGCACGAGGTGCTCGAGGCGCTCGACCTCTGCCTGTCGTGCAAGGGCTGCACCAGCGAGTGCCCGGTGAACGTCGACATGCCGACGCTGAAGGCGGAATTCCTCGCGCACCACTACCGTCGCCGGCTCCGCCCGCGCCACGCCTACGCGTTCGGACTGATCGACCGGTGGGCGCAGCTTGGCTCCTACGCGCCGCGGCTCGCCAACCTCGTCACGCAGACGAGCGGCCTCTCGGCGGTCGTCAAGGCGGCCGGGGGCGTGTCGCAGGAGCGCCGGCTGCCCGCCTTCGCCCCGCGGACATTCCGTTCCTGGTTCGCGGCGCGCGCTCCCACGGCGCAGGAAGGCACGCGGGTGATCCTCTGGCCGGACACGTTCACCAACCACTTCGAGCCCCAGGTCGGCGTCGCCGCCCTGCGTGTGCTCGGAAGCGCCGGCTTCGCCGTGACGCTGCCGCGCCAGCGCCTTTGCTGCGGCCGCCCTCTCTACGACTACGGCTTCCTCGGACTGGCCCGCCGCTACCTGGAGCGCACCGTTGCCGCGCTGCGAGAGGACATCCGCCGCGGGACGCCGGTCGTCGGCCTGGAGCCCAGCTGCGTCGCGGTCTTTCGGGACGAGCTGACCAAGCTGATGCCACACGACGAGGACGCGAAGCGGCTCGCGAGGCAGACCTTCCACCTCGGCGAGTTCCTCTGCGACCACGCCGACGCCTACGAGGCCCCACCGCTCTCCGGACGGGTTCTCCTCCACGGACATTGCCACGCGCGCGCGACCGGCGGATTCGAACAAGAGCGCCGTCTGCTGGAGGACACGGGCGCAGCCGTGGACGTCCCTGACACCGGCTGCTGCGGCATGGCGGGCGCGTGGGGCTACGAGCGTGCGCACCACGAGGTCTCGCGCGCCTGTGCGGAGCGGGTCCTCCTCCCTGCCGTCCGTGACGCGCCGCCGGGGACGCCGATCGTCGCGAGCGGATTCTCGTGCCGGAACCAGATCGAGCAGCTCGGACCGGGCCGCAAGGCCGTCCACATCGTCCAGCTCCTCGATGCCGCCCAGCCGTCCCAGCCGGCGTTTCGCCGTTCCGTCGCAGGGGGACACGGACGGCGTGAGCCGCCGCGTCCTCGTGGTCGTGACGTCGCTCGTCGGAGCAGATGAGATCGAGTCGACCGTGGCCTCGCGCTTCGACGAAGAAGGAGCCGACGTGCGCGTGGTGGCGCCGTCCTTCGACGAGACCGGCGAAGACGCCGATCCGTTGCTCGAGATCCGGGACACCTTGCGAGAGTTTCCGGCCGACGAGCTCGTCCTGGTCACGCGACCTGAAGAGGACACCACGTGGCTCGAACGCGGGACCGGCGACGAGGCCAACGCCCGTTTAGACCTTCCCGTCACGCACATCGTCGTCTCCTGAGACGAAATCGCGCACAGGTTTCCTCGGAGAACTCGCGGGTACGAGAAGAGCGTTCCATTTCAGGAGGTGATTACGGAATGATTCTCCTCGTCTTGCTGGCACTGTTGGCGATTATCGCCTTCGGTCTCGGCTTCACGATCAAGTGGCTCTTCATCGTCGCGGTCGTGCTCGCGCTTGTCTGGCTGATCTCGCTGCTGGCCGGCGGCATCGGCGGCCGATCGCGCGGAGCGTGGTGGTGACGGATGCCGCCACGTGGAGTCAAGAAGGGAACGAAGCGGGCGCGCCAGTACGAGCACATCAAGCAAAGCGAGCGCCGGAGCGGCGCCTCCGAGAGCCGCGCTGAGGAGATCGCTGCGCGCACTGTCAACAAGGAGCGCGCACGCTCGGGTGAGGCTCAGAGCAGCTCACGGCTGTCCCGGACGGATCTCTCGTCCGGCCGCCGCGGCGGCCTCCGCTCGGGAAGCGGCCGGGCGAAGGGCCGCACGTACAAGCAGCTCTACAACGAAGCCCGCTCGCTCGACATCTCCGGCCGGTCGGAGATGAACAAGGCACAGCTTCAGCGCGCGGTCGACCGGAAAAAGGCCAGTCGCTGAGGAGAGAAGAAACGGGGGACAGGTCTGTCAGACCTGTCCCTCCCTGTGCTCCCGGCTCCTTCTACGCGAGAGCTTCTTCGAGTGAGTCGACGACGCTGAGCGGTTCGGTCAGCCGGGTGATCTCGAAGACGTTGCGGACGGCATGGTCGGCTGGGCTGACGATCCGGAAGGCGACGTCGTGCTGGGCCAGCTCCTGCTGCGACTGGACGAAGGCGTTGAGCGCCGACGAATCGAGGAAGGTGACCTCGGATAGATCGACGATCACGCGCGCCGCGTCTCCCTGACCGGAGTCGATCGCAGTGGATACCTCCGGCGCGGTCGCCATGTCGATCTCGCCGACGATTGCAATCACGACGGCGTCACCGACACGAGTCGACCTGAGCTCGAAAGGCGTATCGGTCATGGTCGGGGGACGCCCTCGAACAGGGGCAGCGCGGGCCACGCTATCACGGCGTCGATTGGGTCGCGGATGCGTAGTCCTCGGCCACCCGAATCGCTCTCCCGACCTTGCGGTCGAACATGACGCGGGTGCCGTGAAGGCCCGTCTCGACCTTCATGGCGTCCATCAGCTGCTCGATCAGCATCAGGCCGCGGCCTCGCTCGTCGCTCGGCGTCGGCTCACGCCACGCACCGTGGTCCTCGACCACCACCCGGAGCGTCTCGCCCTCCCTGGCCACGGTCACGTCGACGGAACCGCCGCCGCTGTCGCGATACGCATGCTCGATTGCGTTGTTGCATGCCTCGCTGACCGCGAGGACGACGTCGACGACGTCGTCATGCTCGAGGCCGTGTCCGACCAGCCACGCATCCAGACGGCGGCGCATCCCGCGAAGCATCCTCGGGTCGGACGGGATCTCGTACTCGAAGGCCAGCCGGTCGACGTCGAGCGAGGCGACGAGGAGCGCGACGTCGTCGTCGGTCGGCCCGATCGCCTCGCCGATGCGCGCCAGCAGGACGTCGGGTGGGACGCCCGGTTCGGCGGCGACAAGCTCAGCGAGGATGTCGATCGCCCGGTCGATGTCCTCGCCGCGCCGCTCGACGAGACCGTCGGTGTAGAGCACGAGCTCGGCCTGAACCGGCAGCGGCATGTCGGCCTCGACCACGTCGGTGGGACCCGCGACTCCGATCGGCGGAGCGCTCGCCTCGTCGAGCCTCGTGACCCGGCCCGTGCTGCGGTCGAGCAGCAGCGGCGGCGGGTGACCGGCGCACGAGTACGAGAGGCGACCCGTGTACGGGTCGAACGTGACCACGGCGAGGGTGATCATGCTGTCGACGTCGGCATGCCGCAGCATGCGCCGGACGATCTGTGCAGGTGAGTCGAGCTCCTGTCCGTAGACCTCGAACGTGTGCCGCTGACGGCTCATCACCACCGCTGCCCCGACGCCCCGTCCGCTGACGTCGCCGACGCAGAGGTGCAGGATCCCGTCCGGGCGACGGACGGCGTCGTACCAGTCGCCGCCGACCTCGACCGCCTCCTCGCCCGCGCGGTAGTGCCCCGCCAGCTCGAGCCCGTCCCTGCTCGGCAACCGCTCGGGAAGCAGGCTGCGCTGGAGCCTGACCGCGAGGTCGTGCTCGTGCGCGAACAGCCGAGCGCGTTGGAGCGCGTACGACGCCTGGTCGGCGAAGGACAGCAGCAAGGCCCACTCGCTCGGCTCGAGCCGCGACGCGGTGCTCACCAGGGTGATCGTCCCGGCCGCGCCGCCGTCGTTGGCGGCGATCGGAAGGCTGTGGATTGCCTTGAGCCTCCGGCCGCTGGCGACGTACAGGTCGCGCAGCTTCGGATCGCCCTCGAGCGGGACCGTGGTCGGCGCCTCCACGCCGACGGCCGCGATCGACTCGAGCCCCGGCGCGGTCTCGACGAGACGCCGTGCGCGCGGCAGCCTCGAATCCGTCTCGACCCCGAGGCGACCGTCCTGCTCGATTCCGGCGACCGCGACCGCGTTCGGGAAGGCGGCCTTCAGCGACGCGAGCAGCGCACCGGTGACCTCGGGCGGGGTGTTCGCCCCCGCGAGGGCACGCGTGAGGCCGGTCCACGAGCCGGCACGCTCCTTCTGGCGCTCGCTCTCGCGGCGCGCCCGGCGGGCGACGAACGCGAGGATCGCGATCACGAGGAGCAGACCGGCGGCCAGCGAGCCGACCTCGAGGAAGAGCGAACGGCGGGCGGCGGCGAACACAGAGGAGCGGGGACGATCGATCACCGTCACCCAGGCGGGCACCCGCGAGGCCGCGAACGCGACGACGTGATCTCCCCTTCCGTCGAGCCCCTTGGTCGAAGTGATCACGCCGGATGTTCGGCTGCGGAGGCGGTTCAGAAGTGCCACGTTCTGGACGGGTGCGAAGCCTCCGCCCAGCAGGAGCCGTCCGTTCCGATCGACCACCCGGAGGTCGCTGTAGCCGAGCTCCAGCGCCTGCCGGTTTTCCCCTGTCGGCTTCAGCAGGATGCTGCCGACGAGCACCCCGGAAACGTCACCTCGACGGCTGAACGTCGGTACGGCGATGATGACCTGCTCCTTTCTGTTCCGCCGACCGACCAGTCCCGCGCTGACGTACGGGGAGCGGGTGGCCAGGGCGCGGCGAAAGTACTGGCGATCGGAGATGTTGATCGGCTTCGCCCTCGCCGCGAGACTGCTGGCCCGTACGGTTCCGGACTGGTCTACCCAGGCGATACCGCCGCTGAAAGGCGGGTTGCCTGGAGGCGCGAGGCGCCGGAAGAACTCGCTCATCTGCGGGAAGTCCTGTTCGACGACGGCCGGCGCCTTCGCGATCGAGTCGAGGTTCGAAACCTGACCATCGAAGTACGTGTCTATGAGAGCTCCGACGGCCACCGCGCGCGCGCGCAGCTCCTTCGCCGCGCGGGACTTCGCGTCGTCGTACTGGTTCCAGGCCAGCGCCACGGTTATCCCTGCGAGCAGCAGAACTGCGGCGAGCGCGGCCGCGATCAGGCGGCGGCGGGACGAGGCCGAGTCACGCTCGAGACCTTCGAGCGGGCTCGGCTGGCCGCGGGCGGGCCCGCCCCGAAACCAGCGGCGTCGGACCCTCGCTGCACCGTTCTCGGACTTCGGCGCCCGCCGCCCGGTCATCCGGCGTAGCGTAGCGCCGCGTCCCGGCGTCTGTTCAACTCCTGTTCAAAACCGGTGTAGGCTGCCGTCCATGGACCGAGAGGTTCGCAAGGGCCTGAACGAGAGCTGGTTCCGCGAGGTGAACGAGCGCCTCGAGCAACGGGCCGACGTGGAAGGACGAGCGGAGATGTTCCACGTGCTCTGCGAGTGCGAGCGGGAGGACTGCGGGGCCCGGATCACGATCGCCTTCGCCGACTACGAGCGCGTGCGTGCCGATCCGAGGGCGTTCGTCGTGCTTACGACCCACGTCGACACGGAGGTCGATCAGGTGGTGTCCACGCGGGATGACTACGTGGTTGTCCAGAAGTTCGGTGACGCCGGCCTGGTTGCAGAGGTTGAAAACCCGCGGGACGGTTAAGACGGGACCATGAGGCGAGCAGGCGGAAGCGGGGTGACCGGCCTCGAGATCGGCGCCGTCGCTCGTGAGCTGGGCGTTACCCCGAGCACGTTGAGGACATGGGAGCGAAGGTACCGGGTCGTCGTGCCGCGTCGCGGCCGGCAGGGCCAGCGTCTCTACGACCCCGAGCAGGTGGTGACACTACGACGGGTCCTGTCGCAGGTCCGCCGAGGAACGCGGGCGAGCATGGCCCACGACCTCGCCGCCGAGCCGCGTCCGATTCGGACCGTACGGGTCCGCCTGGACCCCACCCCCGAGGCACCGCACGACGCGCGCCGGGCCGTCGATCGCCTGCTGAAGGACGTCGAGGACCTCCGGTTCGCGTTCTTCCTGCGCCTGGTCGCGAGCGAGCTAGTCAAGAACGCCGTGCTCCACGGCTCGGGAAGCTCACGCATCTCGATGACGGCTCGCCTGTTCGCCGACTCCGCAGAGCTCGAGATCGCGAACGACGGCAGTCGGCTGAGCCTGCGGCAGATGCGCGAACGGCGTCTGGAAGGAGGGCGCGGGCTCGACATCGTGGACGAGCTCGCCGACGCGTGGTCGATCGACACCGGCCCGGGCGGCACGCTTGTGACTGTCCGTCTCTCTGCGCGCGAGAGTCGGCCCAGCAACGGTCGTGTTTCGGAGGCTCGGCCGAGTGGGTAGGTTGACCCGGCCGGTCCGCTAGACCGGCTACCTCAATGGAGTTCAAGCTCGCAACCGCAGACCTCGGTCACGGCGTGTTCAGCGTCAGCGTCGCCGGCGAGGTCGACCTTGCCACCGCGCCGGAGCTGAAGGAGGCGCTCGGTGATGTAGTGTCGAGCGGCGCGCGCGGTGTCCTCGTCGATCTCTCGAACGCCACGTTCATCGACTCGACGACCTTGGGTGTGTTGATGGGCGCGGTCAAGCGGCTGCGACCGACCGGCGGTGAGCTCGTGATCGCCTGCCACGACCCGAATATCCGCAAGATCTTCGAGATCACCCTGCTCGACCGCGTGTTCAAGATCTACGACACGCCTGGCCCCGGGGTTGAGTACCTCCGCGAGACCCACGCCCCCGCGGCGGCGTCGGACGTCGGCTAGCTAGCTCTCGGGGCTGAACCGCTTCACGAGCCTGAGCCGCGTGCCGGCCCCGGTGCTGGCGATCTCGAGCTCGTCGGTCAGCACGCGGATGATCATCAGGCCCATCCCGTTCCCGGACCCGTTGCGGCCCGCGCCGTCGGGGGAGGCCCCCGGCTCGAACCCGGAGCCCGAATCCTCGACCTCGACGGCGATCGTTCCCGGCTCCCCCGTGAGGCGGACGACGATCGTGCCGGTGCGGCCCCCGCGCCCGTAGGCGTGCTGGATGACGTTCGTGCACGCCTCCGTGACCGCGAGCTTCAGGTCGGAGACGACTTCGCGGGGCGCACCTGCGTTGGCCGCCACGCCCGCCAGCGCCAACCGGGTCAGCGCCAGGTTCTCCGGCCGCGCGTCGAGCGTGAGCACGACGGTCCCGTGCGGGTACACGGCGAAGTCCGTCACGGCTCCGCGATCTCCTCGCTCAGCTTCTCGAGCGCTCGCCTGATCAGTCGCGAAACGTGCATCTGCGAGATACCGATCTCGACAGCTATCTGCGACTGTGTCAAGCCCTCGACGAATCGCAGCTGGATGATCCGCCGCTCGCGCTCGTCTAGTGCCCGCAAGCCGCTTGCGAGCAGCTGCCGGTTCTCGGCCGCCTCGTAGCCGCGTTCCTCGTCGTCGATCAGGTCGATCAGCTCGGCGCCGGCGCCCTCGTCCGCGTCCAGGGCCCGGGTCAACGAGCGGGACGCGTACGCCCGGCCGACCTCGAGCGCCTCCACCACCTCTTCCTCGTCGACTCCCGTTTCCTCGGCGAGCTCCGCGATCGTCGGCGACCGGCCGAGCGTCGCAGTCAGCTCCTCGATCAGTCGGGACAGGCGGTAGTGCAGCTCCTTCAGCCGGCGGGGAACGGTCACCGACCAGCCGCGGTCGCGGAAGTGCCGCTTCAGCTCGCCGACGACGGTCGGGAAGACGTACGTCATCAGCTCGACGTCGCGGTCGAGGTCGAACCGCTCGATCGCCTTGATCAGACCGACCGACGCGACCTGCTCGAGGTCGTCGATCTGCTCGCCTCGCCCCGCGTACCGATAGGCGATGCTGCGGACGACCGGGATGAAGCTCTCGATCAGGCGGTCGCGGGCCGCGATGTCGCCGTTCTCCCGGTAGGCGCGCAGGAGGGCGCGACGATCCGTCTCTGTAACGGAGCCGGGGCTCTTCAAACCCCAGGCACCACTTCGGCCGTACTCCTGTTCTTGCGCAGTACGACGGCCGGAGCGGCGCCGGCGACGACGTCGACGCTGTCGACCAGCCGGCCGAGGCAGCTGAGGAGGTCGAGACCCTCCCCGCCGTCCGGGAACCGCGGGTCGATCGGCTTCCCCTCCGAGCCACTGACGGTGACCGTGAGGTCTTCGTCGGTGCTGGCCAGCGAGACGGTCGCGTAGCCGTCGTCCACCGGGACTGACCTCAGCGCGAGCTCGATCGCGAGCTGGAGGTCATCGATCGCCTCGAAGCCGAACTCCAGCTGCGAGCCGACCCCGGCGGTCACGAGCCGGGCGACGTTGACGTATCCGTCAACAGGGAGGCTGATCGAAACCGAATTCGTGGTCGGGGAATCGCCCACGATGGGAGGGATACCACAGCCCGCCTGGCCACAAACGCCCGGTACGGCTGCGCCTACGCTACAGCGGTGCGGGAATCGTCCTCGACGTACTCCGAGAGCGTCCGCTCGACGTCGCCGAGCGTCGCGCGGCCCCTCAGGCAGGCCAGCCGCCGGCGCCCACGGAACATGACGATGGAAGGGATCTCCTGCACACCGAGACGGCGGACGAGGTCCGGCCGCTCGTCCGCGTCGACGCGGGCGACCCGGACGCGGTCGCGCTCTCGCACCTGGAGCCGAGCGAGCACGGACTCCATCCGGCGCCCTACTCCCGAGGTGCGCCTGGTGACCAGCAGAACGAGGATGTTGGAGTTCGTATCGGCCACGGCTCCCTGATTCCCATCGGGTCCGCATGGAAACCTTGATCCCGCCGGGCGCTGTGTGACGATGCCGGGAACGTGCGCAGCCTCCGCGTACCCTTCGCCGACGAGCTGTCGCAGCCGCGACGCCTGTTTACCGGGCGGCGGGCGCGGAAGGCGGCCCGTGTGGGCGGACACTGGGTCGGCTACGGGTGGTACATGTCCTTCGGGACCGTCGTCCCGCTGTTCGTCTTCCTCGGCGGCTACGCGCTGCAGCTGACGTTCGTCGGAGAGCCGATCGCGCGCCGCGTCTACCGATTCGGGATCTGGACCTCGACGCTCGGTCAGGACCCGCCCGGCAAGGACAAGGTCGACGCGAAGATGTCTGCCGGCGGCAAGCGGCCGTTCTTCGAACGGGTCCGCCCCTACCTCCCCCCGGGATGGCTCGAGCGCCGCGGCCGGCCGTTCTCGCTCCCCGTTCGCGTCGTTTGGTTCGTCCTGGTCGGCTGGTGGCTCGGCGCGGTCTGGGTCGTGATCTCGTGGAGCCCGTTCTTGCTCCCGTACCCGCTCTTCGACACCGTCGCAGGACTGCTGCGCGAGGTGCGGTGCACGATGACGCTCGCGCTGCCGGATCGCGCCCGGCCAGGCTGAGCCTCGGCGGGCTACGCTCCTGAGGTGGCGAGCGCGATCGCTCCTCAGACGCGGCCGGGCCCGGTCCACGTCACGGTCTCCGACCTCGGGCGCTCGATCGGCTACTACCGAGAGGCGGTCGGACTGGACGTCGTCGAGCAGGGTTCGGGCCGCGCGAGCCTCGCCGCAGGCGGCCGCGAGCTGCTCGTGCTGGTCGAGGAGGTGGACGCTCCTTCCTCCCGCGGCTACACGGGCCTCTACCACTTCGCGCTGCTGGTGCCCGAGCGCGTCCAGCTGGCTTCCTGGCTTGCCCACGCGGCGCGCGACGGGGTGCCGCTCGTCGGTCTGTCCGACCACGACGTCAGTGAGGCGCTTTACCTCGCCGACCCGGACGGCCACGGCATCGAGATCTACCGCGACCGTCCCCGCGAGACTTGGGAAGGACGCGTCGGGGAGCGGCTGACGACCATGCCCCTGGACGTCGAGGACCTGCTCGGCGAGCTCGACGATCCCGCGTCCACCCCCTTCGACGGCCTTCCGGCCGGAACGGTGATGGGACACGTACATCTGAAGGTGGCTGAGATCCCGGCCACGATCGCCTTCTACCGCGACGTCCTCGGCTTCGACCTCACGGCACAGCTCGGCGGCCAGGCGGCGTTCTTGGCGGCAGGCGGCTACCACCATCACGTCGGCGCGAACACGTGGGAGAGCGCCGGCGCGCCTCCGGCGCCGCCGGGGACGGCCGCGCTCCGGCACGCGGAGATCGTCCTACCGGACGCAGCCGCGTGCGAGGAGGTGGTCGGGAGGATCGAGGACGCAGGCGGTTCAATCCACGACCACGACGGGAACCCGCTCGTCCGCGACCCGGCGGGCAATGCGCTCGTCCTGACGGTCGCCTAGGATCGGGCGATGGAGCTCAGGCTCGAAACACACGTGCGGACGACGGACGGCATGGGCGGGACGCTCGCCGATGTCGTCATCGACCCGGTGAAGAAGTCGGTGACGCACGTGGTCGTTCGCGCCGGCGAGCCCGATCCCGCCGCCCGCCTCGTCCCGCTCCAACTCGTCCAAGAGGGCACTGCTCCCGGTGAGCCGCTGACGCTCGCGTGCACGGCGGAGGAGCTCGGGCAGCTGGAGTCGGTACAGGGCTACGCATATCTACCGGTCGACGAGCGCCCGGCACCCGACGCACAGTGGGACGTCGGCGTCGAGGACGTCGTGATGATGCCGAGCTACCAGGGGGCCGACCTCGGTGTCTACACGGCAGACATCGACCCGAACGTCGGTGTCACCTACGACCGCGTCCCGAAGGGCGAAGTCGAGCTTCGCCGGACGAGCGCGGTCGTCTCCTCCGACGGTCACGACCTAGGGACCGTCCACTCCGTGGCGGTCGACGCCGGAGCGATCGCCCACGTGGCAGTCGAGCGCGGTCATCTCTGGTGGAAGGGACTGGTCTCGGTGCCGATCGACTCGGTGACCGCACTGGAGACCAACGCAGTCACGCTCGGGTTGACGAAGGACGCTTTCTCCAAGCTGCCGAAGAACTAGAAACTGCGCGCGTGCCAGAGCTTGCTCTGGCTTGCGCTCCGCTTCTCAACTGCGCGCGTGCCAGAGCTTGCTCTGGCTTGCGCTCGGCTTCTCAGCCGGCGCAGTGCCGGCAGACGCCGCCCGAACGCAACCGCCCACAGGCAGGACAACGGCGTCGCCGGTGGCGCCACTCCAACAGTTTCGCCTGCACCCCGATTCGCGTCATCAGCGCGCCCGCTCCCGCGGTCAGCACGAGAGTGAGCAGGAGGTGCGAGGGCGAGTTGCTCATGCAGCAGACGTACCCGTCTGCTGGTTTATGCACCCTAAGGTTCTGCTCGAACCGTCGTCCTGGCGATGTAATCCTGGAGCGCCCGCCGCCTCCCGTCGAAGAGCGCGGGCACGAAGCCGAGCAGCATCGGCGCGATCGCGAGGACCAGGCCGACGAACCGCACGATGGATCGCCACACGGACGGGGGCGTTCCCGACGAGTCGGCGAGTACCCGCAGGCGCAGCACCCGCATTCCGGGTGTCTGTCCGGTGCTGCTCCAGAAGACGACGAAGTAGGCCAAGACCACGATCGCCCACCCGGCCGAGGCGATCGAGCCGGCGACCCAGCCCGACCGCAGGTCCCCGGCCAGGGAGGCGATCAGGGCGACCGATCCCGCGATGAACAGATAGGCAGCGTGCGCGAGCACGAGGTCGATCGTGAGGGCGAGACCGCGCGTCGCCACGCCGCCGAACCCGGACGTTGCAGACGGGCGTCGACCAACGATCCGCCCGGCGGCCGTCCAGAGCCGGTCGTCGA
The DNA here is from genome assembly GCA_046732255.1 of Actinomycetota bacterium. GTDB lineage: Bacteria > Actinomycetota > Thermoleophilia > Gaiellales > Gaiellaceae > DATBLE01. Next base: position 60,675 of record JBKPMR010000016.1, read on the forward strand.
GCCGGCGGCCGGACCCGCGAACCGACGACCCGATCTCGGCGCCGAAGCCCACCGTCTGACGGGCAATGGCGTGCCGCACCTCGGGGCTGTCCAACGCCGCCGAGAGCGCTCGGCGGAACGCCGCGCTGCGGACGACCTGCTCGGCGAGGTCGGCGGCCCGCTGCTCGAACGCGGGGCTGGTCAATGCTTGCTCGACAGCCCGTGTGAGCCGCTCGCGCTCGGGGCTCGGTTCCCGCTCGGCGGCCATCGACTCGAGCCACTCGGCAAGCGCCCGCTCGATCACGTGGTGCTCTACGAGCGAACGGGCAACGGTCTCGGGCACCGGTCCGGCGAGGAGCCCTTCGACCGCGCGCTCAGCCTCGGTCGTGAGGGCGTCGCGGCCCGAGCGGGCGGCGGCTCGCGCCGGGCCAAGCGCCATCCGGCTCAGCCGGGCGGCGAGCCCGTCGGGCTCGGGGGGGCCGGCCTCCGTGTCGTCCGCCATCGCCCCCGGATCCTAGATCGGTTCGCGGCGGACGCGAAATCGCCGCCGCGGGAGGCTCGCGGTACAGTTCGAGCGTCCCGCCGATGAATCGGATTCTCAGCCGTCGACTGATCGTCGCCGGGAGCGCGCTCCTGGTCGTCCTCCTGGGCGCAGCATGCGGCGGGGGCGGCGGCTCGACCACCACGACGGCGGAGGCGGCGCAGGAGTGGGCGAACGGCCTCTGCACGGCGACGAACAGCTACATCTCGTCGCTCACGTCGCTCGGCACCACGCTGCAGAACGGGAACCTGACGCGAGACAGCTTGAACCAGGCACTCGACAAGGCGAAGTCGGCCACTCAGACGTTCGGCGACGACGTCAAGGGGCTCGGCTCGCCACCCGTCTCGGATTCGAAGGCGAAGGACATCCTCAGCGGCCTCCAGGACGACCTCGCCGATGACGCCGACACGATCAAAGGCGCGTTGTCGGACGTCTCGAACGTCACGCAGGCCCTCAACGCCGTGTCCACCGTCACCGGAACCCTGGCTACGGTCGGGACCCAGATCTCGTCGGCCTACAGCCAGCTCAAAGACCTGGACGGCGCAGACACGATCAAGAGCGCGTTCCAGAACGCGCCCGCCTGCTCCTCGCTGATCGGTTCCTAGTCTCTGCGCGTCGGTCGGTGCCCGTCTCGGGCTGCGTGCATGCTTCGCGCAACCGAGAGAAAGGGGACTGACATGCTGCAGCACCGCACGCCCAGGGTCGGAGTCTTCCTCGTCGGCGTGGCGGCGCTGATTGCGCTCGTCGTCGCCGGCAGAGCCACGGGCCGGGACCAGAGCAAGCCGAGCAACCAGCAGGAACCGTTCATTTCCTCGAAGGTCGCGGTCGTCGTCGGAGCGACGCTCAGCGGCGATCGCGGCAACTGGAACGGAACGGAGCCGATCACCTACATGTACCAGTGGCTGCGGTGCAACGAAGACGCTGTGAACTGCAAGAACATCACCAACGCGACTGCGACCACCTACACGATCGTCAAGGACGACGCCGGCCACACACTCAGATTCCAGGTGACCGCGAAGAACTCGGACGGCAGCGCGACTGCCGAATCGAACGCGACCGGTGAGGTTCCGGGGAAGGCGAACGCGCCGGCGGAGGTCTCGCCGCCGACGGTCTCGGGCACCGCAGCCGTCGGCCAGCAGCTGGCGGCAAGCACGGGGACCTGGAGCGGGGCTCAGCCGATCAGCTACACGTTCGCCTGGCAGACCTGCAACGCAGGGGTCACGTCGTGCTCGGGGACGGGGAAGAAGGGCAGCACCTACACGGTCGCCGCCTCCGACGCGGGGAAGCGCCTGCGGGTGAAGGTGACGGCCAAGAACAGCGCCGGATCGTCCTCGGGGCTCTCCGCCACGACCGCTGTCGTCGCAGGCGGCGGCGGAGGCGGCGGAAACACGGTCAAGGTCCAGGACGTCGGCCCGTCGGGCGAGCGCCTGATCGTCGACAAGGTCGTCTTCAACCCGAACCCGGTCACGTCCAGGAACGTTCCGATCCGCGTGACGATCACCGTCAAGGACACGAAGGGGCGGCTCGTCCAGGGCGCGCTCGTCTTCATCCGCTCGACGCCGATCGTCACCTCGACGCCGACCGACGCGCCGACCGGAAGCGACGGAACGGTCTCGTACAGCGTCCAGCCGCGGTCGGACTTCCCGATCAAGAACGGCTACAGCGTGCAGTTCTTCGTCAAGGCGTATCGCTCAGGCGACCCGACCCTGTCCGGGATCTCCGGAACCCGGCTCGTGCAGGTCGCGACCCACAAGCCCTGACCCGACCGACGATTCGTGGAGGGCCGCTCTCCCGCGGCCCTCCACTCTCGGTCGTCCCCTTACAACGAAACGGGATCGAGGGATCGGTCTGCCAGACCTGTCCCTCTCCGTGCCCATCATTGGCCGCGCCCGCAGTGGCGGAGCGCGTTGAGGCACCCGCTCACCAGCTGCTGCAGCGTCGCCTGGTTCCAGGCATTGAAGAAATCGGCGTGGCCGGAGTACTGTCCACCGGACGCGAGTACGAAACCGGAGCCGCCCGCGCTCGGGTAGCGGACGTTCACCTGCAGCGCCGGCAGCGCGACCGGGTGGTCGGCGGGACACCGTCCGCGCACCGAGTACGCCATGTGGCTCTGGTGGTCAGGGGAATCGAGGTTCCGGCCGTCCCAGCAGCTCGGGAACTGGATGTGCAGCGCCAGCCCCCGGACGGCTGCGTCGGGGCAGGTCGGGATCGTGCTCTGCGGGCGGATGCCGCCCTGCGGGCCGCAGTTCCAGGACGTGACCATCAGGCCCTGAGGCGCCGTCGCCTTCGAGTTGCCGGCGACGACCTTGAAGCCCGCGGGGAACGCCTGCACCGGATCCAGCGTGTGCCGCCGGTAGTAGACCGACGCCGCGCGCGGGAAGATCATCGTTCCGGAGGCCGAGAGCAGCGTCGGAACCCAGTACGCGGCCGTATCGCCTGCACGCCGGCAGGAGGACGACGCGCCGAGCAGTGAGCCGAGGGTCGAAAAGGCATTCGTGGTGTCGTTGCCGATGAAGCTGTGATCGTGCGACTTGCCCGGCTGCCCGGGGAAGACGATGGGGTCGTCGTTGTTCCGGTGGCTGAAGCCGCAGCCGCTGACGAAGTTGACGCCGCGCAGCTGCGCAAGCGACGTCGCCTTGCGCCCGGTGGCAGCCTTCGCCGCGGCGACGTGCGCGAACGAGCGCACGCCGCTTCTCGATCCGAACCCGGCCGACGTGGCCGCGGCCGCGAGGATGCCGGCCACGCCGAGCAACGTGCTGACGAGAACAACGCTGTAGCGTCTCATCGAGCCCCCTTGTCGATCGCCTCCATCCCGGCGAGTCTGGGAGACGCAACCGCAGGTCTTTGTAAAGACCGCGTCATGGTCGTGTCAGGTCAGCGCCGGTCGCGGTAGACAGGACCGAGCGGCGTCGCCGCCCACTCCTCCTCCGGCCAGGACGCCAGCTCCGGGTAGATGTACGTCTCGCGCGGCGGAACCGGCCCGGCCCGCGTGAGGCCGTCCTCGAGCGTCTCCGGAAACCCGTCGGCGACCGCCTGCGCCGCCTGCCGCCACAGCCCGGTGACGAGCTGCTCGACGACCGCGGTGCCCTCCTTGTAGCCCTTGCCGGTGCGCGGAAAGTCGAGCGTCACAGGATCGCCCCAGACGGCTGCGCATCTACGGCGGTTTTTCAGGTTCCAGCCGAAGGTGTCGACTCCGCAGGGAACGAGCGGGACGCCCTCCTGGATAGCCAGCATCGCCGCGCCAGGGTGCATCGGGCCCGGATAGCCGAACTGCTGGCGCGTGCCCTCCGCGAAGATCCCGGCCACGTGGCCCTGCTGGACCGACCAGCGGGCTACCCGCAGCGCGTCGCGATCGCCCTCGCCGCGCCGTACGGCATACGCGCCCGTCCAGCGCAGGATCTCGCCCACGATCGGAATCGAGAGCAGCTCGATCTTCGCCATGTAGTACAGCGTTCGGGTGCTGTTCAGGCCGACCACGACAGGGTCGACCTCGGAGAAGTGGTTGGACGCGACCACCGCCGCACCCTCGACCGGCATGCGCTCCTGCCCATACGACCAACTCGGGACGATCAGGTTGGCGACCGGGATCACGATCGCACGGGCAACCGGCCACGTGCGCTCAGGATTCTCGCCGAGGAGCTTGTACAGACCCAGCTCGGTGAGCATGCCGGCGAGTCTAGAGAGGCTGGCCCGAGGCGGCCCGTCCATGACGGCGACGACGACCCGCCCCGGGCCTATTCAGGTTCGCGGTGGCCGGCGGCACTCCTCCGGCGCCGCGGCGTCTCAAACGCAGTCTTTGAGTCCCTGTGCCTCCGGCAGCGACTCGAGCTTCTTCAGCGTGTTGTTCTCGATCTGGCGGATGCGCTCGCGGGTGACCCCGAACGCCCGGCCGACCTCCTCCAGGGTGCACGGCTGCTCGCCTTTGAGGCCGAACCGCAGCTCGATCACCTTGCGCTCGCGCTCGGGCAGCGAGTCGAGGGCGCGCTCGATGTCCTCCCGGCGAAGCGAGAGGGAGGCCTGCTCGTCGGGCGACTCGGCCGCCTCGTCCTGGACGAAGTCGCCGAGCTCGGATTCCTCCTCCTCGCCGATCGGCTTCTCCAGCGACACGGGATGCTGCGCCATCCGCAGGATCTCCCGCACCTCTTCGGTGGTCATCTCGAGCTCGTCGGCAATCTCGTCCGGGCGGGGCTCGCGGCCGAGCCGCTGGACGAGCTGGCGCTCGATGTGGACGACCTTGTTCAGCTTCTCGACCATGTGCACCGGGATGCGGATCGTCCGGGCCTTGTCCGCGATCGCCCGTGTGACCGCCTGGCGGATCCACCAGGTGGCGTACGTCGAGAACTTGTAGCCCTTGCGGTAGTCGAACTTCTCGACCGCGCGGATCAGGCCGAGCGACCCCTCCTGGATCAGGTCGAGGAACGACAGGCCGCGGCCGAGGTAGCTCTTCGCGATCGAGACCACCAGGCGGAGGTTCGCCTCGATCATCTGCGTCTTCGCGATCAGGTCGCCGCGCTCGATCCGCTTCGCCAGATAGACCTCCTGGTCGGCGGTGAGGAGCGGCACCTTGCCGATCTCACGCAGATAGAGCCGGAGCGAGTCGAGCGACGGCTCGACGGTCAGGTCGAGCTTCGGGCCCTTCTCCTCCTCGGCCAGGGCGGGCTCCTCGTGGGGAGGATGCTTGTGCTGCTCCCCCTCCATCAGCTCGACCCCGTGGTCGATCAGGTACGTGTAGAAGTCCTCGACCTGCTCCTTCGTGAGCTCGACGTCCTCGAGCCCGTTGACGATCTCGTCGTACGTCAGGAAGCCGCGCTCGACCCCTGTCTGTACGAGCTTCTGGAGTTCCTCAACCTCCGGGAGAGCGATGTCGACGGTGAGCACTGAACCTCGGCTTTCTCGCGCAACTGGCGGGTAGTCGGTTGACCTACCTGTGACGCAAAAAGAGCCGGAGCCTTCCGCACTGTCCCCGGCCCACCTATGCGCGGCGGATCGTAGTACGAGGCTCGCGATTTTGGAAGAGGAAATTTCCGGACTGCCCCCGATGGGTCAGCTCTGCTTGTTCGTCGCCGCGACCGACATGGCGGGCGCGGCCCACCAAGGCCGGCCGGCAGCAGGCGATGCGAGCGAAGCGAGCGAGCGGAAGGGAGGGGGCCCGTGGGGGAAAGCCGGTCGCGACGGGTTTGCTTCTCCACGCGGCCGGTGCCCCGCACGCGCGAAGCGCGGCGGAACATGGTCCTCCACGCAGATGCAAGCGGCGGGCTCACGCCCGCCGCCGCAGTCTCCTTGGGCCCGCAGGAATGGTTGCCGTCAGTCCCTGGGCGATAGAGGAGCACATTCACTATCGGCAGGAGCGCGCCCGGACTTGAGGGACCTGCCGACTAGAGTCCGACGCATGCCCGGCGTCCTCGACCGGATCCGCACCGGGCCGCCGATCGTCGCCGACGGCGGCATGGGGCCGCTCGTGTCGGCGGCCGCCCCGCGGCTCCGCTGTCCGGAGGAGGCGAACCTGCGCGCGCCGGAGACGGTCGTGTCGTTGCACCTCAGCTTCATCAACGCCGGCGCAGAGCTGATCGAGACGAACACGTTCGGCGCGAACCGGCCCAAGCTCGCTGCGCGCTACCTCGAGGACGACCTGGTCGCGATCAACGAGGCGGCGATCAAGCTCGCACGGGACGCACGCCAGGTCTCAGGGCGCGAAGTGCTCATCGCCGGCTCGATCGGGCCGCTCGGCGAGAGCGAGGAAGCGTGGCCGGAGGACCGGGCGCCGTTCTTCGCAGAGCAGGCGGAGCTGCTCGGCGGCCGCGGCGTCGACTTGTTCATGGTCGAGACGTTCTTCGACCTCGACGAGCTCGTCACGGCGATCGCGGCCGTCCGATCGGTGTCGAGCCTGCCGATCGTCGCGCTGATGACCTTCGGGGAGGATGCGGAGACGATCGGAGGCGTCAGTGCTGCAGCGGCGGCTGAGCGCCTCGCCGGGCTGGACGTCGCAGCGATCGGAGCGAACCACGGTGCCGGGCCGGCCGCGGCGCTCGCCGCGCTCCAGGCGATGGCCGGAAAGGGCCTGCCGCTCGCGGCGCTCCCGAACATCGGCCTCGCCAGCATGTCCGGGGGCCGAGTGATCTACCCGCACGCCGCCCCCGACTACTTCTCCGAGTTCGCCGCGCATGCCCGCGACCTCGGAGCGGCGGTGATCGGCGGCTGCTGCGGCACGACGCCGACCGAGATCGGGGCGATCCGCCGCGCCCTCGACGAGCAGCACGCGGTGCGGGCGCCGCTCGAGGTGGTCGAGCGCGAGCTCGCGGCGGCGGTCGAGCGCGAGGAGACGGAGACACGACTGGCCGCCGACCTGCGGGAGAGGCGATTCGTCACGTCCGTCCAGCTGGATCCGCCGCTCGGCGCCAACAACGCAGGATTGATCGAGGTCGCGGCCGCGATCCACGCGGCCGGCATCGGCGCCTACGTCGACGTCAACGACAACGCGACCGCGCGCGTAGGGATGAATCCGCTGTTCGTCTCGGCGGCGATCGAGCGAACGGTCGGCATCGAGACGATCCCGCACCTGACGCCGCGGGACACGACCGTGATGGGCCTCGAGGCGGTGCTGCTCGGGGCGCACGCCGAGGGGATCCGGAACGTCCTCGCGGTCACCGGCGACCCGCCCGACATCGGCGACTACGCCGCGTCTGGCGGCGTCTACGAAGTCGACGCGATCGGGTTGACACACCTCATCTCGCAGCTCAACCGCGGCGAGAACTTCAACGGCAAGGCGATCGACGCGCCGACCTCGTTCTTCATCGGCGTCGCGCTGAACCCGAACGCCGACGACCCGGGTCTCGAGCTCGAGCGGTTCCGCCGCAAGATCGACGCCGGCGCCCGCTTCGCCATGACCCAGATCGTCTACGACCTCGACCGCCTCGACCGCTTCCTCGACCGCATCGGCGGCCCGTCGCCGATCCCGATACTGGTCGGGATCTTCCCGCTGACGAGCTACCGGCTCGCCCTGCGGCTCCACAACGAGGTGCCGGGCATCGTCGTCCCGGACGAGCTCCAGGAGCAGCTCCGCGACGCGGGCCCGCGGGAGGCCGAGATCGGCTTCGCCCACGCCCGCGAGCTCCTGGCCGCAGCCCGCGACCGTGCCGCCGGAGTCTACGTCGTCGCCCCGTACAGGAAGCCGCTCTCAGTCCTAGAGTTACTTAGCTAGTTCGACGAGCGATCACGACCCAGCGCTCGGGCGACCGAGCCCGAGCGCACGGACTGATCAGGGCGCACACGCGCCGGTCGACACTGGAGCCCGCGCGTCCGCCAACACTTTCCGCACCACGCTCGCCGGGATCCCGTACCCGCCGTTTTGGCCCACCCGCGAGGCGAAGACCGTCGCCTCGACGCGGCCGTCGCTGTCGATCACCGGTCCGCCGGAGTTGCCGTGCCGCACGACCCCGGCAAGGCTGGTGATCGTCCGCTCGACCGGGCCGTGCCCGTACGCGTCATCCGTCAGGACGCGATCGGTGCGGCCGATGCGGCCCGGCTCGACGTCGAGCGGGCCGTTAAGGGGGTAGCCGACGATCCCCACCGGACGCTTCTCCTCCGGATCGGCGAGCGCCAGGGGATGGGCGTCGAGCCCAGCGACCCGAAGCACCGCCACGTCGTTCGTCGAGTCGAAGCCGATCACCTGCACGTCGAGGCGCTCCTCCGAGCCGGGCGCGACGACGGACGTGTCGTGTTCGCCTGCGACGACGTGCGCGGCGGTGACGACGACCCCGGGGGCCGCCACCCAGCCGCTCCCCGAGATGCCGAGGCCGCAGGCCGACCCCAGCACGCGCACGACGCTTCCGGCGGCGACACCCACCGCTCGGTCACCCGCGATCGGCCCGTCGAGCGGCCCGGTGGGGATCTCCGGGCCCGCGATCGACGGGAACGGGTCGACGCGCGCCAGGACGTTCAAGAGCGTGTCCGACGGGACGATGTTGTTCAGGTGGCGGAGCAGCGCCGAACGCTGGACGTCGCGGCGGAGCGTCGGCTGGCCGGGCAGCAGGAGGGCGGTCGCCCCGAACACCCAGACGAGCGCAAGCCCTGCGGCCGCACCGAGGACCAGCCCGCCGGCGCTGTCGAGCGCGCGCAGCGGCGGAAGGCGCAGCCCGGACCGGAAGAGCGAGCCGACCAGCGAGCCGACCGACTCGAGGAAGATCGCACCCACGACCGCCCCGGCCAGGCCGATCAGGGGGGCGTACGGAGAGTGCGCGCCGCCGGGAAGGACGACCTTCGCAATCCGCGCCCCGAGGACGGCGCCTGCAACGATCCCCGCGATCGCAAGGGTGCTGGCGACCAGGCCCTTGCGCAGACCTACGAGCCCGGCGAGCACGACGATGCCGAGCAGGATCCAGTCCAGCCTGGTCACGCTCACCGAGGCTAGAGCATCGACCAGCCGAACCTTCGCCGCTTATGATCGGCCTCCCCGATGGCGCTGCTCGAGCTCCTCGACGTCGAGGCCCGCTACGGTCCGATCCGGGCGCTGCACGGCGTGACGCTCTCGGTCGAGGAAGGTCAGGCGGTTTCGATCCTGGGTGCGAACGGGGCGGGCAAGACGACGACGCTCCGGGCCATCTCCGGGACCGTCCGCGCGTCGGGTGAGATCGCCTTCGCCTCGAAACGGATCGCCGGCCGGCCGCCGGAGTCGATCGCCCGGCTGGGAATCGCGCACGTGCCGGAGGGACGCGGCATCTACGCCGAGCTGACGGTGTTGGAGAACGTCCTGCTCGGCGGATCGGTCCGGCGCGGCCGGCGGGCGGTGAAGCGTGACGCCGAGGCTGCGCTGGGCTACTTCCCGCGGATCGCCGACCGCCGCAAGCAGCAGGCCGGCACGCTCTCCGGCGGCGAGCAGCAGATGCTCGCGCTCGCGCGAGCGCTCGTCGCCCGGCCGCGGCTGCTGATGCTCGACGAGCCCTCGCTCGGGCTCGCCCCGACCGCCGTGCAGGAGTTCTTCCGGGTGGTGCGGCTGCTCAACCAGGAGGAAGGCATGACGGTGCTTGTCGTGGAGCAGAACGCACGCATCGCCCTCGCCTCCACGCAGCACGCATACGTGCTCGAGGTCGGAAAGGTCGCGATCAGCGGCGCGAGCGACGAGCTCTCCCGGCACGAGGGCGTGCGCGCCTCCTACCTGGGCTACTGAGGGGGCGCACATGACCCAGTTCTTCCAGTACGTGGTGGTCGGGCTCGCGAACGGCGGCGTCTACGCCACGCTCGCGCTGGCGCTCGTCCTGATCCACCGCGCCACGGGGATCGTCAACTTCGCCCAGGGCGAGATGGGCATGTTCTGCACCTTCATCGCCTGGTCGTTGATCACGCACCACGGCCTGCCGTACTGGTGGGCGTTCGCGGTCACGCTCGTGATCGCCTTCTTCGGGGGCGCGGCGACGTACAAGGTGATCATCCAGCCGTTGTCGCGGACGGGCGAGCTGACGGTCGTGATGGCGACGATCGCGCTGCTGATCATCCTCAACGGCCTCGCCGGCTGGATCTGGGCACCCGACGTCAAGTTCCTGAAGAACCCCTTCCCGCTGAAGACGCTGGACGTCGGCGGGGTGGTCGTGAACGTCCAGGACCTCGGCGTGATCGGCGTGTCGCTGCTCTGCGTGGCGATCGTCTTCGTCTTCTTCCGGTTCACGCGGCTCGGGCTGCAGATGCGCGCGTCCGCCGTCGGCCCGGCGACGAGCCGCCTCCTCGGAATCCGCGTCGGGATGATGCTCGCGATCGGCTGGGGGCTGGCCGCGATGCTCAGCGCGGTCTCCGGAATGATGGCCGCCGGCACGCTCGGGCTCGACCCGAACTTCATGCTGATCATCCTCACCTACGCGTTCGCAGCGGCCGTGCTCGGCGGGATCGACAGCCCGTTCGGCTCGGTGATCGGCGCCTTCATCATCGGGATCGGGATCAGCCTGCTGTCGGGCTACGCGTCGTCCTTCCTCGGCACGGAGCTGCAGCTCCCGCTCGCGCTGGCGGTCCTGATGCTCGTCCTCGTCGTCCGGCCGGCCGGCCTCTTCGGCCAGGTCGTCGTGAGGCGGGTGTGATGCCGTTCGGCGCCGAGAAGATCCTCTTGCGTGTCGCCGTCCTCGTCGGTGTACCGCTTCTCGTGGTGTTCCTGCCGAAGGCGCATGGCGACTACTTCAACGTCCGACTCACTTTTGTCGGGATCTACTTCATCGCGATCGTCGGGCTGAACGTCCTGACCGGCTACAACGGCCAGATCTCGCTCGGCCACGGCGCGTTCATGGCGATCGGGGCGTACACGACCGCGATCCTCCACACGCACGGCGTCGACCTGTACCTGACGATCCCGATCGCAGCGGTGCTGACCGGGGCGGTCGGCTTCGCGTTCGGCTTCCCGGCATTGCGATTGTCGGGCGTCTACCTCGCCCTGGCCACCTTCGGCCTCGCTGTTTCGATCCCGCTGATCGCCAAGCGGTTCGAGGGTTTCACCGGCGGCGGTCAGGGCCTTCGCATCGACCCGCTTCCGGACTCGCCGATCGGCGGCCTCTCGACGAACGAGTGGGTCTCGTACCTGACCTGGGCGATCGCCGGGCTCATGTTCGGGGCCGCCTGGCTGATCTTGCGCGGGCCGCTCGGCCGGGCGTTCCGCGCCGTGCGCGACGCCCCGATCGCGGCGGTCTCGTCGGGTGTCAGCCTCTCGCGGTACAAGACGCTCGCCTTCGGGATCGCCGCCGCCTACGCCGGCGTGGCGGGGGCCCTGTACGCGATAGCGGTCGCATTCGTCAACCCGGACACGTTCCCGGTGTCGCTCTCGATCCTCCTGCTCACGGGTGCCGTCATCGGTGGGCTGGGTTCGCTCGAGGGGATGCTCTTCGGCGCGATCTTCATCCAGTTCGCCCCCGGCTGGGGCGAGAGTCTTGCGAAGCACGTGCACTACAACGAGGCGACGACCCAGTCCACGGTCTTCTACGGGCTGATCCTGCTCGCAGTGCTCTTCCTGATGCCGCAGGGCGCTGCGGGCCTCCTCCACCAACTAGGCGGTTCCTTGAAACGTCTAAGGGAGTGGTTGTACAGTCGCGCCGACTCACGCGCGACAGCGTGACCTCGAGAAGGAGCGGAGCATGAAAAGAGTGGTGTTCGCCCTCGGTGTCGTCGCTATCGCTGCGGCGGTCTTGCTGCCTGGGGCCATGGGCGGGGGCGCTGCAACACCGGGCGTGACGGCCAAGATCGTCTCGATCGGAGGGACATTCCCCTTCAGCGGCCCTGCATCCAGCTACGCGCCGATCCCGGTGGGGATGCAGGCGTACTTCAGCTACGTCAATGCGACCAAGACGAAGGGCAAGCGTGGGGTCTTCGGTCGTCAGATCGCCTTCGACGCGGAGGACGACGGCTACAACCCGGCGCTGACGGTGCAGAAGACCAAGGAGCTCGTCGAGCAGAAGCACGTCTTTGCGGTGGTCGGCGGCCTCGGCACCGAGCCCCAGGAGGCGGTCACCGCCTACCTCAACCAGCAGAAGGTGCCTCAGATCTACGTGTCCACCGGCGCCACCGAGTGGGGCGCGCGCGCCAAGCACGCGTCGCATCCGTGGACGATCGGCTGGCAGCCCGACTACCAGGCCGAGGCGGCGATCTACGGCCGCTACATCGCCAAGAACCTCCCGAACGCGAAGATCGGGATCATCTTCCAGAACGACAGCTACGGCCGGGACTACATCAACGGCCTGCAGGCCGGCCTCGGGTCGCACAAGGGCCAGATCGTCAGCCAACAGGGCTTCGAGGTCACGGATACGTCGGTGACCAACCAGGTGATCGCCCTCCGCCGTGCCGGCGTCGACACGCTGATGATCTTCGGCACGCCGACGCCGACGATCCGGACGTACGCGACGATGGCGGCGATCAGCTGGAAGCCGCAGAACATCTTCCTCAACTCCGTCTCGGCGACCGACACGTTCATGGGGATCGCGGTCGCGAGGGCCGGAGCCGCCGAGGTGAACGGGTCGATCAGCACCTACTACACCAAGGACCCGGCAAACCCGAGCTGGAACAACGACAAGGGGATGAAGCTGTACAAGTCGATCATGGCCAAGTACGGCCCGGATGGGGCCAAGGTGACGGACGGCCTCTACATCTACGGCGTGGCGAAGGCGTACACGTTCGTCCAGGCGCTGAAGGCGGCGGGGCCCAACCCGACGCGCGCGAGCCTGATGAAGGCCGTGCTGAACATGAACGACAAATCGAACCCGTTCCTGCTCCCCGGCGCGGTCGTCAAGACCGCCAAGGGCGACTACTTCCCGATCTCGCAGCAGCAGCTGATCAGGTTCAACAACGGCACCTGGACCCCGATGGGCCAGCTGACCGACACGCGGCCCAAGGGGTAGGCCTACCAGTTCGTGGGGGCGGGCCCGGTCGCCCGCCCCCGGCATCCTTGAACACCCTCAGCGAGCAACTACGAGCCGCGATGCCCTTCGGGGCGTTCCTCGGGATCGAGGTGGTCGCCGCGTCCGCCGATCAGGTTCGCGCCCGGCTCGCCTGGGCCGAGGAGCTCTGCACCGCCGGCGGGATCCTCCACGGCGGCGCGCTGATGGGGCTCGCCGACTCCGCGGGCGGCTTCTGCGCGTTCCTCAACCTGCCCGAGGACGCGACCGGGACGGCGACGATCGAGTCGAAGACGAACTTCTTCGGCCCCGTGCGGGAGGGGTGGGTCGAGGCAGTGTCCTGCCCGCTGCACGTCGGCAAGACGACGATCGTCGTGGACACGGACCTCTTCGACGCCGGCGGCCGCCGGGTCGCCAGGGTCACGCAGACACAGGCCGTCCTCCGCTAGTCGTCCCGCGCCGGGATGCGAACTTGCGCCCGGCGGTGCATGATGTGCTCGTGCGGATGCGTGCGCTCCTCCCGGTCGCGGCCGGCGTCCTCTCTCTCGTCCTCGTCTCGGCCGCCTTCTCTTCGCAGCCGAAGCGGCTCACGAAGAGCCAGTGGAGCGCGTACCTCACCGCGTTCAACGCCTACGCCGCACAGACGCCGAAGACCGTCGCGCGCTTCCGCTTTTGCCGGAACTCGACGAAGTACAACAGCAACCTCGACGCCTTCGGACGTTGCATCGGCACCGCAGCCGCACGCGAGGTTGCCTCCACGAACAGCCTCGCCGCGGTGCTGAACCGGCTCGAGCAGAAGGTGAGCGGCAACTGCTCGAAGGCGATGGCGACCTACCAGGGCGGGCTGTTCTTCTGGAAGTCGGCGATCATCGGCGTCCAGCGCGCGATCAACACTCATGCCGCCGACGCCGCGACGGTCGAGGGTCAGGCGGCCAACGCGGCCCTCAGCGCGCAGCGGGTAGCCAGCAACGCGGCCGCCTTCACCAAAGCCTGCAAGCCGCTCTCCTAGCCGACGAGCGCCAGCGCCGTCTCCGCGAGGAGCGGCACCCCGTGCTCGAACCGAGCGGCGTTCTCGTCCTCCTCGGCCAGCTCGCCGCGGATGAACCGCCCGTAGATCGCCTCGCAGAAGACCGCCGCCTTCCAGAGCGCGAGCGCCTGGAACCAGGCGAGCGGCTCGACGTCGCTGCCGCTGCGCTCGACGTAGCGCTCCACGAGGTCCCGTTGCGAAGGAAAGCCGGGCGTCGCCGTCACCGGCGACGTTCCCAGCGGGTTGGCGCCGCCGCCGGGCTCGCTGTAGGTGGCGAGCAGGTAGCCGACGTCGGCCCGTGGATCCCCGACCGCCCCCATCTCCCAGTCGAGCACCGCTCGGATCCGGGTCGGGTCGGCCGGGTCGAGGATCATGTTGCCCAGGCGGTAGTCCCCGTGGACGACCGCCAGCGGAGCCGGCTCCGGGAGATGATCGGCCAGCCAGACCCCGACCTCGACCACCGCTGGCAGCTCGCGGGTCCGGTTCACGTCCCAGAGCTGCGTGAACCGGCGCACCTGCCGCTCGAGGTAGCTGCCTTCGCGGATGAAGTCCGCAATGCCCGGCGCATGGACGTCGGCGGCGTGGATCTCGACGAGCGCGTCGACCAGGTCGAGGCCGAGCCGGCGGCGCGCCTCCTCGGTCGCCAGGCCGGGCGGAAGCTCCCGGGTCACGATCGGCCCGTCGAGGAAGTCCATGACGTAGAAGGGCACGCCGATCACTGCCTCGTCCTCACAGACCGCGCGGATCGTCGGCAGCCGAATCCCGTGCGCCGCGAGCGCGAGCTGGAGCCGCGCCTCGCGCACCATGTCGTGGGCCGACGGCGGCAGCGGCGGCCGCGGCGGGCGGCGGAGGACGAAGCGGTCGTCGCCACGCTCGAGCAGGAAGGAGAAGTTCGAGCCGCCGCCCTCGCCGATCCGCGTCGCGCGGACGGGCCCGGAGCCGAGCCCGTGCTCGTCGAGGAAAACCTCGACCTTCTCGAGGATCAGCAGAGCAGGCCGATCGAGCCGCGCGGCCTCGTCCACGCTCCTCACGATGCCGGAGACATTCGGCGCGTTCACGACGCGAGACCGCGACTGATGCTTCGCCGCCGCGACCGACATGGCTGGCGCGGCACACGACCGCCCGCCGGCAGGTGCGAGGCGAGCGCAGCGAGCGAGCAAAGGAGAGGGTCCGTGGGAGAACCATGGGTTCTCCCACGCCCTACCAAGCGGACTGGCCGCCGTCGACGACGACCACCAGGCCGGTGACGAAGTCAGACGCCTGCGAGGCGAGGAAGACCACCGCGCCCTTGAGGTCGTCAGGGCCGCCGAAGCGGCGGAGCGGGATGTGCTCGAGGTACGCGTCCGGCTGTGCGTCGAGCAGCGCCTTGTTCATGTCGGACGGGAACCAGCCCGGGGCGATCGCGTTCACGTTGATTCGGTACCGGGCCCACTTCGTCGCGAGGTCGCGGGAGAACGAGACGACGCCGCCCTTCGAGGCGTTGTAGGCGACCGCGTTCATCAGCTCGGGTGGGGCGCCGCCGAACGCCGCGACCGAGGCGACGTTGACGATCTTGCCGCCGCCCTGGTCGATCATCACGCGGCCTGCCGCCTGCGCGAACAGGAAGACGCCGGTCAGGTTCACGTCGATCACCTTCTGCCAGCCCTCGAGCGGGTGGTCCTCGGCGGGGGCGCCCCACGAGGTGCCGGCGTTGTTGAGCAGAATGTCGATGCGGCCGAGCTCCGCCTTCGTCCGCTCGACGACTGCCTGGATCTCGGCCGGGTCGCGGACGTCGCAGCGCATTCCGAAAGCCTTCACGCCGACCGCGCGCTCGAGCTCTGCCGCAGCCTCCTCGCAGCGTTCGGGCTTGCGGGCGCAGAGGACAAGGTTTGCCCCTGCCTCTGCGAGCCCGGTCGCCATCTGGCGGCCGATGCCGCTGCCGCCGCCGGTGACGATCGCGGCCCGCCCGGAGAGGTCAAACAGGTCGCTCGGCTTCACAGGAGCAACTCTGCCATCGTGCGGAGCGCTTCCGGGTCGTGCGCCTGGATCAGCAGGGTGGTGACGCCCGAGCCCTTCCAGGCCTCCAGCCGGTCGGCGATGCGCTCCCGGGGCCCGACGAGCGCGACCTCGTCGACGAGGGCGTCCGGCACGGCGGCGATCGCCTCCAGCTTCTTGCCGTCCAGGTAGAGGTCCTGGATCCGCTCGGCCTCGTGCTCGAAGCCGTACCGGGCAACGAGCGTGTTGTAGTAGTTCTGGCCCTTCGCCCCCATGCCGCCGACGTAGAGCGCGAGCTGCGGCTTCACGAAGTCGCGGGCCGCCTGGAGGTCGTCGGAGATCGCGACCGGAACCGCAAAGGCGGCAACGTCGAAGCCCGGCTTGGCGGCGGCGAGCGCGCCGCCGAAGACGTCGCGCAGTTTGGTCGGCGAGACCCAGACCGGCAGCCAGCCGTCGGCGATCTCGGCTGCGAGCGCGACGTTCTTCGGTCCGATCGCAGCGAGGTAGATCGGAATCTCGTCGCGGACCGGTCGGAGCATCAGCTTCAGCGGCTTTCCGAGTCCGGTCGCGTCGGCACCGCGGTACGGGATCTCGTAGTGGTCGCCCTCGTGCTCGAGCAGCTCGCGGCGGATCGCGGCCCGTACGATCTCGACGTACTCGCGGGTGCGGCCCAGCGGCTTGCCGAACGCCTCGCCGTGCCAGCCCTCGACCACCTGCGGACCGGACGTGCCGAGGCCGAGCAGCACGCGCCCGCCCGACATCAGGTCGAGCGTCGCGGCCGTCATCGCAGTCATCGCGGGCGTTCGCGCCGGCATCTGCATGATCGCGGTGCCGAGCCTGAGGGTCGTGGTCTGACCGCCGAGCCACGCGAGCACGGTGACGGCGTCGGTCCCCCACGCCTCCGCCGCCCATGCCGAGTCGTAGCCCAGGCGTTCCGCCTCCCGAGCGAGCTCGATCAGATCGACCGGATTCGTGCCCGGCGAGGCGTAGCCCATCGCGAAGCCGAGTCGCATGACCTGCGATGCTAAACCCGGCATGCGCGAGGCGTACCGGGCGTTCATGGAAGAGCACGTCTACCCGGCCGAGCCCGCCCTGGCGCGGGAGGACGAGGCGGCAGACGAGTTGATGCGCGCGCTCCGCGCGCGGGCGAAGGCAGAGGGTCTGTGGGCGCCGCACCTGCCGCCCGAGGCCGGCGGGACGGGCGGCGGGTTCCTGGCCTATGCCGACCTCAACGAGGAGATCGGCCGGTCGCTCTGGGCCCAGCTTGTCTTCAACTGCCAGGCACCAGATGCCGGGAACGGCGAGATCCTGCACCTCTTCGGAACGGACGACCAGAAGGAGCGGTTCCTGCGGCCGCTCGTCGCGGGCGAGACGCGCTCGTTCTTCTCGATGACCGAGCCGGAGGTATCCGGTGCCGACCCGACCGGGCTGCGGACGACGGCGGTGCTCGACGGCGACGAGTGGGTGGTCGACGGACACAAGTGGTTCTCGTCGGGCGCCGAGGGCGCCGGGTTCGCGATCGTGATGGCGGTCACCGACCCCGAGGCCGAGCCGCACCGCCGCGCGTCGCAGATCCTCGTCCCCGCCGACTCCGCCGGTGTGGAGGTCCAGCCGGTGCCGGTGTCGGGGCATCGGGGCCGCGGGTGGTCGACGCACTGCGAGGTGTGGTTCCGAGACGTGCGCGTGCCCGCCGAGAATCTGCTCGGCGCACGCGGCGACGGCTTCCGGATCGCGCAGAAGCGGCTCGGCCCCGGTCGGATCCACCACGTGATGCGCTGGCTCGGCCAGATGCAACGTGCATTCGAGCTGATGTGCCGCTACGCGCTCGAGCGGGAGGCGTTCGGCGGGCCGCTCGCCGACAAGCAGACCGTTCAGAACTGGATCGCCGACTCGGCCGCCGAGATCCAGGCCTGCCGCTTCATGACCCTCGACGCCGCGCGCAAGATCGACGCCGGCGACGAGGCCCGGGTCGAGATCTCACTGATCAAGTTCTACGCCTCGCGGGTCCTGAACGAGGTGATCGACCGCGCGGTGCAGGTCCACGGCGCCTTAGGCCTGACCGACCGCACGCCGCTCGCCGCGATGCTCGCCGGCGCGCGCGCCGGCCGTATCTACGACGGCCCGGACGAGGTGCACCGGATGGTCGTCAGCCGCCGGATCTTGAAGGAGTTCGCGTCCGGCGGCAGCTGGCGGTTCTAGCTCCGCGTGCCGAGCGGGAGGTGGTGGTCGCCGGGGAGCGGCCGGGCGAGCTTCTTGCCGGGGTTGAGAAGGTTCTTCGGGTCGAAGAGGTGCTTGATCTCGCTGTGAAGGTCGAGGGCGCGCGGCGGCCATTGCCTGGCGAGCTGGCCGCGCTTCAGCAGGCCGAGTCCGTGCTCGCCCGACACGGAGCCGTCGAGCCGGACGGCCAGGTCGAATAGATCCTCGACGGCCATCGCTGCGCGGCGCAGCTCGTCGGGCTCCTCGGGCGCGACGAGGAAGGCGGAGTGTAGGTTGCCGTCGCCGGCGTGGCCGAACGAGAGCCCGACCAGGGCGTGCTTCCGCCCGATCGCCAGGGTCTCCTCCATCGCCTCCTCGACTCGGTCGAGCGGGACGACGATGTCCTCGGCGACGACGCCCCCGCGGCGCGCAAGCACCGCGAACGCCAGCCCGGAGCGCCAACGCCAGAACGCGTCCACGCCCTCCCGCCCGCGGGGCGCGTACACGCCCACTGCCCCCTCCCCGGCCGCCTCGAGCAGCTCGTCGCGGATCCGCTCGGCCTCGGCGCGCGAGCCGTCGGCCTCGGCGAGGAGCACGAACCCGGCTTCGTCCGGCACGCCCCCCGGGAACGACGCCGCCCCGCAGGCGAGAGTCTCGGCGTCCAGCACGTCCAGGGCGGCCGCGACCACGCCGCTTCCGACGACTCGCAGCAGCGACGCGCAGCCCTCGCGCGTGCTGCGGTGGAAGACTGCGACCGGGAGGACGGCCTCCGGCGCCGGAAGGAGCTTCAGCCAGGCGGCGGTGACGATCCCGAGCGTCCCCTCAGAGCCGACAAGCAGGCGCTTGAGGTCGTAGCCGGCGACGTCCTTGCGGATCGGTCCTCCGATGGTCACGAGCTCGCCCGGAGGCAGCGCAGCCTCGATTCCGGTCACCCAGTCGCCGACCACCCCGTACTTGAACGCATGCGGGCCACCCGCGTTGGTCGCGATGTTGCCGCCGATCTGCGACTGCTCCGGCGCCCCCGGGTCGGGGGCGAACATCAGCCCGCTCTCGCGGACGACCTGCTTCAACCGTCCGGTCGGAACCCCCGCCTCGACGTGGATCCGCCACAGCTCGGGCTCGAACGACCGCACCCGGTCGAGCCGGTCGAGCGCCAGCACGATGCCGCCGTCGGGGACCGCGCCGGCGGCTGCGCCGGTGCCGCCGCCGCGCGGGACGATCGGCAGGTCTCGCTCGTAGCACCACGCGAGCACGGCGGCCACCTCATCCGAGCTCCGCGGGAAGACGACCGCGTCCGCGCGTCCCGGGGCGCGCGTGAAATCAGTCAGGTACTCGGGCGGCGCACCGTCCGCCACCGCCTCGCCGAATTCCGCCCGCAGCTCACGCTCGACGGTGACGCCTCCGGCGGCACGACCTCGCCTCGCACCAACCTCGACAGCTTCGCCGTCGGCTTTGCGCTCGGCTTCGTCTCTCATGACGCCAGGAACTCCACGATCCGCGCGGCGACCTCCTCGCCGGCGTCCTCCTGGACGTAGTGGCCCGCGTTCCGGACGAGCTCGGCGGGCAGGGCGCCCGGGATTAACCCTGCGATCGCGTCGGCGACCTCGGGCGCGAAGATCGGGTCCGAGTCGCCGAAGAGGACGAGCGCCGGCTTCTCCCACGATTTGAGCGCGTCCCGAATCGCCAGCAGCGGAGCCGTGTTCGGGTGCTCCGGCTCGGTCGGCACCAGCTCCGGGAACGCCAGCGCCCCTGCCTTCGACTCCGGCATCGGGAACGGCGCGTCGTACGCCGCGGCGACGTCGTCGGCAAGGCCCCGGGCCGTGCCCCTCCGGATCAGCCGTCCCGGCTGGAAGTCGCCGCCGGACGCCCTGACGAGGTCACGGAACCGCAGCCAGGTCTCGCTCGGGGCACGTCCGCCCTCGACACCGGTGTTCAGGATCACGAGTCGGGCCACCCGCTCCGGCTGCTCGACCGCCAGCCGGAGGCCGATCGGCCCGCCCCAGTCCTGCATGACCAGCGTCAGCCGCTGCAGGTCGAGCTCCTCGACCAGGCGCACGATCGACGCACAGTGCCGGTCGAACCTGTACCAGCCGATGTCCGTCGGCTTGTCGGACCGGCCGAAGCCGAAGTAGTCCGGCGCGACCACGCGGGCCACATTGGCCAGGCCGGGGATCATCTTCCGGTAGAGGAACGACCAGGTCGGCTCGCCGTGCAGGCACAGCACCGGGTCACCCATGCCCTCGTCGACGTAGTCCATCCGCAGCCCGTCCTGGTCGAGGTGGTGCGGCGCGTACGCGAAGTCGGGCAGGCCTTCGAACCGCTCCGGAGGGGTGCGATAGATGCTGACGCCTGCGGCGTCACGACATCGCCTCGCACCAATGCCGACAGCTTCGCCGTCGCCTTTGTGCTCGGCTTTGTCTCTCACCGCGGCCCCGGTACGCCGCGGAACTCGTACACGAGCGGGTCCCGGCCCGGCTGAACGACCCACGCCCGACCTGTCTCGCCGGAGCGCGCCGCGGTCAGAGCGGCGGCCGCCACCGTCTCCGCGGCCAGCAGCGGGAGCGATTCTGCGGCCACCAAGGCGCGCAGCTCGTCGTCGACGATCGGCGTGTCGGCGAACCCTGGGCAGAGCGCGTTGATGGTGATCCCGCGGTCGAGGAGCTGCGGCGCCACAGCCCGGACGAAGCCGACGACCGCGTGCTTCGTCAGCGTGTAGATCGGGTCGAGCGGGAGGGCCCCCAGCCCGGCCAGCGACGCCGTGGCGACGATTGCCGAGCCCGGCTCCATCACCTGCGCCATCCGCCGCGTCCCGAACACGACTCCGTCGACGTTGGCGCCGAGCGCGCGGCGGTAGCTGTCGTCGTCGAGCTCGGCGACGTCGCCGACCCCGGTCCCGACGCCGGCGTTGAGGAACGCGAAGTCGACCGCGCCGATCTCCTCCCACGCCTCCGCGCGGGCGACGTCGAAGCCGTCCACCAGGTCGAGAGAAAGGACGTCGCATCCTTCCGCCTCGAGCGTCGCGACCGCCGCGGCGCCGATCCCCGAGGCCCCGCCGGTGACGAGCGCGCGTCGAAAACGCTGCCCGTTCATCGCGGCCGTGGCCCTCCGAGCCACGTCCGGTGCCAGGCACCGGACGTGGCGTTCTTGGACAGAGCGGGTGGCATGGTTGAGCGGCCGCGTGTCTCGAACGGACACGTCCGGTGCCTGGCACCGGACGTGGCGAAGTCGGACAACGGCCTAGGGGACAAGGACGACCTTTCCGACATGGCCGCGCGACTCGATCAGCTCGTGCGCGGCGGCCGCGTCCGCGAGCGGAAACTCCGACCCGACGACCGGTCGAACGGCGCCTTGCTCCCAGAGCCCGACGAGCTCGGCGGCAGCCGCGTGGACGACTTCGGGCGCGAGCGCCATCAGGCGACCGAGGTAGAAGCCGGCCACCGAGACGTTCCGGCCGACCACGAGCGCCGGATCGAGGGCCGCCCACGGCCCACCCGCGTACCCGATCGCGATCAGCGTCCCGAGCGGGGCGACCACCTTCAGCGAGGCGGCGAAGACGTCGCCGCCGACCGGATCCACGACGACGTCGGCCCGAACCGCGCCGGCGAACTCCTCGTAGCCGTACGCCTCGTCGGCACCGAGCTCGACCGCGAACGCGCGCTTCTCCTCGGAGCCGGCGGTCGCGAGCACGCGGGCACCGAGGTGGCGGGCGAGCTGGACCGCGGCGCTCCCGACCCCACCCGCGGCCGCATGGACGAGCACGGTCGAGCCCGCCTCGACCCGTGTCTGGCGGACGAGCGGTATCCAGGCGGTGAGGAACGTCATCAGGAACGCGGCGCCCTCGGCGAAGGTCGCCCCTTCGGGCAGCGGCACGACCCAGTCGACGGCGACCTGCTCCGCGTAGCCTCCGCCCCGCGGTAACGCCATCACCCTGCGGCCGTCCAGCTCCCCGGCGACCTCGCCGCCGAGGACGACGGGCAACTCGGGCGGCGCGGGATACGTGCCGCGGCGGATCAGCACGTCCATGAAGTTCACGCCCGCCGCCCGAACGCGCAGGACCGACTCTCCCTCGGGCTCGGGAACGTCGGCGAGCTCGAGCCGTTCCGGTCCGCCCAGCTCCCGTAGGAGGACGGCTTTCAGGACGCCGCCGGCTCGTGCGCCGGCGCGTCGGCGGGAGCAGTTGGGAAAGCCGGGTCCGAAGGGTTTGCTTCTGCGAGCCCGGTGCCCTGCGACACCCGCGAAGCGGGTGAGCAGAATCTCTCGCGCAGCGCCGTCTTCCGGAACTTCCCGACGGCGGTCTTCGGGATCTCGTCGACGAACACGAACGCGTCCGGCAGCCACCACTTCGGGAAGTCGGGCGCCAGGAAGTCGCGCAGCTCCTCCGGCGTCACGCTCTGGCCCTCGCGGGTCACGCAGACCGCGAGCGGTCGCTCGTCCCAGCGCTCGTCCGGAACGGCGATCACCGCCGCCTCCGCGATCGCCGGATGCCCCATCAACGCGTTCTCGAGCGCGACCGAGCTGATCCACTCACCGCCCGACTTGATCACGTCCTTCGACCGGTCCTGGATGTGGATGTGCCCGCGCGGGTGGATCGAGACGATGTCGCCGGTCTTGAACCAGCCGTCCTCCGTCCACCGCTCGGCTTGCTCGGGCGTGTCGTAGTACGACGCCGCCACCCACGGCCCGCGGACCTCGAGCTCGCCCATCGTCTCGTCGTCCCACGGGATCTCGGTGCCGTCGGCATCGCGCGCCCGCAGCTCGACGAGCGGCAGCGGCAGCCCCTGCAGAGCGATGTAGTCGAACTTCGTCTCGTCGTCCGCCTGGGCCAGGTCGCCGGGCAGCGCCGCCTCCGACGCGACCGGCGAGGTCTCGGTCATCCCCCACCCGTGGACGATCTCCAAGCCGTGCCGCTCCTTGAACGCGGCGATCATCGCTCGCGGGACCGCCGAGCCGCCGACGAGCATGCCCTTCATCCGGGAGAGGTCCCACCGGCCGGGATTCGCGTCCAGCATCGCCAGGATCCCCATCCATATCGTCGGCACGCCCGCCGCCCACGTCACGCCCTCCTGCACGAAGTCGTCGAGCAGCGACTCCGGATCGAGATGCGGTCCGGGGTAGACGATCTTCGCGCCGAACATCGTCGCCAGATACGGGTAGCCCCACGCGTTGGCGTGGAACATCGGCACGACCGGGAGGATGACATCACCCTCGTAGACGCCGATCCCGAGTGGGTTCGCCGCCCCGACCCCGAGCGTGTGCAGCACGGTCGAGCGGTGCGAGTAGACGACGCCCTTCGGCCGTCCGGTCGTTCCGCTCGTGTAGCACATCGCCGCCGCCTCGTCCTCGTCGAGCTCCGGGTCGCGCCAGTCGTCCTCGGAGGCACCGGCGAGCAGCTCCTCGTACGAGTCCTCGACCACGAACACGTGCTCGATCGCCGTTCGGCCACGGAACCGGTCGAGCAGCGGCACGAGACTCCGGTCGACGACGACGGCCCGGTCGCCTGCATGATCGGCGATGAAGGCGAGGTCGTTCGGGTGGAGCCGGATGTTGAGCGTGTGCAGCGTGAAGCCGCCGCACGGGACACCGAGGTAGCACTCCATGTGCTGGTAGTGGTTCCAACAGAGGGTGGCGACGCGGTCGCCGCGCTCCAACCCGAGCCTCTGGAGCGCGACCGAGAGCTGCCTCGACCGCCGCGTCAGATCGCGGTAGCCGTAGCGGTGGAAGCTTTTGTCGGGGAGACGGGTGACGACCTCCTTGTCGCCGAAGTACGTCTCGGCACGCCGGAGCAGGTGCGGCAGCGTGAGCTGGAAGTCCATCATCTGGCCGCGCACGAGAGGATCGTACGACGGGCTCAGCCGCCGAGCAACGCGCGCCGGAACACGCGGTCGCGCAGCCGGTCGGGAAGGCGCTCGATCGCAGCGCGGATCTTCGCGTCCCGCCCGACGACGTATCGCGTCTTCGGCCGAGAGGCAGTGAGCGCGTGCTCGACCGCCTCCGCGACCAGCTCGACCGGCGCCGCCTTGCTCGAGCGGGTCGCGGCAACCTGGCGGAACCGCTCGATCCTTGCCCGGTAACGCTCGGAGACGTGGTCGGCGAGCGGCTGCGGCTTCGTCCAGATCGCGGTCGCGATGTTCCCCGGCTCGACGAGTGCGACGTCGATCCCGTCCGCAGCGAGCTCGAGCCGGAGCGAGTCGGCCATCGCCTCGAGCGCGAACTTCGTCATCGCATACCCGCCGAGGAAAGGGAGGGCGCTGCGACCGCCGATCGAGCCCATGATCACGACGCGGCCGCGGGCTGCGCGGAGCGCCGGCAGCGCCGCCTGCGTCACCGCCAGCTGGCCGACGACGTTCACCTCGAGCTGGCGGCGCAGCTCCTCCGGCGGCAGGTCTTCCAGCGGCGCG
Organism: Actinomycetota bacterium; assembly: GCA_046732255.1. Lineage (GTDB taxonomy): Bacteria > Actinomycetota > Thermoleophilia > Gaiellales > Gaiellaceae > DATBLE01. Next base: position 85,146 of record JBKPMR010000016.1, read on the forward strand.
GCGACCCCGATGCCGGCGTTGTTCACCAGCCCGTCGAGCCGTTCGAACGACAGCGCCGGCGGGTCGGTGACGTCGAGGATCAGCTCGGTCGTCTCGTCCGGCGCGTCGCCCGGTGTCCGCACCCCCGCATACACTTCCCACCCGCGCGCCGCCAGGAGACGGGCGCAGGCGGCGCCGATGCCGGACGAGGCTCCCGTGATCAGGACCGATCTAGGCGAGGAGCTCAGCGGCGATCTCCGCGCGCTGGCCTGCGGGGAACCCATCGAACGCCTGGATCCACTGCGCCCGCTTGTAGAAGCGGTGCAGCGGGTGCTCCCAGGTGAAGCCGATCCCACCGTGCACCTGGATCGCGCGCTCGCACGCCGACACAGCCGCCTCAGCCGCATGCGCCTTCGCCGCCGCAGCGGCGATCGGCGCCTGATCGTCGGCCTCGGCGACGCACCACGCAGCCCAATAGGCCAGCGACCGGGCGAGCTCAACCGCCATGAACGCGTCCACGAGCGAGTGCGAGACCGCCTGGTAGACGCCGATCGCCTTCCCGAACTGCTGGCGCTCCTTCGCGTGCTCGACGCCCCAGTCGAGCGCCCGCTGCGCGACCCCGACCGCCTCCAGCGCCAGCGCCGACCGCACGCGTGGACGGTCGAGCACGGCATCCCCCGCCGCGGGTGTCAGCCGGCCGAACCGGCGGGTGGCGTCCATCGTGGGCACGGTCTCGCCGTCCGCGTCCACCGAGCCGTCGCCCGTGACGACGCGGTCGACGAGCGCGAGGTCGGGGACGAGGCCGTCGACCTGCGCCGACCATCGGACCTCTCCCGCGGCGACCCTCGCCCGCTCGTCCGGCTCCAGCGTCGGCAGCGCGAGCGCAACGGTCGAGAAATACGGCCCTGGATACAGTGCGCGTCCCAGCTCCTCCAGTAGCACCGCCTCCTCGAGAAAGCCGAGCCCTGCGCCGCCCTCCTCCTCGGCGACGGACACCCCGAGCCAGCCGAGCTCGGCCAGCTCGCCCCACGAGGCCGGGTCCCAGCCGACGTCGGAGTCCGCGAGCTCCGCGACGCGCTCCGGCGGGTAGTGCCCGTCGAGCCAGCGGCGCGCCTCTGCGCGCAGCGCCTCCTGCTCGGCCGTGAACGCGAAATGCATCAGCGGCCCTTCGGCAGACCGAGCACCCGCTCGGCGACGATGTTGCGCAGGATCTCGGAGGTCCCCGCCTCGATCGTGTTGCCGCGGCTCCGCAGTTGGAGCCACTGCCAGTAGCCGTCGTCGTCCATCACCTGCGCCTCCGGACCGAGCAGCTCGAGCGCGAGCTTGCCGAGGCGCTGGTTCGCCTCCGACCAGTGCAGCTTCGGGATCGACGCCTCCGGACCGGGCGCGCCTGTCTCCACCAGCCGCGTCAGCGCCCGGTAGTTCGTCCACTTGAGCGCCTGGAGGTCGATCCACGTCTGCGCGACCAGGTCGTGGAGCCGATCGTCCAACTCGCGGCCGCGGGTGAGCTCGAGGAGCTTGCCGACCGCAACCTCGAATTGCCCGGAGAGCGCGAACCCGAGCGCCGCCCGCTCGTGCATCAGCGTCGTCATCGCCACCTGCCAGCCCTGGCCGGGCTCGCCGATCACGTTCTCGACCGGAACCTCGACGTCCTGGAAGAAGATCTCGTTGAACTCGGCTTCGCCGGTGATCTGGGTCAGCGGCCGCACCTCGACGCCTGGAGCGTGCATGTCGACCAGCAGGTACGTCAGCCCCTGGTAACGAGGGGCATCGGGGTCGCTGAGCGTGATCAGCAGGCACCAGTCCGCGAGGTGGGCATACGACGACCAGACCTTCTGGCCGTTGACGACGAAGTGTCCGTCTTGCCGCTCCGACCGCGTCCGCACCGAGGCGAGATCGGAGCCGGCGCCCGGCTCCGAGAAGCCCTGGCACCAGATCTCCTCCGCGGAGAGGATCTTCGGCAGGAAGCGCGCCTTCTGCTCGTCGGTGCCGTGGACGATGATCGTCGGCCCCGCCATCCCCAGCCCGATTACGTTGATGTGGCTCGGCGCCTGCGCCTTGGCCAGCTCTTCGAGCAGGATCGCCTGGTGCGAGTACGGCGCTCCGCCGCCGCCGTAGTCCTTCGGCCAGGTCAGCGCGGCGTACCCGGCGTCACCGAGCTTGCGGCTCCAGTCTCGGCCCCACTCCTCGAAGCGTGCGCTCCCGCCGCGGCGCCCGCGCAGGTCGTCCGGGAGGTTGGCGGCGAGCCAGGCCCGAACCTCGTCTCTGAAGGCGGCCTCGTCGGGCGAGTCGCGGAGCTGCACGCCCCGAATCTAACGCTGATCGCGCAGCGTCATGCACGTGCTGGTTGCGTGCGCGATCTTGCGCCCCTCGCCGTCGACGACGTCGCAAGTCGTCAGCCCGATCGTCCGCCCGGCGTGCACCACTCGGCCCGTCGCGACCATGGTGCCGGCGGTCACCGGGCGCAGGTAGTTGGTCTTCAGCTCCAGCGTCGTGAAGGACTCGCCCTCGGCAAGCAGCGACGCATACGCGAGACCCATCGCCGCATCGGCGAGCGCGCAGATCACCCCGCCCTGGACGGTGCCCATCGGGTTCGCATGCTCGGGCCGCGCCTCCATCTCGAACACACACTCGCCGTCGTCGACCGAGATGAGCCTGATGCCGAGCAGCTCGGCCACGGGCGGCGGTGGCGCTTCGCCTCGGAGGATCGCCTCGATCTGCTCCCGCATCGCTACGCCGTCGGCCGCCCGAGCAGAAAGGCCTCGACCGCGGCCCGTCCGGCGGTCCCCCGCTCGCGGCTCTGCACGGAGTGGGACGCTCCATCCACGACCACGAGCTTGCCGCGCGGCGCGAGCCGCGCCTCCTCGCGCGCCCACTCGAGCGGAGTCGAGAGGTCGCGGTCGCCGTTGACGAGCAGGACCGGCACGGACGGGAGCTTAGAGGTGGGCGACGGTCTCGGAACCGGCGGCGTCGGCGGCCACGGGAGGCAGGTGGTCACGAGACCGTTCCGCGCGGACGTCGCCCGCGTGAACGGCCAGAAGGCGTTGTCGGGGAGGGATGCGAGCCGGCGCGCGAGCAGCGCCGGGCGGGCTGCGAGCGGTGTCGCCGCCGACCAGGGCAGGTGCAGGTCGGCGCAGAGCGTGGCGGCGTGGAGACCCGAGCTGAAGAGCTCAGCCGGCGCAAGGACGGCCTGGTGGACGTTCGTCTCGAGCGCGAGAAGCTGAGTTCGGTCGCCCTGTCTCGCCGCGTGGATCGCCGCCAGCACCGCCGCGTAGTCAGGATCGGCGAACTCGTAGGAGACGATCGTGTCGAAGAGGAGCACGCCGTCGACCCCGTGCCGAACGAGCCACGTCAGGTCCTCGGCTGGGTCGAACCCGCACCGCACGTCTGCGCACGCGGCCCGGAGGACGCGCGCGGTCGCCCGCAGGCTGGTCAGGTAGAGCGGATCGTCCGCCTGCGGGTCGGAGTGCGGCAGCACCGAGTCGAGCACCAGTGCCCTCACATTCCGCGGGTGGGCGAGCGCATAGCGCTCGGCGACGTACGTGCCGTACGAGACGCCGTCGATCGTCCACGTGGACAGGCCCAGGGCGCGTCGCAGGTCGTCGAGATCGGCGACGGTATCGCGTGTCGAGTAGAAGGCGCGGGTCTTCCCCAGCCTGGCCGCGCAGTCACGGACCGCCGTCGCTGTAGGCGTCGTGATGTCGGAGGTTCCCACCTCGGCCTGGAGCTCCGGACAGCGCACTGCGGTTCCTCCGGTCCCGCGCTGGTCGACCATCACCAGCCGATAGGCGGGGAGCACCGGCGCCAGCCTCGTGGCGATGCGAGAGACGGTGGGGACGCCGGGCTGTCCCGGCCCGCCGGTGAGGAAGAGGAGAACGCCGCGATCCGCCCTCGAGTTGTCCGCGGCAGCGACGTTGAGTCGGAGTGTGCCCCGGACGTGCCCGCTGCGATCGAGTGGGACGGTCAGCGTCGAGCACGTGAACCCGCCGAGGTTCGGGCATGGATGCGGATCGGCGAGCGGCGGCGCCGGCGCCGCCGTTCCCGAGCCGGCGGCGACGAGCAGGACGGCCGCCGCCGCGGCTAGGAGGACGGCTCTCATTCCGGCCCGGCTGCCTCGAAGGCCGCGCGCTCGCGCTCGCTCAGCGGCTGCGACCGGCCCGTCTCGGGGTCACGGGCGACGATCACGAGCTCCGCCTCCGCTGCGATCCGACCGTCCGGGGCACGGAGATCCGCGCGGGCGGTGACGCTCTTCGTCCCCACGCGCTCCAGCCGAACGCTGCCGATCGCCTGCCGGTCCTCGAGCCGGAGCTCGTGGCGGTAGTCGATCGAGACGTGCGCGGCCACGTAGTGCCAGACCTCGCCTTCGCCCAGGCCGAGGACGCCGCGGAGCCAGTCGTCCAGGATCTCTTCCAGATACGTGAGATAGACGGCCTGATTCACGTGTTGATAGGCGTCCAGGTCGCGCCAGCGGATCTCTATGCGCTTCTCGTGCACGGCCGAATAGGCTACGCACGTGAATCGTTTCGAGGGCAAGGTCGCGCTGATCACCGGCGGGGGCCGGGGCATCGGCATGGCAACCGCCGCGCGGTTTGCGTCCGAGGGTGCCAAGGTCGCGGTCGCGGACCTCGCCTTCGAGGACGACGCCCAGGGCCTTCAGCTCGAGACGAACGTGACCGACCGCGCCGCGGTCGAGGCGGCGGTCGCCCGCACGATCGAGGAGCTCGGTGGCCTCGACATCCTCGTCACGTGCGCCGGGATCATCCGCGACAACCTCGTCTACAAGATGAGCGACGACGACTGGGATGCCGTGATCGCGACGCACCTGCGCGGAACCTTCCTGGCCACCCAGGCGGCGCAGGCGCACATGACGCAGCACGGCGGCGGGAAGATGGTGCTGATCTCGTCCGTCTCCGCCCTCGGCAACCGCGGCCAGCTCAACTACTCGGCCGCGAAGGCCGGCATCCAGGCGATGACCAAGACCCTGGCGATCGAGCTCGGCCGCTTTGCCGTCAACGTCAACTGCGTGGCGCCGGGCTTCGTCTCGACGGCCATGACGCGGCAGACCGCCGAGCGGATCGGCGTCGACTTCGAAGACTTCCAGAAGATGGGCGCCGAGACCACCGCCCTGCGCCGGGTCGGGGAGCCGGAGGACGTCGCGGGCGTGATCGCCTTCCTCTGCTCGGACGACGCCTCGTACGTCACCGGCCAGGTGCTGTACGTGGACGGCGGGCGACTCTAGCCACGTCCGACGCAGACCCTCGAGCCTCGACTAGCGTGAGGCTTGATGCGCGTCGCTCGAGACCACTGCCTGGCACCGGCCCGTCCCGTCGATGCGCCGCTGGTCGGATTCGAGGGCCGCTACGGGAGGATGTTCCCCGATCTGCCGGCGCTCGCGGTCGACGACGAGCGGCTGCTCGCACTCGGCCTGGCGGGCGCCGCGTGTGGAACGGGTGAGGACGGCGACGACGTCGACGGCCGCGAGGCGTCCGGCTGGCCGGTGTTCGGCCAGCTCGTCGCGCACGACATCACTGCCGACCGCTCACCACTGCAGGCCGAGGCCGACCCGGCGCGCCTGGGCAGCTTTAAGTCTCCGCGGGCGAACCTCGAGTGCCTCTACGGCGCGGGCCCCGGGAGCCCGTACCTCTACCGCCGCGACGATCCGGCCGCGTTCCTGACCGGCGCGGACGACGTGCCTCGCAACGCGGAGGGGATCGCGTTGCTGGGCGACCCGCGCAACGACGTGCACGTGCTCGTGTCGCAGCTCCACCTCGCCTTTCTGCGCCTGCACAACCTGTTCGTCGAGCGGCTCCGCGAGGACGGAGTCCCTGAGGGCGACCTGTTCGGCGAGGCGCGCAGGGCGACGATGTGGCACTACCAGTGGGTGCTGGTCAACGACTTTCTGCCCCGGCTGGTCGGGCAGGACCTCGCCGGCGATGCACTCGCACACGGAGCGAGGTATTACGAGGTCGACGGCGAGCCGTACATCCCGTTCGAGTTCGCCGACGCCGCCTACCGCTACGGCCACAGCCAGATTCGCGCCCGCTACCGGGTGAACGCCGACGCCGAGCCGGTTCCGCTCTTCCCGGACCTCGGCGGTTTCCAATCCGTGCCCGACGACCTGAAGGTGGACTGGGCGTTCCTGTTCGATCTTCCCGGCCGTCCCCCGGCGCAGCGGGCGAAGCGGATCGACGGCTGCCTGCCGGCCTCGCTGCTCCGGTTGCCGGTGTCGATCACGGGGGCGGTCGACGTCGACGCATACCATTCGCTCGCCTCACGCGATCTCCAGCGAGGTCGGGCGATCGGGCTGCCCTCCGGCGAGGCCGTCGCCGGCGCGATCGACGCGGAGCCGCTGACCACCGACGAGGTCGGGCTCGCGACGCACGGCTGGGACGGCGAGACGCCCCTCTGGTTCTACGTGCTCCGCGAGGCCGACGTCCGCGGCGACGGCGACCGCCTCGGTCCGGTCGGCGGCCGCATCGTCGCCGACGTGCTGATCGGAATCGTGCAGGCCGATCCCGAGTCGTTCCTCACCGTCGATCCGGATTGGACGCCGACGCTGGCAGAGGGGGACAGCTCGGCATTCGGCATCGGCGAGCTACTCGCTGCCGTCCGCGCGTAGTCTCGGTTCGCAGCCGGCGATCCTCGCCGGCTGCGCAGTCCCGAACGGGAAGCTTGGCTCCTCCGAGCCGATGAGCCCACGGCTAGACTGTCCTGCCCTCGGGGGCGTAGTTCAGCTGGTTAGAACGCCGGCCTGTCACGCCGGAGGTCGCGGGTTCGAGTCCCGTCGCTCCCGCCTCTTGAAGTGCCTGCAAACAAGGACTTTATGTTGTCTAGATAGGCGTACGATTGCGCCTCGTGGCCCAAACCCGTGGCCCAAACGTTTCGTCAAAAAGGCCTGCAAATAGGCAGTTTTGCCCGAGCGCTTGTGTGCCGGTCGCACGAACACAATGAGGTCAATCGCTGAGCGTGCCTTTCCGGCGGCTAGCTTGCGCGTAACCGGCGGACCGGATTCGATATGTCAAGACTCGCCGCAGAAGGACGGTGAAGCGGCTTACGCCTCTGGTCGTTTCGTCCGTTCAGCGGATCGGGGAGGGCGGCGTGGCTGCTGACGATTCCTCGCGCCGCCCTCTCGGCCTGCACCTGGAACGCCGAGCGGGAGGGTTCCCGTCGCCGGCAGGTCGAGCGCGTCGCAGTCGACGTCTGGCATGCGCCGATCGAAGCCGACTGCTTTGTGGGTAAGTGAGAGGGAGACCGCAACAGCGATGTCGGCTTTGATGAGACCAAGCTTGCGTGCGGCGACGGCGATGCGGGTTTGACAGCGGGCGTCGATCGAGTGGATCGCGGCCGTCTTGGCAGCTGAGCCGACGGCGATGCCGAGGTCGATGTCGCGGAGGTTGCATTGCGGGCCGACGAACTCGAGCTCGTCCGATTCGTCGCGGAGCTGCTTCGTTGCGTGCATGAATTCCGCGCAGGTGGCGTAGCCGCAGGCGCCGCAGTCGTAGACGGGCGGATACCAGTCGGCGAGCCCGACGAAGAGGACGGCGTCGATCGCCTCGGCGGCCTCGGCATCGCGGAACCAGATTGCTTCGCGGCGTTCCTTGCCGCGGGCGCGCATCCAGGCGGCGAGTCTCGCGAGGGTGTCGCGGTCGTCGACGATCACGGTCTCGATGAACAGGTGCTTGCCGGCGAGGAAGAGCTGCCCGCCCGACTTCGGAGCGGTGATCGCGGCGGCCGCCATGAGCTTTGCCACTTGGCGGACGGTGTCCGCGCGGAGGCTGTCGTAATCGAGGTGCTCGCCCATCGCTGAGGATTGTGCCATGGATTGTGCAACCGCGGTTGCAGAACTGAGATAAGCTTCGCACCGTGGCCTCGGGTCGGACCTCTTGGGTGTTGCTCGCCTATCGGCTGCCGCGCGAGCCGTCGACGCCCCGCAGCGCGCTCTGGCGCAAGCTGCGGCGGCTCGGCGCCGCGCAGGTCCTCGATGGACTCGCCGCGCTTCCGCTCGACGCGCGCAACCGCGAGCAGCTGGAGTGGCTTGCCGATGAGGTGGTGGAGGCGGGCGGCGACGCGACGATCTGGATCGGCGAGCTCGGGTCGGCGGCACAGGAGCGGGAGCTCGCCGCGCGGATGGCCGATGCGGTCGCCGCTGACTACCGCACGCTGACCGAGCAGGCAGTGGCAGCGCGCGAGGAGCCAGCGGGTCAGCGGCGGCGATCGCTCAAGCGATTGCGACGCGAGTTGCGCCGGATCCGCGCCCGCGACTACTTTCCGCCGACCGAGCGCGAGCAGGCGCTCCGTGCCCTCGACGAGATTGCTGCGCTGGTGGAGGAGCCGGTCGGATGAGGTGGGCAACGCGCCGCCACTGCCACATCGACCGCGCCGCCTGCGCCTGGCTGATCCGCCGCTTCATCGACCCCGAGGCGGAGTTCGTGTTCGTCGACGACGCGGACGAGGTGCCCGCAGACGCGACCGCGTTCGACATGCGTGGCGTCGAGCTGTCCCACCACGGTGGCGACTGCAGCTTCGAGACCTTTCTGCACCGCTACGAGCTCGCCGACCCGGTTCTGTGGGAGATCGCGAAGATCGTGCACGAGGCCGACCTCGCCGACGAGCGCTACGACGCCCCCGAAGCTCCCGGTCTCGATGTCCTGCTGCGAGGCCTCTCGATGGTCCGCGACGACGAGGACCTGCTTGCGCTTTCGGGATCGCTGTTCGACGGCCTCTACGAGTACCGCAAGCGCGCCCTGCTCAGCGGCCGCGAGCCCTCATAGAAAGGAGACAGCAATGAAGTGGGTAACCCGCGAACGCCCGAAGACCGACCGGATCGCCTGCCCCTGGCTGATCCAGAACTTCATCGACAAAGACGCCGAGTTCCTGTACGTCCCGGCCGAACAGGTCCTGGACGTGGCCGAGCACGAGGGCGCGCATTCCTACGACGCGCCGAACGCCGAGTACACCCACCGCGACGGGCTGTGCTCGTTCGAGGTGCTGCTCGAGGAGTACGAGCTCGACGACCCGGCGCTGAAGCTGCTGGCCCGCATCGTGCACGGCGCCGACGTCGCCGACGACCGAGACGCCACACCGCAGTCGCGGGGCCTGCTCGCGGTCGCCGAAGGATTCCACCTGCTCAACCTCGGCGACCACCGCCAGCTCGAATTGTCGCTGCCCGTGTACGACGCGCTCTACGCCTGGTGCAAGAACGAAGTCGGCCAAAGCGCGACCGCATGAGCCTCGAACGCGGCGGCTTCATCACCATCCCGCCCGGAGCCAAGCCGGGCTTCGATCACGCGGACGTCTACCGCGCCGCCGGCCGCATGTATGTCGCCCACACCGGCGCCGATCGCGTCGACGTCCTCGACTGCAAGCGGCGCGAGTTTCTGCGCTCACTCCCGGATCTGGCGGGGGTGGCCGGCGTCCTGATCGACGAGCAAGGCGACCTCTTATTCACGAGCGACCGTGCCGCCGCGCGCGTGAGCGCCTTTCGTTGCTCGGACGAAGAGTTGCTCGGGCACGTTGCGGTTGGTCCGCACCCGAACGGGCTCGCATACGACGCGAACCGGCGACGGCTGTACGCGTTCAATCTCGGCGAGCCGCTCGGCGAGAACTGCACCGCCTCCGTCGTCGAGGTCGACTCGCTGCAGGTGATCGCCGAGTTTCCGCTGCCAGGGCGGCCGCGCTGGGCGGTCTATGACCCCGAGCGTGACGTGGTCTTCGGCAATATCCGCGAGCCCGCACAGATCGTCGTCATCGACGCGGCGCGAGCGGTACTCGACCACGCCTATACCGTCCCCGCGGCCGGCCCGCACGGGCTCTGGCTCGACCGCGGCCGCCTCTTCTGCGCGGCCGACGGCGGCGTGCTCGCAGTCCTCGATCGCGACAGCGGCGAGCTGCTCGCGAGCCTGCCGCTGCCCGGCGTTCCCGACGTCGTCATGCACGACGCCGAGCTCGCACGCCTGTACGTCGCGATCGGCGAGCCCGGCGTCGTCTGCAGCTTCGACAGCGACCGCCTCGAGCAGCTGGAGACGGTCGCGACCGAGCGGGGCGCGCACACGCTCGGCTGGGACCCGGACGGCCGCTGCCTGTACGTCTTCTGCCCCGACCGCGGCGGCGCGCTGGTGCTCGAGGAACGCGCCTGAGCGCCGACGCCCGCCGGATCCTCGCCGTCCAGGCTGTGCGGGCGCTCGCCTACGGCCTCGGCTCGGTCCTGATCGGCGTGTCCCTTGCCGACCGCGGCCTCTCCGACGGCGCCGTCGGTCTCGTGCTCGCCTCGCTCCTCGCAGGCACCGCGCTCGTCTCGATCCTCATCGCGCGCTACGGCGACCGCGTCGGACGGCGGCGGTGCTACCGCCTCCTGCTCGTCGCCATGGCACTCGCGGGCACCGTCTTCGCGCTGACCGACTGGCTGCCGATGCTGATCCTCGCTGGGCTCACCGGCGCCCTCTCGACCGAGGTCGTCGAGTCGGGACCGTTCACCTCGCTCGAGCAAGCGATGCTCCCGCACGCAGCTCCCGTCCAGGACCGGACGAAGCTCTTCGGCACCTACAACACGGTCGCGACGCTCGCCGGCTCGCTGGGGGCGCTGACTGCGCTCGTCGGCAGCTCGCCCAAGTGGCTGCTCGTCTATCCGCTCGCCGCCTGCGCAGGGCTCCTCGCCTCCGCGCGCCTCTCGCCCGCTGTCGAGGTAGGGCACGAGCTCTCCAAGGAGCCGCGACCGCCCCTGCACCGCTCGCGCGGCATCGTCGCGCGCCTGTCTGGCCTGTTCGCGCTCGACAGCCTCGGCGGTGGTTTCGTCCCCCAGACGTTCATCGCCTACCTGTTCACGCGCAAGTACGACGCCTCACCGCAGACGCTCGCCGTCGTCTTCTTCGCGATCGGGATTCTGCAAGCGCTCTCCTTCCAGGCCGCTGTGCGGATCGCCGCCAGGATCGGGCTCCTACGTACGATGGTCTTCACCCACCTCCCCTCCAACCTGCTTCTGATCGCCGTCGCCTTCGCGCCCAACCTCGCAAGCGCGATCGCCCTCCTCCTCGCCCGCTTCGCCCTCTCGCAAATGGACGTCCCCACCCGCCAGGCGTACGTGATGGCGGTCGTCGACCCGAGCGAACGTACCGCGGCCGCGGCCTACACGAACACCGCCCGCTACCTCACCCGGCCGATCGCCCCGCTGATCGCGGGGCCTACGCTCCGGCTCGGCCTCGGCGCGCCTTTCCTGATCGCCGGCACGCTCAAGAGCGTCTACGACCTCGGCCTCTATTTCACCTTCCGCACCGTCGACGTCGAAGGAGAGCGTCCGCCCGAACCAGCGACCGCGGGCTAGTGGTCGTGCAACTCGTCGAGCTCGCCCGGCTCGGTCGTGGAGACCGTGCGCCACGAGTCCCAGGTGACCTTCAGGATCACCACCGTGATCAGCAGACCGATGATCGCGTCGGCGATCGGCGCTCCCAAGGCCACCACGATCGCGCTTGCAACGACGCCGAGCGAGACGAAACCATCGACGCGGGCGTGGTTCCCGTCAGCGATCAGTGCCGGGCTCGAAAGGCGCTTCCCCGCCCGCAGGCGCACCTGTGCGGCCAGCTCGTTCCCCGCGAAGCCGACCAGCCCGGCCGCCGCCAGCATCCACAGATGCGAGAGCTCCTGCGGATGGATCAGCCGCTCCATCGACTCGTACAAGGCGACGCACGCGGAGACGAAGATCGCAAACACAACGGCAAACCCGGCGATCTTCTCCGCCCGAAACGAGCGAAGGAGGAACGCAGTCCCGACCGGCAATGCGGTGAGCGTGTCCCCGACGTTGTGGATCAGATCGGCGAGCAGCGCCACCGAGCCCGTGAGAACGAGAATCCCGGCTTGCACGAGCGCCGCGGCGCCCAAGATTACGAGGCTCAGCGAAACTGCCTTGAGGCCCGCCCGCGAGCGCATGATCGAACGGTCAACGAGCCCGTGCGAATGCCCATGCTCGCCGTGATGGGGATGCTCGTGCTCACGGTGGTCGGCGCCGGGCTCGACCGGCTGTGAGCGCGGGATGAGCCAGAGATGCCTGTGCGCACGGGCGTAGCTGTGCTCGTGGACACGGCGTCCGTGCCGATGCAGTGCCGGTGAGCTAGAACCGCTCACGCCGAGAACCGTAGCCCGCGCGATGCCGCAGCTATGGAGCCGACGGTTCGACGACTCGCGTAACGTGCTCGCGCCGTGACCGGCGTTGTCTGTCAAGACAAGATTCCGTGGCCCACTCGTGGCCCAAACGTCCGTCAGACAATTCGCTCAACCATGCGGAGCAGAGGCAGCGGCGAGGCGAAAAGCGCCTGCAAACGACACCGTTCCGAGGAGTTCGTCGCCGTGCGTCGTTGTGCCCGACTCGGCCTGTCACGCCGGAGGTCGCGGGTTCGAGTCCCGTCGCTCCCGTTCCCGCGCATGGCTTCGGTGTTAGCCGTGCGCCTCGCGCGACTGTAGCGCCGGACTCGGGCCACGGCGCGGCACGGCCGCGTCTTCAAGCGCTCTTTCGGTCGAGGTACTGCAGCAGCTCGTGCGCTGCGAGCTCGATCTCCTTGTGCCGCCACTCCGCGGCTCGGTAGTGGCAGGCGATCAGCCCCATCCGGTGGAGACGCCGGAGGTCGCCGTAGACGAACGCGTAGCGCCCCTTCGTCTCCTCGGGCGCGCCCTCGGTGAGGCCGAGATGCCACGCGGCGTACTCCTCCCAGGAATGACTCTTCAGGAACGCGTTCTGCTCGCGTGCCCGCGGCTGCACGTCCTGCCAGCGCGAGCGGAGCACGTACTGGTGCGCGTCGATCAGCCGCTTCGCGTGCCTGACCGCGTCCTTGTTCACCCGATAGGCGGGCACCCGCGCATTCTCGCCGACCTGCGCGTCGGAAGCCCTGTCGACGCCCTAGGATGCCCTCGTGAACCGAACGACCTTGAAGCGGATCACCTGCGTCTGCGGCAAGCTCCTCGAAGGCGAGAACGACGACCAGCTCTGGACCGAGGCGCAGGCGCACCTCGCCGCCGAGCATCCGGATCTCGTCGGCAAAGTCACCCGCGAGGACATCCTCGCCCGTTCCGAGGAGATCTAAGTCGCACTCCCGGCGGCGCCGCTGAGCAGGCGCCGATAGACGTCCTGCACGGCCGCACTCGGGGCGACTCCGAGCTCTTCTCGGAGCGTGATGCGCAGCCGGTCGTAGACGCGCAGCGCTTCGGCGACGTTCCCGCTTCGCTCGAGCGCTTCGATCAGGATTTGGTGCCCGGTCTCACGAAAGGGAGCGAGCTCGATGAGCTGACGCGCACAGTTCGCGGCTTGAGGCAGCTCGGGTCCGCCGATTCCAAGGCTTGACGCCGCCAGGCACTCGAGCCCACCCAGTCGGGCATCGTCGAGGCGTCGCCTCCAAACGTCTAGCCACGGACGGTCGTGGCCGAGGAGCAGAGGCCGGCTCGCGATGTCGTAGGCCAGGCCGGACGGACCCCAGGCCTGTGCCCACTCGCCCTTCGCGACGTGGGACTCCGCCCGATGAAGCGCCTCGAGCGCCGTCTCGACGTCGACGAACACGTCCGCCGGCAGCACGAGCTCGATCTGCGTCCGACCGGCCAGCCGCTCGGCACCCACGACGCGGCGCAGCTTCGAGAGCAGGACGCTGAAGCGAGCGTGGTGGTCGGCCGGCGCTTCCTCGCCGTAAACGGCCAACAGGAGCTCGTCGCGGTCGACGCGCCGCCGCCGATTGAGCACGAAGTAGCCGAAGAGCAGTTGACCCAACGGCCCCGGCAGCGAGTCCTCGATCCGCTGCCCCTCGAGACGCACCACGAACCGGCCGCAGAGCTGGATCCGCGTCTCGGCCGGCGGCGTCATCCCACCAGCTTAGAAAGCTCCGGGAAAGGTTCGGGAAAGGCGCGAGCGCGACCATCGCCGCATGAGCGACGGAGGAACGCTGACCGACCGTTCGAGGCCCGCGCGTGTCGTCTCGGTCAATGTCGGCCGCCCGCGCGTCGTCCGCTGGAAGGGACGCGACGTGACCACCGGAATTTTCAAGGAGCCGGTCGACGGTCGTGTCGCGGTCCGCCGTCTCAACATCGACGGTGACCGACAGGCCGACCTGGCCGTGCACGGCGGTTTCGCGAAGGCCGTCTATGCCTACCCGCGCGAGCACTACGCGTACTGGCAGGAAGAGCTGGACGAGGAGCTGGCGTTCGGTGCCTTCGGCGAGAACCTCACGGTCGAAGGGCTGCCGCTCGAGGAGGAAATCGCGATCGGCGACCGCTTCCGCGTCGGCAGCGCGGAGCTCGTCGTCACCCAGCCCCGGCTGCCCTGCTACAAGCTCGGGCTTCGCTTCGCCCGCGCGAGGATGATCAAGCGGTTTCTGCTCAGCGGGCGCACGGGCTACTACCTGGCCGTCACGACCGAGGGCGAGGTCGGAGCAGGCGACGCGGTCGAGACCGTGGCACGCCATCCCGCGCGAGTCCCGGTCGCCGCGATCACCCGCGCGTACGCGGGCGATCGAGACGACCTCGCGACAGTCGAGCGGCTCGTCGCCCTGGATGCCCTACCGAGCGACTGGCGGCGCTACTTCGCGGAGAGGCTAGCCGCCTCGCGAACGCAATTCGCGACCTGAAAGGAAAGTGATGCGCACCGAACACGCGAAAGCCAATTCCCTCCGTTCCTCGCCTGAGGAGGCGCTTCGGGCGCCGCCCGAGGAGTTCCTCTACCTCGCCTGCCTGCATGAAGGCACGGGGGTCGAGGCGCCCGACTTCATCGCCGTCGTCGACGCCGAGCAGGGCCGGGTCGTGCACGAGACGCCGATGCCGAACGTCGGCGACGAGCTGCACCACTTCGGCTGGAACCGGTGCTCGTCGGCCTGTCACGGCCCCGACCGCTCGCACCTGATCGTGCCCGGCTTCCGCTCCTCGCGGATCCACATTCTCAACGTGACCGACGACCCACGCAGGCCGCGCATCGAGCAGGTGGTTGAGCGCGACGAGCTGCTCGCGAAGACGGGCTACACGCGGCCGCACACGGTGCACTGCATGCCGGGCGACAACGTCGTCGTCTCGATGCTCGGCGACGCCGACGGGAACGGCGCCTGCGGCTTCGCGGTGCTCGACGCAAAGACGTTCGAGGTGAAGGGGCGCTGGGAGAACGGCGACGAGACGCCCCCCTTCAACTACGACTTCTGGTACCAGCCGCGCAAGAACGTGCTCCTTTCGAGCGAGTTCGGCGAGCCGAACGCCTACGAGAAGGGCTTCGACCTCGCGGACGTCGAAGCGGGTCGCTACGGACACCGTCTCCACTTCTGGAACCTGGCCGAGCGGAGGCTGGAACAGACCGTCGACCTGGGTGAGAACGGTCTTCTCCCCTTCGAGGTGCGCTGGCAGCACGATCCCGAGGCGGAGGAGGGCTTCGTCGGAGCGGCACTGTCGAGTGTGATGTGGCATTTCCACCGGGCGAACGGCGCCTGGGCGGCCGAGCCGGTGATCGATGTCGAAAGCATCCCGCTCGAAGGCTGGCCGTTTCCCGTGCCGGGCGTGATGAGCGACCTCGTCCTCTCTATGGACGACCGCTTCCTCTACTTCTCCAACTGGCTGCACGGCGATCTCCGCCAGTACGACGTCTCGGATCCGACGAACCCACGGCTAACCGGACGGCTGTGGCTCGGCGGCGTGCTCGGCAAGCCGAGCGACGCCGGCCGCGAGCTGAACGGCGGGCCGCAGATGCTGCAGCTCTCGTTCGACGGGCGCCGCCTCTACGTCAGCAACTCGCTCTACTCGACCTGGGACAACCAGTTCTACCCCGGCCTCCGCTCCTGGCTCCTGCGGGTGAACTGCGACCCGAACGGGGGGATGGAGGTCGACCGCGACTTCTTCGTCGACTTCCACGACCGCCCCGACGGCCCCGCCCGCGCCCACGAGGTGCGGCTGCAGGGCGGCGACTGCACGACAGAGATCTTCCAGTGATCGTCGCCCACGTCCTCGGGCTCCCGATCGAGGAGAGCGTCCTGCAACTTGCGCCGGCCGGCGGGGCGTTCGTGACCGTCATCGCGATCGCCGCCCGGTCGAGGTTCGACCGGCTCAGACGATGGGCACGGAGGAAGGCGTGACCGCTGAGGGCACCATCAGGTTTCGTCCCAGCGGACGGCGATCTGCCGCTCGAGCCCGAGCGGCAGCGACGCAGCCTCCGCTTCGACCGCGGCACGTTCCGCATTCGTCAGCCGGCGCCATAACTCGACGGTCAGGTCCGCGTTCGCGCGACGCCACGTCCCGACGATCTCGCCGCCGACGAGCACCGCGCCCGGCCACACCCGTGACGTCCACAGCGCGGCACGCTGCGCGGCGTCGGGGACCAGAAGCTCGCGGTCGGCGCCCTGCAGCAGGTAGTACGTGTCGCCGCTCGGCAGGAGGCGCGCGGCGGCCGCGGGCCCCGCACGGTCCCGGAACACAGGCTCGTCGCTGCTCAGGATCCAGGCGTCGCCGATCGGCGTTCGCACGGGCGTCAGGTCGAGCGCGTCGAACGCCGACTGCGCCTGACGACCGCCGATGCCCGCCCACTTGCCGAACGACGCGGGCGTGGCAGGGCCGAAAACGTGCAGGTACCGCCGCGCGAGCTCACGACAGGCGTCGCGCGGATCCACGTCCGGTCGAGGCACCGTCCAGACGAGCGGCGCTCGTGCGCCTTCCCAGCGGATCAGCACGGTGCCGGTCGGCGCGGCGTACCGCACCCGGTTCCCGTGTCCAACCTCGCGGTCGGTCATCCGCCGGCCGGCGAGGCGCGCGTGCAAGCGCGCGGCGACCTCTTCCGCTCGCTGCCGTCCGCGTGCGTCGTCCGGCAGCCTGCCGAGCGTGAAAACTGGGCGATCGCGCGCAGGGACGACG
Source organism: Actinomycetota bacterium (assembly GCA_046732255.1). Lineage (GTDB taxonomy): Bacteria > Actinomycetota > Thermoleophilia > Gaiellales > Gaiellaceae > DATBLE01. The sequence continues at coordinate 101,973 of JBKPMR010000016.1, forward strand.
TACGTGCTGTAGCGCGGCCCCCACACCTGCACGAGCGACGGGTGCTCCCAGATCGACGCGTGCGCCCGCTCGACGCGCGCGTGGATCGAGAGGAGCGCAGCACGCGGCATGCTGTCCTGCAGGCCCGCCCACGCCGTTTGCCGGAGCGAGCGGGCGCCTGGCGGAAGCCGTTCGTCGAGTGCGCCGACGCGCCGCCGGAACGCCAGGATCTGCGCCCGCGTCAGGTCGACGGCTCTTCGATTCGGCAACGCTGAACGCCCCCTGCCTCCGATTCTGCCGACCGTACTACTCCGTCGGGATCTCGAACCGGGCGATGATTCCCGGATCGCCGCCTTTCGCGAGTAGCTCTGGATCGGGATCGCGGGTCGCCACCCACGCATATCCGTCCTCGGGATAGGCGACGACGTCCGGGAAGCTTCCGGCGCTGATCGCGAGGATCTGCGCCGGCTCGTCGCCGGGATTGCTGAAGGTATGAAGCCCCGCGCGTCCCTCCGGGCAGAAGACGAAGTCCCCCGTAGAGAGCGTCTCCTCGCCGTGCTGATTCCGAAAGACGGGGCGACCGCGCACGACGAAGAACATCTCTTCGGCCCCGAAGTGCATGTGCAGTCGGCCGCCCGGTGCGCCGGGGGCAAGCTCATGCAGCGTGGCGCCCAGGCGCGCGTTGTCCGGACGCCAGAAAGTCCGGTGGCGCATTCCGCCTTCCGGCCAATCCCCGTCCCAGGGCGCGTCGGCGTACAAGTTCTGTCGAGTCATTGGTGAACCTCCGAAGTCGTAGTGGGAGAGCGCGCAACACCGACGACCGCTACGGCCGTCGGCATTCCGCGCCGAACACGCGCGGCCTAGGCCGCGCCCCAACCGCTACCTCGTCGCCGGGTCCACGGCGCGAATCGTAGACGCTGCCCTCGACCCGTCGCCTGCCCGGCGGGGCTTCCCGGCCCGCCGTAGGCTCCCTCCGAGCTGACGACCGTTCTCTCCAGGCAGACCCTCAACCGCGCGCTGCTCGCGCGCCAGCTCCTGCTCGAGCGCCAGGCGCTGTCCGCGGAAGCGGCGCTCGAGCACCTTGTCGGGATGCAGGCCCAGGAGCCGCAGGCGCCCTACCTCGGTCTGTGGACGAGGCTCGACGGTTTCCGGCCCGAGGAGCTCTCCGGCCTGATCGAGGAGCGTCGGGCAGTACGGATCGCGTTGATGCGCACGACGATCCATCTCGTCACCACCCGCGACTGCGCCCGGTTGTGGCCGCTGCTGCGGGTGGTTCACGCGCGCAACTTCAAGGGCAGCCGGTTCGGCAAGGCGGTCACCGGTGTCGATCTCGACGAGCTGCTCGCCGCCGGCTCCGAGCTGGTCACGTCGGAGCCGCGCACCCGCGCCGAGCTCGGCTCGCTCCTCGCGGCGCGCTGGCCGGAGGTCGACCCTTCTGCGCTCGCGTATGCGATCAGCTACCTCACGCCGATCGTCCAGGTGCCGCCTCGCGGCCTCTGGCGCCGCAGCGGACCGGCGCGCTGGGCGGCGGCGGAGGCGTGGCTCGGCCGGGAACTGGACGGCGCTCCGGCGGCGGACGAGCTCGTCCTGCGGTACCTGCGCGCGTTCGGGCCGGCGACCGTCCGGGACATCCAGGCCTGGTCCGGACTGACCGGACTCCGTGTCGTCGCCGACCGGCTCGGCGACCGGCTGCGCACCGTCGAGGACGACCAGGGTCGGCAGCTGCTCGACGTCCCCGACGGATTGCTTCCCGACCCGGCCACGCCTGTGCCGGTCCGCTTCCTGCCACCGTTCGACAACGCGATCCTCGGCCACGCCGACCGCGCCCGCATCATCGCCCTGGAGGAGCGGCGCGCCGTGTCGGCAGACCGGCTGATGCGGACCTTCCTGGTCGACGGCTTCGTCGCCGGCACCTGGCGGCTCGAGGGCGAAACGCTCCATGTGGCACCGTTCCGGCGACTGCGAAGCGCCGAACGCGAAGAGCTGGCGGCAGAGGCGGAGCGGTTGATCGCCTTCGCCGCACCCGACGCGACCTCGCCGACGGTTCGGTTCGGGCCCTAGTTAGGCGGCCTCGTCGAGCGCGACCGCTTCGTCCTCGGTCCCCTCAACACCGGCAGTCGAAGCCGGTGCCGGCCTGACCAGCGTTGCCGCGGTCAGCGCGCCGAGCACCAGCAGTCCGGTGAGCACGTACAGGCCGGTCTGGAAGCCGTGGTCGAGCGCGATGGCGTTCGTGCCCGACAGTCCGGGGTGCGAGTTGACGTAGCCGTTCGTCGACGCCGCGGCGATCGCGCTCGTCGCGGCGATGCCGATCGCGCCGCCGATCTGCCGGCTGGTGTTGATCAGGCCGGAAGCGACGCCGGCGTCGGCGCGCTCCACTCCGGCCAGGCTCGCGATCGTGATCGGGACGAACGAGAAGCCCATGCCGACGCCGCCGAGGACGAAGGCCGGGAAGAGATCCCAGAAGTAGTGCCCATGCACGGGCAGGCTCGTCAGCAGCGCTACCGATGAGGCGGCGACGAGCAGCCCTGCGGTGAGCGTGGCGCGAACGCCGAAGCGGCCGACGAGCGCCTGGGCGAGGTTCGAAGAAACGACGACCGAGAGCGCGAACGCGGCGAACGCCGCCCCTGTCTGTACCGCCGAGTAGTGGAGGACGTCCTGCAGGTACAGCGTCAGGAGGAAGAACTCGGAGAACGCGACCGCCCCGACGATCGCCATCGTCGCATTCGCCGCAGTGAGCGTCCGCAGGCGGAAGATGCGGAGCGGCAGCAGCGGCGAGCGCGAGCGCAGCTCGATCGCGACGAACCCGAGGATGAGCACCGCCGACCCCGTGAGCAGCCCCACCGTGGTGTCGGCGCCCCAGCCGTCGCTCGTCGCCCGCGTCATCGCATACACGAGCAGCATCAGGCCGGCGGTGATCGACGCAGCGCCGGCGAAGTCGAAATGACGGTGGCCCAGCGCAGCGCGGCTCTCGCGCAAGAGCACCGGCGTGAGGGCGATCGCCGCAACCCCGACCGGCACGTTGATGAAGAAGATCCACGACCAGCTCAGGTACGAGGTGAGCACGCCGCCGAGCAGGACCCCGGCCGCGGCGCCGCTGCCCGAAGCCGCGCCGTAGATCCCGAGCGCGAGGTTGCGCTCTCGCCCTTCCGTGAAGGTGGTCATCAGGAGCGACAGCGCCGCCGGTGCCAGCAGCGCTCCGCCGAGCCCCTGCACGGCCCGGAAGGCGATCAGCGAGCCTTCCGACCACGCGAGACCACACAGGAGCGAGCTCGTGGCGAAAAGCGTGAGGCCGGCAAGGAAGAGCCGCCGGCGTCCGAGCAGGTCGGCCAGGCGGCCGCCGAGCAGCAACGCGCCGCCGAACAGGATCGCGTAGGCGGAGATCACCCACTGGAGACTGGTCTGCGAAAAGCCCAGATCCGCTTTGATCGAGGGTAAGGCGACGTTCACGATCGCGACGTCGAGGATGACCATGAACTGCGCCGTGACGATCAGCGCGAGCGCGCTCCAGCGCCGAGGCTCCTGCCTGGTTGCGATAGTCACTTAGTTGCTCACCCCAATCATTGGACGGTGCAACGTTCAGGTCCAACGCCTCGGGGTGGTGCCCTATTCCAGCTCTTCCAACCGGGCTCGGCTCGACGACCTTGGTCGACGAGGTCCGTCGCGCTCGCCGCTCATGCCGCCTCGAACGCGGTCGCCCGTGCGAGGTCCTCCCAGCGCGCAAGCTCGTCGCGGAGCATGTCCTGCTTGGCCCGGATCGCCTCGACCGCATCGGCACCGAGCACGAGCCGCAGCGGCGGCTCGTCGGCGTCGAGCGCGGCGATGATCGCCGCTGCCGCCTTGGCCGGATCGCCGGCCTGGCGCCCGTCCTCGCGCTCGATGTACGCCCGCGTCGCGCCGACGGTGGCCGCGTACACGTCGAGCGGCGGGGCGGCGCGCAGGCTGCGACCGAGCAGACCGGTTCTGAACGATCCCGGCTCGACGATCAGCACGCGAACCCCGAAGGGCGCGACCTCGGCTGCGACCGCCTCGGACAGCGCTTCGAGTGCGAACTTCGCGGCGCAGTAGGCGGAGTAGCCCGGCGCCGTCACCTGACCGCCCATCGAGCTGATCTGGACGATCGTGCCCGAGCCCTGGGCGCGCATGCGCGGCACGACCGCCCGCGTCAGCGCGGCCGGGGCGAAGAACATCGTCTCCATCACGCCGCGGAGATCGTCGAGGCTCGCCTCCTCCAGCGCACCGACGAACCCGATCCCGGCGTTGTTCACGAGGACGTCGATCCGGCCGAACCGAGCCATCGCCGCATCGAGCGCGGGCTCGATCGCCTCGACCTGGGTGACGTCGAGCCCGAGCACGAGCACGTCGTCTCCCTCGAGCTCTGCCAGCGCCTCGGGGCGGCGGGCGGTGGCGACCACCCGGTCGCCCCGCTCCCGCGCAGCGTCGACCAGCGCGCGGCCGAAGCCCGACGTCGAACCGGTCAGAAACCACACACGATCAGTCATGCCGGGAGCCCTGGATACCCGCTCCACGGCGAGGCAAACGGCTCAGCCGGCCGCGACGAGCGTCGGGTCGTCGCCGCCCATCTCGGTCAGCCGACCTGGTTGAGGTGTGCGAGCTTGTCCGGGTTCAGGATCGACCGCACCGCGACGACGACGCCGTCGGCGATCTCGAGCGCGGCGACCCAGACTGCGCGGCCACCGGGGTCGTAGAAGACGAGGCCGGGGTCGCCGTTCACGGTCGCCATCCGGTGCGCGAGACCGGGTACCAGCTCGCGGCCGCGGCGGCCCCAGCCGACGAGTGCCTTGGCGACGCGCTCGGCACCGACCAGTGGCTCCCGGATCGACGGCGCCTTCCCGCCGCCGTCGCCGTACACGGTCGCGTCGGGAGCAAGCAGGTCGATCAGCCGCTCGATATCTCCCTCCTCCCAGGCGGCGACGAAGCGTCGCGCGACCTCGTCTCGCTCCTCGCGCGACACCTCGAACCGGCGCCTGCCCTCCTCGACGTGACGGTGTGCCCGCGCCAGGACCTGGCGGCAGTTGTCGGGGCTCTTCCCGACGATGCCGGCAACCTCGTCGTAGGAGTAGTCGAACACCTCGCGCAGGAGGAAGACGGCGCGCTCGACCGGCGAGAGCTTCTCGAGCAGGTGCAGAAAGGTGAGCGAGAGCGAGTCTGCGGTCTCGGCGTGCATGACCGACTCGTCGTCGACGATCGGCTCGGGTAGCCACTCGCCCGGATACACCTCCCGCCGGGCGCGGGCCGAGCGCAACTGGTCGATCGCCAGCCGTGTCGTCACCGCCGCGAGCCAGGCTTTCGGCGACTCGGCCTCGGCACCGGCAGCGTGGTAGCGGAGGAACGCCTCCTGGACGACGTCCTCCGCCTCGACGACCGACCCGAGCATCCGGTAGGCGATCGCGAAGAGGTAGGGCCGAAGCTCCTCGACGTTCTCCATCGCCAACAGAGACGGAATAGCAGTTCCGCCCGTGACACTGTCACGGAGCGCGCCGCCTTCTCGTCTCCGGGGTAGGGAGACCGAAGAAAGGAGCGGACATGCGGGTATTCGTCGCAGGGGCAACGGGCGCGATCGGCACACGGCTCGTCACGCAGCTCGTCCAGCGCGGGCACGAGGTCGTCGGTACCACGCGCGCGCAGGAGAAGGCGAAGCGGCTCGCGGAGCTCGGAGCCGAGCCCGTCGTGCTGGACGTGCTCGACCAGGGTGCCGTTGGCGAGGCTGTCGCGAACGCTCGGCCGGAGGCGATCGTGCACGAGGCGACCGCGCTCTCCGGCGTGACCGCGTACAGGAGCCTGGACCGCGCCTTCGCCCAGACCAACCAACTGCGAACAGCCGGAACCGACGCGCTGCTCGCCGCAGCGCGGGGAGCCGGCGTCGACCGCTTCGTCGCACAGAGCTTCACGAGCTGGCCCTACGCACGCGTCGGCGGGCCGATCAAGACCGAGGAGGACCCGCTCGACCCCGACCCGCCGGCGACGACGCGCGAGACGCTCGCGGCGATCAAGCACCTCGAACGGGTGACCGTCGACGCCGGCGGGATCGCCCTTCGCTACGGCGGGTTCTACGGTTCGCCCGACGACGCCCAGATCGAGGCCGTCCGAAATCGGCGATTCCCGATCATCGGCAGCGGCGAGGGCATCACGTCGTTCGTCCACCTCGAGGACGCCGCGGCGGCAACGGTGCTAGCGCTCGAAAGCGGCAGCCCCGGGATCTACAACGTGGTCGACGACGAACCGGCACCCGTGCGCGAGTGGTTGCCGGCGCTCGCGTCCATGATCGGCGCGAAGCCTCCGCGGCACGTCCCGCTCTGGCTTGGCCGCCTGCTCGCGGGCGACGGCGTGGTCGCGCTGCTCACGGAGTCCCGGGGCGCATCGAACGTGAAGGCGAAGCGGGAGCTGGGTTGGAGCCTCCGCTATCCGAGCTGGCGGCAGGGGTTCGCCGAGACCTACCAGCTGGCGGATGGTTTACGGTAGTGCAGCCTTGACGTTCTACGACTGGATGGTCTCGCTGCACCTGCTGTCCGCGTTCGCGGTGGCGGCCGCGCTCGTGCTGTACAGCGTCCTCGTGGTCAGCGGTCGACGGAACGCGACGCTCGACCACGCGAGGTTGCTGTTCCGGGTCGCACCCGTCGCCACTCCGCTGATCGCCGCCGGCTCGGTGCTGGTCCTGATCTTCGGGGTGATTCTTGCGATCGACGGCGGTCCACAGGATTTCAAGATCTGGAATGCCTGGGTGATCATCGGCATCGTCCTGTGGGCGGTCCTTGGCGCGGTCGGCCAGCGAACCGGCGCCTACTACACCGCAGTTCAGCAGCGCGCCGAAAGCGGCGGCGCCGCTGCGGAGCAGGAGGTGATCGCGAGCCTGCAGGCTCCGACGGGGGCGCTGCTCCACCTCGCGACGCTGGCGGTGTTCGTGCTCCTCCTCCTCGACATGATCTTCAAGCCGTGGGCGTGACGATGCTCGCCGCTGTCCGTCCGCACAGCTGGGACTTCGCCCTGTTCATCCACGTGGCCGGGGCGATGATCCTCGTCGGCGGGCTCGTCACCGCGGCCGGAGCAGGCATTCTCGGCTGGCGCGACACCGCGGCCGGTCTGCGCCGATTCTCGGCGTTGACGCTGTTCGCCGTCGCGCTCCCCGGCTGGCTGATCATGCGCGCCGGAGCCGAATGGATCTACTCGAAGGAAGGCTGGGACAAGCTCACGCCGAGCTGGCTCGACATCGGCTTCTTCACCGCCGACATCGGCGGGATCATCCTGCTCGTCGCGTTGATCCTCGGCGGGATCGGCGTCCGGCGCGCCCGCTCCGGCGGCGGAGCCGCCCTGCTGCGGACGAGCACCGTGCTCGCCGCCGCCCTCGTCGTCGTGTACGTCGTCGCCGTCTGGGCGATGGGCGGCAAGCCGAGCTAGCCGGCGAGAGCACAGTCGACGTCCTGGATCGACGAACGGTGCAAGACTTCCAGCGCCAGGTCAGGCGATGCCGGACGTCTACCTCACGATCGCAGATGCCGAGCCGGAGGTCATCGAGGGGCTGGCGCGAATCCTCGAGCTGAGGGCGGCTGACCCAGCAGGCGATGCGAAACGCGTACTTCGCGGACCTCGAGCTCGAGAGCGGGGCGCGAATCCTGGAGGTTGGCTGCGGGACCGGAGCGGTCACCCGCGCGCTCGCCATGCTCCCCGCGGTCGAGTCGGTCATCGGCGTGGATCCCTCGCCGGGGTTCCTGGCCGCGGCGCGGAAGCTCGCCGACGGTATCCGAAACGTCGAGTTCGTCGAGGGTGACTCGGAGGCGCTTCCGGTCGATGCCGGCTCGATCGACGCAGTGGTCTTTCATACGACGCTCTGCCATGTGGCCAAGCCCGACGCTTCCCTCCAGGAGGCGTTCAGAGTGCTTCGCGGCGGCGGTCGGCTGGCGGTCTTCGACGGCGACTACGTCACCGCTACCTGCGCGGCCGGCGGCTCCGACCCATTGCAGGAGTGCGTCGAGGCGATGACGGAGTCGCACGTGCACGACCGCTGGTTCGTGCGCCGCCTGCCACAACGTGTGGCGAACGCGGGCTTCGAGATCGAGCGGCTTCGCGGCCACAGCTACGTCGAGGCGCCGTCGTCGGACGGCTACATGCTCGCGCTGGTCGACCGCGGCGCGGACTTCCTGGCGGCCTCGGGACGGATCGGCAACGAGACGGCCGAGACGCTGAAGGCCGAGGCGAGGCGCCGGTCAGACGCAGGCGAATTTTTCGGGCACATTGCGTACGTGAGCGTCGTCGCCGTCAAGCTCGCCTGAGGAACCCTGTGTTCAGCGCGATCGAAGAGGTGCTCCAGTCGCAGTCGGGCGCTATGTATTTGCCTGCGACCAGACCAGCGCCCAGGCCGTGAACGGCGGCACCTCGACGACGTCGTGCCATCGTTCCCGGGTCGGGACGAGCTCCTCCGCACGGGCCGCTCCCTCTGGCGACGCGAAGAAGTAGCGGGACTCGTCCACCCGCTCGAACCCGATCGTGACCCCGGAACACGGGCCGAGCGGGCTCTTCGCGGCATCCCAGACGACGTCGCGCTGGGCCGTGAGGTCGACGAGGCTGACGATCCGACGGCCCCTGGTCTCCCTGATCCGCGGCCAGATCGTTCCCGCGACGCCGTCCGCCGAGACCGTCGGCCCTTCGATCCTGATCTCCTCGTTGATCCCGCCCGCATGCGTCCGCGTCACGTCGACGGCATCCGCACCGAAGAGCAGGTCGCCGTAGCGGACGACGAAGTCCATGTAGGCCTTCGCGACCTGACGTCCCCGCTCGTCCAGATGCGCGTGCCGGACGTAGTAGGGGTCGACGAGGATCGCGTCCGCCTCACCGAAGAGGAGGCAGCCGGCGCCGTGTGCAAAGACGGTCGCCAGCTCCAGACGGAGTGCGGCGAGTGCGGGCTCGTCACCCTCGCGGTACGCCGAGGGGTAGGCGGCAAGCACCACCGGCCGGTCCGGCGACGCCGCAGCGGCCTTACGGGCAAGTGCGGCGAGGTGGGGCAGCTCGGTGTGCGGCGCCCACGGTTCGATGTACGTCGCGTCCTGCGGTGCGCGGGCAGTTGCCTCGGTGGGGAAGTCGTTCACATTGTTGAAGACGAGGAGCGAGTCGGGCTGCGCCGCCCGCACACGCGCGATCAGCTCGACAAAGGCCGGCGCGAGCTCGACGACCGCCCCGTCGCGGCGCCGGGCGCGCTTCGGGGCGCCGTACTGGTCGAGGTGGAATCCGGCGAAGCCGACGCGCGCCGTTGCCTCATGGAGCTCTGCGGTGAAGCGGTCGAGCCAGCGAGCATTGGACGGGTCGACGATCCACAGGAAGTCCGCGAGTGTCCAGGGCGTCCCGTCGGGGTGCAGGAGCAGCTGTTGCTCCCAGTCGGGCAGATCTTCCTCTCCCACCGCGTAGACGGCTGCGTAGCCGAGCGGCGCCGACCCCGCCGCCCGTAGGGCGCGGACGAGACCCACGACCGTGTCCAGCGAGAGCTCGCGGCCCAGTGGATCCGTGAACGACGGATCGGGAGGCAGGAGCCGCGCATGCCGATACATCCAGTCGTAGAACTGCACCGCGTTCAGGTGGAGCCGCCGGACGTTGTCAGCCACTGCATCTGGGTCGCGGCCGGCGGAGTAGTCGGAGACGAACCCGTACCGCATCCGCTCGAGCGGCCGGCGCAGGACGTCGAGCGCGGTCGTGCCGACGAGGTCGGACTCCACGCCGTAGCCGCCTGCGTCGAGGAGGCCGAAGGAGACGAACGGCTGGTCGGCCGACACGCTCACGTCGGCGATCCGGTCGGCAAGCCGCCAGAGCGAGAGCCTCGCCGGCCGGTCGAGACCGCGCACCTCGACCGTCACGTCCTCGCCTTCCGAGAAGGCCGCCTTCGACGGCAGCAGCTCGATCACGCGGCCGCGGCTTCGGCGAGCAGGTACATCGCGTGCGACCAGAGGAGCGGCGTCGCCACGCTGCCCCAGCGCTCGACCCACGGCCGGACCATGGCCGGGACCTGGGCCTGCGCCGTCACCTGCTCGGGAAGATCCCCGGTCTCGGTCGCCTGCGAGCGCACCCACGCCTGCAGCTCACGCGCAGTCTCCTCGCTTCCGGCCACCCGCTCGTGCCAGGCGAGCGACGACGTCAGCAGGAGCCACTGACCGCCCCCGTAATACGTGTCGCCGACGAAGCGGTAGACCCCACCGCCCGGCCCGCCGAGATCGCGCGCGATCGTCGCGACGGTTGCCGAAACGAGCCGGTCGTCGGGCTCGAGAACGCCGAATGGAACGCCCGTCCAGAGGAGGCTGCCGTCGACCCGGTCGTCCGCCGACCCGCGCCGCAGCCTGCCGTCGACGACGAACCGGTCGGACAGCTCTCGAACGATGCCGCGCGCGGCGTCGTCCCAGCGTCTGTCGTCGAGCAGCCGCGCCGCCGACCGGAGCCCGGCTGCGACGGCGACGAGCGTCGACGCGTGCTCGCCGTCGTCGTACTCCTCCCAGCAGTTGAAGCAGCGGAGCGGCCAGCACGTTACGAGGTAGCGCGCGACGAGCGCCACCGTGCGCTCGGCAGCCGGCTCGAGGGAGCGACCGGCGTGGTGATGGGCGAGCGCCCACAGCCACATGCCGTAGCCGTCGATCTGGAAGTTCGGCCACGGCTCGTCGCCGTCGTGCTCACGGTCGCCGTCGAGCGTGTACCGGGCGGGAGGCATCTGGTCCAGCGACGGCTCGGTTCCTTCCTCACACGCTCGAATCGCGTCCTCGACGAGCCCGCGGTGCGCCTCGATGCTCGCCGCCGCCCAGCCGTGGAAGGCCGCGGCAGCGGCGCCCTCGCCGGCGACGTCGAGCGCGTGCGCGCAGAAGGCGCCGTCGCGCAGCCACGCGAATCCGTACGTCGGGAACGTCGGGCTGGCAACGAGCGCTCCGGAGGCTGCCTGGCCGGCACGCAGGACCTCGACGCTCCGGCGCGAGAGCGGGTCGTCGAGCAGTTTCGCATGGGTGATGCTCACCCCTTGACCGCCCCGGCGGTGAGCCCGCTCACGAACTGACGCTGGAACACGACGTAGATGACGATCACCGGCAACACGGCGATCACCGACGCGGCGAAGACGAGCCCCCAGCTCGTGGCGTGCTGTCCCTGGAAGAGCGCGATCGCGAGCGGGAGCGTGCGCTTGTCGGGATTCGAGATGCTCGTCAGCGCCCAGGTGAACTCGTCCCAGCTCGCCAGGAACGTGAAGATCGCCACCGTTGCGAGCGCGGGGCGCGAGAGCGGCAACACGAGGCGCCAGTACCGCCGCCAGGCTCCCGCGCCGTCGACGACCATCGCCTCCTCCAGATCCCGCGGGATGTCACGGAAGAAGCTGCGCAGGAGGAACGTGCTGAGCGCGAGGTTCGCGCCGGCGTAGAAGACGACGAGACCCCAGAGGCTGTCCAGCAGCTCGAGCCGCTTCGCGAGCACGAACTGCGGGATGAGCAGCATGATCGTCGGAACCATCAGGCCGAGCAGCAGGAGGCCGAACAGGATCGATCTGCCGGGGAAGCTGAAACGCGCGAACGCGTAGGCCATCATCGACGACAGAACGATCGTCAGGACGGTCGTCGCCACCGCGACCATCAGCGAGTTGAGGAAGTAGCGGCTGAAGTCGTTCGAGGTCCATGCGCCGACGTAGTTCGCCGTCGTCGGGTGCGTGGGCAGGAACCGCGGCGGGATCTCGAGCGTCAGCCGGTCCGGCTTCAGCGACGTCGACACCATGTAGACGAACGGCAGCACCATCACGACCGCTCCGGCCGTGAGCACGACGACGCGAGCCGCCGTCAGGGCCCGTGCCTGCGAGCGGCTGCCGGTGATCACGCGGTGCCCCGGTCGCGGAAGGCGCGCAGCTGGACGAGCGAGAGCGTGGCGACGATCAGGGTCAGCATGAAGCTGATCGCCGAGCCGTAACCGAAGTCGAGGAACGTGAACGCCTGTCGGTACATGTACGTGAGCAGGACCTGGGTCGAGTCGAGCGGTCCGCCGTTCGTGATCAGGAACACGGAGATGAAGACGTTGAAGCCACCGATCACGAGCATCACAGTGACGAAGGCGACGACCGGCCGCAGCGCCGGCAGGGAGACGGACAGGAATCGCCGCCAGGCGCCCGCGCCGTCGACCGCGGCGGCCTCGTACTGCTCGCGGGGCACGCCCTGCAGGGCTGCCAGGAAGATCACCATCGACCACCCGACTCCCTTCCAGATCCCGAGGATCGAGATGGCCGTCATCGCCGTCCACCGACTTCCGAGCCAGGCGATGTCGTGGTCGGTGACGTGTAGCTGGTCGTGGAGGATCCAGTTCACGAAACCGCCGTCGGTCAGGAAGAGGTACCGAAAGAGGAGCGAGACGACGACCCAACTCGTGACCACCGGCAGGTAGTAGAAGGTGCGATAGAGGGGCCTGGCCGGGAGGCGTGTATCGAGCAGCACCGCGACGCCGAGGCCCAGCACCATCTGCACCGGGACGGTGAGCGCCATGTAGAACGCCGTGTTCTCGAGCGCCCGCCAGAACACGGGGTCGTCGAGCGCACGGCGATAGTTGTCGAGTCCGACGAAGTCGCTCGCGGCGCCGGGGACGATCGACCAGTTGTAGAGGCTGATCTGAAACGCACGCGCGATCGGGTACAGGATGACGAGGGCGAAGAGCGCGAACCCCGGCGCGAGGAAGAGGTAGGCCGCGAGCATCTCGCGGCGACGCTGGGTGCCGAAGACGCCTCCGGGGCGGACGAGTGCCCGCCCCGGAGTGCGCCGGCCGACCCGAGAGGCCGTGGCCGCAGCCGTCGTCGAGGCGCGCTGCGCCACCGCGGCTTTCGCTACCTCGCGAGCAGCGGGTCGATCTGCTTTGCGGCGCTGTCGAGCGCCTTCTGCACGGGCTCGCCCTTGAAGGCCGACGCGATCGCATTGCCGAGGATCGTGTCGATCTGCGGCCAGTTCGGGCTCGGCGTGCGGGGTCGGGCCGTCTTCAGCTGCTTCGCGAAGATCCCGAAGTACGCGTTGATCTTCGTCAGCTGCTTCGAGACGTCCGCCCGAACCGGCATCTGTCCCGCGTGCGCCATCTGCGTCTGCGCCCACGGCGACAGCATGAACCGGATGAACTGCAGCGCAGCGGCCTTGTGCTTCGAGGACTGCGACATCACGATGTCCTCGCCGCCGACGACGCTGATGCTGCCGCCCGGTCCGGCCGGCACGGACGAGGTCTGTAGCTTGAAGCTCGGATAGGCCTTGGCGAAGATCGGGAACATCCACGGCCCGTCGAGGATCGTGGCGTACTTGCCGGTCGCGAGGCCGTCCTCGGTTCCCGTCGCGCCCTGGTCACCCGTGATCAGGCTCGGAATGGCACCGTCCTTGTACAGCTCCACGAGCATCTGCACCGCCGCCACCGTCTTCGCCGAGTTGAGGAAGCCGGATGCCTTGGTGAAGGTCGCGTTCGTCAGGCTCCCGCCGCCCGACCAGATCCAGGGAAGCATGTTCCAACCGCCCGTGCCGCCGTCGGCGAACAGGTAGATCCCCTTCGCCTTCAACTTCGCGGCGTCGGCGCGGAACTGGGCGAACGTCGTCGGCGGCGAGGAAATCCCGGCGGACTGGAGCGCCTGCTGGTTGTACATCAGGACGCGCGTATTGGTGTCGAGGGGGAGACCGTAGTAGTGGCCCTTGTAGAGGTTCGTCGCGAGGGAGCCCGGGTAGACGGCCTTCGCGTACTTCTGGAAGTCGGGCATCGCCTGGTCGAGCCGCGCGAACGCGCCCAGCTTCGCGTACTGCGGCACCCAGGCAAGATCGGAGCGGATCACGTCCGGGAGCGTCCCGGCGGCGACGCTGGTCGTCAGCTTCTGCTGGAGGTTGCCGTACGAGAACGGCACCTGCTGCACCTTGATGCCGGGATGGGTCTTCTCGAACTGCGGGATCACGATCTTCGTCAGGCGCTGCATTTCCGGAGCGGCAGGGTTCTCGGCATACGCATGCCAGAACGTGATCGTCGTCGCGGCGGGCCGCGAGGTGGCGGAGTGCGCAACGCCGACTGCCGCGACCGCTGCGGCGAGCGTGACGAACGCGAGGAATGTGGTGAATCTGGTTCTACGCATCGTTCCTACCTCTCTCTGAGATGACGGTGCCGCGGGGCGGCAGGGGACCCGGCGAGGAAACATCTGCTCAGGCGACCACCTCCTGGCGGCGAGGCGGCTTGTGCTCGAACGGAGCGGCGAAGCTCGCGCGGAGGACGAGTGTGGCTGCGCCGACGGCCCACTTCGCGTCGTCCCACGGATCGACCTCGACCCGCACGTCGCTAAGAGGGCCGAAAACGGTCCCGCGGAACGCGGCCTCGAACGCCTCAGCGAAATGCGCCCACGCCTGCGTTCCCTCCCCGCTGACGAGGACCAGCTCCGGGCTCAGCATCGTGACCGCGTTGCCGATCGAGCGGCCGAGGACGGCACCGGCCCGCGCGAGCAGCGCGCGCGCCCTCGGATCGCCGTCGTCGGCCAGAGCCCGGAGCCGGTCGATTCCTTCGTCTGCTCCGAGCACACCCTCGCGTCGCGCCTCGGCCTCGAGGGCCGGGTCCGCGACGACCGCTTCGAGACAGCCTTGCTTGCCGCAGGCGCACAGCGGGCCGTCGGGCACCGCAGTCGTGTGGCCGAGCTCGCCCGCGCCGCCCGCATGCCCACGGTAGATGTCGCCTCCGGCGACGATGCCGAGACCGACGCCCCGTCCGATCGTGACCGTGAGGAAGTTCTCGGCCCCTCGGCCCCGACCATAGAGCCGCTCGGAGACGGCGAGCGTGTTCACGTCATTGTCGACGAACACCGGGACGTCGAGACGCTCTTCGAGGAGCGACGCGAGCGGCACGTCGTGCCAGCCGAGCAGCGGCGACTCGACGGTGCCGTTGGCGGCGTCGACCACACCCGATACCCCGAGCCCGATGCCGAGCAGCGGTGCGGCGGTCGTGCTCGTCGCGATCCAGCCGGCGAGCAGGTCGCCCAGCCGTCCGACCGCATCGCGAGCCGACGCGTCGAAGGGCGCCTCGTGCCGCTCGACCACGTCGGCCTCGAGGTTGGCGGAAACCCCGACGACGTGGTCGGGCGCGACCTTGGCGCCGAATGCGCGTGCGGCGTCGCCCACCACCTCGAGCAGGAGGGCCGGTCTGCCGCGGTTCGACGGCAACCGCTCGGCGACGCGGACGAGCCCCTGGTCGAGGAGCTCACGGGTCACCGCGGTGACGGTTGCCGGGCTGAGCTCGAGCCGCCTCGCGATCGTCGCGCGGGCGATCGGTCCTGCGGTGCCGATCATCCGGAAGATCGCCGCACGATTCACGTCACGCGTGAGGCCGACACCTGCGACGGGGTAGCCCGACATAGTTCGGGAGTTAAATTTATTACTCAGCAAAAGTCAACCGGCCTCGTCGCGTGGCAGGATCGGCCATCGACGAAGGGAGACAGAGATGACCCGTTCGGGCGTGACCCACTACCGCTGGGACGACCTTCCGAAGGAGGAGTTGAAGCCCGACCTCCGCCGGCGGCTGATCCCGGCCGAGCGGATGACGCTCGGGCACGTCTACCTCGACCAGGGCTGCATCGTCCCGCTGCATTCCCACGAGAACGAGCAGCTCACGTACATCCTCGAAGGGACGCTCCGGTTCCGGCTCGGCGCGGACGAGTCAGAGGTCGTGGACGTGAAGGCCGGCGAGGTGCTGCACATCCCCACGAACGTCCCCCATTCCGCCCAAGCGCTCGAGGACACCCTGGACGTGGACATCTTCTGCCCGCCGCGCGCCGACTGGTTCGACGGCTCGGACGCGTACTTACGTCAGCAGTGAGGCGAGCCGGTCGACGCCCTCGTCGATCAGCGACTCGTCGACCTGGCTGAACGACAGGCGGACGTTCTCGCCGCCGCGCCCGTCGGCGTAGAACAGCGCCCCCGGCACGATCCCGACCCCCGCCCCCGCAGCGCGCGCGGCGAGGCCGGTGGTGTCGCAGCCGGGCAGGGTCAGCCACGAGTAGAAGCCGCCGGCCGTCCGCGTCCAGGTCGCGGCCGCCGGCATCGTGCGCTCGAAGCCGGCGAGGAGCCGCTCGCACTTCCGTCGGTAGAGCGCCCTCGAGCGGACGAGCTGCTCATCGATCCAGCCGCGGTGGATGTACTCCTCGAGCACGCGCTGCCCGAGCGCGCCGGAGCACTGGTCGGTGTTCTGCTTCGCGGATACGAGCCTGGTGCAGATCTCCGCCGGCCCGGCCGCCCAGCCGAGCCGCACGCCGGGGAAGAGCGTCTTCGACGTCGTCCCCGCCTGGACGACCACGTCCGGCGCCAGGCTCCACAGGCTCGGGAGCGACTCGTCGCCGAAGGTGAGCTCGCGGTAGGCGACGTCCTCGACGATCAGGAAGCCGTACCGGCGCGCCAGCTCGACGAGCACGCCGCGGCGCTCGGCCGACAGCGACACGCCGGCCGGGTTCTGGTGGTCCGGGATCGTGTACAGGAGCTTCGGGCGCAGGCCACCCTCGAGCCGGCGCTCCAGCTCGTCCACCTGCAGGCCGTCGTCGTCCAGCGGGACGGCAACGATCTCCGCCTCGAATCCCCGGAACGCCATGATCGCGCCGAGGTAGGTCGGCCCCTCGACGACGACGAGGTCGCCGGAGTCCAGAAAGGTCTTGCCGACGAGCTCGAGCGCCTCGATCCCGCCGCTCGTGATCACGAGCTCGTCGTCGGCCGGACGGCGGCCCTGCACCGCGTCGAGCCGGCCGGCGACGGCGTCGAGGGTGCCGGGCAGGCCGCGCGTCGGCGCGTACTGGAAGGCGATCGACTCGCCGCTCTCGGCGAACTCGGCGAGCAGTGCCGCGGCCTGCTCCCGTGGGAAGGTGAGCGGATCCGGGAAGCCGCCGGCGAACGAGATCAGGTCGGCGCGTCCCAGGAACCCGAGCACGAAGGCGATCCCCTCGCCGACGTCGCCGCGGGTCCGCGCCGCGAACAAGGCTTCCCAGCGACTTGTGTCGGAGGTAACCGCCACCGGCCGACCTTAGCCGCCCGAGCTAGTTCGTCGCCACCCCGATCACGATCTTGCCCAGGTACCCTCTCGCGCCGCCCGGCCGCTTGCCCAGCTTGACGACGGCGCTCGAGCCCCCGGCCTGGTGGAAGATCGAGTCCTGGGCGTGCGACGTGTCCGCCTGTCCCCGGCTCGCGTACGCACCCGACCGGTAGACGGAGGCCTGGATCGCCTCGTTGAAGAACACCTGGCCGGTGTGGACGACGCGGTCCGCGCTGCCGACACGGACCTTCATGTGGATGTGCGGCGTACGGCCGCGATACCAACCGGGGAAGACGGTCAGGAAGCTCGCCTTGCCGAGTGCGTCGGAGCGCTGATGGCCGCGGAGGTAGCGGGTCTTCGTCTCCGGTCCCGAGCCACCGCCGGGCGGTCCGCCGGACGAGCTGCCGTCGAAGCCGGAGTACTCGCCGGACGCGTCGGCATGCCAGATCTCGACGTCGGCGCTCTTGATCGGCTTGCAGGTCTTCGCGTTCACGATCGTGAACTGGAGCACCAGCGGCAATCCCGGCCTGCCCTCGCGGACGTCGTAGCGGGTGAGCTTGTTGTCGATCCAGTACGGGCCCTCGGTCACCTCGGGCGTGAGCAGGCAGGTCGCGACGCTGCCGTCGTTCACGCCGAACGCTTCGAGCGCCCGCGCGCCGAACGCAACCGAGGCGACGCCGCCGCCGAGGACGCCGATGAGCCCGCGCCGGCTCAGCGTCAGGTCGTCGGTTGACATGGTGGTTCCTCCTTCGTGGTCGAGGTCGTGCCTTCCCCGGCACGGTAGGGCAGTCACGTGAGACGGGCCTGAGCAGTAGGGACAGTCCCGCACTTCAGGGACTGTCCCTAAGATCAGCTGCGTGCGCGAGCTGCTCGCCGGCAAGCCGATCCTCGGGATGATCCACATGCCGGCGCTGCCGTCGGCGCCGCAGAACGACAAGTCGATGGACGAGCTCGTCGCCTTTGCCCTCTCGGAGGCGCGCAAGCTCGAGTCGGCCGGCCTCGACGCCTGCATCGTCGAGAACGTCGGCGACGTGCCGCTGTTCCGCGACCACGTCTCGGCGGCGACGGTGGCCGCGATGGCAATCCTCGTCACCGAGGTACGGCGGGCTACGTCGATGTACGTCGGCGTGAACATCCTCCGCAACGCCTGCGAGGAGGCGCTGTCGATCGCCCACGTCTGCGGAGCGGACTTCATCCGCTGCAACGTCGTCATCGGCGCGTACGTGACCGACCAGGGGATCATCCAGGGCTGCGCCGCCGACCTTGCCCGGCTCCGGCGCGCACTCGAGTCCGACGTCCTGATCTTCGGCGACGTACACGTCAAGCACGCCCACCCGCTCTTCGACGTGCCGATCGAGTACGCGGCCCAGGACCTGGCCGAACGCGGCGGGGTCGACGCCGTCATCGTCTCCGGGCCGCGCAGCCCGATTCCGCCGACGTGGGAGCGGCTCGAAACCGTGAAGGAGGCGGTCGAGCTGCCGGTCCTGATCGGCAGCGGCGTCGGCCTCGAGAACGTGAAGGAGTTCTACGAGCGCGCCGACGGCGTGCTGATCGGCGAGCCGGACTTCAAGGTCGGCGGCGTCTGGGGCGGCGAGTCGGATGAGACCGCCTATGCCGAGGCCGTTCGGCTCTGCCGCGGGTAGAAGCGCGGGGAAACCCGTGGTTCCCCCGCGTCGCCCCCTCCTTCGCTCGCTCGCTGCGCTCGAGTCGCCTGCTGACGGCAAGCGCCGGTGTGCCGCGCCCGCACAGGTCGGTCGCGGCGATGAGTGCTCGGCGGATTGCAGGTAGCCGATAGGGCGACCAGGGTCTGTGGGAGCATTTCGTTACCATAGGTAACGACATGCGAGTGGCGACTCTCGACTCGTTGGAGCTCGCGAACCGGCTGCGGCCGGTGCTGCTGATGCTCAACCGGCACCTGCGCCGGGAGGCGCACGCCGAAGGCATCACCGGCGGCCAGGCGGCGCTGCTCGCGCAGATCAGGAATCACCCGCAGCTCGGCGTCCGGGAGCTCGCCGCGCGCGAAGGGATCTCGGCGCCGTCGATGACGCGCTACCTCGACCGGCTCGAGAAGGCAGGGCTGATCGTCCGGATCCGGTCGCCGGAGGACGCGCGCCGTATCCGCCTCGCCCTGACGACGAAGGGCGTTCGCGTCCTGCGCTCGGTCCGCCGCCGGCGCACCGCCTGGTTGGCCGAGCGGCTCGACGGCCTCGGCCCGGACGAGCAGCGCGCGGTCGCGGCTGCGATCGAGCCGCTCGCCCGTCTGCTCGGGGAGGACGATCGGTGACCGCTGCCCTCCTCGCTCTCAACTCGCGCACGTTCTCGAGCCTGCGCCGGCACCGCAACTACCGCCTCTTCTTCACCGGCCAGATCGTCTCGGTCACCGGGACGTGGATGCAGGACACCGCCCTTCCTTGGCTGATCCTCGGGCTGACCGGATCGCCGATCTACGTCGGTGCGCTCGTCTGCGCGCGCTACGCGCCGTTCCTCGCGTTCGGCCTCGTTTCAGGTGTCTTCGCCGACCGGTTCGACAACCGCCGGGTCGTGATCGTCACCCAGACGGTCTCGATGCTCGTCGCCGGCGGGCTGGCCGTGCTCGCCTTTGCGGACGTCTCGCAGGCGTGGCCCTACTTCGTGCTCGCGTTCCTGGGTGGAACGGCGCTGGTCTTCGACGCGCCGAACCGGCACGCGATGACGTACCAGCTCGTCGGCCGCAACGAGCTGCCGAACGCGATCGCGCTCAACTCGTCGCTCTTCAACGCAGGCCGCGTGGTCGGGCCGGCGGTCGGGGGCATCCTGATCGCGGCGGTCGGACCGGGGTGGTGCTTCGCAATCAACGCCGGCTCGTTCCTGGCCGTGCTGTCCGCACTGCTGCTGATACACGTGTCGGAGCTGTTCCCGGTCGAACGCAGCTCCGCGGAGCAACCGACCGGCACGGCCATGCGCGAAGGCCTGCGCTACGCCTCGCGGACGCCGGCGGTCCTGACGGTGCTCGTGGTCGTCACGGTGGTGAGCATGACCGGGTTCAACTTCCGTGTGCTGCTGCCGGTGCTGGCCTCGAACACGTTGCACGCGGGTGCGGCCGTGTTCGGCGCGCTGTTCGCGTGCTTCGGAGTCGGCGCGCTCCTCGGCGCGCTCGGCGCCGCCGCGATGAGCCGGGCGAGCTGGCGCGCGCTGATCCTCGGCGCGGCCGGCTTCAGCGGAGCGATGCTCCTGCTCGCACCCGTCCGGAACGAGCTCGTCGCCGGCGTGCTCCTGTTGGTGATCGGCTTCTGCTTCTCGACGTGGACGGCGAACAGCCAGTCGATCCTCCAGCTGACCGCCCCGGACCGGCTCCGCGGTCGCGTCCTCGGCCTCTACCTCTTCGCCTTCGCAGGATTGACGCCGATCGGCGGCCTGTTCGCCGGCTGGCTGGCCGAGGTCGGCGGGACGGAGCTGGCCTTCGGAGTCGCCGGCACGTGCGGGCTGGCGGTGACGGCGTTCGCGGCAGCGCGGCTCCGCGGCGTCGGATCACCGCGGCGCCGCGCGCCGGTGGTCGCCGTCGCCGAGGAGCAGCGGACCGTCTAGCCAGGCTCGATTCTTCCTACCGGAGGGAGTAGGCTCGCCGCACCTGCGACCAAAGGAGAGCCATGTACGCCACCCTTCGCTGGTACGACGACCCCGACCTCGCTGGGCGGCTTCAGGAGCGAGGCGACGACGTCAGAACGATCATCTCGGAAATTGCCGGCTTTCGCGCTTACTACCTGGTCCGCTCCGATGCGGGAACGATCTCCGTCAGCATCTTCGACGACGAGGCGAGCACAAAGGCGTCGAACGAGGCTGCCGCGACGTGGTTGCGCGAGAACATGCCCGGCGTCTCCGCCAGCAACGTCGCCGGCGGTGAAGTCGTGCTGAGCTTCTAGACGCTCGCGGCGCGCAATCCACCGCTGAGTCGCACGGGCGAGCCTAGCTCGCCCGTGTCGGCAGCAGACCCGCGTGGCAGCTCGTGCGGCCCTGCTTCTCGAAGTACTGCTGGTGGTAGTCCTCGGCCTCGTAGAACTCGCCGGCCGGGACGACCTCGGTGGTGACAGGAGCCGGCAGCTGCGCCTGCACGCGGGCGCGTGACGCAAGCGCCTGCTCCTCCTGCTCGGGTGAGTGGAAGAACACGGCCGAGCGGTACTGGCTGCCCACGTCCGGCCCCTGTCGGTTTCCCTGGGTCGGGTTGTGCGAGCGCCAGAAGAGGTCCAACAGCTGGTCGTATGAGACCTGCTCGGGGTCGAACTCGACCTCGACCGCCTCGGCGTGGCCGGTCGTGTCGGAGCAGACGTCGTAGTAGGAGGGGTCCTCGGTATGGCCGCCCGTGTATCCGACGCGGGTGGCGGTGACGCCGGGAATCGCGCGGAACGCCGACTCGACGCCCCAGAAGCACCCGGCTGCGAATGTGGCTCTCTGTGTCATGACTTGTAGTCTCGCGGATACGCGGAGCGTTACGTCGGCCCGGAACGCAGTGACAGGCTTAAGCCTGTCACTGCTGGTCGAAGCGCGCGACGCCTAGCCGATCGTCCAGGTGTCGCCGGCATGGAGGAGCTCGCCGAGGTCGCCCGCGCCGCGCTTCTCCGTTGCCGCCTGGATCTGCTCGGCCATCAGCTCGTCGTAGACCGGACGCTCGACGTCGCGGAAGACGCCGATCGGCGTCGGGCCGTGCGGCGTGTGCGCGATCCGCGAGAGCGCGAACGCAAGGCTCGACTTCTCGTGGTGCTCGTCGTGGACGAGCAGGGCATCCTCCCCCACCTCGGCCACGTCGACCAGCTCGCAGGAGCCGTCGGGGTGCTGGCGGACGCCGTGCTCGCCGTCCTCGCCGAACCGGATCGGCTGCCCGTGCTCGAGCCGGATCTGGTTCTCGGGGTGGTCCTTGACCGCCTCGAACGCGCCGTCGTTGAAGATGTTGCAGTTCTGGTAGATCTCGACGAAGGCGGTGCCCTTGTGGGAGGCGGCCCGGCGCAGCACCGACGTCAGGTGCTTGCGGTCGGTGTCGATCGAGCGCGCCACGAACGTCGCCTCCGCCCCGATCGCGAGCGAGACGGGGTTGAACGGGTGGTCGAGCGACCCCATCGGCGTCGACTTCGTCACCTTGCCGAGCTCACTCGTCGGCGAGTACTGCCCCTTCGTCAACCCGTAGATCTGGTTGTTGAAGAGGAGGATCTTCACGTTGACGTTGCGGCGCAGCGCGTGGATCAGGTGGTTGCCGCCGATCGAGAGCGCGTCGCCGTCACCGGTCACGACCCACACGGCCAGGTCCGGCCGGGACGCGGCGAGACCGGTCGCGATCGCAGGCGCGCGCCCGTGGATCGAGTGCATGCCGTAGGTCTGCATGTAGTACGGGAACCGCGCCGCGCAACCGATCCCGGAGATGAAGACGAGCCGCTCGCGCTCGATCCCGAGCTCGGGCATGAACCCCTGCATCGCCGCGAGGATCGCGTAGTCGCCGCACCCCGGGCACCAGCGGACCTCCTGGTCGGTCTTGAAGTCCTTCGCCGTCAGCTCGATGTGCCCGTTCCCGTTCCCGCTCACAGCATCGCCTCCATCGCCGCCGCCAGCTCAGACGACGTGAACGGCAGCCCGCGTACCTGGTTGTAGCCGGCCGCGTCGACCAGGAATTCCGCACGGATCAGCTTGAGCAGCTGGCCGAGGTTCATCTCGGGGACGAGCACCCGGTCGTAGCTGCGCAGCACGTCGCCGAGGTTGTGCGGGAACGGGTTCAGGTGGCGGAGGTGCGCCTGCGCGACCTGGCCGCCGCCCTTGCGAATCCTCCGCACGGCGGAGGTGATCGGCCCGTACGTCCCGCCCCAGCCGAGAACCAGAAGCTTCGCCCCCTCGTCGTGGTCGACCTCGAGGTCCGGCACCTCGATCCCGGCCACCTTCTGCGCGCGGATGCGGACCATGTAGTCGTGGTTGTCCGGGTCGTAGGAGACGTTCCCGGTCACGTCTGCCTTCTCCAGGCCGCCGATCCGGTGCTCGAGCCCCGGCGTTCCCGGCAGCGCCCAGGGACGCGCCAGCGTCTGCGGGTCGCGCAGGTACGGCATGAACGCCCCGTCCTGGTTCGGCGCGTCGGCGAACTCGACCGCGATCTCCGGGATCGCGTCGGGGTCTGGGATCAGCCACGGCTCCGAGCCGTTCGCCAGGTAGGCGTCGGAGAGCATGAACACCGGCGTGCGATAGGTGACCGCGATCCGGCACGCCTCGAGCGTCGCGTCGAAGCAGTCGCCGGGCGTCGCCGCGGCGATCACCGGGACGGGTGACTCGGAGTTCCGTCCGAACATCACGTTCAGGAGGTCGCCCTGCTCCGGCTTCGTCGGCATGCCGGTCGCAGGGCCGGCGCGCTGGATGTCCAGGATGACGAGCGGGAGCTCGAGCGTGACCGCGAGCCCGATCGTCTCCTGCTTCAGGACGATCCCCGGGCCGCTGGAGGTGGAGACGCCGAGCGAGCCGCCGAACGACGCACCGAGGGCGGCGCCGACGGCGGCGATCTCGTCCTCGGCCTGGAAGGTGCGGACGCCGAAGTGCTTGTAGCCGGCGAGCTCCTCGAGGATCCCCGACGCCGGCGTGATCGGGTAGGCCCCGAGGAAGAGCGGCAGCCCGCTCTTGACGGTCGCGGCGACGAGTCCGAGCGCGAGCGCCTGGTTGCCGGTGACGTTCCGGTAGACGCCGGGCGCCATCCGCGCCGGCGCGACCTCGTACTGGACCGCGAACGCCTCGGTCGTCTCTCCGAACGCGTAGCCGGCCTGGAAGGCGCGGATGTTCGCCTCCGCGATCTCCGGGCGCTTGACGAACTTGTTCCGGATCTCGGTGATCGTCGTATCGGTCGGGCGCGTGTACAGCCACGACATCAGGCCGAGCGCGAACATGTTCTTCGCGCGCTCCGCCTCGCGGCTCGTCACCCCCGCGTCCTTGACCGCCTCGAGCGTCATCGTCGTCAGCGGGATCGAGTGGACGTTGTAGTCGGCGAGCGAGCCGTCCTCGAGCGGGTTGGACGCGTAGCCGGCCTTGTCGAGGTTCTTCTCGCTGAACGCGTCCGAGTTGACGATCAGCGTCCCGCCCTTCGGCAGATCCTTGACGTTGGTCTTTAGGGCCGCCGGGTTCATCGCCACCAGGACGTTCGGCCGGTCGCCGGGCGTGAGGATGTCGTGGTCGGCGAAATGGATCTGGAAGCCCGACACGCCCGGAAGGGACCCCGCCGGAGCGCGGATCTCGGCGGGGAAATCCGGGAGCGTCGAGAGGTCGTTGCCGAGCACCGCCGTCTCGCTCGTGAAACGGGCGCCGGTCAGCTGCATGCCGTCGCCGGAGTCGCCCGCGAAGCGGATGATCACCTGGCTGATGCGCTCGACCGTCTTGGCCATACCGGTTCCCTAGGTATAGCGCAGGAGCGCGCAGATCGGTTCGGCCAACACCGCAAAGGCGATCAGGCCGACGCGCAGCGAGCCGCGCATGATTCGGACATGGCGACGAAGCTCGGACGCGACCGCCTCCGGGGTCTCGTCGACGTCATAGTCGACAGCATCGACGACTGGGCGACGGGGCCGCATCTGGCGAAGCGCGCGTACCTCTCGCGGTACTACTTCGACCGGTTGGTGAGCGAGGCAATCGGCGAGTCGCCCGGCTTCTTCCGGCGGCGGCTCTTGCTCGAGCGGGCGGCGTACGAGCTTGCCTCCACGGATGCGTCGGTCACCGAGGTCGCGATCGGGGCCGGTTATGGCTCGCTCGAAGCCTTCACCCATGCCTTCGGGCGCGAGTACGGAGTGCCGCCGAGCGTGTTCCGACAGTCTCCGCCGGAGAGCTTCTGGCTGCCGTCGCCGAACCGCATCCACTTCCACCCCCCGGCCGGGCTGACCCTCCCGCCGGACGAAAGGAGACCTCGCATGCACCTTACCGATCGCATGGTCGAGTACGACAACTGGCTCACGGAGCGGTTGCTCGAAGCGGCCGCGCAGCTCCCGGACGACGCCCTCGACGAGCCGGTGCCGCTTCACCCGCTGACGGCGGCCTTCGACGAGGAAGCGCCGAGCATCCGATCGATGCTGAACCGGCTCGTATTCACGAAGGAGATGTGGTCGGCGGCGATCATCGGCCGGGCCTTCGCCCGCGACGACGACCGGACGATCCAGGGGATGAAGCGCCGACTCGACAGGTCCGGCAACGAGTTCGTCGAGCTCGTCGCCGACATCGACAAGCGCGATGCCTGGGACACGGCGTTCGTCGACGCCCTCTGCGAGCCGCCCGAGAGCTTCACCTTCGGCGGCGCGGTCTCGCACGTTCTCTCCTGGGACGCCCACCGCCGGCTGATCGTGGCCGGAGTCCTCCGAGCGCGAGGCGTCGATGTCCCTTCCGCCGATCCGATCGTCTGGGAGCGCGAGCGATAGGGTCAACGCGTGAGCGCTTGGCACATCGCCGGCGACTACTTCGAGTCGTGCAACTGCGAGGCGATCTGTCCCTGCCGGACGGTCGGCGGCGTGCCCGGCGGCCGGTCGACGCACGGCATCTGCTTCGGCGTGCTCTCGTGGCTGATCCGCGACGGCGCGGCCGACGGCCTGCCGCTCGACGGACTCGCCGCCGCCTTTGCCGTCCGCTACGCCGATGACGAGCCCGGCTCGCCGTGGACGTTCGTCGTCTACGTCGACGAGCGCGGGAGCGAGGAGCAGCGCACTGCGCTCGCGGAGATCCTCACCGGGCAGCGGGGCGGCGAATCGATCCTGAAGCTGCCCTGGGTGCGCAAGCCGAGCGAGCTGGTCGACGTCCGGCCGGCGGCGATCGACCTGAGCTTCGCTAGCGGGGACTACCGGCTCCGCGTCGGCTCGGCGATCCGACTCGACGCCTCGCGGCCGTTCGAGACCGACCAGCGCGTTAGCTGCGTCATTCCCGGCCACCACATAGCGGGGCGGGAGTACTACGCCGACCGTCTTGCGGTCGCCGACGATCCGTTCTCGTGGGAGCTCGAAGGCAACTGCGCCTTCGTCAGCACGTTCGCCTACTCGGGCTGAGCGCCCTCGCTTCGATGGATTCCGAAGGCCGCGCCGGTCGGGTCGGTCAGAACGGCGTAGCGGCCGACGTTCTCCATCGACTCCGGCGGCACGATCACGCCGGCGCCCAGCTCCATCGCCTTCGCCGCGGCGGCGTCCGTGTCGTCGACCGCGAAGTACGCGAGCCAGTACGCGACCGGCGAGCCGCCGCGTTCCTGCATCAGACCGGCGACTGGGGTCTCGCCAACGTCGAAGAGCCGATACTCCTCCACGAACTCGGCCGTCGACCAGCGGAAGAGGTCGCTGTAGAAGCCGGCCGCGGCGTCAGGGTCGGTGGCGTGCAGCTCGTCCCAGGCGAAGACGCCGGCCGGCGGCTCCTCGTTCCAGGACATGACGCCGAAGGAGGCGTGTTGAGGATCGCCGAGCACCGCCGCGCGCAGAGCCTCGCCGAGAGCGACCGGGCCGAAGTACAGCTCGGCGCCTCGGGCCTTCGCAACATCGACGACCCGGTCGACGTCGTCGACCAGGACGTATGGGTACCAGTGCGTGGGAACCTGCTCGTGCTCCTCGTCCTTTCTGGCGAAGCCGGCGTGCGTCCGCCCGTCCTTCTTCAGCATCGGGTACTGGAAGTCGCCCATGTCCGCCGTCTCGAGCTCGAGGCTCAGGAGCTCGGTGTAGAAGCGCGTCGCCGCCTCGACGTCGTCGGTGTACAGCTCGTGCCAGGTGATCGCGCCTTTAATCGCTGCTCCTGTTCGCGCGCGGGGAGGACGAGGGCTCCGGCGAGCCACCACAGAGCGTAGGCGAGCCAAGGCACGCCGACCGCGTCGGTTTGGATGGCGAGCGCGAGCGTGGCGGCGAGCGCGGCGGCGACACCGGCCGCGGCCCGATCTCCGTTCAACGCCGTGGCGATGAGCCCGGCGAGCAGCGCGGCGCTCCAGACGATGAAAAGAAGGGCGCCGACGATGCCTGTTTCGACTCCGAGTTCGGTGTAGTTCGACTCGCCGGCCTTGAGCGTCACGCCGAAGCGCTGTGCAGTCGTCCCGGCGTTGCCGAGCCCGAAGCCCTGCGGGTGGTGGACGACCGTTTTGATCCCGTCGCGGAGGCTGTTCAGGTGGCTCTTGATCGAGGGCTCGCCGAGGCTGACGGTTCCGGAGAGCCCGCTCCGGCGTGGCAGCGGCCCCTTTGCCTTCGCCTGTGCCTGCTGGTAGGGCAGGTCGAAGGCGAACCAGTGCGTCTTCGGGGCGAGCGTGTGGAAGATCGCGGCAAAGCCGAAGCCGACGGCGACGACGGCGACCGCGGCGCCGAGCGGCCACCAGCGGCGGCGGGCTCCGGCGAGGACGACGAGTCCGACTCCCAGGGCGACGATCGACGAGCGCGAGAAGGTCCACAGCAATCCGGCGCCGCAGATGACGGCGAGGACGACGGCGAGCGGGCGTAGCCGGCGGACCGTGGCGAGCAGAAGCAGGGCGACGAGGAGCATGTAGGCGGTTGCGAGCGGCGACACGAACGTCGAGACCAGTCGCCGGAAGAGGCCGTCGCTCGTGTTGAAGGCGAAGTTCTCCGGCAGTCCGCCCGGGCCGTGGTAGTCGTAGCCGAGCTCCCGGTGGAAGTAGCCGACCGCGCCCGAGTGGCGCCACCACTCGACCGGCACCGAGTACACCTCGACCAGCCCCCAGACCGCGACCGCGGCCGCCGCGCCGGCGATCAGCCAGCGGACGCGGCGCACGTCGAGGGGGACCGAGCGCCCGAGGAAGTAGGCCGCAACCAGGACGAGGTCGTGGCGGAGCCCGTAGAGGATCGCCCTGGCGCCGGCGCTCCCGTCCAGGGCGCTCTGGGGGAGGATCGCATAGAGGACGACCACCGCCGCGTAGGCGAGTGCGAGCCAGTCGACGAGGTGCGGGGTGAACGGCAGGCGCCGCGCGCGGACGGCGGCGACTGCGACCGAGGCGAGGGCCGCTGCGAGCAGGATTTCCTTCCAGGCCTGGATCGCGTCGAGCGCGTGGCCGCGCACGCCGCCCCCGTAGAGCAGCGACATGACGATGTTGTGCAGGGGCAGGCCGAGCACGAAGACGTAGAGCGCGACGATCGGCCGGCGGAAGACGGCGACCGCGGTGACGGCGAGGAGGACGCCGTAGACGGCGAGTGCGGCCGGCGTCATCGAGCAGCGAGCCGCAGGAAGCGGTCCCGGCAGGAGCGGTAGGCCGACGGCCCCTCGTCCTCGGCGGTGACGCGGAGCCCGGCGTCGGCGAGCGCCCGCCCGAGCTCGGTGTGCGTGAGGCGGTAGCCGCGGAATGCGGCCCCGTGCTCCGGCCGTCGCGCGAGCCGGACCAGCGGCGTTCGGAGCAGCCGCCGCGCCCGACCGCCCCAACCCTCGAGCACCGGGATCTGGACGTACGCCTCTCCCCCCGGCGCGAGAACGCGCGCGAACTCGCGGAGGTGTGTGCGGACGACGCCGGCGTCCGGCAGGTGCTGGAGGACGAGGTAGCAGACGACGGCATCTGCGATGCCGTCGTCTAGACCCTCGAGCCTATCTCCCGGAACGAGGCGGAACTCGGCGTTCTGCGCCATGACGTTCCGGCGCGCTTGCTCCAGCATCGCGGGCGAGACGTCCAGGGCGATCACGCGGTCGAAACGTTCCGCCAGCGCACCGGTCATCCGGCCCGGCCCGCACCCGACTTCGACGCAGGTGCCGCCGCGCGGGTCGCCGCCGAGCCGCCCGAACAGGCTTTCGAGCTCGGCCGCTCCTCGGGCCGGGTCGCCGACGTACACCGCGGTCTCCCCGGCAGCGAGGGCGTCCCACGTTCGGCGCATCTCCAAGCTCGGCAGAGGGTATCCCGCGGCCCCAGCGGACACGCCCGGTGCCAGGCACCCGACATGTCCCGACCGAACACGTCCGGTGCCAGGCACCTAGACATGGCCACTCTGGCCCGAAGCCCTGCAAACAGGCCCGAGACGTGGCCAGACCGGTCACGTCCGGTGCCTGGCACCGGACGTGGCGCAACGGGCCCAGCCCCGAAAAAGGGAGGTCTCGTCCGGTAGAGGCGATTATCCTCGCCGGATGGTCGGCGCCGACCTTCGTCCTCGCGGGCCGTACTCGCTCGCCCTCTCGGCCCGTGGGGCGTCGGATGCCACTCGGACCTTTCGCGACGGGATCCTGAACGCGGCCGTCCCCGGCGGGCGCGGCGTCGCCTGGCAGCGACCGGACGGGATCGTCTGCCTCCGCGCCACCTCCGACCAGGCCTTCGAGGAGGTTCGCTTCTGCCTCGGCCTCGACGACGACCACACACCGTTCGTCCTGCGCTTCCAGCGCGATCCGCTGATCGGCACGGCGGTCCGTCGCCTGCGAGGCCTGAGGCCCCTCCGCCTTGCGACCGTCGCGCAGGCCCTCCTCCGCGCACTGTGCGGCCAGCTGATCCTGGCCAGCGAGGCGCGGGCGATGGAACGGAGGATCATCCGGGCGGCGACCGAGCGACGCGACGGCCTGCGTGTCCCGCCGACGACCGCGGACCTCGCCCGCTTCTCGCCCGCAGAGCTCCGCCGCCTGGGGCTGCATGCACGGCGCGGGGCGACCCTCGCTCGGCTCACCCGCTCGGTCGAGCTCGAGCGGCTGAAGAGCCAGCCGACGACCACCGTCGCGGACCGGCTCGAGCGCGAGCGCGGCCTCGGTCCGTGGTCGGTCGGCGTCGTCTGCCTCGAGGGGCTCGGACGTTTCGAGCGCGGCCTGGAAGGAGATCTCGGCCTCGTGAAGCTGCTCGGAACGATGCGCGGTCGCCGGGTCGAGGGCTGGGAGACCGCCGAGCTGCTCGAGCCGTACGGCGAGTGGGCAGGCCTCGCAAGCGTCTACCTCCTCGCGGGCTACGCCAAAGGACTGTTGCCGGTGTCACGCGCCGCGGCGTGAGGCCCCTCCTTCCGACCGGCTCGGTCACCCGCAAGCCCGACTTCACCGACCACCTCCGGATCGTCCAGCACGTCCCGCCCGTGGACCTCGAGCTCTCGATCTACGACGCATGGGACGAGCGCGTGATCGACGACCTCCACGGCCTGCCGATCGTCACCGCGCACGCCGAGAAGACGATCGGCGCCACCCTCTCGGGGCGACGAGCCCGCGCTGGCACAGTTCGCACTGAACTGCCGGATCGCGAGCGCCCTCGGCGCCGAGACCCTCGTCTTCCATCTCTGGGAGCTCCCGGACGGCGACCGGCACCTCGAGCGGAACCTCGAACGCCTCCCCGGGCTGCTCGACGTCGTCGAGGACCACGGCCTCACGCTCGCCGTCGAGACGATCCCCTGCACCGTCGGCAGCCCGATCGACAACGTTCGCCGCGCCTGCGAGCGCGACCCGCGGTGCCGCGTCACTCTCGACACCGAATTCCTCGCGCTGCACGGCCAGCTCGAACGCGCGTACGAGCTCGCCGAGCGGATCGCACACGTGCACGTAAAGGACTTCGACCCGGCCGTCTGGGGGACGAAGCCGCGCCGATACCTCCTGCCCGGAGAAGGAGTCCTCGACCTCGACGGCTTCCTGGAGCGCCTGCCCTACGACGGGACGCTGACGCTCGAGCTGTCCGCCGTGCTCGAGGACGGCCGGATCGACGCCCACAGGCTGGAGGCCGCTTCGGCGTGGCTCCGTAGACTGCGCCCATGAATCGGCGGATCGCGATCCTCGGCTGCGGGAAGATCGGTGAGTCGCTGCTGGGCGGCCTGCTGAGCGCGAACTGGCGCGAGCCCTCCGAGGTCGTCGCGACGTCCCGGCGTGAGGAGCGGCTCGGCGAGCTGCGCGGGCACTTCGGAGTCGACGCGACGCTCTCGAACGGCGAGGCCGTCGCCGGCGCCAGCCTGGTGGTGATCGCCGTGAAGCCGCAGGACATCGAGGCGCTGCTCGGCGAGATCGGACCGCTGCTCACACCGGAGCACACGGTGCTGTCGGTCGCAGCAGCAATCCGCACCGCGCGGATCGAGGCGAGGATCGCGGAGCCGGTCCCGGTCGTGCGCGCGATGCCAAACGCGCCTTCGATCGTCCACGAGGGGATCGCCGGCATCTGTGCCGGCGCTCATGCCGAGGAGGAGCATCTGGCGCTCGCCGAAGAATGCCTCTTGCACCTGGGCGGCGTCGTGCGGGTCTCCGAGCCGTACATGGACGCCGTCACCGCCGTCTCCGGGTCCGGTCCCGCATACTTCGCACTCCTCGCCGAGGCGATGATCGAGGCCGGGCTCCTGCTCGGCCTGTCCCGGGAGGTCACGACCCGGCTGGTCGTCCAGACGATGCTGGGGACCGCGAAGCTCCTCCGCGACGAGCACGTGCACCCGGTCGAGCTGCGCGAGGCGGTCACCTCTCCGGGCGGTACGACCATCCGAGCGATCCGCGAGCTGGAATCCGCCGGTGTGCGGGCTGCGTTCCTGAACGCGATCGCGGCGGCGATGGAGCGTTCGAAGGAGCTGGCCGAAGCGGACGAGTGACCCACGTCGACCTCCGGATCCTTCCCGCGGGGGAAACGGCTCTGCACGCAAAGCGTGCAAGCAAGCAGAGCCCCCCAACCGGGGCGCCAACGGCGCCCCGCGAGCCCCCTTCCGGGCTCCGCCGCCGGCTTTGCCAGCGGCGTTCGCGATCGCTCTCCCGGCATGCGGTGCCGTGCCGCGCCCGCCATGTCGGTCGCGGCGACGGAAACCGCGGGGCGAGACGGCCGTGAGCGACGTCGAGGTCCGGGTAGTCGAGAGTGTCGAGGCTGCCGGTGAGGCGGCGGCTGTGCTGATCGCCGAAGCCGCCGGCGCGGGCGGCCACGTCGGACTGTCCGGCGGTTCGGGGCCGCGTGCCGCGTATGAGCGCGCCGGGATTCTCCGCCCCGACTGGAGTCGCGTCCAGTTGTGGTGGATCGACGAACGGTGCGTGCCGCCGGCAGACGGCCGGTCGAACTACCGCCTGATCCGGGAGTCGTTGCTGGACGGCCTCTCCCGACCGCCTGAGATCCACCGGATCCGCGGCGAGCTCGATCCCGGGGAGGCGGCTGCCGAGTACGACGCAGCTCTCGAAGGCGTCACCCTCGACCTCGCGCTGATGGGGATCGGGCCCGACGGACACACGGCGTCACTCTTCCCGGACGCGCCCGCGCTCGAGGAGGCAGAACGCCGCGCCGTGGCCGCCAAGCCGGGGATGGAGCCGTTCGTCCCGCGGGTGACGATGACGCCCCCGTTCCTCGGCGCGACGCGGACGATGGTCTATCTCGCCACCGGCGAGGGCAAGGCCGAGGCGGTCAAGCGGGCGTTCGCGAACGAGCCTGCACCCGCCACGCCCGCGAGCCTCGTGCGCGGCCGGGAGACGATCGCGATTCTCGATCGCTCAGCTGCGGCGACTCTCTAGGGACAGTCCCCAAGGGACTGTCCCTAGGTCACTTCGGGAAGTAGCCCCACTTGGCCTTTACCGGCGACTGCAGGTCGCGCAGCTCCTCCAGCGCTTCAGGGCTCGTCTGGCCGAGCCGCTCCAGCTCCCGGCGGCGCTTCCGCTCGCGCCGCTCGGCGCGCCATTTGCGCAGGGATCTCACGGTAGGAGATCAGACGTCAGATCGTCGGCCATGTTGCGCCGCGCCGCCAATGCCTGGAGCACGATCACGGTGTCCGCGACCGGGACGTCCTCGAGGTACTCGTCGCGCGTCTCGAACGACTCGAGCACGGACTCGACCGCATCCGCGTAGCCGACCACGTCCTCGGCGGCAATCATCGCCAGGGCATCACCGACCTCGCGGGGGAAGTCGTCGCGAATCCGGATCGCATCGGCGTGGAGCCGTGCTCCGGTCCAATCGGCCAGCACGGCGCAGGCGAGCGCGGCGGCGTAGCGCCCGATCGGGGACTCGGAGTCGGCCGCTCCCTCGGCGAGCGCCCAGCGCGCCGCCTCCTGTGCCCCATCCCAGTCGTCCGCGAGCACGAGCGCCTTGATCGCCCCGATCGGCCGTCCCCAGCTTCCTGCCGGCGCATCGGCGTAGCTCTCCCGCCAGCGTCCTGCTGCCAGCTCGAGCCATTCCGTCGCGTCGTCCCCCTGCATCAGCAGGCAGAGCCCGGCGCCCCAGGCCGCATTGCCCATCCGGGTCAGCTGCCGCTGCCGCTCGTCGCTTCCGTCGCCCAGCCGCGCCTCGCCGTCGCGGTAGCGCCTCGTCTCACGCTCGAACAGCGTCGCCCAATCCACGCCCGCAGTATGGCCGCCGACGAGTGGCCCGGCGCCGCCGCAGCGGGTATGCTGTGGTCGTGACGCCCGTCTGTGGTGTTCGGGCGTTCTCTCCGATGTAGCAGCGCAACGGCGCTGCGCCTATGCAGGAAACGATCGATCAAGCCTTGACCCCGCCTGAGGCGACGGGCCAACTCGTTGCTTCGGCACAGCGCGCCGCCGAATGGGCAGGCGAGCCGTTCCTGCACCCCGAAGAGGATCCGGGCCAGGTGCTCGTCGCGGGGACTGCCCGCCGGCGCGCGCTGGACGACGCACTCGCCGAGATCGAGTCCGGGGCCGACGAACCGTCGTCCGACTGGAAGATCCGCTACGCGCTCATGCTCGGGCTCGAGCGGGTGTTGAGCGAGAAGCCGCCGCACCTGAAGTCCGGCACCGAGTTGCGCCGTCACCAGGTCGACGCGCTGGCGGGGATGCTGACCGAGCTGATCGCGGCAGCGCAACGGCAGCCGGAGGCGGTCGCGGACGAGCCCGACGACGACTACGAAGAAGATGAGTACGAGGAGAACGGCGAGAACGGCGACAACGGCGATCAC
Organism: Actinomycetota bacterium; assembly: GCA_046732255.1. Classification (GTDB taxonomy): domain Bacteria; phylum Actinomycetota; class Thermoleophilia; order Gaiellales; family Gaiellaceae; genus DATBLE01. The sequence continues at coordinate 135,707 of JBKPMR010000016.1, forward strand.
GCCGAGCAGGACGACCTGGAGCCGGCCGAGGAGCTTTCGCCCGAGCACGATCCCGGCGCCGTCCGCCGCTACCGCTTCCGGCATCCGACCGCGTCCGGCAAGACGATCGCCGCCGCCGGCTTCGTCGAGGCCGCGCGCACGATCGGCGTCCTGATCCTGACGCACCGCCGGCTGCTCGTCAGCCAGTTCAACCGCGAGTTGAAGGCGGAGGGCTACGGCGAACGGATCGTCCCCGAGATCACGGGCAAGGCGAGCCCGCCACGCCGCAACCCGATCACGATCCAGACCTACGCCTGGTTCGCCCGCCACGTCAAGGAGCTGAACCGGGACGCGTACCAGCTCGTCATCTGCGACGAGGCGCACACCGCCCTCGGCGAGAAGACGAGCGCGGCGATCCGCAGCTTCCCCGAGCCGATCTACGTCGGCATGACCGCGACCGAGCAGCTGATCGCGAAGCAGGTCTCCGACGTCTTTCCCGCCTCGGTCGACGACCTCCCGCTGGCCGACGCCGCCCGCCGCGGCCTGATCGCGCCCCTGCGGTGCCTCCGTGTTCCGCCCGCGGCGGCGATCAACTCGGTCCCGATCGTCGGCGGCGACTTCGACCAGGTCGCCCTGGCCAAGGTGCTCGACCACGTCGCCCTCAACCAGGCCGCGGCGAGCCTCTACCGCGACCGCTTCGACTCGACGCCCGGGATCGTCTACGCCGCCGGCGTCGACCACGCGTACAACCTCGCGCAGGAGTTTCGCGCCGCCGGTATCAAGGCCGAGGCCGTCAGCGGCCGCACGCCTCCGGTGCGCCTGGCCGAGATCCTCGCCGCGTACGAGCGCGGCGAGATCGACGTGCTCGTGAACGCCATGCTGCTCGCCGAGGGGTGGAACTCGCCGCGCGCAACGGTGGTCATGCACCTCGCGCCGACCGCCAGCCGCCGCGTCTACCAGCAGCGGATCGGCCGGATCATGCGCCTCCACCCGCGCAAGGAGGCAGGCATCGTCGTCGACTTCGTCCAGAAGGGCGCAACTCACTCGGACCGGGTGGTCACGCTCCACTCGCTGCTCGGCGCGGACTTCTACCGCGAGGGCGCGCGCGTCACCCCGGCCCCTCGCCGCCGGGTCCAGCGCAAAGCCCGCCGCCGGCTCTCCCCGGCGCCGTGGCTCGTGCCGGTCACTCCGGACGTCAACCGCCGCCTCGCCGTCATCCAGCGCGAGTGGCAGCGCGTCGACCCGCGCTACCTCGACGAGGAGGAGCAGCGGTTCTGGGCCCGCATCGCCGGGCGCCAGGCTCGGTTCGACGACCGCGTCGCTCTCGTCGAGAAGCTGAGCGCACGGGCGAGCAAGGCGGCGCTCGACCAGTTCCTCTTCACCTGCGCGGCCGAGAACCCGAACCGGCGGCTCCGGCTGATGGCACTCTCGGACCGGGTCGCGACACCGGTCGACCGGATGAGCTTCGACGACCTCGTCACCCTCGTCACGCAGGCGCCGCCGTGGGAGAAGGACCGCGTGCAGGGGGTTCGCGTCCTGCTCCGCGCGATCGGTGAGGGCAAGCCGGACGCGCCCGACCAGATCCTCGCCCGGTGGACGTGGCGGCTGGCCCGAGCCGTCCGCAAGGTGCTCGACCGCAAGGCGAGCTCCGAGTATCCGGAGGCGAAGCGGCTGCTCGGGGCGCTCGCGAACTCGCGTGGCCAGCGGCACGAGGAGAACGCCGTCAAGCTCGCGACGGCCGCGAAGGAGCTGCCGATCGGGACTGCAGCGGCGTTGCTCGCGTCGGCCGAGGGATACACGCCCCGGGCCAACCACCACCTCGAGGCAGCCCGCGAGGAGCTAGGCACGATCGGCGACGTCGCGACCGCGCTCGCGGACGACCTGCCTGCGCCGAAGGCCCATCCCGGCCGCCGCCGCCGGCGCAGGCGCAAGAAGAAGCCCGCCGCCGCCGCGCCGGCGGCCACGAACGCGGGCGGCGCTGGGCAGAACGGCAGCGAGCCGGGGTCGCAACAGCCGGCCGAAGTTAATGAGGCTGTAACAACTGGGCAGGCTTCAGCGTCCGAATAACCAGTAATGGCCCTTGCGGTCGTTCTTGCGTTCGTCGCCGGCGTGGTCACGGCGGTCTCGCCGTGCGTTCTGCCGGTGCTGCCGATCGTGCTCGCCGGGGGGGTCGGGGATAACCGCCGTCGGCCTTTCGCGATCATCGCCGGGCTGGCGATCTCGTTCTTCCTCTCGATCCTCTTCGCAACGTGGGTCCTCGACAAGCTGGGCCTGCCGAAGGATCTCCTCCGAAATATCTCGATCGGGCTCCTCTTCCTGATCGCCGTCGTCCTGATCGTCCCCCAGGTCGGCGAGTGGATCGAGCGTCCCCTGACTCGACTCTCGCGACGACCGTCCGGTGACCTCGGCGGCGGGTTCATGCTCGGAGTTGCGCTCGGCTTCGTCTTCGTTCCGTGCGCCGGCGTAGCCCTTGCCTATGTGACGGCCTCCGCTGCCTCGGGCGAGTTCGGCCTGAAAGCGTTGCTGGTGGCTGCCGCGTACACGATCGGGGTCTCGGTCGTGCTGCTCGCGATCGCCCTTGGAGGCCGCGCGGCCAGTCAGCGCGTACGCGCCGGGATGGCGCGGTTCCGAGTCGCGTTCGGCGCGGTGATCGCGGCGGTCGCATTCGCCCTCGTCTTCAATCTCGACGAGGACCTCGCGAAGGTCTCGTTCCCAACATCGGGGCTCCTCGACGACCTCGGGAAGGACCACTTCAAGCGCGGACAGAACGTCGTCGAGGACAGCAAGCCCGTCGTGACTGCGGACGCCGATCTCCCCGACTACGGCCGGGCGCCGGACTTCGCCGGCATCGACAGCTGGCTGAACGGCCGTCCGCTGACGATGGCACAGCTACGCGGCAAGGTCGTGCTGATCGACTTCTGGACGTACTCGTGCATCAACTGCCTGCGCACGCTCCCCCACGTCGAGGCGTGGGACCGGCTGTACCGGAAGAACGGGCTCGTGATCGTCGGCGTCCATACGCCGGAGTTCTCGTTCGAGCACGTGCCGTCAAACGTCGAGGCGGCCGTGAAGCGGCTCGGCGTGCACTATTCCGTCGCGCTCGACAACGACTACGGGACCTGGAACGCCTACGGCAACCAGTACTGGCCTGCGAAATACCTGATCGACCGAAACGGTCATGTCCGGTACGCGCACTTCGGTGAGGGCAACTACGACATCACCGAGGAGAACATCCGCAGCCTGCTGGGGGAGCGCCCCGCGTCGCCGGCGGCGGATCGGCTCCACGACCTGACGCCGTCCGGCCCGCTCACGCCCGAGTCCTACCTCGGCTACGAGCGCATCGACCGGTTCACGGGCTCGAAGATCCACCCCGACAAAGAAGCGACGTACGCCTTCCCCGACGCGCTGGGCCGCGACGACTTCGCCTACGCCGGCCGCTGGACGGTACACGCGCAGCGGATCGACGCCGGTAAGGACGCGCGGCTGGAGCTGCGCTATTACGCGCGCAAGGTATTCCTGGTGCTCGGCGGGAAAGGAACGGTTCAGGTGCTGGTCGACGGCCGGCCGCACGGAGTCGTCCGAGTCAACTCCGACCGGCTCTATACCCTGGTCGACCGCGACTCGATCGACGACGCCGTGCTCGAGCTGCGCTTCTCGCCCGGCGTCTCGGCCTACGCCTTCACCTTCGGCTAGCTACTGCTCGGACGCAGCCGGCCCGTCGCCGCGTTCCTCACGTTCGCGGAGGAAGCGGGAGAGCTCGGCGGCAAGGGACTCGCCCGACGGGATGTCCGACTCGTCGAGCTCGTCGACGCGGCGCTCGAGCTCCTCTACGTACGCGGCTGTCTCCTCGTCGGTCGCGATCGCCTCGCTGACCTGGTGCACATACGCCTCGGCGGCCTCGTCCAGCTCCGCCGTGTCGATCTCCGCCCCGAGCAGGTCGGACAGCCGGGCGCAGAGCGCCGACGCCGCCTTCGGGCTCGGAGCGAGCGAGACGTAGTGCGGAACGGCCGCCCAGAGGCTGGCCGAGGGGATGTTCGCGCGCTTGCACGCGTCGTGCACGACGCCGACGATGCCCGTCGGGCCTTCGTAGCGGGACGCCTGGAGACCGAGCTGCTCGATCAGAGCGGGATCGGTGGCGCTGCCCGTGACGGGCGCGTCACGCGTGTGCGGGACGTCGGCCAGCAGGGCGCCGAGCGTGACCACCAGCTCCACCTCCAGCTCGCGGGCGAAGTCGACGATTAGGCTCGAGAACGTCCGCCAGCGGAGGTTCGGCTCAACGCCGAGCAAGAGGACGGCGTCCCGGTCGAGCCCTCCGGGTCGCGCGTGGTAGAAGATCGTCTCCGGCCAGTCGATCCGCCGCGTGTAGCCCTGCTCCAGCCGCACCTGCGGCCTGGTCGCCTGGAAGTCGAAGAACCCTTCTGGATCGATCTCGGCGAAGCGCCGCGCGTCCCAGGCCTTTGCGAGGTAGCCGACGGCGAGCGATGCACCCTGCCCGCCGTCGTTCCAGCCCCGGAACGCCGCGATCAGGACGGGTCTGACCAGCGCCGGGCGGCGCGAGACCTGCAGCTCTTCCACAGCATGAGTCTACGCAAGGGGCCGAGCAAAGCCCGGCCCCTTGCTCGCGCGTCGCGCGAAAACTGCCGGGGCCAGGAGTCCCTTAGCTTGGGGTTCCGGCCAGCGGACGCCACATCAGCGCGACGAACGCGACCGTCGCCGCCCAGACCGTCGCTGCCGCCGCGACGTGGACGAGCACCAGCCCCCACGGCAGATGGGTGCGGTACTGGATGTCCCCGATCGCCATCTGCACGAGCAGGAGCAGCGCCAGCCCGACCGCGCCCTCGGCATAGTGCGGACCGATCGTCGACCGGCGGGCGAACAGGTACCCGATCAGGAACATGAGACTGCAGCCGAGCACGGCGACGGCGGTCCCGTGGAGCAGCAACGCCGGGTGGAGGCGCCAAAGCCGGTAGACGTTCTCTCCGCCGGAGTGCGGCCCGGCGGCGGTGGCGATCGTGCCAGACGCGAGCAGCAGGAAGCAGGCGACCGCGATCGCGAGCCCGGCGAAGCGCGGCTCGGGGCCGAGCGGCTCCGCGTGGCCCCGGCCCAGCGCGAGCGCCTCGAGCCCGACGACCACCGCCGCCCCGAGGACCGCGACCGAGAGGAGCAGGTGCGGAATCACGAGCGCCGGGTGCAGGTGTGCGTAGACCGTGATCGCCCCGAGCGGCGCCTGGGCAGCCGTCCCGACAAACGTCGCGACGGCGACCCACCGAGCCCATCCGGGCAGACCCCTGGTCAGCCAGGCCCCGATCGCGAGCGCGAGCGTGATGACGATCGTCGCGCTCGCGACCATCCGGTTCCCGAACTCGATGTAGGAGTGGTAGCCCTTCTCCGGGAAGGGCTGGCCGGGCTGGCAGCCGGGCCAGTGCTCGCAACCCAGACCGGAGCTCGTCAGCCGGACGACCGCGCCGGTGGAGACGATCACCCACAGCGCCGCCAGGGACAGCCCGGCGAGCCACCGGAAAGCGGTGGGCGACAGCTCGTAGGAGCGCAGACGCGAGAGACGCGAGGTCTCGACGTGCACGCGGTCGAGTGTAGACGGGGTCAGCGGCCCCTCAGACGACGACCACGCCGGCGCCCGCCTCGACGCGGCCGATGCGCCGCACGAAGAGGCCTCGTGCGTCGAGCTCCGCCGCCAGTGCCGGCCCCTTTTCTTCGGGGAGAGACACGAGCAGTCCGCCCGCGGTCTGCGGATCCCAGCCGAGCGTGAGCAACTCCTCGGGGACGCCGTCGGCGCGGACCTCCGCCTCCGCGAAATCGCGGTTTCGGGGGTCGCCGCCGGTTTTCTCGCCGGCACGGACGACCGTGAGCGCCCCGTCCAGCGCAGGCCACGCCTGCGCGTCGAGGACGAGCTGCACGCCGCTCCGCTCGGCCATCTCGTGTGCATGTCCGAGCAGCCCGAACCCGGTGACGTCGGTGACGGCGCTCGGCCGGAACGCGCGCAGGACGTCCGCCCACTCCGCGTTCAGCGTGCTCATCCAGGACACCGCGGCGCTCACCTCGTCGTCGCCGACCAGCCCGCGCGGAGCTCCGTGCAGTACCAGGCCGGTGCCGAGCGGCTTGGTCAGGAACAGGACGTCTCCCGCCCGCGCACCCGCCTTGGGCCAGAGACCGTCGGGATGGACGGTTCCGACCACGGCAAGCCCGTACTTCGGCTCCCGGTCTCGAATCGTGTGACCGCCGGCGAGAATCGCGCCCGCCCGCCGCACCTGCGCGTCCGCCGCGCCGAGGATCGCGGCGACCGTCTCCTGCGGCAGATCCTCCGGGAACTCGGCGATCGAGAGTGCGAGCAACGGCCGGCCGCCCATCGCGAAGACGTCGTTCAGCGCATTCGTCGCCGCAATCGTCCCGAAGTCGCGTGGGTCGTCGACGAGCGGCGGGAAGAAGTCGAGTGTGAAGACGAGCGCGGTTTCGTCGTCGAGCCGGTAGACGGCGGCGTCGTCGGCAGGCGAGAGCCCGATCAGCAGTTCCTCCGCCTCGGCGGGCACGAAGCCGGCGAGCAGTTCCTGGAGGCGAGCGGCCGGGTATTTGGCCGCGCAGCCGCCCGAGGTAACGAGCTCGGTGAGCCTCACCGCCACGCCGCAATCGTACGTGGCCGGGGTCAGACCCCTGCCATGTCGGTTCTGGACAGTGCGATCGCATGGTTGGCCTGACGTGCCGTAGCGGACTCGTCGACACTCGCCGTGTCCGGGGTCAGACCCCGGACATGTCCCGAGAGACCTCAACGAAGGAGCGTCGACCGGACAGCGGCGGCGAGCTCCGCAACCGACACCGAGCCCTCGAACCGCGCCCCGATCCGTCCGTCCCGGCCGACGAGGAACACCCACGGCTCGCTTGGCAGCCGCCACTCCTTGAACCAGCGGTTGTAGCCCTGTGCCGGGTTGTTGTCGGTGTAGACCTCGACGTGGATGAACCGCACGCCGCGGCCGGAGAAACGCCGCTGGACGGCCTGGGCGACGTCGACCACCGGGCCGCAGGTCCGGGATGTGCAGAACTTCGGCGTCGCGAAGACGAGCACGAACGCCACGCGGTCGGCAATCGAATCGGCGACCGAGTAGCGGAGAAGGCTGAGATCCGGTGGGTTTGCCGTCGTGAGCGAGGCAACGTCGCCGTGATCGGACGCGAGTGTCGGCGTGCGAGAGGGAATCGCCTTGTCCCCCACCGAGGGTGCCTGTGACTGCTGCGCGACGCGGATCTTCGCGAACCCCTGGATCTTCTCGCCGTCGGGCTCGGCGACGAGCGTGTAGGTGCCCGGCTGCGGAAGCCGGAATCGGGCGACGTAGATCCGGGAGATGCCGCCCGTCGCCGAGTCGGACGTGCCCGGAACGCCGATCGGATCGAGGGCCGCCTCGGTGGAGACGATCGGCGGGGCTCCGAGCGCGCGTCCGACCCAGACGCGGGCCCGGGGCCGCTCGATCGCGCGCGACTTCGAGTCGATCACGAGGAAGGTGACCCGGATCGGGCCGGTCGCGTAGTCGGAGGTGCCTTGGACCAGCGCGACGTCGGGGCCGGGACGCGAAAGCTCGGCGCCCAGCGTGCCCTTCGCTACCGGTGAGGCGTTCTTCCCTCCCCCGCAAGCCGCGGCGCCGAGCGCCGCGGCCAGCAGGACAAAGAGGCGCGCGGGACGCACGCCCCGAGTCTAGTTCGGCGACCGCAGCCGGAGACGCGGACTAGCGGGGGCCGTCGGAATAGGCCTTGACCAGCACCTCTATGTCTCCTTTCGGCTAGAAGCGGAAGTCCTGCAGCGCCTCGGCTGCCCGCCGGTAGAGGCGGGCCGCCTCACGATCTGCATTGCGCTTCTGTGCGAGATCGCCCTGCGCGACCCAGGCCGCAGCCCGGTGGCTGACCGACGACAACTGCTCAAAGCTCTTATCGGCAGCGACCAGCATTTCTTCAGCCTCGTTCAAGCGATCCTGCTCGAGCAGTGCGCGACCCAAGACGAGCTGCGCAGTGCCCACCCCCTGGAGGTAGTCCGGCCGGTCGCCGAAGAGTGTGAGCGCCTTCGACGCCTCGAGCTCGGCCAGGCCGGCCTCGGCAACGTCCAAGTGGACCTGGGCAAGCGAACACATGGCGAGCCCGGCCTCGGGCTCGTCCCCCGTCTCGAGCGCGACGTCGTACGCGCTCGTCAGCAGTTCGACCGCGCGCTCGGGCTTGCCGAGCGTGAAGTTCAGACCGCCGAGGTTGTTGAGCAACCGGCCGACGTTCGCCCGGTCCTCGAGCTCCTCGTAGTAGCCTCGCGCCCGCTCCGCGTATGTCCGCGCGAGCAGCCAGTGTCCCTCACGCTCGGCGACCAGTGACGCCTGGAAATAGGCGCGTGCCGACGCAGTTCGGTCGCGCGCCGACTCCGCCAGCTCCAACGCCCGCTCGACGTCCTCGCGGGCAGCCTGCCAGTCCCGCTGGCGGCGATAGCAGCGCGAGCGCCAGTCCAGAATGTCGCCCCGGAGCAGGTCGCACGGCAGGCCGGAGCAATCGGCCAGCTCCAGCGCGGAGGTGAGCAGCGAGACGGCGGTCGAGATGCTCGAGAGGTGGTACCGGCAGACGCCGATCCGGAAGAGCACTGCGGCGCGGTCGACGTCAGAGAAGCCCGGGCGCTCGGCGATGTCGCGGGCACGGCTCAGGAGCGCCAGCGCCTCCCGGACCCCGCCCGACTGGGCAAGCGCCCACGTCTCACCGAGGAGCGAGCGCAGCTCGAGATCGGGCGCGCCGGTGGCCGCGACCGCCTGGCGGCCGTTCGCGAAGGCTCGGGCGGCCTGAGCGTGTTCCCCCTGTTCCGAGAGCGCTTCGGCCCGCGCCAGCGCTGCCTCGACCTTCCCGCGTTCCTCCGCGCTGACCCCGCCGACCAGGTACGCCGGATCGACGTCCAGCCGCGCGGCAATCCACTCGAGCGCCTCGGGAGAGGGCCGCGTCTTGCCGCGCTCGATCTGGCTGACGTACTCCTTCGAGAACCGCCCGTCGGCGATTTGGCTCTGGGTCAGACCTGCCGCGACCCGGAGGGAGCGTAGACGCTCGCCGACTTCACTCGCTCCAGTCGGCTGCTGTGGACGTGTGGCGGTAATCCCTTTTGCCATGCGCTTATCGCCGGTGAAGTAAATGTTATCGCAGATTGCTTCACCTGACTACTTGACAAGACCGGACATGGCTTCTATAGTCGTGCCACTTCAACAGCCGCCCGCCGCAGGAAGTAAGGGTGGCTGCAGGGGAAGTCTGTACAGAGAGAGCCCCGGGGGCCGCAGCCGGGGCTCTCGGCTTTTATTTGTGAGCACAGAGAGGGACAGGTCTTACAGACCTGTCCCCGGTTCGGTGCCTTAACGGCCTGTCAACCAGGCCCGCCTCGACTCGCGGATCCGCTCGATGTCGTCCGGCGGCAAGGCCCCGAGCCGTCCGGCGACGGCGGTCAGGAGACCGACCGCGATGAAGATCCAGGCCTCCGCGCGTGGGTCGCGCTCCGGCGGGATTGCACCCACCGCCTGACAGCGACGGATGACGTCGGCGACGAATTCGTGCACCTCACGGAGGTGGCGGCGCAGGTAGCGGCGGATCTCCGGATCGTCGCCCGACTCGGTCAGCGCCCGGAGCCAGAGCTGCGCGACCGCGGAGCGCTGCTCCTTGAAGTCGAGAAAGGCGTACGCCATCGCCTGAGTCCATGCGCGCGGGTCGGGTTCGGCCGCGACCGCCTCGTCCCACGCGGCGCGGACGCGCTGCCAGGCGGTCTCGATGCAGGCGAGATACAGGGCTTGTTTCGAGGCGAAGTGGCGATAGAGGATCGGCTCGGTCACGCCCGCCTCGCGGGCGATCTCCGCCGTCGTGGCTGCGCGGTACGAGCAGCGCGCGAAGACACGGCAGGCGGTGTCGAGCACCGCGGCGCGACGCTCGATCGCCGACAGCCGAGGCTTCATCCCGCCTCGGCGAACGCGGGCGCGCGCTCGGACTCCCGACGAGGTCGTCCGGGGAGCGTGAAGGCCGCGATCAGCGCGCCGAGAACCGTGAGCGCTGCGGCGGTGATGAGCGCGTGGTGGAAGCCGCGCACGAAGGCGGCCGGATCGACCTGCCCTGGAGTTGCCGACGCGGCCACGATCGCGCCCATGATCGCGATACCGAGCGAGCCGCCGACCTGGCGCATGCTGTTGAGGACGGCCGAGCCGACGCCCGCCTTGTCCGGCCGGACCGACTGCATGGCCGCGGCGGTGACCGGAGCCATCGCGGCGGACATCCCGACGCCCCCGAGCAGCATCGCGGGCAGCAGATTCCAGAAGGTCGCGTTCTCGCCCAGGCTCGCGAAGATGAGGAGCGACCCCGTGATCACGACCATCCCACCGACGACGAGAGGGCGCGGGCCGACGCGGTCCGAGAGCCGCCCGGCCATTGGTGCGAGGACGATGATCAGGAGCGTCCAGGGCAGGAACGACGCACCGGCCTCGATCGGCGAGTAGCCGATCACCTGCTGCACGTACAGCGAGACGTAGAAGAAGACGCCGAACATCGCGAGACCGACAAGCAGCATCACGGTGTTCGCGCCCGCGAAGCCCCTGTTGCGGAAGAGGCCGAGCTCGAGCATCGGCAGCCGCTGGAAGTGCTCGAGCACCACGAAGGCGGTGAGCGAGACGGCGGCGATCCCGAAGGAGATCAGGATGCGAGCAGACGTCCAGCCGTAGTTGTTCGCCTCGATCAGGGCGTAGCTGAGCGCAAAGAGGCCGATCGTCGACGTGACCAGGCCGGGCACGTCGGGCCGCTGCTCCTGCGACGTGTCGCGCGACTCGTCGATGAAGAGGTACGCGGCGGCGATCCCGAGCACGCCCACCGGCACGTTGATGAAGAAGATCCAGCTCCAGCTCAGGTTCTCGGCGATCACGCCGCCGACGAGCGGGCCGATCGCGAGCGCGAGGGCGGAGACGCCCGCCCAGATCCCGATCGCGGTGCCGCGCTGGCGCGCCGGGAAGGTCGCCACGATGATCGACAGGGTCGCCGGGTTCATCAGCGCTGCGCCGACTCCCTGCACGACGCGGGCGCCGATCAGCAGCGATGCCTCGTCGGCGAGCCCGCAGGCGAGCGACGAGGCGGTGAAGATCGCGAGCCCGACGACGAAGATCCGCCGCCGACCCATCAGGTCCGCGAGCTTCCCGCCGGTGAGCATGAGCGCGCCGAAGGTGAGCGCGTAGCCGGTCACCACCCACTCGAGCTCGGAGATCTTCAGGTGCAGGGAACTCTGGATCGTCGGCAGCGCGACGTTCACGATCGTGTTGTCGAGCATGATCATGAACAGGCCGAAAGAGACCGCAACCAGCGTCCACCACTTGCGGTGCTCCTCGTTGACCATGCTGGCGAGGATCTTCGCGCGCACTGTTAGTGGATGCTAACAGGGGTAGGCTTGCGGCCGTGGCAGACGTCGTCTGGAGGCCGAACGAGGAGGTGCTCGAGCGCGCCAATGTCGTCCGGCTGATGCGCAGGCACGGCTTCTCGACCTATCGCGAGCTCGTCGCCCGCTCGATCGAGGATCCCGAGTGGTTCTGGTCGGCGGTCGTGGAGGATCTGGGGCTCGAGCTGTACGAGCCGTGGTCGCAGCTCGTCGACCTGTCCCGCGGGCCCGAATGGGCGACGTGGTTCCGCGGCGCGAAGCTGAACATCGCCTGGAACTGTGTCCACCGGTGGCGGAGCGACCGCGTTGCGGCCGTCTTTCGGGGCGAGGACGGGACCCGGAGGGAGTTGACCTTCGCCGAGCTCTCGGACGGGGTGACACGTCTCGCGGAACGGCTCGTCACGCTCGGGGTCGAGCCCGGCGACCGGGTCGCGATCTACCTGCCGATGTCTCCCGAGGCAGCGGTCGCCTCCCATGCCTGCGCCCACGTCGGCGCGGTGCAGGTGCCCGTCTTCTCCGGTTTCGCGGCGCCCGCGGTCGCGCAGCGCCTCGTCGACGCCGGTGCGAAGGTGGCGATAACGGCGCGGACGTCGCTCCGCCGGGGGCGCGAGGTGAGGATGCTCGAGATCCTCGAGGAGGCTCGCCGGGAGGCCCCGGCGGTCGAGCGCGTGATCGTCGCCCCCTGGGACGACGAGGTCGCCGACTGTCCCGGCACGCTCGCGCCGCTCCCGGTCGAATCCGAGCATCCCTACCTCCTCACCTACACCTCTGGAACGACCGGTAAACCCAAGGGCGTGCTCCACGTCCAGGGCGGCTTCTTCATCTCGATCGCGCGGGAAGCCTCCTACCAGGCGGACGCGCACGCCGACGACGTCGTGCACTTCTCGACCGACATGGGCTGGATCATGGGCCCCTGGACGGTGGTCGGCTGCGGTGCGATGGGATCGACGCTCGTCTTCGCCGAGGGCGCTCCGGACTGGCCGCCTGACCGCCTGTGGCGGCTGGTCGAAGAGGAGCGCGTCACGATCCTCGGGTGCTCGCCGACACTCGTGCGCGCGCTGATCCCCCATGGCGAGCCGAAGGCCGATCTCTCGTCGCTGCGCGCGTTCGTGACCACCGGAGAACCGTGGAATCCCGAGCCGTACCGGTGGCTGTTCGAGCGGGCCGGCGGCAGCCGCGTGCCGATCGTGAACATCTCCGGCGGTACCGAGGTCGGAGCGTGCTTCCTCTCGTGCTGCGTGGCCGAGCCGATCAAGGAGTGCTCTCTCGGCGGCCCGGCCCTCGGGATGGCGATGGACGTCCTCGACCCGGAGGGACGGTCCCTCGTCGGCACGGGCGAGGTCGGGGAGCTCGTCTGCCGCAAGCCGTTCCCGGGGATGACCCGCGGGTTCTGGGACGAGCCGGAGCGGTACCTCGACACGTACTGGCGGCGGTTCCCGGGCATCTGGACGCACGGAGACTGGGCATCGGTCGACGCGGACGGCTACTGGTTCCTCCACGGACGCTCGGACGACACGCTGAACATCGCCGGGAAACGGATCGGCCCGGCGGAGATCGAATCGGCGGCGGTCGCCCACCCGGCGGTGGCCGAGGCGGCCGCCGTCGGCGTTCCGCACGACGTGAAAGGCGAGGTTGCCTGGGTGTTCTGCGTCCTCGCGCCTGGTGCGGACGCGTCCGAGGAGGACGTGGCCGCACTGGTCGCGGCCGACCTCGGCAAGGCGTTCGCGCCGGATCGAGTCGTCTTCGTGCCGGCGCTCCCGAAGACACGTTCGGCGAAGATCGTCCGGCGGGCTGTTCGCGCGACTGCCCTTGGACGGGATCCGGGCGACCTGTCGTCGGTGGAGAACCCGGAGGCGCTGGACGCGATCGCCTCCGCCCTCGCCTGATATGGTTTTCGACTGAAAGGCGAAAACCAAGATGAGACTCGCGCTCGCACAGATCAACACGACCGTCGGCGACCTCGACGGGAACCGCGACCTGATCCTTCCGCGGTTGAAGGAAGCGCAGTCGGCGGGAGCGGATCTCGTCCTCTTTCCCGAGCTGGCTGTGACCGGCTATCCACCCGAGGACCTGCTTCTTCGTCCCGGGTTCGTCCGCGCTGCCCGCCGGTCACTCGACACGATCGCATCGGCAGCGTCCGGCATCACGGCGCTCGTCGGGTTCCCACACTTCGAGGGCGATCTCTACAACGCGTGTGCGATCTGCTCCGAGGGCGAGGTGCGCGCGATCTACCGCAAGCGCTTTCTTCCGAACTACGGTGTCTTCGACGAGCAGCGGTACTTCGCCTCTGCGCGCGACCTCGTTGCGCTGCAGCTCGGGGACGCGCTCGTCGGCGTGACGATCTGCGAGGACATGTGGCAACCGGGGCCGCCGGCGACCGACCTTGCGCTGGCCGGCGCCCAGCTCCTCGTCAACGTGTCCGCTTCTCCGTACCACGTCGGCAAGGAGCGGGAGCGCGAGGAGATGTTCCAGCTGCGGGCGAGGGACACGACCTCGTTCGTCGCGTTCGTGAACGCCGTCGGAGGCCAGGACGAGCTGGTCTTCGACGGCCACTCGTGCGTGCTCGACGACGAGGGCGAGGTGCTGGCCCGGGCGCCCGGGTTCGAGGAGGCGTTGCTCGTGGTCGACGTCGACCCGACGGCCGCGATGGGGCGGCGCCTTTCGGACGCGCGGCGTCGGGCCCTGGCGCAGGAGCGCGAGGCACCGCCCGAGATCGAGATTGTCGAGGTCGGGACTCGCGAGGATGAGACCCCTTCGGGGTACGACCGTTCGAGCGGGGTTTCACCGTTCACCGGAGAGCTGGAGCAGATGCGGCTCGCGCTCGAGCTCGGGCTCCGCGACTACGTCGGGAAGAACGGGTTCGGCGATGTCGTCATCGGCCTTTCGGGCGGGATCGACTCCGCGCTGACCGCGGCGCTCGCGGTCGAGGCGCTCGGCGCGGATCGCGTACACGGCGTCTCGATGCCGTCCCGCTTCTCGTCGGAGGGGACGCGCTCCGACGCGCGGCGGCTGGCCGAGAACCTCGGGATCGACTTTCGCGAGGTGCCGATCGGCGAGGTGGTGACGGAGTTCGAGAGCACGCTCGCCCCCAGCTTCGGCGAGCTCGAGCCAGATCTGACCGAGGAGAACCTCCAGGCGCGGGTGCGCGGCGTCCTCCTGATGGCGCTGTCGAACAAGTTCGGCTGGCTGGTCGTCGCCACCGGAAACAAGTCGGAGCTCTCCGTCGGTTATGCCACCCTCTACGGGGACATGGCCGGCGGCTTCGCGCTGCTCAAGGACGTGTTCAAGACCGATGTCTTCCGCCTGACGAGGCACCTGAACGAACGCGCCGGACGCGAGCTGATCCCGCGGACGATCATCGAGCGTGCGCCGAGCGCCGAGCTCCGCGCCGACCAGCTGGACCAGGATTCGCTGCCGCCGTACGACGAGCTCGACCGCGTGCTGGAGGCCTACGTCGAGCTCGACCGCTCGCGCGAGGAGCTGCTCACGGACGGCTTCGACCGCGATGTGGTGGACGCGGCGCTGGGGATGATCGACCGGGCCGAGTACAAGCGCCGTCAGGCGCCTCCGGGCGTGAAGCTCCGCCCGAAGGCGTTCGGCCGAGACCGGCGGACGCCGATCACGAATCGCTGGCGCGGCTAAGCACGGGGGAAACGGCCGGTTTCCCCCGTGGGCCCCCTTCCGAGCTCCGCCGCTGGCTCCGCCAGCGCCTTCGCGATTGCTTCACAGCCAGCCGCCGGGGGCCGCGACCGCCATGTCGGTCGCGGCCACGAGGGGATCAGCGTTACAGCACGAGCTCGCGCAGTAGGTTGAACCACCGCAGGCGTTCTTCATACGGAACTGTGGCGTTCGCCGGTGAGGTCGACGGCAAGACGAAGAGGCGTGTCTCCCCCAGTCGCCGCTCCTGCAGTCCGTGCTCCGGCCGCTCGCGGAACGGGCCGCGGTATGCCTCCTTGCCGACGAAGCCGATCGCGCGCGGCCGGAGCTCGACCGCCAGCCGCTCCAGGCGCTCCGATGCGCCGTCGAAGTCGGCCGCACGCAGGTCGCTGGAGCCGGCCGTGGTCCGGAGCGCAGCGTTCGTCAGCCCGATCCCGTAGCGCAGCACCTCGAACTGCTCAGCGGGCGCAACGATCCGCGGTGTGAACCCGGCGTCGTGCAGGAGCCGCCAGAAGTCGTTGCGGGGGTTCGCGAAGTGCGCGGCCGCCGCGGCCGACACGCGGCCGGGGTTGATCCCGCAGAAGACAACTTCGAGATCGGGCGCAAGAACATCCGGAACGGCGCTGTTCATTCCGGGCGATTCTGCCCGCACAGGTTCGCCGCCGCGACCGACCTGGCGGGCGCGGCCCGCTGCGGCTCCGCTGTGAACCCAATCGCGAACGCCGCCCGCGAAGCGGGCGGCGAAGCTCGGAAGGGGGCTCACGGGGGAAACCAGCCGTTTCCCCCGTGTTAAGCGGCTTCGACCTCGGGAACCTCGTCCGGCCAACCTTCCAGCTGGTGCTTCTCGAAGAGCTTGAGGAGCTGCTCACCGAGGAGCCCGCCGCTCGGCCGCTCGGGCACGGCTTCCCGGATCACCGAGACCGTCGAGTCGCGGTCGCCGTACAGACGCGTGTAGCACTCCGATTCACTCAGGGGCCGGAGCCTCGTCACGCCCGGAACGTAGCTGCGGGTCCGGACGGACCCGCTAGGTTCTCGCGCATGGCTGAGCCAAGACCGCGGGTGTTCGAGTTCGAGGTCGCGTACGACGGGACGAGCGTCGCGACCGCGAAGGATGCGAGCGTCGACGTGCCGGAGGTGTGGTCGCCGGAGCACCTCGTCCTGGCCGGGTTGCTCGACTGCTCCCTGACGAGCCTCCGTTACCACGCGAAGCGGGAGGGGGTTGGCGTGACGGCGGCCGGCGAGGCGAGCGGGACGGTGACCCGGCGCGACGAGGACGGCCGCTTCGCGTTCGTCGACATCGAGGCCCGCTTCGACGTCCGCTTCGATCCGCCACCGCGCGACCCCGACGAGGTCCTGCGGCTCGCCGAGCGCGACTGCTTCGTGGGTGCCTCGCTGACCGCCAAGCCGCGCTACGTCTGGAACGTCGCTTGAGACTGCTCCTAATCGGCGGGCCGAAGTTCGTCGGCTTCGCGCTGATCGAGGCGGCCCTCGCCGGCGGCCACCAGGTCACGACCTTCAACCGGGGACAGACGCATCCTGAGCGCTTCCCGGAGATCGAGAAGGTGATCGGCGATCGGGACGGCGGGCTGGCGGTGCTCGAGGGCCGAACCTGGGACGCCGTCCTCGACACTTCCGGCTACGTGCCTCGCCACGTGCACGACTCGACCGAGCTCCTCGCGGACGCGGCAGGCCGCTATCTCTTCGTGTCCTCGATCTCGTACTACGCGGACTACCGGGAGCCGAGAGTCGAGAGCGATCCGCCGGAAGAGCTCGGGGACAAGCCGGCCGACCGACTGCTCGAGGACTACTCGAACTACGGGGCGCTGAAGGCGCTGTGCGAGCAGGAGGTCGAGGCTGCATTCGGCGACCGCGCCGTGCTCGTCAGACCCGGGCTGATCGTCGGCCCGAATGACCCCACCGACCGCTTCACCTACTGGCCGCGGCGAGCCGAGCGCGGCGGACCGATCCTCGCGCCGCCGGACCAGCCGGTGCAGATGATCGACGTCCGCGACCTCGCCGAGTGGATGATCCGGCTCGTCGAGGACGAGCAGAGCGGGCCGTTCAACGCGACCTCGCCGCCCCAGGCGATCAGCTTCGACTCGATGCTGATCGCCTGCGGCGCGCGCGACCGCGTTCGTGTGACGCAGCAGTTCCTCACCGAGCAGGGCGTCGAGGGCTGGAGCGATCTCCCGTGCTGGATCCCGCCGACCGACGAGAACTTCGCCGCCTTCCAGCTCGTCCCCGTCGACCGAGCGCTCGCGGCCGGCCTGACCTTCCGGCCTCTGACCGAGACCGCACGCGACGTCCCGGAGTGGACCGGTAAAGCAGGGCTGTCGCCGGACCGTGAGCGCGAGCTCATCGCCGCGTGGGAGAAGATCACGGCGTGACCCTCGACGTTGCCGCCGTCCGCGCGCGGTTCCGTGCGCTCGAACGCGACCTCGTGTTCTTCGACGCCCCCGGCGGTTCGCAGGTACCGGACGAGGTGATCGATGCGGTCGCCGACTACTTCCGCACCTCGAACGCGAACGTCAGCGGCCCCTACGAGACCAGCCGCCGCACCGAGGCGCTCGAGCACCGGGCCCGGGAGACGGCCGCCCGTTTCCTCGGCTGCGCGCCGGAGGAGACGATCTTCGGGCCCAACATGACGACACTGAGCTTCGCGCTGTCCCGCACCGCGGGGCGCGACTTCGAGCCCGGCGACGAGATTCTCTGCACCAGGCTCGACCACGACGCCAACGTCTCGCCCTGGCTCGAGTTGGCGCGTGATCGCGATCTGACCGTTCGCTTCGTCGACATCAACGACGACACGTCTCTCGATCTCCACGACCTCGAGCATCAACTCGGCACGCGGACGCGGGTCGTTGCGTTCCCGGTCGCCTCGAACGCGGTTGGGACCTTGACCGACGTGCCGCGGATCGCGGCGCTCGCACACGAGGCCGGCGCGGTCGCGTGGGCCGACGCCGTGCACTACGCGCCGCACGGCCCGATCGATGTGGCCGCCCTCGGCGTCGACGTGCTGATCTGCTCCCCGTACAAGTTCTTCGGCCCCCACCTCGGCGTCGCCTACGCGCGCCGCGAGCTGATCGAGCGGTGGCGCCCGTACAAGGTGCGCCCGGCGCCCGTCGAGCCGCCGGGGAAACGGTTCGAGACCGGGACGCTCGCGTACGAGCTGCTGGCCGGCTTCGTCGCAGCCGTGGAGTACGTCGAATCGCTCGGCTGGGACGACATCGTCTCCTGGGAGCGCTCGCTGGGCGAGCGGTTCCTGGCGGGCCTGCCGGCGTCGATCAGGCTGCACGGCCTGCCCGGGATGGACGGGCGCGTTCCGACGTTTGCCTTCTCCGTCGACGGCATCGCCGCCTCCGAGGCGGCCGCACGGCTCGGCGAGCGCGGGCTCGCGGTCTGGCACGGCAACTACTACGCGCTCGAGGTGATGAAGCGACTCGGGCTCGAGGACGACGGCGGCGCGGTTCGGGTCGGCTTCGTCCACTACAACACGGCCGAGGAGGTCGACCGACTCCTCGCGGAGCTCGCCCGGCTCGAGTGACCCACAGGCGTGAATGGGCGGCGCTCGCCGCGCTCGTCCTTCTCTCGACCGCGCTCCGGGCGTGGGCGGCCGTCGAGGTCCCCGTGCCGTGGATCGCGCCCGACGAGATGGTCTACGGAATGCTCGGCCGCAGCCTCTGGCTGCACGGGTCGCTGGCGATCCTCGGCGGGCCGACGCCGTACTACTCGCTGCTCACACCGCTGCTCGACGGCTTTCCGCTGGCGGCGTTCGGACTGCACACGGGCTACGACGTTCTTCAGGGGCTCCAGGCGTTCGTGATGTCGCTCGCCGCCGTGCCCGTCTACCTGTGGGCGCGCACGCTCGTATCTCGGCGGGGGGCGTTCGCCGCAGCGGCACTCACGCTCGCAACGCCGGTCCTCGCCTACTCGGGGCTCCTGATGACCGAGGTGCTCTTCTACCCGTTGCTGGTCACGGCGGCGTGGGCCGGCGCGGCGGCAATCGCGCGACCGACGCGGCGGAATCAGATCCTCTTGCTCATCGCCTTCGTCGCGGTCTGCGCGACCCGGATCCAGGCGATCATCCTCGTCCCGGCGCTGGTCACCGCAGTGCTCCTCGATGCGGCGATCATCCACTCGTGGGCCAGGCTCCGGCGTCACCTACCGGTCGCAGCGGGGTTCGCGGTCCTGGTCGTCGGCTGGGCGGTCTGGCGGCTCGCCTCCGGCAAGGCGGCGCTCGGTGGGTACGAGGTGGTGGCGAGCACCTCCTACAGCGTCGGCTCGGGGGCGAAATTCGTCCTCTACCACGGCGCGTCACTGCTGATCCTCTGCGGGGTCTTCCCCGCGGCGGCAGTCGCGCTCAAGCTCGTTGAGGCGCTGCGACGCGGCGAGGCCGACGAGCAGGTGCGGGCCTACCTCGTCGTAACGTCGTCGCTCGCGGTCTGGCTCGTGCTCGAGGTCGGCGTCTTCGCGTCGCGGTACTCGGACCGGATCGTCGAGCGGAACCTGATCGGCCTCGCCCCGGTGCTCTTCATCGGCCTGGTGCTCTGGCTCGAGCGCGGCCCGGACGGCGGCTACGTGGAGCGCGGGATCGTCGGCGCGCTGGCGGTCGTCGTGTTGGTTCTCCTTCCCGTCGGCACCTACGTGAACGTCTACGGCACGCACGACGCGATGACGTTGATCCCCCTGTACCGGCTGTCGACGGAAACCTCGGTGTCGACGATGAAGACGGTCTACCCCGCCGTCGTCCCCGTGCTCGCGCTCGTGTTCGTGCTGGTTCCGCGCCGGCGCCTGCGCTGGCTTCCGGCGGCGCTCGTAGTCGTGCTCGCGGCCGCCTCGGTGCTCGTGAGCCGGTTCGTCGTCGACCAGGCCCGCGTGGAGCAGGTCGCCTTCCTCGGCGGCGACCCGTCCTGGGCTGACGACGCCGGCGCCGAGCGGGCCGCGTACCTCTATGACGGCGAGCCGTCGTGGCCCGGCGTCTGGCAGACGGTCTTCTGGAACACCGGCATCCGCCGCGTCTACAACATCGGGGCACAGACGGTTCCGGGGCCGTTGCCGCAAGAGCGGGTGTCGGTCCGGCCCGACGGGACAGTGGTTGCCCCGTCTGTGCACGGTCACGGCCCTCACTACGCAGTGGCGCCGAACTGGATCGAACTCGCGGGCGAACCGGCGGGCGAGGTCGAGCAGCAGGGACTGACCCAGAAGGGGCTCGTCCTCTGGAAGCTCGACGGCCCGCTGCGCCTGCGGTCGCAGACGTCGGGCCTCCAGCTGAACGGCGACATCTCCGGTCAGGCCGTCCTCGTCGCGTACGGCTGCAGGACGGGCACGTTCCGGGTGACGCTGCTGATCAAGCAGGCCGAGATGCTCGACATCAGGGTGAACAACAAGGTGGTCAAGCACCTCGACTTTCCTTCGCCGCCGGGCGGCCAGTCCTGGCACGGGGAGTTCCCGGTGGTCGGCCAGCTGGGCGGCGCGTGCTCCATGTCGGTCACGGCCGGGGGGCTCACCGGGACGACGGTGTTCGAGTTCGACCGCGGCTGAACGAGCGGCGGTGGCTACGATCCGGGGCATGCCCGCCTTCGAGCGCCAGACCCTGCCGAACGGACTGCGCGTCCTCACCGCGACGATGCCGCAGGCACAGTCGGTGTCGTGCTTCGTGATGCTCGCGGCCGGGTCGCGCTACGAGACGCGCAAGTCGAGCGGCATCGCCCACTTCGCCGAGCACATGTTCTTCAAGGGGACGGAGCGGCGCCCGAGCGCGCGAGACATCGCCGGCGAGGTAGACGCGATCGGCGGCGAGTTCAACGCGTTCACCGGCAAGGAGTACACGGGCTACTACGTCAGATGCGCGGCCGAGCATCGCGACGTCGCGCTCGACGTCATCGTCGACATGCTCCGCAACTCCAAGTTCGACGCGGGCGAGATCGACCGCGAGAAGGGCGTGATCATCGAGGAGATGAACATGTACTTCGACACGCCGCGCGACTTCATCGACGGCGTGTACGAGGAGCTCGTCTACGGCGACGACCACCCGCTCGGCTGGGACATCATCGGCCGGAAAGAGACCATCCAGGAGGCGACGCGCCAGTCCTTCCTCGACTACATCGGGCACTGGTACAAGCCGTCACGGATGGTCGTCGGAGTGGGCGGTCGCACCGGCGACGGCCTGATCGAGCGGATCGCCGAGCTGTTCGGCGACCTCGAGGATGCGCCGACCGGGGCGCCGCTGGCTGCGCCGGCCCCGTCGCTGAACGGGTCGCGGGCCAAGGTGCACACCAAGCAGTCCGACCAGGCGCACATCTGCCTGGGGGTCCGGAGCCGACCGATCGCCGACCCGGACCGGTACGTCCTGACCGTCCTCTCGACCGTGCTCGGCGGAGGGATGTCGTCCCGGCTATTCACCGAGGTCCGCGAGCGGCGCGGTCTCGCCTACTACGTGTTCGCGACGAATCATGCTTACACGGACGCCGGATCGCTCTACGCGCAGGCGGGGGTGGACATCGACCGGATCGACGACGCGGTCGGGACGGTCGCCGCCGAGTTGCGCAAGATCGCGACGGAAGCGGTCCCGGAGGACGAGCTCCACAAGGCGAAGAGCTTCGCGAAGGGTCGGTTCGCGCTCCAGACGGAGAGCCCGCACGGGTTGATCTCGTTCGGCCTGCGCCGCGAGGTGCTCGAGGGCCGGACGCCGGAGCCGCATGAGGTCCTCGAGGGCGTCGACGCGGTGACGGCCGAGGACGTCCAACGCGTCGCGACCGACCTCATCGAGGACCACGCGCTGCGCCTCGCGGTGATCGGCCCCTTCGAGGACGCCGACCGCTTCGAGCAATTCCTCGGCTAGATCGGACCGAGCCCAACGGCACTGGTCCAAGAACGTCTCGTCCCAGTCTCTGAGACCGGGAGTGAAACGTTCTTGGAATGATTCGTCCCGGGACGAGCGGCCGTTGGCGCGGCTCCAGCGGTTGAGCCCCGGTCTCTGAGACCGGAAGTGAACCGTTGGTGAAACGATCCGGTCACAGGGCTGTGCGGACCGTTCAAGCTCGCTACCGTTGCCTCCATGGGCTACGTCAGGCGAACGTCTCTGCCCGCTGGGTACTTCCACGTCTGGATCCGCGGCGATCCAGAGCTCGCCCCCTTTCAGACTCCGGACGATCGGACGGCCGCGCTCGGGATGCTGCTCAAGGCCTGCGACCGGTTCGGCGTTCGAGTCGAGGCGGCCTGCATCATGACCACCCACTACCACGCGATCCTGGTCGCGGCATCCGCCCCCATCTCGACCGCGCTCCAGTGGTTCCACTCCCGTTACGCCCGAGCGCTGAATCGGCGCCGGGAGCGATTCGGTCATGTCTTCGCCGAGCGCTTCCAATGCAAGTCCGTCGCCGAAGACGAGGTCTACGACCGCTGTGGATACGTCCTCGCGAACCCGGTCAAAGCCGGTCTCTGCGATCGGCTGCAGGACTGGCCCTGGTCCTACAGCAGATACGGCCTGGAGAACTTCTAGAGCGTCGCGAAGTCTCGCTCGAACTGCTCGCGATCCTCGGGATCGACGATCGCGTCGCCCGCGGCCCTCGCCTGGTCGCGCCACGATGCCGCGCGCTCGGGGTCTCCGGCGAGCGACGAGGCGCGTGCGAGCGCCTCGTACGCGTACGCGAGGTCCCAGTCTCCGATCCCGGCCGCGCGGCAATGGTCGAGACACCGCTGGGCGTGCCACAACGCCGGCTCCGCGCGACCGAGAACGGTGTAGACGCGTGAGCAGAGCCATTCACCGCGGGCCAGGTTCTCGGGACCGCACTCCGGCGCCTCGCCCCAGGCAAACCGCGACGCGTGCGCCATGTGGAGCATCCGGTCGTCGTCGTCCCGCGACCCGAGCAACGTCCAGACGTCGTTGAAGAGCGCGGCCCCGCGCTGCCGCTCCTCCGAGCTGCCGCTCACTCCTCGCTCTGCTCGGCGCCGGCCCGCGTCCTGATCTCCTCGACCACGGCCGGATCGGCCAGCGTCGTCGTGTCGCCCAGCGGTCGTTGCTCGGCGACGTCCCGCAGCAGGCGCCGCATGATCTTGCCGCTCCGAGTCTTCGGCAGCTCCGGCGTGAAGACGACGTTCGCGGGCTTGGCGATCGGCCCGATCACGTGCGCGACGTGGTCGCGGAGCTCCTCCATCATCTCCACCGAGCCGTCGTTGGCGCCTCGGAGCGTGACGTAGGCAACGATCGCCTGGCCGGTGAGCGAGTCGGCCCGCCCGCACACCGCCGCCTCGGCGACCGCCGGGTGGTCGACCAGAGCCGACTCGACCTCGATCGTCGAGATCCGATGTCCGGAGACGTTCATCACGTCGTCCACGCGGCCGAGGAGCCAGAAGTCGCCGTCACCGTCGCGCCGGGCGCCGTCGCCGGCAAAGTACATGCCGGGAAAGCGCGACCAGTACGTCTCCTCGTACCGGTCCGGGTCCTTGTAGATCCCGCGCAGCATCCCGGGCCAGGGCCTGCGCAGGACGAGGTAGCCGCCGCCTCCGGGCGGCACCTCCTGGCCCGATTCGTCCACCACTGCCGCGTCGACGCCGGGGAACGGACGGGTCGCCGAGCCCGGCTTGAGCGTCGTCACGCCCGGCAGCGGCGTGAGCAGGATCATCCCCGTCTCCGTCTGCCACCAGGTATCGACGATCGGGGTCCGGTCGCCGCCGATGTGCTCGCGGTACCAGACCCAGGCTTCGGGGTTGATCGGCTCGCCGACCGTGCCGAGCAGCCGCAGGGAGGAGAGATCGTGCCGCTCCGCGTACTCCGCCCCCCACTTCATGTGCGCGCGGATCGCGGTCGGCGCCGTGTAGAGGACGGTCACGCCGTAGCGCTCGACGATCGCCCACCAGCGGTCCTTGTCCGGATAGTCCGGCGTGCCCTCATAGATCACGCCCGTCGTGCCGTGCCCCAGCGGCCCGTAGACGATGTACGAATGGCCGGTGATCCAGCCGACGTCCGCCGCGCACCAGTAGACGTCGGTGTCCGCCTTGACGTCGTGGACGTAGTGGTGCGTCGACACCGCGCCGACGAGGTAGCCCCCCGTCGTATGAGCGATGCCCTTCGGCTTCGCGGTGGTGCCGCTCGTGTACATGAGGAAGAGGAGATCCTCGGCGTCCATCGGCTCGCACGGGCACGCCGCGGCCGAGACGGCGACCTCGTCCCACCAGACGTCGCGCCCGTCCCTCATCGCGACGTCGCCGCCTGTCCGCCGTAGGACGACGCACCTCTTCGCACCCGGCACGTCCGCCAGGGCAGCGTCGGCGATCGCCTTCAGCGGCACGGTCGTCCCGCGCCGCCACGCCTCGTCCTGCGTGATCAGCACCTCGCACTCCATGTCGTTCATCCGCGCCGAGAGCGACTCGGCGGAGAAGCCGCCGAAGACGACCGTGTGCGGCGCGCCGAGCCGGGCGCACGCGAGCATCGCGATCGGCAGCTCCGGGACCATGCCCATGTAGATCGCGACCGGTGTCCCCCGCCGAACGCCCAGCTCCCGGAGAGCGTTCGCCAGCCGGGTCGTCTCGCGCAGGAGGTCGGCGAACGTCACCACGCGCCGGTCGTCTGCGGGCTCGCCCTCCCAGTAGTAGGCGACCTTGTCACCGCGGCCCGCCTCGACGTGACGGTCGACGCAGTTGAAGCAGGCGTTCAGCGTCCCGCCGAGGTACCACTTGGCATACGGGAGCTCCCACGCGTACAGCTCCGTGAACGGTTCGAACCAGGTCACCCGCTCGCGCCCCTCCCGCTCCCACAGCTCCTCGAACGGCACGTCGTACAGGTCGGGCTGGGCATTCGCCTGCGCGGCGAATTCCGGCGGCGGCGGGTACCGTCGGTCCTCGGCGAGCAGGGTCTCGATCGCGACGTCGCTCAAGGCTTGAGCTCGTACGGATACTCGGTCAGGTTCTCCGCGCCGTCCCCGGTGACGAGCACGAGGTCCTCGAGCCGCACTCCGCCGTAGCCGTGGCGGTACAGGCCCGGCTCGAGCGTGATCACGTCGCCGGCGACTATCGTTCCCGGCGCACGGCCGAGCGACGGCGCCTCGTGCACCTCGAGGCCCACCCCGTGACCGAGACCGTGGAAGAAGCCGTCCTCGAGCACCTCGCCGGGCTTCTTCGAGAGCTGGGTCGGCTCGCCGGCCTCGTGAAAGAGCTCGCAGACCAGCCGGAAAACATCGACGGCGGCGCGGCCGGGGCGAACAGCTTCGAGCGACCGGTCGAGCGCCTTCTTGCACAGCGCGTGGTAACGGACGATCTCCTCCGCCGGCTCACCGACCACGTACGTTCGCGTCATGTCCGCGTAGCACGCGGTCTCGATGTCCTTCGGCCAGAGGTCGATGACGATCGGCTCGCCCGCGGCGATCGGGCCGGAGCCCGTGTCGTGACCGACCGCGCTCTGCGGTCCGTGGGCGACGATGAACTCCTCGGCGGCCACTCCGCAGGCGGTGAAAGCCTCCATGATCGCCGTTTTGATGCGCTCTGACGTGAGCGGCGCACCGTCGACGATCAACCCGCCGCCGTTGGGCTCGGCTCGCCGGAGCAGCGCCCGGGCCGCATCCATGCCCGCCTCTGCCGCCCTCTGCGCCCGCCTGATCCCGGCGAGCTGCACGTCTGTCTTCACCCGGCGCCGGTCCTGGAAGAGCTCGAGCTCGGGCTGGATCGTCACGCCCTCCTCTCGCAGCCGGTCGGCGAAGCGGGCCGGGAAGGTCCAGGGCACCACGGCCTCGGTGACGCCCAGCTCGCGGCACGCGTTGACGGCGACCTCCAGATAGACCTCGTCCCGGGGAAGACCCTTTGCGATCAGATCGTCGTAGCCGAACTCCTCATACGCGTGGGGCATGGGAGAGCCCGGAACCGCCCGCACGCGGTCGATCTCGAACGAGGTGAGGACGACGTGGCGCGCTCCGTCGCGCTCCGCGTACAGAAACGGATCGGGGATGCCGATCGTCACTTCATGCCGCATCTCCGGGGAGCGGATCGTGTCGGCGTAGATCAGGACGTCTGGCACGCCCGGGCAATCTACCTAGACTGGGAACCATGGATCCGGTCGCCCGGGCGCGAGAGCTGATCGACCAATGGGACGCCGAGCTGCGACGCGAGCTGCCGCCTGACGCGCAGATCTTCGACGCACACCTCCACCTCGGCCACGACATCGACGGGATGATCGGGGACTACGAGGAGCTCGAGCGCGTGATGGCGAGCTACGGGATCTCGCGGGCGTTCATGTTCTGCATGGACGAGCCCGATCGCCACCCCGGCTTCCGAGCGCCGAACGACCGGACACTCGAGTACGCCGCCCGCAGCGAGGGACGGCTGATCCCCTTCGTCCGGCTCGACCTCGCGGAAGACCCGATCGAGGAGGCGACCCGCTGCCTCGACCGCGGCGCGAAGGGGATCAAGCTGCACCCACGCGCCCAGAAGTTCCTCCTCAACGACGAGCGTCTTGCTCCGGTGTTCGCGGTCGCCGCGGAACGGCGGGTGCCGATCCTGATCCACGGCGGGCGTGGCCTGCCGCCGATCGCGGACGACCTCGCGCGGCTCGTCGACACCTACCCCGAGGCGCAGCTGATCATCGCCCACGCCGGGATCGCCGATCTCGGCGCATTGATGCGCCACTTCGCCGGCAAGGCGGGTGTCTACTTCGACACGTCGGCCTGGAGCCCGATCGACCTGCTCGACTTCTTCCGCCAGGTCTCGCCCGAGCAGGTGCTGTATGCGTCCGACTACCCCTACGGCCAGCAGCCGGCGTCGCTCCTGATCGCGCTGCGCACCGCGAAGGTCTCCGGGCTCCGCGACGACCACCTACGCGGGATGCTCGGCGGAAACGCGAACCGGATCGCCGACGGCGAACCTCCGCTCGAGCCCACGCCCGCGAAGGGAAGCGACACCTTCACCCAGCCGATGGTCCTGGCGCGCATCCACCAGTACCTATCGATGGCGTCTCCCCTGCTCTGGACGCGTCAGCCCGACACGGTCGGTGTCCTCGGCCTGGCCCTGAACGCCTGCGAGGAGAACGGCCATTCAAGCGGCGACCTCGACCGGATTCGGGAGCTGCTCCTCTGCGCCCAGGACCTCTGGCGTGCGTCACCGGACATCGAGGACGAGCGTGATCGCATGCGGGCGATCCGCAGCACGTTCCGGCTGATCCACCTCGCCGACATCCTGGCGGTCACGTCCGGCGCCGACTAGTCAACCGCGAACTACCGGTCGGTTCCTTCTGGCCTTGGCCGTTCCCGCGCGGAGCGCGAGCGCATGGCCAGGCTTGGCCCGGCCATGCTGCGATCACAGATGCCGCGCGGAGCGCGAGCGCGTGGCCGGGCTTTTGCCCGGCCACGCTGCGATTCATCTACTGACGCCGCGCGCGCGTCCTGAGGGTGACGCCGAACGCGATCAGCGCGAGGCCGATGGCGAGCGGAACCCAGAGCGCAAGCCCTGTGAAGGGCAGCTGGGTCGACGGCTTCGCCGACGTCTTCGCAACCGCCTCGGCAGCCTGCTTCGGCTGCGACTTCTGCGCGGTCTTCGGCGTGAACTTCGCCGCCGTCTTCGGCTTGTACTTCGTGTACTGCGCCGACGCCGACGTCGCGTTGTGCTTGGTCGTCGCGGCAGTACCGATCCCGCCGAACGACGCGACCGCGACCACGACGAGGCCGGCAAGCGCCAGCCACAGCCCGACGCGGACGCGCCGGACTCGACCTCTGACGTCGCCGGCAAGCGAGGTAACGAACTCGGAACGCGGCTCCGAACGGCCCGCGTGGAGCTCGCCCTCGACATCGAATCTTTCGTCCTTCACTCTCCCCTCCCTCTGAGGTTCACAGTGTCTGTAAACAGCCCTACATAGAGAACTATCGCGGCGGGGCCGAAACCCTTACAGCCCGCCCGCATCGCGTAACGGCGCGGGCTCCGTCTCCTCGGCCTCGAGCACGCGGCGGAGGCGCGAGAGCGCGCGGTGGAGCGCAACCTCGACCGCGTTGGTCTGCATGTCCATCACCTGCGCGATCTGGGGAGCGGTCAGCTCGGCTCCGTAGCGCAGGGCGACCAGCTCCTGGTCTCGCTCGCTCAGCTGCGCTAGTGCCGCGGCGAGGGTGAGACGCCGGACGCTGTCGTCCTCCAGGCTGGCCGTGCCGGCGGTCTCCTCGAGCTCGGCCTGATCACGTGGCCGGGAGCCGAGCGCGGCATCGACGCACCGCCGCGCGATCCCGAGCAACCAGGCAACCGGCTCGCCCTTCGTCTCGTCGTAGCTCCCCCGGTACCGGATCGCCCGCTCGAAGACCTCGCTGGTGACGTCCTCCGCGTCATGGCTGTCCCCCAGGCGGTAGGCGGCGTACGCGTACACCTGAGGGATCAGGGTCTCGGGATCGGCGAGCGGATCGCGGCCGCGGAGGCGCCTCATCCGCCCGCCCCCGGCTTCAGGCGATCGTCCAACGGGTTGAGCCTGGACGCCTCGGCGAACGCCCGCTGGCGCTCGATGCCGCGGCTCGCGAGAGCGAGCTCGTACCACAGCGTCCAGTCGCGCGGATCCTTCTCGATCGCCTTGTGGAAGCTGACCCGTGCCGCCGCGACGTTCCCGGACAGCTGCTGCGCCTCGCCGAGCTTGCGCCACGGCTCAGGCGACCAGGACGCGAATCGCATCGCGTCGTGGGCCTGCAACCCGGCCCGCGCGAAGTGGCCACCGTCGGTCGACTTCGAGCTCGCCGAGACGGCGCTGTTGCCGAGCAATCCCAGCAGTGCGAATCCAAACAGTCCTGCGACTGCGACCAGACCGGTGAGGCGGACGCTCCGCCGTAGTTGGCTCGGCTCGCGGTCCGATCGGCCGGCGGCCAGGAGTCCGATCCCGCAGAAGAGCGCGGTCAGCGTCACGGCCGGGAGCTCCCAGTCCCAGTCGCCGGCGGCGTGCAGGAGGTAGGCGCAGTAGGCGCCGCAGACGATCGGCACCAACGGGGCCGAGCGGGCCCGGCGCACCGCAGCGAGCGGTGTCCCGAAGACGACGACGACCAGCGCCAGCCCGACCGGCCCGAGCTCGGCGAGCGACTCGAGGTAGAGGCTGTGGGCATCGTGCACCGTGTCCGGGACGCGCCGGTTCTGCATCCAGAACTGGGCGTATGTGCCCGGCCCGTCGCCCAGCGCGGGATGCGCCTTCACCTGCTGCCAGGCGGTGTGCCAGTTCTCGACCCGCCCGTTCGCAGAGAGCTTGAAGAGCCTGCTGTTCAGATCGTCTGCCGTCGGGTTGATCGGTGCCGCCGTGAACGCGTCGTAGCCCTTCCGGGCGAGGGTCTGCGGGAAGCCGTACCGCCCGAAGATCACGATCAAGAAGGCCGCGAGCAGAAACAGGAGCGTGCCCGCGTAGACGCGCCGGGCGCGGTACGAGAAGGACACCGTCGAGCCGATCCAGTCGACGGTGAGGATCGTCAACGATGCGGCAACCACAAGGCCGATCGCGATCACCGCGAGGCCGTGGCCGTCGACGCTCGCCGCCGCCAGGTCTGCCGTCTGGTGTGTCAGCGCCGACGACGTCGAGGCGACGCCGACCGCAATCGCCGACCACGGCGTGAGCACGAGCGTCGTGGTCATGAGCTGCAGCCGCCGCGGGTCGAGGGCGACGGCAAGCGCAAGGCCGAAGAAGAACGCGATCCAGCTCCCGCGGCTGTACGTGAAGTAGAGGACGAGCATGAAGATCACCGTCGAGCCCGCCGCCAGGCACCGGACCAGCGGCCCGCTGCGGGCGGCGAGACCGAGGGCGAGCAGCCCGCCCATCGCGGCGAGGATCCCGAGCCCGTTCCAGTAGCCGATCGGGGAGGTCAGGCGGTAGCCCGAGATCGGGTCGAAGCTGCCCAGCCGGTCGGGAAAGAGCCTCGTCAGCAGCGCGTAGGTCACGACCCCGGCAGAGCCGAACCACAGTCCGACCATCAGCGAAGCGACCGACCGGCGGCGGACGAGCAGGAGCCCCGCTGCACCGGCGGCCAGGTAGACGAGCATCCGCTCGCACTCCTGGACGGAGAGCGGGAAACTGGCCGTCCACAGGAGCGACAGCGCGATCCACGCCGCGAGCGTTGCGAGGGCTCCCAGAAACAGCATGTCCAGCAAGGCGAGCTCGACGGTGACGCCTGCGGCCAGAGCCAACGCGGCGACCAGGAGAAGCGCGAGGCTCGCCCAGCCCCAGGAGACCGGGAAGTAGCCGCCGTTGGCGAAACCGAGGGCGCCGACGCTGGCGCAGGCGGCGAGTGCGAGCGGGATACCGGCGAAGGTCAGGACGCGGGTGAGCGACATCCGGGTCGCGGGCAGGTGCGCGCGAACGGCGCTGACTTCAGCCATCCGTCACAGCGTAGGGCAATACCCGCCGGGCACAACCACCGGGCATCGGGAATCCCGAGCAACCGCCGCCAGCGGGTTCAAAACCACTCGTTTGGGGGAAATGCAGCGGTTGATCCCTCCCCGACCGAAGATCATCGTAGGATAGGCCCCTTCAAAAGCCCTCCCCGGCTCCGGCATTACGGACTGAGGCAGTGCAGTCCGGTGCAGGGGTCGACCAATTTACGTCGAAGCCGCCCGTGCGCCCCTTTATCGACACCGCCCAGTTGCCGATAACAACACCAATGAGGCGTCTGCTAACCGGTCTCACCGTGGCCGCGGCCTTGGCGTTGGCCGGAATGATCGCGGTTTCGAGCAGCGCTGCTACCTCGGCCCGCTCCGGCTCCGGCACGCACTCGGGTCAGCGCGTCGGTCTGCCGCAACTCCAGAACCAGGTGCTGGTCGGCATCAACGACCTCCGCCGCAAGGCGGGTCTCGTCCCGCTCAAGCTGAGCGCGGCTCTGACTGCGGCTGCGTACGAGCAGTCGGCGTCGATGGCCGAGCACGGCTTCTTCTCCCATACGTCCTACGGCGGGTCCCCCTTCTGGAAGCGCGTCGCCGCGAAGTACGCGGCGCGCAGCCGGTCCTGGAGCGTCGGCGAGAACCTCGTCTGGCGCTCTCCCTGGCTGGACTCGCAGTCCGCGCTCGAGCTCTGGCTGCAGAGCCCGGAGCACAAGAAGAACATGCTGTCGCCGGTCTGGCGCGAGATCGGACTCGGTGCGGTGCACGCCGCGTCGGCGCCCGGCGTCTACGAAGGGCGCGAGGTCACCATCCTGACCGCCGACTTCGGCGTTCGGCATTAGGTAGAAAACGAGTCCAAGCCAGAGCAGGCTCCGGCACGGACGCTAGAAGAAACGGAGTCCAAGCCAGAGCAAGCTCTGGCACGGACGCTGGTGTTAGCTTGCAGCCCGCCAGGCGACGGCGAACGACCGGCCGTCCGCCGACAGCGTCCCGGGCGTCGCGCCGGATCGGCTCGACGAGGGCTGATCGGTGGTGAATGACCCAAGCCCTCCACCCGCCGACTCCGCCAGCAGGATCGGAGTCCCGGCCCAGGACGGGTCGGTGATCGTGCCGGCATGTGCGTCGCCCGTCGCGGCGGCACGCGTGAAAGACACCGACCCGAATTTCGCGAGTGGCAGCGTCCTGCACCGCCCCGCGGCCGAACATGCCGAGGGCGCCTCTGCGATCCATTCCGCCGAGGTGAGATCCACCTGGGGAGCAGTCACGCGCCGTGTCACTCGGACGTGCCGGGTCGCGTTCGTGAGCTGGAGCGTGACCTGAGCCCCCTGGACCAGGACGGCTGCGGTGATCCGGTCGCCCGGACGGACGGTCATCCTGATCGGGACGGACGGGGCCGGAACGAGCTCGTACCAGGCCGCGTAGACCGCATGCCCGCCCGTGTCGCAGTTGGCCTCGGTGCCGATCTGCTCGAGCGCTTGCGATTCGCTCGAGAAGCCGCCGAGCCCGACCCAGAAGGCCGAGTACGACGCGCCGCCGCCGGTGCACGAAACCTTCGGCTGGATCCAGGCACCGGTCACGTCCGTAAAGGACACCGGCACGCCGGATGCGTTCGTGCCGCTGACGGCATATCCCGCCCAGTTGGACGAGACGAGCGTGTCGGCGCCGAGCCGCTTCGCGTGGCGGACGCCCGTGGAAGCGTCGGCGGCGCTCGACGAGCCGAGTGCCAGCGTCCCCAGCGCGAGCAGCGCTGCCGTCACCCGAAGCACCCGCGCACGGTAGCGCCGTTCCCTGAAACGCTGGTAAGAAAGTCCCGAGATGACCCCCGAGCTTCGTGAGCCGGCGCGGATCGCAGCGGTCGTGCTGGCGGCCGGCGCCGCCACCCGGTTCGGGTCGCCGAAGCAGGCGCTCATGCTCGACGAGGTGCTCGGGCGTCTCCGGCTGAGCCGCGAGATCGGCGAGATCGTCGTCGTCGCCGGTGCATACGCTCTAGAGGCGGCGGCGCACGTCGTTCGGTGCCCGGAGTGGGAGCTCGGCCCCGGAGCCTCGCTGCGGTGCGGGCTGCGCGCGCTCGATCCCGGCACGCGGGCCGCAGCCGTCGTCCTCGCCGATGGGCCCGACCTGTCCCCGGATGCCGTCGACCGGGTGGCCGAGGCCTGGCGCTCCGGTGTGGGGGACGTCGTCGCCGCCTCGTACGGGGGCGTCCGCGGTCATCCGGTCGTCCTCGGCCGGGCGGTCTGGGACCCGGTGCCGGACGAGGGCGCCCGCGCGCTCGTCCCGGTGCTTGTCCCCTGCGACGACCTCGGCGCTCCGGGCGATGTGGACCGCCCCGAAGACCTACCCAACCGCTTGCGCAACCCCAGGCCCTAACCCTGCCTTTCGTCGCCGCGCCCGACATGCGCGGGCGTGGCTCGCAGCCGTTCGCCGGCAGCAGGGACGCGAGCGGAGCAGGGAGCAAAGGCGAGGGCTCGCGGGAGAACCATGTTCTCCCGCGTTTAGAGCGGCGTGCGGAGGGCGGCGAGCTTCTGCTTCAGCTCGGGCGGCATCTCTTCGGCGCAGACCTGGCGGACGAAGATTCGCAGGCTCTCCTCGAAGCGGTAGCGCTTGCGGCAGTACCCGCAGCCCTCGAGGTGCTTCTCGGCCTCGGCGCGCTCGGCGTCGTCGAGCTCGCGGTCCAGGTACGGCTGCATCCACTCTTCGCACTGGTCGCAGAGATCGTCGTACACCAGCGTCAACCTCCGACTGTCTGCTCGGCGAGCGCTGTCTTCAGGATACGCCGACCACGATGCAACCGTGACATGACGGTGCCGATCGGGATGTCCAGGATCTGCGCCGCGTCCTGGTATGTGAAGTCGCCGATGTCGACGAGGACGACGACGTCCCGGAAGTCGTGCGGCACCTCTGAAAGAGCGGACACGACATCGTCCTGCGAGAGCCGATCGACGACGAGGTCCTGGTCCGAGCGCGGCTCCCGCGAGGCCTCCTCGAGCTTGTTGTAGAGGAAGTAGTCGCCTTCTTCGAGCGGCTGCATCTCGGGCGCGCGCTGCCGGCGCCGGCCACGGTCGATGTTCAGATTGGTGAGAATGCGGAGCAGCCAGGCGCGCAGGTTCGTCCCCGGCGTGTACGACTGCCAGCTCCGAAAGGCGCGCGCGTAGGTCTCCTGCATCAGGTCTTCCGCCTCCTCGCGGCTGCCGACGAGTCTCCTCGCCACGCGGTACACCTGATCCGCAAGCTCAAGCGCTTCCTCCTCGAACCGCACGCGGTCGCGTGCCTCGGTTGCCAGACGCTGGGGCTCGGTGGGGGTGACCTCGCTCACTTCGCCCACCCTAGCAACGCCTTCGAAATACCTGCAACGAGCTGCCTGGCGCGTCTATTCCCGTTAGCGAAGCCGTCGTCCCGGGTACTCCTGGGCAAGCGAACCGAGGAGGAAGAGCGTGCGTGGATACGAGGTGGTGACCAGCGACGACCGTATCGTCGGGACGGTCATGGACGTGCGGCACGGCTTCCTGATCGTGGAGTCGGGCCGCCTGCGCAAGTCCCGGCACCCGGTGCCCCGCGAGTTCGTGCACGTCGTCGACGAGGCGGCAAAGGCGTTCGTGACCGTGCCGCGGAGGATCCTGATGGACGCGCCGAAGGCCGATAAGCACGGCGAGTTCGACCGCAGCGCGGCGGCC
The DNA here is from genome assembly GCA_046732255.1 of Actinomycetota bacterium. Taxonomy (GTDB): domain Bacteria; phylum Actinomycetota; class Thermoleophilia; order Gaiellales; family Gaiellaceae; genus DATBLE01. The sequence continues at coordinate 169,730 of JBKPMR010000016.1, forward strand.
AGGCATTTCGGCCTGGCGAAGTACCTCCAGCCGCCGGCCGCGGGCGGGGGCGAGTCGCTCCCTCAGGACCCCGCCTGGGGCGCCGATCGGGATTCGATCGCAGCCGGCCGGCCCGCTCCGGAGCATCGGCGTGCGGAGATGCGCAAGCACATGCGCCCGGGGTTCCCCGACGAGCATCGCCACAGCTCGACCGCGCTCTTCGGCGACCGCCGGATCGGCAACCGCCGCGTTAAGGCCGACTAAGCCGCTACCGACTCGTGGAAGCCGCCCCGGGCGAGGCGCGCGAGTATCGCGTCGCGGTCGGTGCGCTGGTCGTCCCAGGACAGCGTGACCTGCCCCATCAGGTTCGCGGTCGCCGACTCGATGCCCTCGGCCCCATCGAGCACCTTGCCGAGGCGCAGCACGCAGCGTTCGCAGCGGACACCAGTCACCTGGATCGTCTCGGACTGAACCGCCATCGCCCCTACACTACCGTCCGCTCGGCCACGTCCCGCGGGACTGCCTCGATCCCGTCCGCGGCCGCCACCTCGAGCTGCCGCTCGGCCTCCGGACGACCCTCGAGCACGAGACGCACGAGCTCGCGATCCCTGTCCGCGAGGGCGGGGTGGATGCGTGCGGCAAGGGCGTCCACCTCGGCCGGGTCGGGCGAATGCCTCGTTGCCTCCTCACGACGTCGGGCGTAGAGGTCGCGGTCATACAGAGCCTCGAAACTCCGGGACACGGTACGGACGAGCGCGCGCACGATCGCGGCGAAGCCGGCCGAGCGGCGGACGTCGGTCTGCATGTCCATCACCCGCACCTCCAGCGTCCCGTACTCGGGCCGCGGCCAGGCGTCCCAGTGGCGGCGTGTCGAGTCGCGACCGGTGGCGGCCCGCCAGTCGTCCCAGCTCTCGAGCACGGGAGGCGTGCCGCCGGTCGGCATCAGCAGGAGCCGCTCTGCCCGCTCCGAGCGGCGCCCGGTGTCACCGCCTTCGACGAACGGCGAGTTGGCCGAGAGTGCGAGCAGGACCGGCAGCCAGGGAACGACCGCCTCGTACGCGCGCAGCGCGGTCGCCTCGTCCGGGATCGACACGTGAACGTGGAGGCCGCAGACGAGCTGCTGCCACATCGCGTCCCCGATCGTCGAGAACAGCTGCTTGTAACGGGCCAGCGGAACAACGGCCTGGTCGGTCCCGCAGGCATGTGGATGGCTGCCCGCCGCATACAGCCGCAGCCCGTGTGCAGCCGCCCGTCGGCCGACCTCGGCGCGCATCGCCGACAGCCGGTCGAGCACGGCGGCGCCGTCGGGCAGCACGGGCGTCGTGAGCTCGACCAGGCTCTCGAAGACCTCCGGCTTGACCCGTTCGTCCGCCTCTCCGACGACGAGCGAGAAGCCGGATCGGACGTCGAGCGTCTCTGCGTCGACGAAGAACAGTTCCTCCTCGACGCCGAGCGTCCAGGGCTCGGCGCGGCCGAAGCCGACGCGCTCCGCTTCGTCTCTCACTTCCTTCGGACGCCGTGCACCGGTCGGCCGGCCGCCTCCCACGCGTAGTACGACGCGCTGGGGCCGAACGAGCGCTCGTACGAGACCACCCGCGGGTTGCGTCCGACCTCCTTTGCCCGCTCGGCGTGGCGAAGCAGGTTCGGATCGTCGCGCTCCTGCCAGACGAGGATCAGGTGGGCGGCGGTCATGAACTCGGCGACGAAGACGCACCCCGAAGCCGGGCATGGGAACGGATCGGTGGCGACGCAGAACCAGCCGCTGTAATCGGCCTCATCGTGATCGGTCCAGAGCTCTTCGGCCTCCTCGAGCCCGAGCTCCTCGAGCAGCAACTCGCCGTACCCAGGCTCCCGCTCGACGCCGCCGCTCATGTCCGCACACTAGCCAGCGTGCAGTCCAGAACGAGCGAAGCCCGCCTGGACGCCAAAGACGATTCTAAAAGCGAAGGCCCCCGGGCAGGCGATCGGGGGCCTTCGTCCTGTCCGCCGTCGCCGCGCCGGCGAAGAGGCGGCGGCGGCTCTTCACCCCCTCGGGAGCTAGGGGGTTCCTGGGGGCGGCTAGCCGCTCGGCGTCGCGGGCTGCCGCCCGAGCTTCACGTCGACCTCCTTCTTCTTTCCGTTCCGGTAGACGACGAGGTGCACGGCGTCGCCGGGCTTCTTCGCGGCGACGATGTCCCGGAGCCTGCTCAGGCTCTCCACGGGTGTTCCGTCGGCCTCGACGAGGATGTCGCCGCCGAGGTTGTAGCTCTCGCCGGCGAGGACGACCTGGGTCGTTCCCGCCTCCAACCCCGCCTTCGCCGCGCCGCTCCCGGGCTCGACACTCTGGACGAGCAATCCGTGCGAGACGGGAAGCCGGAAGACCTTGGCCAGGTCACGGGTGATCGGCACCGCGCTGATGCCGAGAAACGCCCGGTCGATATGCCCCTGCCGGATCAGCTGCGCAACCACGTTCTTGACGGTGTTCGAGGGGATCGCGAAGCCGACGCCGACGTTGCCGCTGCCCGTGCTGTTGTCCCCCGTCTCGATCTGGGAGTTGACGCCGATCACCTCGCCGCTCCGGTTGAGGAGCGGCCCCCCCGAGTTGCCGTGGTTGATCGCCGCGTCGGTCTGGATCACATGGTCGATCGTGTAGCCGTTCGGCGCCGTGATCGCGCGCTGAATCGCGCTGACGATCCCGGCGGTCACCGTCCGGTCGAGCCCGAAGGGGTTGCCGATCGCGACCACCGGGTCCCCGACCTGCATCGCGTCCGAGTTCCCGAGCGGGAGCGGCGTCAACGCCCGCGAGCTGGCGTCGATCTTGAGCACAGCGAGGTCGCTGGAGGGGTCGCTGCCCTGGACGGTCGCCTTCATGCTCGCGCCGTTCGAGAAGCTCACCCGTACCTGCTTCGCACCTTCGATCACGTGGTAGTTCGTGACGATGTGTCCGGCCTTGTCGACGACGAAGCCCGAGCCCAGCGACTGCTCCTGCTGCCGCTGCGGCAGGAACGGGCTGCCGAAGAACGAGTCGGGCGGGACGTTCACGACCGTCGTCGAGGTCACCTGCACGACGCCCGGGGCGGCACGCCGATAGATGTCGTTGATCGAGAGGGCCCGGCCGGGGACGGATGCCGCCACCGGGGACGCCCCGGCCTGAACTTCCCGGACGGTGGTCGTCCCTCCACCCAGCGCCCCGACTGCGGCGGCGCCCCCGAGCGCGACCCCGGCACCCAGGAGGCCGGCTGCCAGCAACGCGGCGCCGGCGAGGATGCGCGTGCGTCCCACCACGCTCGTCCTTATAGCCAGGCGTGTGTTGAGCCTTGGTAGCGCGTGCGTTAAGGGTCTGTTGCGTTGGAAAGGGAGCGCTACCTCGGGGGGACGATCCGGATCGGGGCGTCGAAATCCGAGTAGCGGTGCCGCATGAAATGCGCCTGGGCGGTCATCCGCAGCGCGAGCAGCCGGTCGTTCGCAGGGTCGACGGAGAGGACGAACCAGGCGGGGAGGTGAGGGTCGTAGAACGAGACGTGCGTCACGCGGCGACCGTCCACGGTCGACGTCCCGAGCAGACGCGCGTTCGTGCGCGGGTCGGAACCCCAGAACGGCTCGGGCTGGCGGATCGGCTCTGTCTGCGACCTCTCCCAGCGGCCGCCGGGGAGCTTGTCCCAGCGCGTCCCGCCGATCACGATCGCCTTCGGCCCGTTGACGATCGAGTAGGCGAGGCGGCTGGGCGCGACCAGCCGGTACGTGGTGGTGATCGCGTTGGTCGAGCTCGAGGCGAGGCGCTCGTGGATGACGACAGAGCGAAGCGCGCGGAAGTCCCGGTCGACGCGCGTGACCGTGGCAGCGGCCGGAGGAGCCGGCCACCGGCGCGGGAGGGTGAAGCGGAGGGTCGCCGGCTTCGCGCCGGGCCCCTCCAGGTGAACGTCGACGCGGCGCGGCGGCGCGGGGAGCGGGATCGTCCGCGCGTAGCAGCCGGGGCCGCAGGGTTCTGCCTGCCGCTCGGCGATCCGGACCCGAAGGCCGTCGACCCCGTTTCCGTCCTCCCCAAGAGCCGTCACCCGGACCGCGACATCCTTCCCGCTGGGAGAGGCAGCGAGCCCGACGGCGACGTCGTCGTCCTGGCCGCCGAGAACGACTGCGTCCGCGGGAGGCGGCGTCGGCCTCGCGGCCCTCTCGGTCGCAGCTGCAGCCGTGCGTAGCGGCGGGCGGAGGTCGGTCAGGACCGCGATCGCGACGACGAGCGCCGCGAGCAGGGCGAGCTCGGCGGCGAGACCCACCTGGGCAAAGCGGCGGCGGTTCGACCACGCGAGCAGTAACACGGCGGCCAGCAACCCGGTCTTGATCAGCACCGCCCGGCCGTACGAGGTGTGCACGACAGAGGCGAGCGAGGGGAAGGCTGCGATCGCGCGCGGGATCGCCGCCGCACCGAGGACGGCGACGGCGACCAACGCGACGATGGGGAAGCGGGCGCGAGCCCTGGGGCCGCCGACGACGAGCAGGACGAGACCACCGATCCACACCGCCGCGGCCGCAACGTGGACGAAATCCGCGAGCGCGATCAGCGGGCGCAGTTGCCGAGGGTCGAGGGCGTGCCCGGCGAGCGTCGGAGCGGCGAGCTCGAGCGCCCCGACAACGGAAACGACGAGCGCGAGCGGAGGAAGCACGAACGCCGCAAGTGCCGCCGCAACGCCGACGGCGGCGGTGATCGCAGCGGTCTCGGTCACACGTCCGAAGCGGGTCGCGTCGGCGGCCGGCTCGATCGCGAGCAAGCCGAAGCCGCCGCCGGCGACGAGTACGAGGCCGCCCGCGACCACGGCGGTCTCGACACGCCGGCGCGCCGGCTCGAGCAGGTACCGCCCCGTCAGCGCTGCACCCCCCGCGACCAGCACGCCCCCCAGGAAGAGGAAACGGAGGGCAAATCCGGACAGCGACGTCCCGCCGCCCGCGGACAGGGTCGGAACGGGTCGAGGCGACCCCGTGCCGACGGCGAACGCGAGGACACCGGTGATCAGGTGTCCGTCGTCCGACACGATCCGCCACTGAACCGTGTAGGCCCCGTGAGACAGCCCCGGCCGGAGCGGGAGGACGAGCACCCGATCGTTCCCCGCCTGCCGATGGACGGGGCCGGCCAGCACCGACCGGCCCCTGGCGTCGATCACGCGGTCGTCGCCGGCCGGGCGGATCTCGTCGTCGAAGAGCAGCTTGACGTCCCGGGGAGCGGTGGCGAGGACGGCGCCGTCGGCCGGTTTCGAACCGACGAGGCGCGCGTGCGCAGCCGCCCCCGCCGGAAACGCGAGCGCGAGGAGCAGCGCCGCGACGAAAGCGCGCGGGAGATTAGAGTGCTCGCCTTTGCGGCGCCGAGGAGCTTCGCTCGTCGGCGCTCGCTGACTAAGTCGCGTGCGGGAGGACGAGGACGTAGAGGTCGGGGGCGGTCGGAGCGAAGCCCCGGCGTCGGTAGAAGGTGAGGGCGCGCTCGTTGCCGGACTCGACGACGATCTCGAGCCGCTCGGCGCCGCCGGCGATCGCGTAGCCCTCCGCCCACTCGAGCAGCTGCCCGCCGATTCCTTCCGCCTCGTGAGCCGGATGCACACAGAGCTGTTCGATCCGGAAGGCGTCCCCGGTCTCCTCCAGGGCGACGTAGCCCGCGGGCTCGTCGCCGAGCTCGGCGACGAAGACCGTGCTGCGGTTGAGCGTCGCGATCGTCCGGTCGTCGTCCTGCTCACCGAAGGCGAGCTTCGCAACCCCGAACAGCAGCCCCTCGTCCTCCCGGCGGAAGGGCCGCATCGTCACCTTGCGGTACGGCACTCCAAGAACTGATGCTACCCCGAAACTCTGCGCGGAAAGGAGCACGATGGGCTACGCGTTCGGCTCGCTCGACGAGCTCGGCGAGGGATACGGATTCCGCAAGATCCGGCGCGGGCTCGGCGTGACCGCGTTCGGCGCGAATGCGGTCGTGATGCCGCCCGGCTACGAGGGGTTCCTGCACTACCACGACACCCAGGACGAGCTCTACTTCGTCCATCGGGGTACCGCCCGGTTCGAGGTGGCCGGCGAGGTGCGCGTGCTCGGGCCCGGCAGCCTCGTCCATGTGGAGTCGACGACACCGCGGAGGTTTTCGAACGCGGGCGACGACGACCTGGTCATGGTCGTGGTGGGCGGCAAGGGCGGCTACGTGGAGCGCGACGGCCACCTCGTCGACCCCGAGCGCGACCTCGGACGGCGCCGAGCGTTCGGGGCGTAGAAGGCCGGCGTCCCGCTAGGGTGGGCGGCGTGAAAGCCCGCGCCGCGTGGCTGGTGACGGTTCCGCTCGCGCTGGCCGGCGTCGAGATCGCCCACGCCACGGCGAACGCGCTCGTAGGAGCATCGGCGTCGGAGGTGTTCGAGAGCGCAGCATCCGGCCGCGGGTCGCTCGGGTTCGTGGTCGGCGCGTTCACCGCCGTCGTCGCCGCAGCGCTTGCCGGGCGTGTCCTCGGGTTGTGGTCCGAATCGCCGGCCTCGCCGGCGATCGCAGCGCCGTTCGCAGTGCTGCCCCCGCTTGCCTTCGCCGTGCTCGAGCTCGCCGAGGCAGCTTCGAGCGGCGAGGCGTTGGGCCTGCACTGGCTGGCGGAGCCGGCCTTTGCGCTGGGACTCGCCCTGCAGGTCCCGGTCGGCGCCGGCGCCTACGTGCTTGCACGCCTGCTGCTCCGGATCAGCGACCGGATCCGGAGGCTGGTCCACCGCGCGCCGCCGCCGCGCGTCCGGCACCTTTTCCTTCGCGCGTTCGTCGCGCCACGCGACGACGCCCGCCGCGACCTGCCCGGTCCGCGATCGCGTCGCGGTCGTGCGCCGCCTCTTCCCTCCCCCGTCCCGGGCTGAGCGTCGTTCGGTTCGGGCGCCCTGAGGTTGTCCAACCGACAGAGGGAGGTTTTCGATGCAGGTGCATCTCACCGGCGTCCGGCGCCGGCTTCTCGAGGCTGCGGCCTTGCTGGGCGCAGTCGTGGTCCTCGCGGCGACCGCGGGGGCAGCGGTGCTGATCTCGAATCGGGGCGCGGCCGCCTCTCCCCGAGCGTCCGTACACGACATGGCCGGGATGCCGATGACGGCAACCGGCACAGCGGAGGGGTCGACCTACTGGCGCGACGTTGCCGGATCAGGCTTTGGGGGCCGAGGGACGACGCGCACGTACTTCATCAGCGCCGACGTCGTCGTCTGGAACTACGCGCCGCTCGGCCGGAACCTGACCACGGGCAAGCCGTTCGACGCGGCGGCGAATACCTTCGTGCAGTCGGGGCCCGGACGGATCGGGTCCCGCTACCTCAAGTGCGTGTACCACGGGTATACGGACGCGAGCTTCACGCACTTGCAGCGGCGGGGCCCGAGCCAGCGGTATCTCGGGTTCCTCGGACCGGTGATCCGCGCCCAGGTCGGCGACACGATCCGGGTCGTCTTCCGGAACACCTGTCCGTTCCCGACGAGCGTCCACCCCCACGGCGTCTTCTACGAGAAGGACGGAGAGGGCGCGCCGTACGCCGACGGCACAGCGGCAAGGGACAAGCGTGACGACGCGGTTCCCCGCGGCGGGCGCCGCACGTACGTGTGGAAAGTCCCCGAGCGTGCCGGCCCGGGCCCCGGCGACGGGAGCTCGGTGATGTGGATGTACCACTCCCACGTCGACGAAGTCGCTGACACGTACGCCGGGTTGATGGGGCCGATCGAGATCACGCGGCGCGGGATGGCCAGATCCGACGGCAGTCCCAAGGACGTCGACCGCGAGCTGTTCGTGCTCTTCTCGGTCATGGACGAGAACGCCAGCCCCTTCCTGCCGGAGAACATCCGGCGGTTCGCGAAGCGCCCGTACCCGTCACGTCCGGACGACGATGAGTTCACCGAGTCGAACCTGATGCACTCGATCAACGGCTACGTGTTCGGAAACGAGCCGATGATCTCCATGCGGAAGGGCGAGCGTGCGCGCTGGTACGTGATGAGCATGGGTACCGAGGTCGACCTGCACACGCCGCACTGGCACGGGAACACGGTCACCGTCAACGGGATGCGGATGGACACCGTCAGCCTGCTGCCGGCGAGCATGATCGTCGCCGACATGGTTCCGGACGACCCCGGGATCTGGCTCTTCCACTGCCACGTGAACGATCACATCCGCGCCGGGATGCAGACCCGGTACCGGGTGACGACGTGACCGGCGTCAGCCGGCCGTTGCGCGCCGCCGGGCTTGCCCGGCGGCGCTGCAGCGTGTCAGCCCGACGCCTCGGCGTGCCGCAGGTTGAGCACCGCCCAGCCGGAGAGGAGCAGGATCAGTCCGGCGGCGACGAGGTAGGCGATCCCGGTGTGGCTCGGCTGGCCGGCGAGCAGCCCGCGGCTCGCCTCCACCACCTGCGTGATCGGATTGCCGGTCGCGACCGCGTGGATCCAGCCCTGGAGCAGCTTCAGCGGCACATACACGGGCGCGAAGAACAGGAGTAGGAAGACGGGGGTCTGCATGATCGGGCCTGCCTGCACGGACTGGAACCGCATCGCGATCCCGCATGCCCAGCAGAGGAAGGCGATGTTGACCATGATCGCGAGCAGCCAGAGGCCGGCGAGGTCGACGGCCGAGCCCTTGATCCGCATGCCGGCGATCAGCGCCACCGCCGTCACCGCGACCGAGGTGATCAGCCAGCGGACGAGCGCGCCGATGCCGTAGCCGGCGATCACGCCGCTCCGCCGCGGGGCGGCGAGCATCAGGCGCCGGGAGAAGCCGTACTCGAAGTCGCGCGCGATCCCGAAGCCAGTGAAGACGCCGCCGAACGCGGCCGACTGGAGCAGCACGAAGCAGAACTGGAAGCCGGCGTACCCGGGCGGGTAGTCGAACCCCGGAATGTGCCGGAGGCGCGAGAGCCCGCCCGCGAAGGCGACGAAGTTGAGCAGCGGGAAGACCATTCCGGGGATGAGCAGCGACGGGTTGTGAAGCACGTTGTGGATCGTCCGCCAGCCCACGGCCAGCGCCACGTGCCGGAAGTCGCGGGCGGCGGTCACAGGCCAACGTCTCCGATTCTGCGACAGGTTTTCGTCGCCGCGACCGACATGGCGGCCGCGGCACACCGGCGCCGGCCGCGAGAGCGCTGGTCTTGGGGAAGGGGGCCCACGGGGGAAACCGGCTGTTTCCCCCGTGAAGCGAGCCGGAGGCGAGCGATCACGTGCGCGTCATCCTCGTGCGCAGCGCGAGCCCCGATGCGAGCAGCGCGAGCCCGATCAGGACGGCCGAGAACGTGAACGCGAGCGCGAGTGCCTCCCCGTTCCAGCCCTCGATGATCAGGCTGCGCAGGCCCTCGATCAGATACGAGACCGGGTTGACGGTCGCCAGCCAGCGAAACCAGCCCGCCTCGATCAGGTTCCGCGGGAAGTTCATCGACGAGACGAGCAGGAACACGAACAGGACCGGGAACAGGCCCTGAACCGCCTCGCCGGAGCCGGTGCGCAGCGCCATGAAGACGCCTGCGGCGCCGAACCCGATCGCAATCGCGATCGCGAGCCCGAGCAGGACGACGACACCGGCGGCACCCGATGCCGGATGGACATCGACCGCGTACGCGACGATCACGTAGACGACCGCCTGGATCATCGCGACGAAGGCGACGCCCGCAAGCTGGCCGAGCACGAGCGCGACGCCTCTGACCGGGGTGAGCGAGAGGCGGTTCAAGAACCCGGTCTGGATGTCGCGTGCGAGGTCGGTGCCGGCGTTCATCGTCGCGAAGAGCGCTCCCTGCATGAACGGGATCGCGAGCGCGAAGGCGACGAAGCGGTTGGTCGGGAAGGCGGGGATCGCGGTCGCCGGCTGGAGCCCGCCCGAGTTCACGGCGAGCAGCCCGAGCGGAAAGATGATCGGCGCGACCACGTTCGCGGGCTGGCGGGCCTGGCGCACGACCGAGCGGCGGGCGAGCTGGTAGACCTGGGCGGCGGTATCCCTCATGGGCCACTGTCTCCGGCTTTGCCGGCGGTTTTCGCGGCCGCGACCGACATGGCGAGCGTGGCCCACGGCCACTGCTGAGGTGCCAGCGCAGTTGGGGAAGGGGGCTCGCGGGGGAAACCGGCCGTTTCCCCCGCGGGAGCGAGCCGCAGGCGAGCGACAATCACCGTCGAGCGGGCTCCGGCTCGGGGCCGACTTCCGCTTCGGCCGCTGCCCCCTCCAGCGTCCGCCCCGTCTTCTCGAGAAAGACGTCGTCGAGCGACGGCGCGTGCAGCTGGAGGTTCGCCACCGGCAATCCCTCCGCGTCGAGCGCGCGGATGATCTCGGCCAGGTCGAGGTCGCCGTGCGCGCAGCGGACGGCGACGCTGTCCGGCGACACCTGGACGAGCTCGCCGAAGCGCCGGAGGATCTCCGCGACGCGGATCCGCTGCTCTGGGTCGGCCGGGGCGATCTCGACCGTCGGCCTGCCGATCTGCGCCTTGAGGTCGGTCGGCGTCCCCTCGGCGACGATGTGGCCGTGGTCGATGATCCCGACCCGGTCGGCGAGGACGTCGGCTTCTTCAAGGTACTGGGTGGTCAGGAAGACGGTCACGCCGTCCTCCTTCGCCAGCCGGCCGACCTCGCCCCAGAGTGCGTTGCGGCTCTGCGGGTCGAGGCCGGTGGTGGGCTCGTCGAGGAAGAGGATCCGCGGTGAGTGGACGAGCGCGAGCGCGAGGTCGAGGCGGCGCTTCATCCCGCCGGAGTACGTGCGCACCTTGCGGTCGGCGGCCAGCGTGAGGCCGACGCGCTCGAGCAGGTCGTCGCTGCGCCGCGCCCGCTCGTGGCGGGGAATGCCGTGCAGCGCCGTCTGCAGTCGCATGTGGTCGCGGCCGGTCAGGAGCGGGTCGAGTGCCGCTTCTTGGAGCGCCGCGCCAATCGCCCGCCGCACCTCCGGCCCCTGACGGACGACGTCGAAGCCGGCCACAGTCGCCCGTCCGGCGGTTGGAGGCAACAGGGTGGTGAGCATGTGCACGGTCGTCGACTTCCCCGCTCCGTTGGGGCCGAGAAAGCCGTAGATCTCGCCGGGCGCGACGGTCAGGTCGATTCCGTCCACGGCCCGCACGTCCTTGAATGCGCGGACGAGCCCCTCGACCTCGATGCCGTTCCGGTCCGCCGCCACCTTCCGACTCTAGCGACGGACGCCGGGAGCGAGGTCAGGCGAACGCGCCGCCACTCCCGCGGCTGCGGAGCCAGTCGTCGAAGGCCGCCCACGCGTCGAGGTATGCGTGGAGCCGCCGCAGGCCGACCGCGACCTCGAGCCGCGTGTGCACCCGGCAGGCACTGCAGAGCCCGAGCGGACCGGGCGCCTCGCGCTCGTTGCACCGGATGCACGGCATGTGTCTCTGTGGGCGGATTCGGCGGTTTCGAAACGCGGTCCGGTCTTGGCTCATCCGCATACTGTCCGCGTGCGCAGGCTGTTGCTCCCGTGTCTTCTCGTCGTCGTCGCTGCCGGCTGCGGCGGCGGAGGGACGACGGTCACGGTCACCACCAGCCAGACGGTGACGCAGCCCGTGACCACGGCACCCGCGAAGAAGACCGTCCGCGTGTACTTCATTCGGGACGGCAAGGTCGGACCGGTCGGCCGGCAGCTGGAGACCGTGGCCCGCGCGTCGCTGCTCGCCGCGGTCGCGGGCGGCCCGAGCGCCGACGAGCGCGCGATCGGGTTCACCCAGGGCGAGGCAACCGAGCGGACGGCGGAGGAGGTCTACACGCTCTCCCAGTTCGAACCGTCCAAGCCGGTCGACGTCGGCGGGAAGAGCTACACACGCAAGGATTTCGAGGATCTGACACCGGCGATCCTGGTCGAGTCGCCGCTCCCGTTCGCGTCGGTCGCGTCGCCGCTCCGTGTGTGGGGGACGGCGAACACGTTCGAGGCGACCTTCGAGTACGAGCTCCTCGACAGCGCCGGGAAGGTGCTCTCGCACCACTTCGTCACCGCTACCTCCGGATCGGGAACGCGCGGAACCTACGACTTCACGATCAGGTTCGACACGCCCCCGGGCCCGGGGAAGCTGGTCGTTTACGAGATCTCGGCCGCGGACGGTTCGCGCATCCACCAGGTCGAGATCCCGCTGACACTCGGGCGGTAGGCGGGGCGGCTCATGTCTCTCTTTGGCATTCGGCGCCGGGCGTGTATTCGCTCCGAGGTCACCTGGGCACACCTGTGGCCGCGTTGTTGCACAAACGTTTCACCCCCGGTCTCAGAGACCGGGGCGCAAACGCAGGAATCAAGCCACCGGCACGGGTCCATGTGGACGAATCGGCCCACGAACGTTTCACCCCCGGTCTCAGAGACTGGGCCGTGACGCCGGCGGACACGGCCGTGCACTGCTAGCCCTTAGCAGGCCCTTGCCGGCGGGCTCAGCGCTCGTACGTGACCTCGCCGCTCTCGAGCACGAGCGTCTCGCCGCCGCCGAGCGCAACGTGCAGCCTCCCGTCGCGGTCGATCAGGTCCGCGACCCCGGATCTGCCGTCGACCGTCACCTGCCGCCCGCGGAGGAAGTCCCGAGCGCCGAGTCCATCGAAGACCGCCTCCAGGCCGCCCGCGCGCCACTGGTCGTAGCGGTCGGCGAGATCGGCGAGCACTGCGTCAAGGACCTGGTCGCGGTCCCACTCGAGACCGGTCTGGTTGTAGAGCGACCCTGCGCGGTCCGGCAAGCGGTTGCGCGTCTGGTTGAGATTGACGCCGATCCCGAGCACGACGGCGCCGTCGCGCGCCTCGGCGAGGATCCCCGCCACCTTCGTCCGCCGCAGCATGACGTCGTTCGGCCACTTGATCTGGACGGCGAGCCCGGTGAGCCGCTCGAGCGCATCGGCCAGGGCCACGCCGGCGACGAGCGCGAGCTGCGGCAGCGGTCGGCCGGCCGGAGGCTTGAACAGCACCGAGACGAGGAGGGCATCGCCCGGCGGCGCCTCCCACGATCGGCCGAGCCGGCCTCGTCCGGCGGTCTGGTAGTCGGCGACCGCGACCGCCCCCTCCGGCATCGTCGCCTCGAGCAGTTCCTGCGTGGACGCGCAGGAGTCCACGTGGATCCGTGGATCGCCGAGCGTCATCTCTTCTCCCAGACCGAGACGTGCTTCGGGCTCTCGCTCGTGAACGGCTCGCGCTTCCAGCCGCCCCAGCGCTCGCGCAGGGCCATCCCGGCGAGCCGCGCCATCAGGTCGAGCTCGCCGGGGCCGACCGACCGGAACGGAACCGAGTTCCGCACCCAGGTGCCGTCGACGAGGCTGAAGTGGTGCGAGACGAGGCGCTGGGTGGCGGCGTCGCGCTCGTCGATGCCGACGTGCGTGTCGCTGAGAGCGAAGACCTCGAGCGGCGACACGCGGCTCGAGAAGCCCAGCTCGATCACGAAGCAGCCGCCTGGATCGAGATGACGGGCGGCGTTCTCGAAGCAGGCCACCTGCTCGTCCTGCGTGGTCAGGTTGCCGATCGTGTTGAAGACGAGGTAGACGAGCGAGAAGCGCCCGTCGACCCGTGTGGTCGCGAAGTCGCCGATCGTGACGCCGATCGCCTCCGAGCCGGGCTTCGCCCGCAGCCTGGCGACCATCGCCTCGGAGAGGTCGATCCCGTGCACGGGGACGCCCCGCTGCGCCAGCGGCAGAGCGATCCGTCCGGTCCCGATCGCGAACTCGAGCGCGCCCCCCTCGCCCGCGAGCTCGGCGAGGAAGTCGACGGTGGGGTCGACGACGGCCGGGTCGAACATCCGGGCGTCGTCGTCGTAGCGCGCGGCGACTTCCTCGCCGAAGTAGTCCTCCGGCATCAGAGTGCCTCTACGCGTACGGCCGAGACCTTGTACTCCGGCGTGCCGATCAGCGGGTCGCCGACGTCGTGGATCAGCCAGTTCACCTTCGCCTGTGCGAAGTGCAGCGCCATCCAGACCAGCCCGGGGTAGACCCGGTCCGAGTAGTGCGCCTCGGCCTGGAGCTCACCGCGGCGCGAGACCAACCGCGCCACCTCGCCGTCGGCGATCCCGAGCGCATGCGCATCCTCGGCGTTGATCTCGAAGAACGGCTGTTCCTGCTTCTCGACCACGCCCGCCTCACGCATCGTCATCGTCGCGGAGTTGTAGTGGTAGAGCGTGCGCCCGGTCGAGAGCAGGAACGGGAACTCGGAGTCGGGCTGCTCGATCGGCGGCTGGTACTCGACGGGGAAGAACCGGCCGCGGCCGCCGGGCAGCGCCGGCCTCGGCGCATGCAGATAGGGCGTGCCGGGGTCGTCGAGGTCGGTGCAAGGCCATTGGATCCCGTGCTCCTCGATGCGCGGATAGCGGATCCCGTACCAGTTCGGCGAGAGGTCGGCGAGCTCGTTCCAGACGTCCTCGGGCGATGAGTACGCAGGCCACGACCCGCCCAACGCGTCCGCCATCTGACAGACGATCCGCCAGTCCTCGCGCGCCTCGCCCGGGCAGTCCAGCGCCTTGCGCACGCGGTTCACGCGCCGCTCGGTGTTCGTGAACGTGCCGTCCTTCTCCGCGAAGCTCGACGCCGGCAGGACAACGTCGGCGTACTTCCGGGTCGAGTCGTTGAGGAAGATGTCCTGCGAGACGATGAACTCGCAGGCGGCGAGTCCCTCCTCGACGTGGTGGGCGTTGGGCTCGGTCTGCGCCGGGTTCTCGCCGACCAGGTAGAGCGCCTTCACGCGCCCGTCGTGCAGCCCCGAGACGATCTGGTCGAGCCGGTACCCGGGGTCCGTGGGGACCTCCACTCCCCACGCCGCCGCGAACTTCGCCCGGATTTCCGGGTCGTCGACCGGCTGGTAGCCGGGCAGGTACGCCGGGTTCGCGCCCGAGTCGTTCAGGCCCTGGACGTTGTTCTGGCCGCGAAGGGCATTCAGCCCGGTCGACTCGTAGCCGAGGTGGCCGGTGATCAGCACGAGATTCGAGAGCGACCAGATGTTGTCGACGCCGCACGCGTGCTCGGTCATCCCGAGCGTGTAGAAGATCGCCGCGTGCCGCTCGCGCGCATACTCGCGGGCGGTCTCGCGGATCGCCTCGGCCGGGACGCCGGTCACCTCGGCCGCCGCGTCGGGGGAGTAGCGGGAGACGACCTCGCGGACGGCGTCGAACCCGGACGTCTGCTCGCGGATGTACTCCTCGTCCTGGAGCCCCTCGGCCAGGATCGTGTGCATCATCGCGTTGATCAGCCAGACGTCCGTGCCGGGCCGGACCTGGAGATGGCGCTTGGCGATCTTCGTCAGCCAGATCTTGCGCGGATCGGCGACGACGAGCGTCGCTCCCTTCCGCACCGCCTTCTTGATCCGCAGCGCGAGCACCGGATGCGCCTCGGTCGTGTTCGAGCCGATCACGAGTAGGAAGCGGTCGTTCTCGATCTCCGGGATCGAGTTGGTGCTTGCTCCTCTGCCGAACGACCTGACCAGGCCGTAAAGGGTCGGAGCGTGTCAGGTCGCCTCGCAGGAGTGGACGGAGTTCGTCCCGACCACCGTCCGCGCCAGCTTCTGGATCAGGTAGTTCTCCTCGTTCGTCAGCCGGGCGGAAGCGAGGAAGCCGACCGCCTGTGCGCCGTAACGGTCACGTACCAGGGACAGTCCCTCGGCCGCGGCCGACAGGGCCTCGTCCCAGGTGGCCGGGTGGAGCTCACCGTCCTCGCCGCGGACGAGCGGCTCGGTCAGCCGGTCCGGGTGATGGACGAAGTTGAAGGCGAACCGGCCCTTGACGCACAAATTGCCCTCGTTGGACACGTACGAAGGGTCGGACGTGACCTTCACGATCCGCTGCGTCTCGGGATCGACGTTGAGGTCGACCTGGCAGCCGACGCCGCAGAAGGTGCACGTCGTCTTCGTCTTCACGAGTGCCGCTTCGCGGCCGGCGGGCTCGCCCTCCTCGAACTTCTCGTAGATCGCTCCGGTCGGGCAGACCGAGAGGCAGCCGCCGCAGAGCTCGCACTCCGTGTCCAGCCAGCCGCGATCCCAGGTCGGCACGACGCGGGCCCGGCCGCCGCGTCCCTCGAGCGAGAGCGCCGAGCACTGCATCACCTCCTGCGTGTAGCGGACGCAGCGCGAGCAGAGGATGCACGCGTCCGGGTCGTAGCCCATCAGCAGGTCGCGGTCCTCGTACGGCTCGCGCTTCGCATCCGGGAGGACGAGCGGCGCCTCGACACCGAGGTCGTCGGCGAGCGCGAGCAGCTCGTTCGGCCTGCCGCCCGGGCTGGCGTTCAGGTGCTCGGCGAGGAGCATCTCGGTCAGCGTCCGCTGAAATTGCGGCACGGAAGAATTCGTCGAGACGACCATTCCATCGGTCACGCGTGTCGCACACGCCGGCAGGGGGCGCGGCGAGCCTTCGACGCCGACCACGCACATCCGGCAGCCCCCGTACGGGTCGAGCTTCGAGTCGTGGCAGAGCGTCGGCACGAAGACGTCGTTCCGGGCAAGCGCGTGGACGAGCAGCTCGCCCTGTGGCGCGGACACCTCCCGCCCGTCGACGGTGAACGTGACTACGGCGCTAGACACTTCGCCTTCAATCGTGTCACTTCTGCCAGGACCAGCGGGCGGACCGAGACGCCGATCTTGGGATTGACCTTGCCGTCGGCCCACATGACCACCCAGCCGCGCTTCGCGCTGTAGTAGTGCAGGGCGGCGATGTGGCGGCGGCCGCCGATGTTCGCCTGGACGAGCGCGAACCGGTCGTCGAGGTACGAGGCCTTGCAGACGTCGATCGGCGCCCAATGCCGCGTCCCGTAGAAGCCGGTGACTGCCGCCCAGATCGTCGCCACCACCGCCGCGACGATCATCCGAGCGCCTCCATCAGCTCCGGCCAGTGTTGGAACACGTTCCGAACCGGGATCGGCGAGGCCTGGCCGAGCCCGCAGATCGAGGTCTGGGCCATCGCCTCGAGCCACTCATCGACCTTGACGCGGGTCATCGCCGCGCGGCCATGCTCGAGCTCCTCGACCACGTGGTGCAGGGCGCGGTTGCCGATCCGGCAGGGCGTGCACTTCTGGCACGACTCCTCGGCGAAGAACCGCATCGTCTCCGCCAGCAGGCGCAGCACCGGGTAGGACGCCGGGAAGACCTGGACCGCGGCCGAGCCGGGGCCGCTCCCCCACTCGCGAAGCGCGTCGCGCGTGAGCGGAACGTCGAGCGCTCCCGGCGGCAGGATCCCGCTCGCCGCACCGCCGGGGACGACCGCCCCGACCTCGCCGTCGAACCCGCCGGCGTGCTCGTCGACGAGCTGCCGGACGGTCACCTCCAGCGGCGCCCAGTAGCAGCCGGGCTCGCGGACGGCACCGGACACCGACCAGAGCCGCCCCGGCTCCCACTCGCCGCGCAAGATCCGCGCCACGTGGGCGAGGGTCTCGACGTTGTTGATCAGCGTCGGGCGGCCGAGGTAGCCCTTCTGCGCCGGGAACGGCGGCCGCAGCCGCGGCATCCCGCGCCGCCCCTCCATCGACTCGAGCATCGCCGACTCCTCGCCGCACACGTACGAGCCGGCGCCGACGACCACGTGCACGTTCAGGCCGCGCTCGGCGATCGCCTCGCGCAACAGTGCCCGTGAGGTCGCATACTCCTCGCGCAGGTAGACGTAAGCCTCGTCGACCTCGCAGAAGCGCATCGCCGCGATCAACCCCTCGAGCAGCAGGTGCGGCCGGAGCTCCATCACATACCGGTCCTTGATCGTCCCGGGCTCGCCCTCGTCCGCGTTGACGACCACGGCCCGCGGTCCCGGCTCGGCCCGCACCGCCGCCCACTTCCGAAACGTCGGGAAGCCGGCCCCGCCCATCCCGGTGAGACCCGCTGCCTCGAGCCGGGCGAGCACCTCGTCGGGTGCGAGCTCGGGCGGGTCCCGTGGATCGTCAGGCTCGAGCAGGAAGCCGTTCGTCCGGTGCGTCACGCCGCCGCGGACGTCGTCGCCCTCCATCACCACCGGCGCGAGGTCGCAGTGCCCGAGGCAGGCGACCTCGAGCCCGCCCGCGCCGGCACGGGCGCCCTTGCAGTCGCAGACGGGGCCGGTGCAGACGCGGACGACGTCGGCCGGCTGCTGCAGGAACGAGTAGAACGAGACCACCTCATGGACCTCGCCGCGGCGGATGTTCATGTGGTCGGCGAGCGCGTCCGAGAGCTCCGGCGTGATCGGTCCGACCTCGCGGCGCACCAGCCCGAGGTTGTCGAGCAACCGCGTCCGCTCGGTCGGGAGCTCAGGCAGGAGCGAGGTCAGGGCAAGAACGTCCGTGTCCGGATTATTCCCGCGGCGACGGGGAACGCATGACGCTGAGCGCACAACGAGAGGAGAAGCGATGAAACGCTTGTGGTGGATCGTCCCGGCCGGCGCCGGGGCCGCGCTCGGCTGGCTCGTGGGGTTCTTCTTCGACAAGAACCAGGGCAGGCGTCGGCGGCACCTTGCCGTCGATCGCACCGGCGGGTTCCTCCGACGGCGCATGCGCGTGACGGCGCGTGCCGGCCGGACGCTCAAGGCGACCGCCTACGGGCTCAGGCAAAGGGCGACGCACCTGCACGAGGAACCGAAGTCGCAGCCGAACGACGCGACGCTGAAGGCGAAGGTCGAGAGCGAGCTCTTCCGGCCCGCCGACATTCCGAAGGGCAAGATCGACGTCAACGCGGAGGACGGCGTCGTCTACCTGCGGGGGGAAGCGGACACGCCGGAGATGATCAGCCAGCTCGTCGAACGGACCCGGAAGATCCACGGCGTCCGCGAAGTCGAGAGCCTGCTCCACCTTCCGCAATAGCCCGGCCGAGGCGGCAGACGAGCAGCGCAACCGCCGTGCCGAGCGCCGCACCGACGAGCACGTCGGACAGGTAGTGGACGCCGAGCCAGATCCGCGACACTGCGATCAGCGCCGCCAGCACCAGGAGCGGCCACCGCAGCCGCGGGTGGACGATCCCGACCGCGACTGCGGCGGCGAACGCCCCGGCCGCGTGGCCCGACGGCATCGCCGCGCTCGAAGGCACGTGGATCAGCGGATGGACGTCAGGGTCGACGAGCGACGGGCGCGGGCGGTCGAACACGTCCTTCAGGACGTCCGCCAAGCCGGTCGCGACGATGTAGGAGATCCCGCCGAGCACCGCGCCGAGAGGGAAACGGCGCCGGGAAGCGAGGTCGGCCGCCAGCCCGATCCCGATGATCACGAGGCTCTTCACCCACCAGTGGGAGAGCTGCTCGAAGCACCAGTCGCCCGGCCCCCAGTGCAGCCGCTGGAACGCCTCGACGACCGCGCGGTCCCAGCGCGCGATCAGGGGCGGTACGACAGCTGCTCGCGCTTGCCGCTCTCGCCGGAGCGGACGATCGCGTCGCAGATCTCGGCCGCCCGGTAGCCGTCCTCGAACGTCGCACCGTGCGGCGCGACCTCGCCGTCCTCGGCGATCGCCCGCAGCAGGTGGTGAAGCTCATTCACGAAGGTGTCACCCCAGCCGATGATGTGGCCGGGCGGCCACCAGAACTCCCAGAACGGGTGGTCGGCCTCGGTGACCAGCACCCTGGTGAACCCACGCGTGCGGCTGCCGTTCCGGAACACCTCCAGCTCGTTCAGCCGCTCCATGTCGAACGCGAGCGAGCCCTTGGAGCCGTTGATCTCCCACTGGAACGCGTTGCGGCGACCGAGCGCGAGGCGGGTCGACTCGATCGTCCCGACCGCGCCGTTCTCGAACTCGACCGCCGCCTCGATGCAGTCGTCGACCTGGCGGTCGGGGAGGAACGTCTTCACCAGCGCCGAGACCGATGCGACGTCGCCGACGAGGTATCGGGCGAGGTCGACGACGTGGGCGCCGAGGTCGCCCAACGCTCCGCTGCCGGCCTCGTCGGCGTGGAAGCGCCAGGTGTCGAGCGAGGGATCGTCGCCCAGTCCTGGAGGTAGCGGCCGCGGAAGTGGCGGATCTCGCCGAGCTCGCCCGCGTCGATCAGCTCGCGCGCGAGCCGCACCGCCGGGACGAACCGGTAGTTGAACGCGCACAGGTGCTTCACACCCGTCGCAGCAACCGCCTTCCAAATCTCGTAGCTCTCGTTGGCGTCGCGCCCGAGCGGCTTCTCGCAGACAACGTGCTTGCCGGCCTGCGCGGCTGCGATCGTCGGCTCGGCATGGACGCTGTTCGGCCCGCCGTTGTCGAACAGGGTGATCCCCGGGTCGGAGACGACCTGGTTCCAATCGGTCGTCCAGCGCTCATAGCCGTACCGTTCGGCGGCGCCACGAACCGCCTCCTCGTTTCGCCCGGCGATCGCAACCAGCCGAGGCCGCAGTGGCGGGGGCCAGGTCATGTAGGCGATCTTGCGGAACGCGTTCGAGTGGGCCTTGCCCATGAAGGCGTAGCCGAGCATTCCGACCCCGATCGAGCCCGTCACTGCGCGCGCTGCATCGCCGCGTCGAA
>JBKPMR010000017.1:0-159625 GCA_046732255.1 Actinomycetota bacterium
ACGATGGTCTCTGCGGTGCGGTCGGGCACGAAGCGCTCGTCCAGCCGGCTCGTCTCCGGGGTCGACGGGAAGTCGAGGCCGAGCGCGGAGCCGAGCAGGGGGATCCAGGGCTCGAGCGCGGGCGCGACCTCGGCGACGCGGCGTCTGAGCGTGCGCTCGACCTCGGCCTGTGACGCTTCGCGGCCGACGTCGAGGAGGGCGTGCAGGAGCCCGCGGAACGAGACGTACGGCGTCGACGACTCGTACTCGTCGCAGACCGCCCAGAAGGAGGCGATCCCCGAGCGCGTCTCCAGCTCCTCGACGAGCCGCGACTTGCCGATTCCCGGCTCGCCGATCAGTTCGACGACGCGCCCATCGCCTGCGCGGGCGAAGTCGGCCGCACCGGTCAGCGCGGCCATCTCGTCGTCCCGGCCGACGAGCGGCGTCCCGGAGCGTTCGACCTCCTTCGACCCGGCCGTCGCACCGACGACGGAGGCGTGCACGGGCTCTGACTTGCCCTTGACCATGAACGGCTCGAGCTCCTCGAGCTCGTAGGCGGTCCGGGTTCGCGAGAGCGTGTCGGCGGTCGCGAGGGCCTGGCCCGGTCGGCCCTTCGCCATCACCCGCGCCGCGAGGTTCACCGCGTCGCCGTAGATCTGGTAGGTCCGGCGATACGTCGGCCCGAAGTCGCACGTGAACGCGCGGCCGCTGTTGACGCCGATCCGGACGGGGATCTCGCCGGGCCGGTCCATGATCATCCGGACCGCCCGCAGAAGCCGCTCCTCGTCGTTGCCGCCGCTCCACGGGGCGCCGGTGACGAGAATGACCTTGCCGCCGTCGGCGTTGATATCGGTCGCGAAGAAGGTCACCGCGAACCGCTCGCACGCGCTCTGGACGTTCGTGACGAGGTCGTGGAGAGCGTCTGCGAGCGCCGCCGGTCCGGCGTGCGCGAGGAGGGCGTCCGTCCCCGAGAACTGCAGGAAGGCGACGCTGATCGAGCGGTGCTCGGCGTCGCCCTGCTCGATCAGGAGCTGCTTGCGGAGCTCGATCGGGACGCAGGAAGGAAGGTCGATGTCGGACACGTCGCCGACGTCGGGAGCCGGATTCGGTCCCACGTCGGGGGGCCGCTCGAGCAGCACGGCGTTGCCCCTTTGCTCTCCGACGTGCTCCGCGCCGATCAGCTCGACCGTCGCCGGGGAGACTGCGATCTCTCCGGCGTCCGCGACGGTCTCCATCGCGACCGCCGTCGAGGCGGCAGGCCCGGTGATGATCAGCTCGCGGTGCGAATCGCCGACCAGGAAGAAGTCGAAGGCACCGGCGTGGATCCCGACGGACATGCGAAGTGTCACCGTCGCGCCCCCGACGCGGAGCCTCCCGATCCGGTCGAGCGTCTCCTGCATACCGGCCGCCGCCCGGCAGCAGCGCTGCGCATGGTCCTCCCCCTCGAAGAGGAGCAGCAGCGCGTCGCCGCCCCACTTGAGGAGACCGGCGTCGTACGCGTAGGCGACGTCGAGGAGTTCCGTGAAGATCGCATTGAGGGTGTCGGTCACCTCCTCGGCGCCGACCTTGCCGCGGCGGGCGAGTCTCTCGGTCAGTTGCGTGAACCCGGAGATGTCCACGAACGCCACCGAGCCGTGAACGGCCTGGTGACGGAGGTCGGGCGTCTCGCGGAGCCAGTCGATGACGAGCCGAGGGACGTACGGCCGCAGGCGCTCGCCGGCCGAGATCTCCCCGCTCACCCTTGCTACGGCCACCGGCTAAGAATAGGACGCCGATCGCGCTCACCGGCAAGCGGCGCCCGGCCGTGTTCGCTTCGTGAACGAGCATCGTCGAATTGGTGACGATCTGGTGTCGGACGTTTTCGCCTCGAGGTGGCTGCGTTACGCTCGAACGCATGCCGGTCTCGTCGGAGCGTCTGCAGGCGGTGCCGCTGTTCTCGACTCTCTCTACGGAGGAGCTCGCAGCCCTCGGCGGCAGGTTCGAGGAACGGCAGGTCAAGCCGGGGACGCGCGTGACGACTGCGGGCGCATCCGGCTACATGTTCTTCGTGATCGAGAGCGGAACGGTCGAGGTCGAGCGGGACGGGAGCGTCGTCAACACGCTCGGCCCCGGCGACTTCTTCGGGGAGACCGCGATCCTGAGCGGCGACCGGCGGAACGCAACCGTCACCGCCGCGTCGGAGGTCGACCTGCTCGTCCTCTTCGGGACCGAGTTCCGGATTCTCGAGCGCGACTGCCCGACAGTGGCGGCGAACATCGCGGAGAAGGTGGCCGAGCGCAGCGCTCAGGCGGCCGAGCCCGAGCGCACGCACTAGGGCAGCGCGCCCTCCAGACGGAGGAGCGTCTCCTTCCGCTCGAGCCCACCGGCATATCCGACCAGCGAGCCGCTCGCGCCGACCACGCGGTGGCAGGGGAGCACGATCGGGATCGGGTTCCGGTTCATCGCGCCGCCGACCGCCCGGGCCGCCTTCGGGCGGCCGATCCTCGCAGCCAGGGCGCCGTAAGTGGTCACTTGCCCGTAGGGGACATGGGCGAGCTCGGTCAACGCCTGACGCTTGAACCCGGCCACCGGCGTGAGGTCGAGCTGGAGGTCGAACTCCCGCCGGTTGCCCTCGAAGTACTCGTCGAGCTCGCGACGAATCTCTTCGATCCGGCGCGGGACGCGCAGGATGCGCGCACCGAAGTCGTCTGTCAGCTCGTCGAGAGCGTCGTCAGGCCGGTAGGCGATCCGGCAGAGGCCGCGCTCGGTGACGGCGACGAGCAGCTCCCCGAGCGGCGAGTCGGTGAGGTCGTAGGCCACGTCGACGAGACCTTCGCGGTCGGCGGCGTCGCGGAAGCGGCGGTCGAGGTCGGCGGGAATGTTCATCTGAGCTCCTTCTTCCGCAGGCGCCGGACGCCGGCGGAGGCGGCCTGGCGGGCGGCGTCCTCGGACGACCCGAGCGCAGCACCGATCGCGGCATACGGCATGTCGTAGGCGTAGCGGAGAACGACGGCAGCACGTTCGGTCGGCGGCAACTCGTCCGTCAGGTGCTCCAGCTGGGCGTAGGCCGGCCGGCGCGGGAGCTCGACGGGCTCTTCAGGCTCGGCCGTCGGCCGCTCGCGCCGGAACGTGTCGATCGCGACGTTACGGGCGATCGTCAGCACCCACGCGCGGAGGTAGTCGCCGTGACGCAGGGACGGGTAGGCGCGGAGGGCGCGCAGGAACGTCTCCTGGAACGCGTCCTCCGCCCGCTGGCGGCCGAGCCGCCGCGCGAGGGTTGCGTACACCTCGTCGCGGTGCTCGACGTAGAGCCGCTCGAACGGCGGGATTGCCATCGCTTCCATCATCGACGGAAACGCGCGAGGACGGCGCCTTGTGAGATTGAGCATCGGTGCCAGGCATCCGCCGGCTCGGTGTTGAGGTGCCTGGCTCCGATTCCGTTTCTCCATCGGTGCCAGGCATCCGCCGGCTCGGTGTTGAGGTACCTGGCTCCGATTCCGTTTCAGCATCGGTGCCAGGCAACCGCCGTGTCGGTGTTGAGGTGCCTGGCTCCGATTCCGTTTCCCATCGGTGTCAGGCATCCGCCGTTTCGGTGTTGAGGTGCCTGGCTCCGATTCCGTTTCCCATCGGTGCCAGGCATCCGCCCTTCCGGTGTCGAGGTGCCGGGGACAGGTCTTGCAGACCTGTCCCCGGTTCCGTTGGGGCGCCAGGGTTGAATTGTGGGGAGTTGTGGGGTAAAGTGGGGCAGCGTGGACCAATGCTCCTCGGCGAATACGAGCACACACTCGATGAGAAGAACCGCCTCACCCTTCCCGCCAAGTTCCGCGCGGCGACGGCAGGAGGCATCGTTCTCACCCGCGGCCTCGACTCCTGCGTCGAGGCGTATCCGGCCGCGGACTGGACGGCACTGGTCGAGCAGCGGCTCGCCGGGCTCGACCCGCTCAGCCGCGAGTCCCGGGTTCTCGAGCGCTTCTACTACAGCGGCGCCGTCGAGGCCCAGCCCGACAAGCAGGGCCGGGTAATGCTGACGCCGGCGCTGATCGACCACGCCGGCCTCGGTCGCGAGGTGGTCGTCGTCGGCATGCGCGGGCGGATCGAGATCTGGGATCGCGCCGCCTGGCGTGCGCAGATCAAGGAGGTCATGGGAAGTGCAGAGCATGTTGCCGAACGTCTTGCAACCCAACACGACTGACCACGTCCCGGTTCTCGCGGACGAGGTGCGCGCGCTGCTCGCGCTCGAGCCGGGGCACACGCTCGTCGACGCGACCTTCGGCGCGGGCGGCCATGCGACGCTCCTTGCGCGCGACTTTCACGGCGACGGCAAGGTGATCGCGATCGACCGCGATCCGACCGTGCGCCCGTACTTCGAGCGCTTCCGCCGCACGGCCGGCGTCTCGTCGCGCTTCCTCCGCGGTGACTACTCGATCGTGCTCACGCAGCTCGCCGAGAACGGCGTGCGCGCCGACGCGATCCTCTTCGACCTCGGCGTCTCCAGCATGCAGCTCGACCGGCCGGAGCGGGGATTCTCGTACGCGTCGGACGCGCCGCTCGACATGCGCATGGATCCCTCGTCCGACCTCTCCGCCCGGGAGCTCGTCAACGAGGCGTCCGAACGCGATCTCGAGCGCATCTTCCGCCGGTACGGGGAGGAGCGGTTCGCGCGCCAGATCGCCCGCGCGATCGGCCGCCGGCGCCGCAAGCAGCCGTTCGAGCGCACCGGCGAGCTCGTCGACACGATCAAGGCCGCGATTCCTGCACCCGCCCGGTTCGGCGAGGGTCACCCGGCCAAGCGCGTCTTCCAGGCACTCCGCATCGCCGTGAACGAGGAGCTCGACGCTCTCGAAGACGCACTGCCCGCCGCAGTCGAGATGCTTCGGCCGGGTGGCCGCATCGCCGTGATCGCGTTCCACTCGCTCGAGGACCGGATCGTCAAGCACTTCTTCCGCGAGGAGGCACGCGGGTGCACCTGCCCGCCCGACTTCCCGGTCTGCGTCTGCGGGCACGAGCCGGTCCTCCGCATCCTCACGCCGCGCCCGGTCCGCCCGAGCGCCCGCGAGGCGGCGCTCAACCCGCGCGCGGCCTCCGCCCGGCTCCGGGTCGCGGAGAAGGCTCAGTAGTGTCGGCGGTCGCTCCGCAGCCGCGCGTTCGCGCGGCGCAGGCGCCGCCGGTCGAGGATCCGTTCGCGCCCCGGCAGCGGCCCAGGCCCCGGGCAGAGCGGCGGCCGCGGATCGCGGGTGGCGTCGTCTGGATCGCGGTGATCGGCGTCATGCTCGCAGGGGTCGTCTTCATGAACGTCGCGGTGCTCCGGCTGAACCTCCGGCTCGATCAGCTCGGCCGCGACCGCGCCCGGCTGCGGGCCGACAACGCCCAGCTCGCATCCCAGCTCTCCAGCGCGCAGGCGGCGGCGCGGATCCAGGCGCTGGCCCAGCGGGAGCTCGGCGTCCAGCCCGCCCTCGCGCAGGAAACGACCTACGTCAGGCTGAAACCCAACAGGTAATGACCCCCCGTCTGGCGAACCGCAGGATCCGCCTGCTCCTCGCCGTGTTCGCGCTGGCGCTTGCGATCACGTTCGTGCGGGCGTTCTGGCTCCAGGTCGTGCGCTCGCCGGCGCTCGAGCGGCTGGCCGCGCAGCAGCACCGCGAGACGATCACCACCCCGGCCGGCCGGGGAACGATCTACGACCGCACAGGCTCGCCGCTCGCGATCGGCGAGGAGGCGACGACGGTCTACGCCGACCCCCGGCAGGTGCGGAACGCGCGGCGGGTTGCGCTCGACGCCGGCCATGCGCTCGACATCGACCCGAACAAGCTCTACCCGCAGCTGCTCGACAAGAAGAAGCACTTCGTCTACGTCCAGCGCAAGGCCGACCCGGAGCGTGCGGCGGCGCTCGAGCGGCGCGGCCTCGCCGGGCTCGACTTCTATCCGGAGGAGCGGCGGAGCTATCCGCAGCACACGGTCGCGTCGCAGGTGCTCGGCTACGCCGGGGTCGACAACACCGGGATCGCCGGGCTCGAGCTCGGCCTCGAGCGCCACCTCTCCGGGACGCCCGGCAAGGAGACGATCGTCCGCGACCCGTTCGGCCGGACGATCGACGTGCTCAGCTCGACCCCGGAGCGCCCGGGCCGCGACGTCTTCCTGACCCTCGACCACACGCTTCAGGCGAAGGTCGAGTCGGTGCTCCGGTCGACGGTGTCCAGGTGGCACGCGGCTGACGGCACGGCCGTCGTCCTCGATCCACGCACCGGGGGCGTGCTCGCGATGGCGAGCGCACCCGGCTTCGACGCCAACAACTTCGGCGGTGTCCCGAGCGCGCTCCAGCGAAACCGTGCCGTCACCGACACGTACGAGCCGGGCTCGACGTTCAAGGTCGTCACCTACGCGGCGGCGCTGACCGACAAGGTCGTCACGCCGAACACGACCTTCACGCTCCAGCCGTCCATCCACGTCGCCGACCGGACGATCAGCGACGCCGAGCCACGCCCGACCGAGACCATGAGCGTCGCCGAGATGCTCGCCCGCTCGTCGAACGTCGGCACGATCACCGTTGCGGAGCTCCTCGGGTCACGGCGCCTGGCGAACTGGATCGACCGGTTCGGATTCGGGAAGGCGACCGGGATCGACTTCCCCGGCGAGAGCCCCGGCATCACGCTGCCGCTCGACAAGTGGTCCGGTTCCACGATCGGCAACGTTCCGATCGGGCAGGGGATCGCGGTGACGCCGGTCCAGATGGCGGCGGCATACGCGGCGCTCGCGAACAAGGGCGTCTGGCTCCGGCCGCACCTCGTCGACCACGTCCGCGGCCGCTCGCCGGCGAGGGTCGCGCGGCGCCGCATCGTGTCCGCCCCGATCGCGCGCGAGCTGATGGGGATGCTCCAGGGCGTCGTCTCCTCCCAGGGGACGGGCGGCGAGGCCGCGGTGCCCGGGTACACCGTGGCCGGCAAGACCGGTACCGCGTCGAAGCTCGATCCGCACGGTGGCTACTCGCACACCGACTACGTCGCCTCGTTCGTCGGGATCGTGCCGGCGAGCTCGCCGCGGTTCGTCGTCCTCGTCGCGATCGACGAGCCGCGCGGCCAGATTTTCGGCGGCGTCGTCGCCGCGCCCGCGTTCCGCGACATCGCCCGCTTCGCGCTCCAGTACGAGGACGTCCCGCCGGACGACCCGGCATCGCTCAGGAACGCTGCTGGCGCGCCGCTGGGCTAGTTCGCTTCCGGTTAGGCGACCCTGGGGGGATACCGCCACAGGCTCGCAGATGGCGCTAGGTCAAGACGTCACGAGACAGTCGCGCAGATTGCGTAGGCAACCACGTCGACGTCGGCATAAGGCCCCGTGTTGTGGGCGCGGACATGCCAGCCGTCGGCTGTCGGGCGGGACTGTTCCAGGTATCCAGCATCCGAGTTCGGACCGAGGCCAAAAGTGCCCCCGCCGCCAATCGGTCGCATTCCTGCCGGGCAAGTGGCATCTGAGCTTCCGAAGTCGAACAACGCCACCAGCCGGTGGGTACCTTCGACAATCTGATAGTTGCTGATCCCGCTTAGGCCCGGCGGCCCCGCCGGCCCGGTGTCACCGGTGTCGCCCTTCGGGCCCGAGATGCCTTGGATCCCCTGGATCCCCTGGATGCCTTGATCTCCCTTGTCGCCTTTCGGGCCTTGGATCCCTTGGATGCCTTGATCTCCCTTGTCGCCTTTCGGGCCTTGGATCCCCTGCACATTCCACTGGAACGCGGTATAGCCCTTGGGGCAAGGCAGGGCAGACACGACCTTGACGTTTCCGCCGCTGTCGTAGCACCCCTGGATCACCCCGCCGTCTCCGATTGATGCCCAGGCGATCCCGCCTGCGAGCGCGCCCGCGACCAGGGCGCCGGAGAGTGCGGCGAGCAGCTTGCTCCTCATCATTCCTCCTCCTTCGAGTGGGCTGTTCCTGTGCGGTGGATACACATCAGAGGCTGCAATCGCGGTCTCCTGCGGGCGCGAAGACCTGGCACTTGCCGTCCGCGCGGAAGGTTGCGACGGTCTGGTCGGTGTTTCTGTTCAGGACGACGCCCTTGTACATCCGCGGCACGTCCGGATCCTCGTTCGACGAGGAGACGGTCATGTCGACCTTCACCGACGGCGGACAGATCGGCGTGATACCCGGCGTCGGGGGGATCGCCGCGAAGGCGCAGACGTATTTGGCCCTGACCGTGAAGTCTCCGGTCCAGTGCGCCAGCCCGGAGAGATAGGGGAACGGCATGGTCGCCGAGTCGGCAAGCGGGGAGAGCTCATCCACGGCACCGCTGACTCGGCCGTCGCCGGAGACCAGATAGCAGTCGTCGTCGGCCGCGAACGAGAGACCGCCGTCGGACTTCTTCACGCCGAAGAGAGGCGTCCCGTTGTCGCGCTTCGCCGACCTCGTGGCCGGATCGAAGGGCTGGATGTCCACGGTGGTGTTGCAGTCGAAGCCGCCCGGCCCTGTGACGTGCATTGCCAACTCGGGCTTCATGAACTGCCCGCCGCTCTGCGCGAGTGCGGCCACGTCCACGCCGACGCCGAAGTAGCGATACCACGAGATCCGCTGCCCGCCGAAGATCTTGTCGATCGCGACATGGTCAGCGCGGCTGCGCTCGAATGTCTGCGCGGCGAGGTCGCGGAGGTCGCGTGCGGTCCAGACGGGGTGGCCCGCGCGGCGGTAGGTCGGGAGGGCGGTTAGGAGGCGTTTCAGCCCGGCCTGGCCGCCGCCCAGATGTCCGATCAGCTGGTAGGTCGCGCCCCCGACGCGCGTCTGGCTGTACTGCGCGTACCGCTTGTCCTCCGCCGATGCGAGTGGAGGCCCCGCCGGCTGGTCGGCGAGGCCGGCGATCCGTTCGCAGCCCAAGAGAAGCACGGGATTGCCCAGGACGACGGCCGCGAAGGCGTTCGAGAAACCCTCGTTCCACGCCAGGGTCGGCTTGTGAGGGTAAGACTTCCGCGAATCGTGCTCGCCGCCGTCCGGTCCCTCGGCGCCGAGGGTGTGCAGGACGAAGTGGCCGTACTCGTGGATGAGGGCAGTCGGTTCCCACTGGGCGTCGAGCCCTTGAGCCTGGCCGACGTTGATCGTGGTCGGTGAATCGAAGTGGATGTCCGGGCGAGAGGCCGGCGGTCCGTCGTAGACGTGCGCCTGTACGAGCGGAAGCTGCCGGGGAGCGGTCGCAGCAGCGACTCTGGCGGCGCGCTGGAGCAGGACCAGGGTGTTGACGTGGCTGTTGCGTTCCTCGTCGGCGCCGACCGTGAAGGACAGATGTCCGTCAACGGCAGCCTGTTTGCGCAGCCCGATCCGCTCGGCCGTTCCGCCTCTCGGGCCGGTGACTCGCACCCGCGGGGTCTGGAGGACGAGAGTGGCGGAGACCGGTCCTCGCCCCGGCAACGAGATTCCGGCCGGCTGGGCGCCGTCGAGCAGGCTGACCCGGATCGTCCGTCCGCCGCGGCTCAGCTCGAGCGTTCCCGCCGTCACCGGCCTCGGCGCACCGGCCCGGTCTGGAGCTCCCGAGCACGGTTGCCACCCGTACGTCACTCCGGCGGCCAGCAGTTCGCGGGACGTTCCCGCGTCTGCGACACCGGCGATCGCCGCGACCGCCGCTGCCGCGGCGAGCCCGCCTAGTCCGACTGCAATGTGGATGTGACGGCGAGGCGACGTCATGAGACGACGAGGTAGTAGGCGCGATCCGCGCCGGGGGTGCCGCCGTCCTGGTCGTGCGGCCTCGTCTCCACGACGATGTCGTGCGCCTCCGAGGGGCAATCCGATCCGAAGAAGACGCCCGACTGGATCGACCCCCCGACGTTCGCCGCCGCATCGAGGATCGCCATCGCGGCATGGGGAACACCGCCCGTGACGCCGACGCAATACCCGCCCGGCGCGACCCGGGCGACAGTGACGTTCCCGCTGCTGCCGAGCACCGTTCCGTCGGCGGCGACGTGTGCCCAGGCCAGCGTCCCGCTCGGACCGGCGGGCCCGGCCGGGCCGATCTGGTTCCAGCTGAGCGGCGACTCGCTCGAGGCGCAGGCGCCCGAGTCGGTCACGCGCAGCTGCCCGTTCTCGGTCTTGTAGCAGGCGTGGATCTGGCCGCCTGAGTCGGGGATCGTCGCCGAGGCGATCCCGGCGGCAAAGGCGACCGCACCGAGTGCGGTGACGGTCGTGAGCCACTTTTTTCCCATTTCCTCCTCCTTGTGGATCTAGCAGGAGCCCGCGAAGACCGTGCTGATGACGAAGCCGCAGGAGGGGTTGGTGGCGGTGTTGCCGTCTCCGCCGCCGACGAACGATTCGAAGCCGCCCGCCGTGTTGAAGGCACCGCCGCCGATGAACGAGCTGGCGCCGCTCGTGGTGTTCCGGGCACCGCCGCCTACGAACGAGTTGAAGGCGCCGGCGGTGTTGCCGGAACCGCCGCCCACGAACGAGCTCGGCCCGCCGGCGGTGTTGCCGGCCCCGCCGGCCACAGCTGCGTTGTCGCCGCCGGCGGTGCTCGCGAAGCCGCCACCGACGAACGAGGCGAAGCCGCTGGCGGTGTTTCCGAACGCCCCGCTCACGAACGAGTATCGACCCGTGAGCTTGTTGTCTATGCCAGAGACGACGCCGGCAAAGCTCGTGTACGTGTGGTTGTCACCGACGACGAGGTCGTGCGAGCCGGTCCTCTGATCGTCGGGGTCGGCAGTGTTGTAGCCGATGATGACATTGCCCAGTCCGTTGGCGGAGTCGGTCGAGCCTGCGCCGTTCGTCACCTGGAGGTTCAGGCCGCTGAAAAGGAGGGTGTCCTCGTTACGGGTGACGCCTGCCAGAAGCTTCTCGAGCGCGCCGACCTTGGCCTCCAACTCGGCGACGCGTGCTTCGAGCGCGCCGACCTCGGCCGCCGAGACGGCCGTGAACGATGTCTCGTTCTTCTTGCAGTTGCTGGCGGAGCTGACGTGCCCGCCCGGATTGATGCAGAACGTGAGGACATCTGCCGCAGGCGCGACACCCGTCCATACGAGGAAGGTCACCAGCGCCGGCAGCAGAACCATGGCCCGTTTCACGTCGTTCTCCTCTCTCTCTCTCTCTCTCTCTCTCTCTCTCGTGTCGGAAACCCCGGGGTCTTTGCTCAGGGGCGCTCTAGCGATACGAGTACGTCCCGTCCCAGGCGAAGTCGACACCGCCCAGGGGCGTCACCTCGACTGTGGCCTGGAACTTCTTGAACCGCCCCGCCCCGCCCGAGAACGTGATCCGGCCGGTGGACGTCGTCAAGTCCAGCTGAACGTGGCCATACGCGGCGTTGGCACCGCGGGTGTACACGACGATGTCGCTGTCCAGCGAGGGGAAGACGGCAGCGTCCAGGTAGACGACGGTCGAGCCGGCCGGAATGGCCTTGAGGCTCGAGGATGTGATCGTGCAGTGGTCGCCTGCGAGCCCGTTGTATTCCGAGCACTTCTTCGTCACATGAAGAGCCCCGCTTCGCGGAGCGGAGGCCGAGCCGACCGTCGCCGCGATCCCGGCGGCGGCGATCGTCAACAAGAGCGCCAAGGTGCGCTTCATGACCGATCTCCCTTCCTGATGGGTCCTGGTTGGCCGATGCCGATCTCCTCGGCTGCCACGATCCGAGCGAAGGGGACGCCGGCGATCTCGTTCGCGTCCCTGACGTCGTCAGCGGTCTCGGCCTCGAATCGACAGAAGCACGCGTCGTCGGCAGGCACGTACGTCGAGCCGAGATGCGCTGCCCTTCGTCGCTGTCGTCGAAGGCGGCCGACCGCGGCTTCGAGCCAGGCGCGGTCGCGTCCCGGTAGATAGCGCTCCACGAGGTAGGTCGGCATCACCGTCCACGATCCCCCGGCGACGGGGACCCATCAACCGCACGAACTTGTGGATTTACGGGTGTGGGGTTGCGCCGACCTGCGCCGCGAGCTCCGTTCGCGAGCTGACGCCGAGCTTGCGGTAGATCTTCGAGAGGTTCCAGGCGACCGTGTTCGGGCTGAGGCTGAGCTCCACGGCGACCTCCTTGTTCCTCCGTCCCGCGACGACGAGCTCGACGATTCGCCGCTCGGTCTCCGAGAGCTGCTCGTCCGACGCGGTGCGCCCGCCGATGCGCCGCAGCTCCGAGCGCGCCTTCTCCAACCAGAGGCGCGCGCCGAGCTGCTCGAAGATGTTTGCGGCGAGCTGCAGTGACTCGCGCGCGGCGCGCTTGCGCTGAACACGGCGCTGAACCGTTCCGAGCGCGAGGAGCGTGCGGGCACGCTCGAACGGGTTCACTCCCTGAGGCGGCTCGGGAGCGATCGCCGCCGCCTCGAGCGTGACGATCGCCTGTTGGCAATCGCCCTGTGAAGCGAGGAGAAGTCCGCGGCAGCGGAGGACGAGCGGGCGAAGCGCCGTGTCGCCGTTCGCCGCGTGCAGCTCGATCTGCGCGAGCAACCGCTCCGCCCGGCGCAGATCGCCGGTCGCAAGCAGAGCGTCGATCCCAGCCGAGCTCGCCAGGCGGGCGAGGTACACGTCGAGCTCCTCGACGTCGTCGAGTAGCTGCGCGATCTGCGGCCAGCTCGCGGCGCCGTCGTCATGGGAGAGCTCGAGTACCGCGAGTGCAGTCCGCAGGCGAAGGGCCGCCCATCGGAACATGCCCGTCTCGGCGACCCGGAGCAGCTCGGGGATCGTCCTTCGCGCTTTCTCCGTCTCCCCTCTGTAAGCGTCGATCTCGGCGAGGATCGAGAGGCAGAGCGGCTCGAACACTTCTAGCCCGATCTGGCGCGTGAGCTGGATCGCTTCGTCGCACAGGTGCGCAGCCGTGTCCCAGGCACCGGACACCATCTCCGTCTGGGCCCGGTGGAAGAGACACCTGACAAGGTCGGGGTCGGCCCGCTCCCTTGCCTCGGCCGTCAGCGCTCTCCACAGAGCGCGCGACTCGGCGTGGCGATCGGATCGACCCAGCAGCAGCGCGAGCGTGACCCGCGCAGGCGACAGACGCAGCGGCAGCCCGGCGTGCCAGGTCCACCAGGCTGCGGCCGCGTAGCCGTCACCATCGAGGGTCTGCTCGAGCTCCAGCGCACGGTCGAGGAGGTCATGCCGGATGCCACCCGTGCGCGCGAAGCTGATCTGCGCGACCGCCGCGAGGGCGATTGCGAGGGTCGCCGGATCCGCCAGCTGCTCGGCGAGCACGAGCCCTTTCTCTGCATACCGAGCGCCCTCTCGGTTGTCCCCTGCCTGATGCGCCATCCACGCGAGCTCACAGAGCAGGTTCACCTCCTGGCGAGACTCCAGATCGGGCTCAGCGAGGGCGCGGCGCAAGAGACGTACGGCCGCAGGGAACCCTGCTGCCATCCCGCGTGCACCAGCGAGCCGGCTGAGCGCGTCCGCTCGGACTCGACCGGGCTGCAAGGATGCGACCGCATCCTCGAGCAGGACCGCCGCCTTCTTCATGTCGCCCGCATACCTGCAGTGCTCGGCGGCGGTGATGCGACGTCGGTTGATGCTTTCGAGCGCATCGAGGGGCGTCAGCGCGACCGCGCGTTCGGAGAGGTCGGCCGCAGCCTGGGCAGCGCCGCGCGCTCGGGCGTGCGCGGCTGCGGCGTCCAGCGCCGCCGCGACCCTTTCGTCAGCCTCGGTTGCCGCCAGCGCGAGATGGCGGGCGCGCTCCTCGAGATCGACATCCAGTTCGGCGAGGCGTTGGTGAAGCCGGCGCCTTCGGTGCAACGGCATCCCTTCGTAGCAGGCGGGTGCTAGGAGCGGATGGGCGAATCGAATCTGCTCGCCGTCGAACTCGACCACGCCCCGGCGCTGGGCGAGCTCGATGTCGTCGACACTCGTGCCTCCCAGCGCCTCCAGCATCACCATCGACGGTGCCGCGAGCGCCGCCACGGCGACGAGCGTCTCCCGAACGCGAGCGGGCAAGGCGCCCAATCGCTGAGCGACGACCGCTCGCAGGCTCTCGGGCAGCTCGACGTCGCCGCCCTCAGCGCGGCTCGATCCCTCGACGAGAGCACGCCCCAGCTCGAGCGCGAAGAACGGGTTGCCCGCGGCGATCCCGTGAACACGCACGATCACCGGCCGCGGCAATGCGATTCCGAACCGGCCCCAGAGCAGCCTATGGATCGCTCCCACCGAGAGCGGTTCGATCGGAAGCCGCCGGAACGCAGAGAAGGTACGGTCGAGCTCGAGCGGCACCGCGACGGGTCGCCCTCGCACCGTCGCGAGAACGGCCACCGGCTCGGCGTCCAGCCGTCGCAACATGAACGTGAGCACTGCTAGCGAGCTGGCGTCGAGCCACTGGACATCGTCCAGCGCGACGAGCACAGGGCGCTCGGCGGCCAGTGCTCGGATTGTCGAAAGCAGCGCGAGACCGAGGACACGAGTGTCGGCGGACATCTCGTCCGGCTCTCGAATCAGCAGCGCCGTCTCGAGAGCACGCCGTTGGACCGGCGCCAGCCGCTGCACCACGCCGCTGAGAGTGGGGGCAAGCAGATCGCCGACGGCCGCGAAGGCGACTTGTGCCTCCGACTGGTTCGGGCACGACCGCAGCACGTGGAAGTCGCGCTCGCGTGCGACGCGCAGCGCCTCTTGCCAGAGAACGGTCTTCCCGATCCCGGCATCGCCCTCCAGCAGCAACGCCTGACCGCCGCCAGGCGCGTCCTCCAGAAACGCTTCGAGCGCCAGCAGTTCGTCCCGCCTGCCGATGATCTCCGCTGCCATCACACCCTTCCCCGC
The DNA here is from genome assembly GCA_046732255.1 of Actinomycetota bacterium. Taxonomy (GTDB): domain Bacteria; phylum Actinomycetota; class Thermoleophilia; order Gaiellales; family Gaiellaceae; genus DATBLE01. Next base: position 14,629 of record JBKPMR010000017.1, read on the forward strand.
GCTGCGACTGCGCCCGGCACGCGCCTGGCGCGTACCTCAGTCGGTGGCCCCCATTGTGGAGCGCACCGGGCTGGGCGGCAACCGACGGCACTCTCCCCAGGGCTCCACGCAACGCCGAATGACGCTCCGAAAAGTCCCGCATTTGCGCCACTTCGGTGTCGACTGCCGCGCCGGGTGGCGGCGGGCGTCGCTGTTAGACTCGCTCGTCGTGGACCTGGAGCGGCTGATCGCCGTGCTTGCGCCGGCGGAAGTCGTCGGGCGGGCGGAAACGACGGTGCACGACCTGGCGTACGACGCCCGCGCCGCGCGCCCGGGATCGCTCTTCTTCTGCGTTCCGGGCCTGCGTGCCGACGGGCACGACTTCGCGCCGCAGGCGGTCGCGAACGGCGCCGTCGCGCTCGTCGTCCAGCGCCCGCTCGCCCTGTCCGTCTCTCAGCTCGTCGTCGACGACGTCCGCGCCGCGATGGCGGTGGCCTCGGACGAGTTCTTCGGCAGGCCGACCGACGAGCTCGCCGTCGTCGGGGTGACCGGAACCGCGGGTAAGACGACGACCGCTTTTCTCCTGTACGCAGTGCTGGCCGCGGCCGGCCGGCGGCCCGGGCTGCTGGGGACGATCGAGACCCGTGTCGACGGCGAGCGGCGGCCCGCGACGCGCACGACCGCCGAGGCGATCGACCTCCAGCGCCTGTTCCGCGAGATGCTCGACGCCGGCGACCGGAGCTGCGCGATGGAGGCGACCTCGCACGGCTCGGCTCTCGGCCGCCTCGACCGCGTCCGGTTCAAGGCACTCGTCTTCACGAACCTCGACCAGGATCACCTCGACTTCCACCGCGACATGGAGGACTACTTCGATGCGAAGCGCAGGCTGTTCGTGGGCGTCGAGCCGCCGCCGGCGGCGGTGAACGTGGGTGACGCCTATGGCCGCCGCCTCGCAGACGAGCTCCGTGAGCGAGGGACGATGCTCCTGACCTACGGCCTGACCGACGACGCCGAGATCCGCCCGGAGACCGTCCAGGTCGAGACCCGGTTGCGCGGGCGCTTCAACCTCGAGAATGCGCTGGGCGCGTTCGCCGCCGGGCGGCTGCTCGGGATCGACGACGAGGCGATCCGACGCGGCATCGCGTCGGTCACCGGCGTCCCGGGGCGGTTCCAGTCCGTTGACGAAGGCCAGGACTTCGCCGTCGTCGTCGACTACGCGCACAAGCCGGGCGCGCTCGAGAACGTCCTGCGAGCGGCGCGGGAGCTCGGGACCGGACGCGTCATCTGCGTCTTCGGCTGCGGCGGCGACCGCGACCGAGGGAAGCGGCCGCTGATGGGCCGGATCGCCTCCGACCTCGCCGACGTCGCGATCGTCACCTCCGACAACCCGAGGAGCGAGGACCCGCTCGCGATCATCGCCGAGGTCGTTGCCGGAATGGACGGCGACGAGCAGGTCGAGCCCGACCGGGCGACCGCGATCGAACGGGCGGTCGAGCTCGCGCGGCCGGGTGACGTGGTCGTGATCGCCGGCAAGGGCCACGAGCGCGGTCAGGAGGCTGGAGGCAGCGTGGCGCCGTTCGACGATGCCGAGGTTGCAGGCGAAGCGCTGCGCGCGCTGAAGACGACGGCATGATCCCGCTCTCACTCGAGGAGGTCGGCGAGCTCGTGCCCGGTCGGCTCGAGGCTGCCGCCTGGGCGACCGAGGTCACGGGCCTCCAGGCCGACTCGCGCCGCGTCGAGGAGGGCGACCTGTTCGTCGCGGTCGGGGACGGTGCCGACTTCGTCAAGCACGCCTTCGCCCGGGGCGCCGCCGCGACGCTCGTCCCGGACGACGCCTTCGCCGCGCTCGCCGCTCTCGCCGGCCGCGTCCGCGACCGGAGCGGCGCGCGGTTCGTCGCGATCACCGGCTCGATGGGAAAGACGTCGACGAAGGACATTCTCGCCGCGATCAGCACGCCGCAGCGCCGGGCGGTCGCCGCGGAACGCAGCTACAACGCCGAGATCGGCGTGCCGCTGACGATCGGCCGCGTCGAGCCCGACACCGAGCTCTGCATCCTCGAGCTCGCGATGCGCGGCTTCGGGCAGATCGCCGAGCTGTGCGCGTTCGCGCGGCCGGACGTGGGCGTGATCACCAACGTCGGGCCGGTGCACCTCGAGAAGGTCGGGGACCTCGAGGGGGTGATCCGCGCGAAGAGCGAGCTGGTCGCCGCCCTGCCGACCGGAGGCACCGCGATCGTGCCGAACGGGTTCCCGGTCGATCGCGACGACCTCCAGGTCGTCCGCGTGGGCGCCGACGTCACGCTCGAGTCGTTCGACCCGCCGCTCCTGCGCACGTCCCTCGGCACGGTCGAGGTCGACTTCACCGCCAGGCACCTCGCCGTCAACGCGCTCACCGCGCTGGCGACCGCGCAGGCGCTCGGGCTCGAGCTGCCCCCCGAGCTCCAGGTCGACTTCACCGAGTGGCGGAACCAGGAGCTGCCGCTCCCCGGCGGCGGAGTGCTGATCAACGACGCCTGGAACGCCAACCCGGTCTCGATGCGCGCAGCCCTCGAGCACCTCGTGCAGGTCGCCGCCGGCCGCCGCACCGTCGCCGTGCTGGGCGACATGGCGGAGCTCGGCGGGTACAGCAACGAGGGTCACCGCGAGGTCGGACGGACGGTCGTGGAGCTGCCGATCGACGAGGTGATCGCGATCGGGCCGCAGGCGGTCGCGTACGGCGGCCGTCACGTCGACACGGTCGAAGAGGCGGTCCTGTTGCTCGAGGCGTTGCTCAGCCCCGGCGACTGCGTGCTGGTCAAGGGCGCACGGGCGATGGGCCTCGAGCGGGTTGCCGAGGCGCTGACGACGGTGCATGCGTAGTGGTCGACGTCCTGATCGCCGGGATCGTCGCGATGGTGATCTCGATCGTCGCCGGGCCGCGGTTCATCAACTTCCTCCGCCTCCGCGAGTACGGGCAGCCGATCCGGGAGGAGGGTCCCGCGCGGCACGTCGAGAAGCAGGGCACGCCGACGATGGGCGGCCTCTTGATCCTGTTCTCGGCCGCCGTCCCGTACCTGATCCTGAGCAACTACTCGACGCCGGCGCTGACCGTGTGCTTCTGCGCGGTCGGCTGCGGTCTGATCGGGTTCTTGGACGACTACATCAAGGTCACGCACCGGCGTTCGCTCGGGCTGAGCGGCCGCTGGAAGCTCCTCGGGCTCGCCCTGATTGCCGCCGTCGTCGCCTGGGTCGCCTACCACCGCGACTTCTCGACCGATCTGTACCTGCCCGGGTTCAAGATCCCGCTCTCCTGGGCCTGGTACCCGTTCCTGTTCCTGATCATCGCCGGCGCGGCCAACGGCGTGAACCTGACGGACGGGATCGACGGCCTCGCCGCCGGGACGGGCATCATCGCCGTCTTCACCTACACGGCGATGACGGTGATCGCGTACATCCGCTCAGGCGCTCCCGGGCACCGGGAGGTCCGGCTGCTCGACCTGTCGATCGTCGGTGCCGCCCTGATCGGAGGCCTCGTCGGCTTCCTCTGGTACAACGCCTTTCCGGCCGAGGTGTTCATGGGTGATACGGGGTCGATGGCGATTGGCGGGGCGCTCGCCGGCTTCGCGATCATGACGAAGACCGAGGTCCTCCTCCTCTTCGTCGGCGGGATCTTCCTGATCGCGGCGCTCTCGGTGATGATCCAGGTCTTCTCGTTCAAGTATTTCGGCCGTCGCGTCTTCCTGATGGCGCCGATTCAGCACCACTTCGAGATGAAGGCGTGGTCCGAGACGAAGATCATGGTCCGCTTCTGGATCCTCACCGCGATCCTCTGCGCCTGCGGCTTCGCCCTCTACTACCGCTACTACTTCCGCTTCTTCCGCGGCGGATGACGGTTCTCGTGCTCGACGGCGACCTCGTCGGCCCCGCACTCGCGGAGCTCGGCGAGGACGAGCTGATGATCGTGGTCGACTCCTCCGCCGACCGGTTGGAGGAGCTCGAAGACCGCTACCCGGACCCGCGGATCACCTGGCTGATCGGCGACGGCGCCGTGATCCCGATCCCGGACGGCTGCGTGGACAAGGTGCTCGGCGAGGGCTCCGACGCCGAGCTCCGGCGCGTGCTCCGCACGTGAAGCGTGCGGTCGTCCTCGGCACGGCGCGTTCCGGGCAGGCCGCGGCCGCTCTGCTCCGGCGGCAGGGCGTCGAGGTGGCGATGGCCGGGCGCGACCTCGGAAACGACGGCGACACCTCGCTTCTCGACGGCGCCGAGGTGCTCGTCAAGAGCCCCGGCGTTCCTCGCGACAACCCGCTCGTCGCTGCTGCCCGGATCCCGATCTGGAGCGAGGTCGAGCTCGGCTACCGGTTCCTGCCGAATCCGATCCTCGGCGTCACCGGCACGAACGGTAAGACGACGACGACGGAGTGGATCGGCGCGATGTTCCGGGCAGGGGGCCGCGACGTCGCCGTCGCCGGCAACGTCGGTAACGCGCTGACCGGCGTCGAGGCGACCGCCGACACGTGGATCGTCTGCGAGCTGTCGAGCTTCCAGCTGGAAGACGTCCACGAGTTCCGGCCGCGGATCGCCGTGCTCGTGAATCTCGAGCCGGACCACCTCGACCGGCACGGCAGCTTCGACGCCTACCGGGAGGCGAAGCTCCGCATCTTCGAGAACCAGCTCGCAGAGGACACCGCCCTTGTCCCGCGCGGTTTCGGACCGGTGCCCGGCGCCGCGACGCGGGTGGAGTTCTCGGCGGACGACGTCCTCCCGGCGGAGCCCGGCCTGCCCGGGCGGCACAACCGCGAGAACGCCGCCGCCGCGACCGCTGCGGCGCGCGCGGCGGGCATCCCCGACGAGGCGATCGCGGAAGCGCTCCGCACCTTCCCGGGCGTCCCGCACCGGCTCGAGCTCGTCGCCGAGCTGCACGGCGTCCGCTTCGTCAACGACTCGAAGGCGACGAACACGGCCGCGGCACGCCGCGCGCTCGCTGCCTACGACGCCCCCCTGCACGTCATCCTGGGAGGGTCGCGCAAGGGGGAGAGCTTCGACGAGCTCGCCGGCGAGATTCACGGCCATGCGTACCTGATCGGCGAGACTGCCGACGAGCTGGCCGCCGCCCTCGGCCGGGCAGACGTGCCGTACCTGGTCTGCGGCGATCTCGCGACGGCGGTCGGCGCGGCCGGCGAGGCCGCCCGGCCCGGCGAGGTCGTGCTGCTTTCCCCGGCCTGCGCGAGCTACGACCAGTTCCGCGACTTCGAACAGCGCGGCGAGGAGTTCAGGCGGCTCGTGCAGAACCTTTCCGGGTGAAGCGCGGACACCTGGAGTCGAACGTCCTCGTCCTTGTCACGCTCGCCCTCGTCGCCTTCGGGATGGTGATGGTGTACAGCGCGACGTCGGCGTCGGCGACGATCGGCGGCGGCAACCCGGTCTACTACCTCAAGCGCCAGGCGATCTTCGCCGTCATCGGCGTCGTGGCGCTCGTCGTCGCGCGGCGGTGGAACTACCGCTCGCTGCGCCACGCGGCGCCGATGCTGCTGATCGGCAGCCTGTTCCTGCTCTGTGTCGCGCTCGTCGTCGGCCAGAACGTCAACGGCGCCCGCCGTTGGATCGACCTCGGCGGCGCCTCCTTCCAGCCGTCCGAGCTCGCGAAGCTCGCGGTCGTCGTGTGGGTCGCGCTCTACCTCTCGAAGCGGCCGGTGCCGGTGACCCTCGGGGAGCTGACGAAGCCGCTCGGGCTTCTGCTCGCGGTGTTCTGCGCGCTCATCCTCGCCGAGCCCGACCTCGGCACGGTGATCGCGATCTGCGTGATCGTCGCGGCAATGCTCGTCGTCGCCGGTGCCCCGCTGCGCATGCTCGGGATCGCCTCGGCAATCGTGGGCGCGATCGTCCTCGTGGCGATCTGGTTCGAGCCGTATCGCCGCTCGCGGTTCTTCAGCTTCATCAACCCGTGGCACGACTCCCAGGGCGCGGGCTACCAGATCGTCAACTCGATGATCGGGATCGGCTCCGGCGGCCTGTTCGGCAAGGGCCTCGGCCAGAGCGTCGAGAAGATCTTCTACCTCCCCGAGGCACACACGGACATGATCTTCGCGATCATCGGCGAGGAGCTCGGCCTGGTCGGCGTGGCGCTCGTGATCGCGGCGTATGCGGCGTTCGCGTGGGCGGGGCTGCGGATCGCGCTCCGCTGCGCCGACCCGTTCGGAAAGGCGCTCGCGGTCGGGATCACGACTCTCGTCTGCGGCCAGGCGGTGCTGAACCTAGCCGCGGTTGTCGGCGCCGCGCCACTGACCGGCATCACGCTCCCCCTGGTGTCCTACGGAGGGACCAGCCTCGTGGTGATGCTCGCGTCCGTCGGCATCCTCCTTAACATCGCCCGGAACGATGGCGTCGCAGCCAAAGCTCTCGTGCGTGATCGCAGCCGGCGGGACGGCCGGTCACGTGATGCCGTCGCTCGCCGTCGCGCAGGCGCTCAGCGTCCGCGGCGTGAGCGTGAGCTTCGCCGGCTCGCCTGACCGGATCGAGGCGCAGCTCGTCCCGGCGGCGGGCTTCGAGCTGGACACGTTCCGGATCAGCGGGTTGCCGCGCCGGCCCGGGGCGGCGCAGCTGCGGTCGCTGATGCTTGCGGGCCGGGCGCCGCGAGCCTGCGCCCGCATCCTCGAGGCCCGCCGGCCCGACGTCGTGTACGGCGGCGGCGGGTATGTCGCCGGACCGATGGTCTACGCGGCCTGGCGCAAGCGGATTCCGGCGGCGCTGGCGGAGGCCGACGCGCACTTCGGGCTCGCCAACCGGTTGGCCGCACCGTTCGCCCGCCGCGTGTTCCTCGCGTACCCGGTACCCGGCAGGGACGGCGCCAAGTATCGAGTCGTCGGCCGGCCCGTCCCCGAACGCGAGCCGGTCGCCCTCGAGGAGGCGCGTCACCGATTCGGCCTGCCGGCGGAAGGGCAGGTGCTGCTCGTCTTCGGCGGCAGCCAGGGCGCGGCCGCGGTGAACGAGATCGCCGTCGCCGGGTTCGCCGACGGGGGCCCGGCCGTTCTCCATCTCTGCGGCGAGCGCTACCGGGCCGAGCTCGAGGGACGAGTGTCGCGACCGGAGTACCGGCTGTTCGGCTGGACCGACGACTTCGGCGCCGCCCTCGCAGCGGCCGACCTCGTTCTCGCCCGTGCGGGCGGGTCGGTCTGGGAGGTGGCGGCGGCGGGAAAGCCGGCCGTGCTCGTCCCCTCGCCGAACGTCACCGCCGATCACCAGACGAAGAACGCACGGTACTTCGAGCGGGTGGGTGGAGCGGTCGTCGTCGCCGAGCCCGAGATCGCGCGCGTGCCGGAGCTCGTGCGCGGCCTGCTCGCAGATCCCGCGCGGCTGGCGGAGATGGCGGAGGCGATGCGCCGCGCGGCCAAGCCGAAGGCGGCCGACGAGATCGCCGAGGAGCTGATCGCCCTTGCCACCGTTTGACGGCAGGCGCATCTGGTTCGTCGGGGTCGGCGGTGCCGGACTGTCCGCGTACGCGTTGCTGGCGCGCGCGTGGGGGGCCGAGGTCGGCGGCTGGGACCGGAACGAGACGCCGTACCTGGGGCCGGTTCGGGAGGCGGGGATCGAGGTGCGCATCTCGGCCGAGCCGGAGCTCCCCGACGGCTGGGAGGTGGTTGTCTCCAGCGCCTACCGCGGCGTCTCGGGACGCCCGCGGGCGGAGCTGCTCGCCGAGCTCGTCGCGGCTTCACCGGCGGTCGTGGTCGCGGGCGCGCACGGGAAGACGACGACCGCGGCGATGATCGCGTTCGTCCTGCGCGAGACCGGCCGCGACCCGAGCTGGATCGTCGGCGGGGAGGTGCCGCAGCTCGGCTCGAATGCGGGCGCGGGGGAGGGGTGGCTCGTGGTCGAGGGCGACGAGTCCGACCGGTCGCTTGCGTCCTTGCGTCCACGGGTCGCGGTCGTTCTCAACGTCGACCTCGACCACCACGCGGAGTTCGGTTCGCGCGCCGAGGTCGAGGAGCTCTTCGACCGGTGGCTGGCCGAGGTCCCCGAGGTCGTTCGCGGCTGGGAGCTCGAACCGCTCGAGGCGGAGCTCACCGTCCCCGGCGAGCACAACCGCCGGAACGCGGCCGCGGCCGTTGCCGCGCTCGAGCTGGTCGGCGTGCCGAGGGCCGAGGCGGTGGCGGCGCTGGCGGCCTTCCGGGGGGTGGGTCGGCGGTTCGAGCTCGTCGGCGCGCTGGGCGGCGTGGAGGTCTTCGACGACTACGCGCACAATCCGGAGAAGCTGCGTGCGGCGCTGGCGACGGCGCGGGAACGCGCTCGTACCCGCGACCCTGGTCGCGTCCTGGCGCTCTTCCAGCCGCACCTCTTCTCGCGGACGCGGCATCTCGCGACCGAGCTTGGCGTGGAGCTGGCGGCCGCGGACATCGCTGCCGTGACCGACATCTATCCGGCGCGGGAGGCGCCCCTGCCGGGCGTGACGGGCAAGCTCGTCGTCGACGCGCTTTCGGACGCACGGCCGGGCGCAGCCCCGGGGTGGACGCCGCAGCTGGAGGACGGTGCGAGATTCCTGGCCCGACGCGCCCGCCCGGGCGACGTGGTGCTGACCGTCGGCGCGGGTGACGTGGACCGAGCGGCAAAGCTGATCCTGGAGGAGCTCACATGAGAACGGACGATCCGGCGTGACCAGGCTCCCGGTCGGCGGCGAGCCGGGTTGTCACAGATCCGGCGCGATCCCGTCACCCGCACGCGCGAGTTCGACGGTTAGGCTCGCGCCATGGGACGGGGAGGTGGGGCGCTCCCAAAGGCGTCCCGGACGGGACGAGTCGGAAGTGGCCGTGTGACCGCCCCGCCGGCGATCGAAACGGGCGTTCCGCTCGCGCGGATGACGACCGTCGGGATCGGCGGCCCTGCCCGGGCGCTCGCGCGTCCCAGGACGACGACCGAGCTGGAGGGCGTCCTCGCCTGGGCCGCGCACGAGGGCCTCGCCGTACGGCCGATCGGTCTCGGTTCAAACGTCCTCGCTGCCGACGCGGGGGTCGACGCGGTCGTGATCCGGCTCGAGGACGAGCTCGCCTCGGTCGAGGCGCGGGGCGACCTGCTGGTCGCCGGCGGCGGGGCTGCGAATGCCGTGTGCCTGCACCGCGCGCGGTCGGCCGGTCTCGGCGGGTTCGAGTTTGCCTGCGCGATCCCCGGGACTGCAGGCGGCGGTGTCCGGATGAACGCGGGCGCCTACGGCAGCGACTGGCGGGCGATCCTCGACCGGGCGCTCGTCGTCGACGGGGACGGCGCGCGGTGGCTCTCGGCCGACGAGCTCAAGCTCTCGTACCGGCACTCTGCGTTGACCGCCGCTCAGGTCGTCGCCCAGGTCGAGTTCCGGCTCGTCCCGCGGGCGGCGGCGCAGATCAAGGAGACCATCGCCGCCATGCAAGCCAGGCGCAAGGAGACGCAGCCCACCAACAAACGCACGTTCGGCAGTGTCTTCAAGAACCCGGATCACGAGCTCGGGGCGGGGCAGATGATCGAGCAGTGCGGTCTGAAGGGGCACAGCCTCGGCGGCGCGCTCATCTCGCCCCGTCACGCGAACTTCATCGAGAACGCAGGCGGTGCCACGGCCCACGACGCGCTGGCGCTCATGGCCGAGGCTCGGCGGCGGGCGATCGAGCAGTTCGGCGTCGTGCTCGAGCGCGAGGTCGAGCTCCTGGGCGAGATCGAGCTCGCGGAGCCGGGAGCGCTTCCGACCTAGAACCGCCAAGGACCCGGGACTTCGGCGGCGAACCCCAAGCTGCCGTGGCCATGAGCCGCCCCTGTCCGAGTCCGCCGAAAACGGCGCCACGCCCACTCCTGGTCGCGCTCCTTGCGCTGGCGCTCGTCGGCGCCGGCATTGGTGCGTACGTCGGCGCTCGGCAGACAGGCGTCTTCTCGCTCGACCGGATCGCCGTCGACGGGGCACCGCGAGCGACTGTCGGCAGGATCCAGGCTGCGCTCAGCCCGTACCTCGGCCAGAGCCTAGTGCGCTTCGATCGGCGCGACGCCGAGCGGCGGCTCGCATCTGTCCCCGAGGTCGCCGATGCCCACTTCGACCGGGACTTCCCACACACGCTCAAGGTGCGCGTCCGGCTCGAGCGCCCGGTTGCGGTGTTGCGGCGCGGGAGCGACGCATGGCTCGTCTCCTCCTCTGCACGGGTGCTGGAGCACCTCGAGCGGCCGTACCCGCCGCTTCCGCGGATCTGGCTGCCGGCGTCGGCCGACGTCTCGGTCAACGCCACCCTGGACGGCGTGGGCGCGATGGGCGTTGCGGCCGTGGCGCCGCTCAGGTCGTTTCGCCTGGCAGGCCGGGTACGCCAGGTCCTGACCGGGGAGGGGGAATTGACCCTGGTCCTGTCCTCGGGCACCAAGCTGCGCCTGGGAGACACCGGCGATCTGCGTCTGAAGCTCGCGATCGCCAGACAGATCCTGCCGATGACGCACGGAGCGGCGTACGTCGACGTGAGCGTGCCGGAGCGACCGGTCGCCGGCTACAACCCTCAAGTCGAAGGTTGAGCCTGAGTGTTTTCGCCTGCAAATCGCATTGACAAGCGGGGAGGCAACCCCTACCCTGCGAAGACGAACCGGGGATTGGCACCCCAATCCTGAAGTTGACATTGAGAGCGAGAGACGGGACGCGATCATGAGCACCAGAGATCAGAGCGGGAGCTATCTCGCCGTCCTGAAGGTGATCGGGGTCGGCGGCGGCGGGACGAACGCGGTCAACAGGATGGTCGAGGCCGGGCTGACCGGCGTCGAGTTCATCGCAGTGAACACCGACGCGCAGGCGTTGCTGATGAGCGACGCCGACGTGAAGATCCACATCGGCTCGCAGGTCACCCGGGGTCTCGGCGCGGGCGCCGACCCCGAGGTCGGCCGGGCCGCAGCCCACGAGTCGCGCGACGAGCTGAAGGACGCGATGAAAGGCGCGGACATGATCTTCGTCACCGCTGGCGAAGGCGGCGGGACCGGGACGGGTGCAGCGCCCACCGTGGCCGCCCTCGGCCAGGAGCTCGGGGCTCTGACCGTCGGCGTCGTGACGAAGCCGTTTGCGTTCGAGGGTCGGGTCCGCTCGGAGCGGGCCGAGGTCGGCATCAACGACCTGCGTGAGTACGTCGACACGCTGATCGTGATCGAGAACGACCGGCTGCTCCAGGTGATCGAGAAGAACACGTCCGTGCTCGAGTCGTTCCGGCTCGCCGACGACGTGCTCCGCCAGGGCGTTCAGGGGATCACCGACCTGATCACGGTGCCGGGGCTGGTGAACCTCGACTTCGCCGACGTGCGCACGATCATGCGCGAGGCCGGCTCGGCGCTGATGGGGATCGGCAGCGCCGCCGGCGAGAACCGGGCCGCCGAAGCGGCGCGCATTGCCGTGTCGTCGCCGCTGCTGGAGTCGTCGATCGAGGGCGCGACCGGGATCCTGCTCAACGTCACCGCCGGTCCCGACGTCGGCCTGTTCGAGGTGAACGAGGCGGCCGAGGTCGTCACCGCCGCAGCGGACGCAAACGCGAACGTGATCTTCGGCGCCGTGATCGACTCCTCGATGGGCGACGAGGTTCGCGTCACCGTGATCGCCACCGGGTTCGGCCAGCAGCGGCGCCGCGGATGGAGGGCGGAGCGCCAGCGGGTGCCGGTCTCGGAGGCTCCGGTCGCGCGCGAGCCCGATCAGGGCTTCGACGTGCCTTCGCTCGACGTGCCGTCCTTCCTGCGCGACGGCTGAGTGGAGGACGTACGAGGCCCGCGACGCGGACAGAATTTGTCGGGGCTCTGACCCCATAGCGGCAGAGCCCCGAGGTTCGGACGAGGTGCCGCAAGGGGTGGAGTAGCATCCGCCCCGGTGCAGGAGACCCTTCGCCGCACGCCGCTCCATGATCGTCACGTCGCCCTCGGGGCGCGGATGGTCCCCTTCGCCGGTTGGGAGATGCCGGTGCAGTACGAGGGCGTGCTCCAGGAGCACCGGGCGGTGCGCGAGGACGCAGGCGCCTTCGACGTCTCGCACATGGGCGAGCTCGAGGTCGAGGGGCCGCGGGCGCGAGAGCTGCTCCGGTCGCTGCTGTCGAACGACCTCGAGCGGGTCGAGCCGGGTGGGGCTCAGTACACCCTGCTCACGAACGAGCACGGCGGGATCGTCGACGACCTGATCGTCTACGAGCTCGATCCGTTCCGGTACCTGCTGATCGTGAACGCCTCGAACCGCGAGGCGGACTTCACGTGGTTGAAGGAGCGAGAGGTGCCGGGCTCCGACGTCCGCGACGTGTCGGACGAGTACGGCCTGATCGCGGTCCAAGGCCCGCGCACGCTGGCGCGGCTCGAGCTGCCGACGGCGCCGGCGTTCACGTTCGCCGAGGGCACGGTCGCCGGCGTCACCTGCATGGTCAACCGCACCGGCTACACCGGTGAGGAAGGCGTCGAGCTGATGGTCATGGCCGAGGACGCCGGCGAGCTCTGGGACGCAGTGCTCGACCGCGGCGCCACGCCGTGCGGCCTCGGGGCGCGGGACAGCCTGCGGCTCGAGGTCTGCTTCCCGCTGCACGGCAACGACATCGGCCCTGACACGGACGCGATCTCTGCCGGGCTTGCCTGGGTGTGCGCGCTCGAGAAGGACTTCACCGGCGTCGAGGAGCTCCGGCGGATCAAAGAGGCAGGCCCCGAGCGGCGGCTGGCCGCGTTCGTAATGGAAGAGCGTGCGGTGCCCCGCCAGGGGATGCCGATCCTCGAGGGTGGGGAGGTCACGTCCGGCACGCACTCGCCGATGCTCGACTGTGGGATCGGCATGGGCTACGTCCCCGCCGCTCTTGCGCAGGCTGCAACCGAGTTGACGATCGACGTCCGCGGACGCAACCGGCGGGCGCGTGTGGTCGAGAAACCGATCTACCGACGAGAGGAGTGACGACGTGGCGGAGGAGAGCTACCCCGAGGATCTCAGGTACCACCCCGAGCACGACTGGGCCCGGATCGAGGGCGACACCGCCACCCTGGGCATCACCTGGTACGGCCAGGACGCGCTCGGCGAGCTCGTCCACTACGAGCCGCCGGACGTCGGCGCGACGCTGTCCAAGGACGGCGCCTACGGCGAGGTCGAGTCGGTCAAGGCCGTCTCCGACCTGATCGCCCCCCTCTCCGGCGAGGTGCTCGAGGTGAACGACAAGGTGGTGGACGCGCCCGAGACGGTGAACGAAGACCCCTACGGCGAAGGCTGGCTCGTCCGTATCCGGGTCGCCGACCCGTCCGAGGCCGAGGGGCTGATGGACGCCGCCGCCTATACCGGCCACCTGGCCTCGCTCTGACCGCCGCATGAGCCATTTGTCCCTGACCGACGCCGACCGCGAGGAGATGCTCGCGGCGATCGGCGTCTCGTCCGTCGAGGATCTCTTCGCCGACGTCCCCGCCGGCGTTCGCTTCGAGGGCCGCCTCGACCTCGAGCCGCCGCTCTCCGAACCCGAGCTGGTCGCCCACCTCGAGAAGCTCGCCGCGCGGAATGTCCACGCCGGCGCGGAGCTCTCGTTCCTCGGGGCGGGGATCTACGACCACTACGTTCCGGCAGTCGTCGACGCCGTGCTCCAGCGAGGCGAGTTCCTGACCGCCTACACGCCGTACCAGCCGGAGATGAGCCAGGGCGTGCTCCAGACGATCTTCGAGTACCAGACGGCGATCTGCGAGCTCACCGGAATGGACGTGTCGAACGCGTCCGGGTACGACGGCACCACCGTCGCCGCCGATGCCTGCTTCGTCGCCAAGCATGCGACCGGCCGTTCCAAGGTGGTCGTCGCGGAGGCGGTGAACCCACAGGTGCGCCAGGTCGTCAAGACCTACGCGCCGGGTTTCGGGCTCGAGGTCGTCGAGGTGCCGCATCGCGGCGGAACGACCGATCCCGACGCGTTCGGGGCGGCTGCACGGGACGCCGCCTGCGCGATCTTCCAGCAGCCGAACTTCTTCGGCTGCCTCGAACCGGCGCCGGACCTCGCTGCCGCCGCCGCCGACGGCGGTGCACTCGCCGTCGCGCATGTCGACCCGATCTCGCTCGGCGTGCTGGAGGCCCCGGGCAACTACGGCTGCGCAATCGCGATCGGCGAAGGCCAGGGCGCGGGCAACTACCAGTCGTTCGGCGGCCCGCACTACGGATTCATCGCCGTCCGCGCCGAGCACACGCGGCGAATGCCGGGAAGGATCGTCGGCGAGACCACAGACGCCGCGGGCAACCGCGGCTATGTCCTCACCCTCCAGACCCGGGAACAGCACATCCGCCGCGAGAAGGCCACGTCCAACATCACGACGAACCAGACGCTCCTTGCCCTGGCCGGGCTGGTGCACCTGACCTGGCTGGGTCCGCAGGGTCTCAGAGAGGTGGGGGAGACCTGCATGGCGCTCGCCGACTACGCCAGGGAGCGGCTGGCCGGATCCGGCGCCGAGGTGCTGTTTCCAGAAAAGGCAACGTTCAAGGAGTTTGCCGTTCGGGTCGGACGGAACGCCCGCGAGGTCGTGCGGGACGCCAGGCTGAGAGGCGTGCATCCCGGCTATGCGCTGGGGCGGGACTACGAGGGCCTGGACGATGCGCTCCTCGTCGCGGTCACCGAGAGACGAACCGTGGCCGAGATCGACCGCCTTGCCGAGGTGATCGCCGAGGTGGCGGCATGACGAAGCTCATCTACGAACGCTCCCGTCCCGGCCGCCGGGCGTCGACGCTTCCCGCCCACGACCTGCCGCCGGCCGAGGTCCCGGCGGAGCTCGCGCGCAGGCAGCCGCCGCGCCTGCCCGAGGTGGCCGAGCCCGAGCTCGTGCGCCACTTCACCGAGCTGTCGACGAGGAACTTCGGGATCGACACCGGCTTCTACCCGCTCGGGTCGTGCACGATGAAGCACAACCCGCGCGTCAACGAACGGGTCGTCGGGATCCCCGGCTTCCGAGACCTGCATCCGCTCCAGGAGGACGACGCGGCACAGGGCGCGCTGGAGCTGATGTGGCGGCTCCAGGAGATCCTGGCCGAAGTCGCGGGCCTGCCCGCGGTGTCGCTCCAGCCCGCGGCCGGCAGCCAGGGCGAGCTCACCGGCCTGATGCTCTTCCGTGCCTACTTCGCCGATCGGGGCGAGCTCGATCAGCGGCGCGAGATCGTCATCCCCGACACCGCACATGGCACCAACCCGGCGAGCGTGACGATGGCCGGGTTCGAGCTCGTCGGCGTGAAGACCGACGCCCGCGGCAACGTCGACGTCGAAGACCTGCGGGGCAAGGTCGGCCCGCAGACCGCCGGCCTGATGCTGACGAACCCGTCGACGCTCGGCCTCTTCGACGAGAACATCGAGGTGATCGAGGGCATCTTCCACGGCGCCGGCGCGCTCATGTACTACGACGGCGCGAACCTCAACGCCGTCTGCGGGATCTCCCGGCCGGGCGACATGGGCTTCGACGTCGTACACATCAACCTGCACAAGACGTTCTCTCAGCCGCACGGAGGCGGCGGGCCCGGCGGCGGACCGATTGCGGTCGCCGCCGCGCTGGAGCCGTTCCTGCCGGCGCCGGCCGTCGTCCGCCGTGAGGACGGCAGCTTTGCCCGGGACTTCGATCGACCGAGGTCGATCGGAAAGGTGCGCGGCTTCACGGGGCCGTTCGGCGTCTTTGTGCGCTCGTACGCGTACATCCGCGGCTACGGCCCGCACCTGCGCAAGATGTCGGAGGCCGCGGTCCTGAACGCGAACTACCTGCTCGCCCGGTTGAAGGAGACGTACGACCTTCCGTTCGACCGCCTGTGCATGCACGAGTTCGTGCTCTCGGCGCGAACGCTGAAGAAGGAATACGGCGTGTCCGCGCTCGACGTCGCGAAACGGCTGATGGACTACGGCTTCCATCCGCCCACGATCTACTTCCCGCTGGTCGTCCCCGAGGCCTTGATGATCGAGCCGACCGAGACGGA
The DNA here is from genome assembly GCA_046732255.1 of Actinomycetota bacterium. Lineage (GTDB taxonomy): Bacteria > Actinomycetota > Thermoleophilia > Gaiellales > Gaiellaceae > DATBLE01. Next base: position 30,488 of record JBKPMR010000017.1, read on the forward strand.
GCCGAAGGAGCGGCTCGACGACTTCTGCGACGCGATGCTGGCGATCGCGGAGGAGGCGGCGACCGATCCGGAGCTCGTGCACGCGGCGCCGCACACGCGGCCGGTCGGCCGGCTCGACGAGGTGAAGGCGGCGAAGCGGGCCGTCGTTCGCTACGGGTTCGAGCACCACCCGGACCTGTCGGCCGAGCCGGCGGCGGTCTCGAAGGGAGGCTAGGCGTGGACCGCCGCGAGCGCGAGCGGATCATGGGCGAGCATCAGCCTCGCGGGCCGTCCGAGCGCGAGCGGCGGGAGGCCGAGCGGCTCGCCGAAGATCTCGCTGACAGCCCGCTGGCCGGCAGGCCGCTGCCGCGGCGGCCGCGCAACTTCTCGCCGAGCGTGGAGGGCTACGCGCGATCGATTGCCGGCCCGCCGGCCTACGTGCAGCGCCTCCGGCAGATCGATGACGAGATCGCCGCCCACGCCGAGCGCCTGGAGCTCGCCTGGCTGGAGCTGAGCCGTGCAGTCGTGGAGGTGGACGGGCGCGAGCGGCGCTGGCGCGAGCTGGCGCGCCGTTGGTCGTTCGATGCAGTCAACGACCTGATCGATCGGCACAACCGCTGGTATCCGGTCGAGGCCCGGCTGGCGATGAGTCCGCGCACAGGCGACTTCGTCCCTGTGGGGGGCAGGCCGTACCGGATCCAACCGCTCGACGCCGAGTGGGTACTGACCCGCTTTCCTCCGCGTGGGCGCGAGCGACCTGCGGCGTAGCGCTTGCGGTCGCGCTGGGTCCGGCGACCTCGAGATTGAGCCGGACGGCCCATTGACCCGAGGCCGCCGCGGGCCGAAAGCTGGGGCATGGAATGGAAGTGGCACCTGCGGCGAGCCGAACGGCCGGCGGAGCCTGCGGTGGAAGAAGATCCGGTCGACCTCGTCCGCCTGTTCCCGATCGTCGGCGCCGACCTGTGCTATCCGGTGGCGGCCCTGCTCGCGCGCGGACGCCTCGAGGACGCAGCTGCGCTCGTCTCCGATCGGGCCTGGGTCGCTTCCGCCCCTCTCTACGGCTAGCTGGCGGCACGCGCCGCGAGCTGACCGCAGGCGGCGTCGATATCGCGGCCCCGGGTGAGACGCACCGTCGTGGGCACGCGGGCCCGGTCGAGCACGGCCTTGAATGCGGCGATCGTCGCGCGTGACGAGCCGTCGAAGGCGCCGGTCGGGTTGTACGGGATCAGATTCACCTTGAACGCGCTCGGACCGAGCAGCGCCGCCAGCTGTGCCGCCTGTGCGGGACTGTCGTTGACGCCTGCGAGCATCACGTACTCGACGAAGACGCGGCGTCGGCGTTTCGCGACGTAGCGGCGGCACTCGGCGACGACGTCCTCGAGCGGGTAGCGGTCGTTCACCGGCATCAGCCTCGAGCGGAGGGCCGGATCGGCGGCGTGGAGGGAGAGGGCCAGCCGGATCGGCTCGTCGACCTCGTCGACGAACCGGCGGAGTGCAGGCAGCCAGCCGACCGTCGAGATCGTCGTCCGCCGGTGCGTAATCCCGAGGTCCGGAAGACGCCTCGCCGCCTCGAGCACCGCGTCGAGGTTCAGGAAGGGCTCGCCCATTCCCATGAACACGCAGTGGTCGATCGGCTCGAGGCGGCGGAGGTGGAGGGCCTGGTCGAGGATCTCCGAGGCGGTCAGGTTGCGGCCGAAGCGCATCCCGCCGGTGGCGCAGAACGTGCACGTCAGCGGGCAGCCGGACTGCGATGACAGGCAAACCGAGCGGCGGCCTCCCCGGTAGCGCATGAGGACCGCCTCGACCGGCCGGCCGTCGGCGGTGCGGAACAGCGTCTTCTGCGTCCCGTCGCGCGACGTTGCCTCGCGTTCCACCTCCAGGGTCGAGAACGGCACCGCGCGCGCCAGGTCGGCTCGCAACGCAGCCGGGACGTTCGTCATCTCCTCGTAGCCCGAGACGCCGCGTGCCGTCCACTCCCAGATCTGCGGCAGCCGGTAGGTGGGCTCGCCCGACGCGGCGAGATGCTCGGTGAGGAGCGCCAGATCCACGCGCGCACGGTAGCCCGTCGTGGGCCGCGCGGTCGGCCGGCGAACCGACACACAACCGGCACCGACGAGTCACCGTTTCCGCGCTAGCCTCGCCGGCAGGGGCAAGGGGTTCAGCCCCCACCCAGGGTGGGGGCTTGGGGCTCGTTCGGCCGCTAGGCTGGCGGCCGTGATCGACCTCCGTTCCGACACGGCGACCAAGCCGTCGGCGGCCATGCTCGCCGCGATGGCCGCGGCCGAGGTCGGCGACGAGCAGGAGCAGGAGGATCCGACCGTCAACGAGCTCCAGCGGCGCGCCGCCGAGCTGCTCGGTCACGAGCGGGCGCTGTTCCTGCCGACCGCGACGATGGCCAACCAGATCGCTCTGCGCGTGCTTACGCGGCCAGGCGGGCAGCTGATCGCCGAAGAGTGGACGCACATCCTCGTGTTCGAGGCCGGCGGCCCGGCCGTCCACTCCGGCCTGATCGCGTGTCCGCTCCGCGGGAACGCCGGGCGGATCACGCCGGAGCAGATTCGGGGCGCGGCCGCGACGGCCGACTGGCTCCAGCCCGCGCGCATCGTCGTCCTCGAGCAGACGCACCGCAGCGCCGGCGGGCAGGTGTGGCCGCTCGAGGAGCTGGCCGGCTCGATCGAGTCGGCGCACGAGCTCGGGCTGCCGGTCCACCTGGACGGTGCGCGTCTGCTGAACGCCTCGGTCGCCTCCGGCGTCCCGCCGGCGGAGTACGGATGCCTCGCCGATACCGTGCAGATCTGCTTCTCGAAGGGGCTCGGCTGTGCGATGGGCGCGATCCTGGCCGGCTCGGAGGAGCGGATCGAGGAGGCATGGCGGCTGAAGTTCCTGTTCGGGGGCGCGCTCCGGCAGGCGGGTGTCGTCGCCGCCGGGATGCTCTATGCGCTCGAGCACAACGTCGAGCGGCTGGCCGAGGACCACGCACGCGCGAAGCGCCTGGCCGAAGGACTCGCAGCCGCGGGCCTGCCGGTGGACGTCGACGCGACCGAGACGAACTTCGTCGGCATCCACGTCGCCTCGATCGGGATCGACGTCGCCGACGCCCAGGCGCGCATCGCCGCGCAGGGCGTACGCGTCGGCAGGCTACGCCCCGGCGTCGTCAGAGTGGCGACCCACATGGGCGTGACTGACGAGGACGTCGACCAGGCGATCGAGTTGATCCCGAAGGCCCTCGGAGTCCTTGCAGCAGCCTGAGCTGACCCAGATCCTCCGGCGTGGCCAGGTGCGCTTTCGCCTGCCCAGCGTCTCTGCCGCCGTCTACCGTGGCGACGAGACGGTCTGGGCGGAGACGGTCGGGATCGCCGACGACACCGGCCGCGAGGCCACGCCCGACACCCAGTACCGGATCGGCTCGATCACGAAGACCTTCACGGCCGCTGCCGTGCTCCTGCTTCGCGAGGAGGGCAGGCTGGAGCTCGACGATCCGATCGAACGAAACCTCCCCGATGCGCGCTTCGGCGAGCTCACGCTGCGCCGACTCCTCGCCCACAGCTCCGGCCTTCAGCGAGAGCCGCCCGGCGAGGTCTGGGAGACGCTGGAGTTCCCGAAGGGCGACGAGCTGCTCGCGCAGCTCGCCGACGCCGAGCTCGTGCTTCCCGCCGGCGAGCGTTGGCACTATTCGAATCTCGCCTACGCACTGCTCGGTGAGATCGTCGCCCGGGTCACCGGTACCGCGTTTACGGACTTCGTCGACGAACGGCTGATCGGGCCGCTCGGCCTGACCCGAACGACCTGGCAGTCGGTCGAGCCGGCCGCCCGCGGGTACTACGTCGATCCCTACGCACGGACGCTCCGACCGGAGCCCACGCTCGAGGGCGGCGGGGTCGAGGCGGTCGGCAGCCTGTGGAGCACGCCGTCCGACCTCTGCCGGTGGGCACGTCACCTCGCCTCGATCGAGGCGATGCACCAGGTGCAGATCATGGACGACCCGGAGGCGTGGACGCTCGGGCACGGGCTCGGGCTGCAGCTCGCACGCCGCGGCGACCGCGTCTTCTTCGGCCACGGCGGCGCGATGCCAGGCTTTCTCGCGATGCTGCTCGGCCGGCGCGCCGAAGGGATCGGCGCCGGGCTGGTCACGAACGCGTCGACTCCTGCAGCCGCAGTCGAGGAGATCACCGCCGACCTGGCCGAGAAGGCGTTGGAGCTCTATGCGGCCGACGAGGACGAGTGGCGTCCGGAGGCGGAGCCCCCACCGGAGGTTGCGGAGCTCCTGGGGATCTGGTGGACCGAAGGTGTGCCGTTCGTCTTCTGGTGGGAGGGCGGGCAGCTGCGGGCCCGACCGACCGAGAACGACAAGCCGCGCGCGGTCTCGGTGTTCGAGGCCGACGGGCCGGACGCCTTCCACGTGGCCGAGGGCCGCGAGCGCGGCGAGCTGCTCCGGGTCGTCCGCGACCGGCGAGGGGAGATCGAGAAGCTCTACTGGGCGACGTACCCGGTCACCAGGGAGCCGGCCACCTTCGCCAATGATGAGCACAGAGAGGGACAGGTCTGACAGACCTGTCCCCGGTTCCTCACCGCCCACCCGCCTTGTAGAAGATCGCCGCCGCAATCGCGTACCCGGCGAGGAGGACCCAGCCGCGCCAGGTGCTCGACCGGCCCTGCCCCAGCATCAGCCCGGCGAGGATCGCCGCGCCGCCCATCACGGCGATCTCCACCTGCCGGAATGCGAACGACAGCGGAGTGATCGCCCACGAGATGACCGCCACGGCGGGGATCAGGAAGACGGCGACCTGCGCGCTCGACGAGACGGCGATCTCCGTTGCCAGCTTCACACGGCCGCGCCGGGCGACGATCACGGCACCTCCATGCTCGGCCGCGTTGCCGACGATGGCCACGATGACCGCGGCGACGAAGAAGTCGCTCAGGTGAAGGCTCTCGGCGAACGTCTCGATCGAACCGACGAGGATCTCGGCCACGATCGCGGTCGCGACGGTCGCAACCCCGAGCGTGAGCAAGGTCACCCGCAACGGCCAGCCAGAGGTGTCGAGATCGGCGCCCGCGTGGAGGAGGCGATGGCGTTGAAGCTGCCAGGCGGTCACTCCGAGGTAGACGAGCAGCAAGACGACCGAGATCGGGATCGAGAGGACCTCCAACGTGTGATCGCTGACGCCGCCGTTCCAGTCGGCGGCGGCGACGATCGTGAACAGCAACGTGGCCAGGAGCACGAGACCCACCGAGATCAGCGCGGAGCTGCGGTCGATCTCCTTCGCCGGGGCGACGACCAACGAACCGCCCAGCACAAGCAGGAGGTTGCCGACGACGCTACCGGTCAGCGAGCCGCGGACGACCTCGACGAGGCCATCGTTGACTGCGAACAGGGCGATGATCAGCTCCGGAGCATTGCCGAAGGTCGCGTTGAGGAAGCCGCCGATCCCAGGCCCCGTCTCCTTGGCCGCGTGCTCGGTCGCCTCGCCGATCAGCCAGGCGAGAGGCACGAGCGAGATCGCCGCGAGCGCGAACAGCGCGACGTCGCCGACGTCGAAGACGAAGCGGATGACGATCGTCATCGGCGCGAGGCCGAGCGATGCCCAGAGGAGCCTGCGCGCCACGAGGGCCTAGCCTACCCAGCCCTCCTGCCCGCCATGCCTGAACCCGAGCCGTTTGTCAAGACTTGCGGAGCGGAAAACCGGTTGCCCACAATCACGGTGTGGAGCTCGCACGCACAGCAGCCCAGTCGCTGCCGCTGAGGCCTCAGGACGAGGTCGAGTGCCGGCGCTGTGGGGTGCACTGCGACAAGATCGTCTATCCGGCCGCCTGCATCGACCGCGCCTGCCCGTTCGTCTACGCCTACGAGGAGTTCGGACACACCTACATCGGCTGCATGCAGAAGGTCTACGAAGTGGAGATCGACGTCGACCTGCTCCGCGAGGCCGAGGCACGACGGGGAGGCTTCGGCGCGGTGCGCTCGGTCCGCCAACCGCTGCCGATGTGCCGGGTCGAGGTCGAGGAGACCTACCACAACCGCACCGACGATCTCGGCTGCCTGAACCCCGAGTTCTCGGAGCTCCCGCTCGACCGCCCGACGTTCCGGGTCTTCGCGCAAATAAACAGCTAGGCCCGCCGCGCGGGCCGTATCAGCTTCGGCCCTGACCGAAGGGGCAGGGGCCAGGCATTGGTCCGAGCTGAGAGAACGCCTTCAGGAGGCAAGGCTGCGCTCGTGCAGCGCGCGCAGCTTCTTCATCTCGCCGGCGTCGGCGCCGTGGCCGTCCGGGCCCGGTACCTCCATGACCGCAGGCAGTCCCTGGAGGGCGGGGTGGCCGAGGAACGTGCCGAGCCCTTTGCCCAGCTCGCCCTCGAGGATGTTGGCGTGGCGGTCGCGGTTCGACCCGAGCGGTGCGTCCGCGTCGTTGATGTGGAGCGCTCGAAGCCGGTCGAGCCCGATCCGCTTGTCGACCTCGCCGAGCAGTCCGTCGAGGGCGGCGCGGTCGGTGACGTCGTAGCCCGAGACCCACAGATGACAGGAGTCGAGGCAGATGCCGAGCCGCTCGTGGCCTCCGCACTCCTCGAACAGCGCGACCAGCTCGTCCAGGGAGCGTCCGATCGTCGCGCCCGCGCCGGCCGAGTTCTCCATCAGCAGCCAGGTGGCGTCGGAGCAGTGACCGAGGACCTCCTTCATCGCCGGGACGGCGCGCGCAAGTCCCGCGTCGAACCCGGCGCCCTGGTGCGAGCCGACGTGGAAGATCACGCCGTCCGCCTCGATCGCGCACGCCGCGTCCATCGTCGAGCTCATCGTCGTGACGCTCTTCTCGTAGAAGTCGTCGTTCGGGCTGGCGAGGTTCACGAGGTAGAGGGCGTGGATGACGACTGCGCCGATTCCGAGTTCCTGCCTCCGCTTGCGGAAGGCGGCGAGGTCGGCGGGGTCGTGGTCGGGGAAGCGCCACGCGCGCGGGCTCTGGACGAAGAGCTGGAGGGAGTCCGCTCCCAGCTCGTCGGCGCGCTCGAGGGCCTTCTTGATCCCACCGGAGCAGTGTGTGCCGAGGAGCACGGGACGTACGCTACCCACCGTGCCGAGCCTGACCCTCCGCGGGCGACTGGGGCCTCTTCTCGAGCGCGACTACCGCCTGCTCTTCTCGGCGACGACGGTGACGACGCTCGGGGATGCAGTCGCCGGGATCGCCCTCACCTTCGCGGTCCTCGATCTCACCCACCGCGCGACCGACGTCGGCATCGTGCTGGCGGTACGGCAGGGGGCGAATGCGCTCACCGTCCTCGGCGGGGGCGTCCTCGCGGACCGGCTGCCGCGGAACCTCGTGCTCGTCGGCGCCGCACTCGTCCAGGGGGCTGCTCAGGCTGCGACCGCAGCGCTGGTTCTGTCCGGCAGCGCGACGATCGCGCTGCTGGTCGTCTGTCAGGCCCTGTACGGCGTGGGGGACGGGTTCGTGATCCCGGCGGAGACGGGTCTCGTCCCACAGACGGTTAGTCCCGCACGGCTGCAGCAGGCGAATGCGCTCCGGGGGCTCTCACGGAACTTCGTCTTCATCCTCGGTCCGGCGATCGGCGGGACGATCGTCGCCGCCGGTAGTCCCGGGGTGGCGTTGGCTGTCGACGCGGCGTCCTTCCTCGGGGCCGCGATCCTGCTCGCGCAGATTCGCATCCCGCCGCGCGCCGAAGTGCTTCCGGCGTTCCGCTTCTTCCACGAGCTGCGCGAGGGCTGGCGGGAGTTCACCGCCCGCACGTGGCTCTGGTCGACGGTGATCATCTTCGGCCTCGGTAACGTCTTCTTCATGTTCTGGCCGGTGCTCGGGCCGACGATCATGCGAGGGGAGCACGGGCAGTCGGGCGGCGCGAAGGCCTGGGCGACGATCCTCGTCGTGAATGGGATCGGCGCCGTCGTCGGCGGCCTCGTGGCACTGCGGCACCGGCCGCGGCTCCCGCTCGTCGCCTGCATCCTCTGGCCGACTCTCTGCACGCTCGAGCTCGCCGCGCTGGCGCTGCACGCGGCGACGTGGGTGATCGCCGGAGCGTCGTTCTTCGCCGGTTTGGCGATCGCCGTCCACCTGACCCTGTGGTTCACGGTCTTCCAGCGGGAGGTGCCCGAGCACGCGCAGTCGCGGGTCAGCTCGTACGACTCGCTCGGCTCCTTCGTCCTCACCCCGCTGGGTCTCGCGATCGCCGGGCCTGTCGCCGTGGCGATCGGCACCTCGAACGCGCTGTGGCTCGCGGCCGCTTCGATCCTCGTCGGCAACGCGAGCATGCTGCTGATCCCCTCGGTCTGGCGGGTCGGCCGGGTCGGAACGCCGTCTACCATCACCGCATGACGCTCCGTGTGCGCATGGCCCCGAGCCCGACCGGGTTGCTGCACATCGGCGGCGTGAGGACGTTCCTGTTCAACTGGCTCTTCGCCCGCGGCCGCGGCGGCGAGTGCCTGCTGCGGATCGAGAACACCGACACGAGCCGCGAGGTCGCGGAGGCGACCGAGCAGATCCAGCGCTCGCTCGCCTGGCTCGGGATCGACTGGGACGGCCCGGTCACCTTCCAGCTCGACGCGATGGACCGCTGCCGCGAGCTGGCGCGGCAGCTCGTCGCGTCCGGCCACGCCTACGAGGACGGGGGCGCGATCCGCTTCCGGATGCCGGACGACGGGACGACCGCCTGGGACGACGCCGTGCTCGGCCCGATCGAGGTGCCGAACGAGAAGCTCGAGGACGTGGTGCTCGTCCGCTCGGACGGGCGGCCGACCTACAACTTCGCCAATCCGGTCGAGGACATGGACGACGCGATCACGCACGTGATCCGCGGCCGCGACCACGTCTCGAACACGCCGAAGCAGCTTCAGATCCTGGCTGCGCTCGGGCACGACCCTCCGGTCTACGGACACGTCCCGGACGTGCTCGGCGACGACGGGAAGAAGCTGTCGAAGCGGCACGGCGCGACCTCGGTCGACGAGTTCCGGGCGGCCGGCTACCTCCCCCAGGCGCTGATGAACTTCCTCGCGTTGCTCGGCTGGGCGCCCGACGGCGAGACGACGATCATGTCGCCGGACGAGCTCGTCGAGCGGTTCACGCTCGAGCGGGTCGGTGCGAGCCCGGCGACGCTCGACTACCAGAAGCTCGACTGGATGAACGGCGTCTACCTGCGTGCGCTCGACACCGACGGGTACGCGGACGCGCTCGTCGCGTATCTGCGCGAGCAGGGCTACGACTGGCCGGAGGAGCGGATCCGCGCGGCGGCGGCGCTCGTCCAGGAGAAGATCGAGCGTCTCGGGCAGTTCCCCGACTTCGCCGGGTTCTTCTTCGAGCGGCGGAACGGCTACGACCGGGCCGTACTCGACGGGAGCGTGCTCGCCGCCGCCGAGGAGACGCTCGCCCGCCTGGAGCCGTTCACCGCGGAAACGATCGAGCAGGCGCTGCGCGACCTCGCCGACCGGATCGGCCAGAAGCCGCGGCAGGCGTTCCAGCCCATCCGCGTCGCCGTCACCGGTTCGACCGTCTCGCCCGGGCTCTTCGAGAGCATCGAGCTGCTCGGCCGCGAGGAGACGCTGGCCCGGATCAGAGACGCGCGCGCGGCTGCGTCGTAGTGCGGCGCGGGCGGTGGACGAGCAGGCCGCCGACGACGAGGGCGATCCCGGCCGCCCAGAGCGGCCAGACGATCAGGGCGGCGCCGGCGACGAACGTGATCGCGCCGAGGACGACGAGGGCGCTGGCGACCGCGGCCGAGTACGGCTTCGCTTCCGGCTCGGGCTGCGGCTCCGGCTGGTCGCCCAGGCGCATCCGGGCGAGCCGGACGCGGAAGAGCGAGCCTCGCCACTCGAACAGCAGCTCGTTCCCCGCCTCGCGGCCGCCGTCCTCGATCGCCTCGATCATCTCGCCGGTCGCTTCCCTGGCGTCGACAAGCGAGTCGCGGAGCTCGTCGTGCGCGGCACGCGAGACGACCGGCGGCTCGACCCCGTCGAGAAGCTCGGCCGACCGGTGGAGGCGGTACTGGAGTGCACGCAGCGGGCCGAGAGCGTCCTCGTCCAGTCGTTGCGGCTCTGCGGCGATCGAGTCGAGCGCGCGCAGCGTGCGCGAGAGGCCGCTCCAGAAGCCGGCCATCGTGCCCGCGTATTGCCGGGCGGTGCTGGTGCCGGAGGTCTGCCGCACCGCGTGCGATCATATCCGGCCGCTAGACTCGTGCAGCCGTGGGGGGCGGGAACGCAGCAACGGTGCTGGTTCTGGACGACGACCCGTCGCTGCGGATGCTGTGCCGGGTCAACCTCGAGCTCGACGGCTACCGCGTCCGCGAGGCGGAATCGATCGCACAGGCGCGCGTGGCCCTGGCGTCCGGTGCGGTCGACGTCATCCTCCTCGACGTCCACCTCGAGGACGGCGACGGCCGCGACCTCCTCCTCGAGCTCGGACCGGATCGTCCGCCGGCGGCGCTGTTCACCGGCAGCGAGCCGGCCGCCGCGGTGGCGGGGGTCGCCGATGCCGTCATCCCGAAGCCGTTCGAGCTCGGGCTGCTCCGGGCGACGGTCGAGGATCTCCTGTCTCGGGTGCGGCCGGCGCAGGTAGATTCCGGTCGGTGACGGCGACCGGGGTCTACACACCACTCGACTACGAGGCGCGCCTGAAGCAGTTCCTCTTCGAGAGCTCGGAGGAGGGGCGGGCGGTTCGGGTCGGCGAGAAGGAGACCTCGGAGCAGGCGGAGATCGTCGCCCGCTACGCCGATCTCTTCACCCGCGACCAGTTCGACGCGCTGCGCGAGGCCGAGGAAGGGACAGAAGGTGACCGGGAGCAGCTCTACCGGCTGCGCAAGGTCTGTGAGGGCGGAATCGTCGCCGCCGAGCTCGTCGAGCGCGAGGACGAGCTGGAGAACCGCCAGCTCGCCGCTCGCCTGACGTTCCGCGACGAGGAGCTCCCGCTCCGCACGGCGCAGGCGAAGCTGGCCGTCCTGCACGCGTACGCCGACCGCGAGGAGCTGGGCGAGGTGTTCGCCGACCTGAACGCGACGTTCAACGAGGACCGCCTCGAGCTGGCGCGCGCCGGGGAGGAGCTCGCGGCCGAGCTCTCCGGCGAGCCCGACCCGATCGCCCGCAACGAGGAGGAGAAGGCGATCTCGCTCCGCACCCTGGCCGCCGCCCTGAACGAGGCGGCCGCCGCGTCCGAGCAGGCGTACCTGGGCATGCGCGAGACCTGGTTCGAGCGGGTGCTCGGGTCCGACCGCGAGGATGTGCCGCGCTCGTACCACATGGCGTATGTGCGGCGGCTCTCTCCGCTCGAGTCGACCTACACGAAGGAGCGCGCGACCGACGTGTGCCTCGAGACGCTGAAGGAGCTCGGCTTCGACCTTGCCGGCGATCCGAACATCAAGCCCGACCTCGAGGACCGGCCGCAGAAGGCGCCTCGCGCCTGCGTGATCGCGTCTGACCCGCCGTCCGTGGTCCACCTGATCACCCGCGCGCAGGGCGGGCTCCACGACTACCAGGCGTTCCTGCACGAGGCCGGCCACGCACTCCACTACGCGGGCTGCGACCCGTCGCTTCCGTACACCTTCCGGCGTCTCTCCCGCGACCACGCGCTGACGGAGATCTACTCGTACATCGTCGAGGCGATCTCACGCGAGCCGGGCTGGCATGCGCTCCACTTCGGACTCTCCGACGAGGAAGCTGCCCGAAACGCAGAGGCGACCACGTTTCTCGAGGCGCTCCTGTACCGGCGCTACGCGGCCAAGCTCGAGTTCGAGCTCGAGTTCTGGGGCCGTTTCCACGACGACGGCGGCACGCCGGACGGGTATGCCGAGAGGCTGACCGCCGCCACCGGCGTCCGCTACCGCTCGGACGGATTCATCTCCGACATGGACGCCGGCTTCTACTCCGCCGACTACCTCCGCGCGTGGGTCCGCTCATCCCAGCTGCGCGCACGGCTCGTCGAGGAGGTCGGCGAGGACTGGTGGCGGAGCCCCGAAACCGGCGAGCGGCTGCGCGCGCTCTTCTTCGAGGGGACGAAGCCGTCGAGCGAGGAGCTCGCCGCCCGGCTCGGCTTCGACCCGCTCGACATGGGCCCGCTGCTGCACGAGTTAGGCTGCTCGTAGTTGCGCGCCGACCGGCTCTGCCGGGCGGCGCTGCGAACAGGCACTGCGGCGTAGGAGATCGCCGGCCGGAGAAGAAGTCGTCCCCGCATGAAGGAGAAGAGCCAGATCGAGGACATGCGCGCGGCGCTCCGCGGCGACATCGAGCGCGCCCGCGCGCGCCGCGAAGCCGACCCGTGGCGTGCCCAAGAGCCGGACCCCGTCGTCGTCGAGGGACTGACTCCGGAGGAGTCTGTCCCCGAAGAAACGTTCGCGGAGCCGGTCGCCGTCGGACCGGTCGAGGAGCCGGTCGTCTCCGAGGGACTGACCCCGGCGGGGTCTGTCCCCGAAGAGACGGTCGCGGAGCCCGCGCCGGAAGCGGAGCCCCCCGAGGAAGAGGTCGAGCCTGCGCCGAGCCCGCAGCCGACGACCGAGCCGGATGCACAGAGGAAGAACTTCTTCGCGCGGCTCTTCCGGCGAAGCTGAGCCTGCAGTTGGCGGGCTCGTGCCCCGGACGCGGCCATCTTTCCGCGCGTCGGCGGCTTGGCCCGGCGACGCTGCGGGCTGAATCAGTGCTCGTCCGGGTCGATCCCGGCGGCCTCGAAGGCGGCGTCGAGGTGCGGGAAGTCCTGCACCTTCACCACGCGGCCGTCCCGGATCGTGACGATCGCGGAGTAGCGCTCGACGCTGAACTTACGACGTGACTGGAGCGGCCGGGGATCGTCGGCGTCGCGCGTCTCCCGTGACGCGCGAAATCCGACGACGACCTGGTCGCCGACGCCGACGCAGCGCTCCAGCTCGACCCGGTACTGCTCGCGGTAGCGCTCGGCGACGACGCCGAGCACCTCTGCGTGGTCGACGAACGACTGCGGACCGGCGTCGAGCGGGTACCACTCGACGTCGTCGTCGAGCAGTTCCGCGATCGCGTCGAAGTCCCCGTCGATGAACGCGCGGTAGCCCCGAACGACGACCTCGACCGACTCCAGGCTCACGCCTTGAGAGTAACCGCGGGTGAGGCGTCAGACCTCGCCAGGCGGCTCTGCGGCAACCGCACAAAGACGCGGTCGTACTACGGGCGCCGGATCAGCGCTCGGGGAGCGACCGAGTGAGGCCGCTGAGCCTGCTCCGCATCGAGTCGAGCACCTGGTCCTCTTCGCCGAGCTTGGTCTCCAGGGCCTGGAGATCCGCCTCGACGCGCGCCTTCTTCTCGTTCAGCTCGTCGAGCTTCCGCCTGTAGTCGGCCAGCTGGTCGCCGGCGCGGGCGCGGTCGGCAACGAGCCGCTCGAGCAGGCGGTCGAGCTCTTCAAGTGCGGGCGACGCGTCGTCGTGGGCGGGGGCGGAGGGCTCCGTCGACCCGGCGACCGGAACATACGTGGGCTTCGGCGCGGCGAGGGCGTAGTCGGCGGGCTCGAGCGCCGACTCAGCGGCGAACGGTGCCTCTGCTTCGAGGGTCTCCGGCTCGGCCGGTGCGGCCACGACCGGATGCTCTTCGGAGAGGGAGGGCTCGATGACGGGCGCCGACCCCGTCTCGGCGGGCGTGTCTGCGATCAGCTGGCTCAGGGCGCTCGGCGTGGTGACGACGAACGTGCACTGGGTGCCCAGCGCCGCTCGCACCTCCGAGAACCGTTCCTCGGTCGGATCGGCAAGGGCGAGCAGCGGAACGCCGTCGTTGAAGGCGACCGGGCAGGCGCCGAGCCGCTCCACATCGGCGCGGGAGAGGAGTGCCTGGGCATGCTCGTCGACGGTGAGTGTGCTGCGGGCGGCGAATGTCAGGTCCCAGCGGCGCGCGATCAGCTGGGCGAGACCGGCCTCGTTGATCCAGCCGCGCCGGAGCACGACCTCGCCGAGCCGCTCGCCGCTCTTCATGCCTTCGGCGAGCGCCTCCTCGAGCTGATCCATGGTGGCGACGCCTTCATCGGCCAGGAGGGACGCAAGCGACGGTCGGAGCCGGCCGACGGCTGCTTCGCTCGCGCTCGTGTCGGGCGTGGGGGTCGGCGCAGGCTCGGCCGGAGGCCACGCCGCGCCCTGGGCATCCGAGGCGTTGCCTGACTGCTTGGCGGGTCTGAGCGTGAAGGACATCACGCTACGTATCGGCCGCAACGCGCCCAGCTTTAGCCGCCGGGCAACGGCCTCTCATTCGAGGCGCTCGCGAAGCAGCGGCAAAACGTCGTCGGGGGCGGGGTAGCGTCCGAGCATCGACTTCGTGAAGACGAGGTCGCCGTCGAGATGCACGTCGAAGATCCCGTTCGCGCCGGGGACGACCTCGACCGCCGCGACCTCGGTCTCCCACTCCTCCAGGATCCGCGCTACCAGACCGGTCGCGTTCGGAAGCGCCCCTCAGGGAACGCAGTACTCGATCCGGACCCGGTGCGCAGCCACCGATTCGAATTGAAGCAGTAGACCACCCGTCTGCGGGACGAGGGCGTCAGCAGGCCGGGGTATGATCGGCGCCCTTTTAGCCCAGGAGGACGCTCATGTTTGCAGGCGCAAGAGGGGCCCTGGGACTCGACAACGTACTCAAGAACGAGCTGCGGGAGCGCATCACCGACCTCAAGCCCAAACTCGTCGCAGAGTTCAAGGAGCTCACGGACCAAGACGTCGACGAAGCGGGAACGACCCCGACAAGATCGTCGACAAGATTCAGCAGAAGACCGGCCAGCCGCGCGAGCAGGTCGAGCAGCGAGTGAAGCAGATATCGCAGCGGTAATCCGGGCGGGGACGCTCTGACGGGAGCGGGATTTCCGCCGCCTGCCCCTGGCACCCTCAGGGCACGGCATCCACGTCCCGCTCCCTCGAGGTGGCGAGCCCGCTACGAATGGGCTTCCACAACCTCCTTTAGCCCGGACAGCATCTTCTCCCAGTTCGCCCGTGAATGCTCAGCGGCCTCGTCGCTCTTGTTGTTGTCCTGGCTCAGCGAGACGTGGGTCGTCCCGTCGCTCTCCTCCAGCTCGTACACGAGCGTGTGGTAGTTCTCAGGCGCATCCTCGTCGCCGCTCATCGGACTGAAATGCGTGAGTTTGAGCCGGCGCTCCGGCTCGACCTCCAGGATCTCGCCCTTGTCTTCGTACTTCTTGCCCTCGTACTCGCCCTTCCACGTGATGCGGCTCCCTGGTTTCCAATCCGTCTCCACCTTCGAGCCGAACATGTACTTCTGAATCTGGTCCGGATCCGTCAAGGCACGCCAGACTTTGCTGCGCGTGGCGTGAATGTCGGTTTCGGCCGTTGCGACCTTCCCGGTCATGAGCCCTCCTTTGCCGTCCCTTCGGCAATACCCCTCACGACCGACGGATAACCTGGGCGCCACTCGAGCTCCGGTTGGCGGTTCTTTGCGTGGAAGCCGATTTGGGCGCTCGCCTGTCCAAGTGATCGGGAATGTCGCCTGAGGGCGGGGATCGGAGCCCACGTCAGGTAGCTGCGCTGACAAGGCGCGCAAACGTAGAGGCGGGGCGGGTTCCGAGCAGCCCCAGCTCTGCAAGTGTGGATCCCGCCTACGGGCCGTCCGCAGGCGGGATCTCAGGGCCGCCGTCCACGGGAGTAGACGACGTGCAGCGCGAGTATCCCCGCCACCCCGACGAGGAAACGTTCTTCGGCAGGCCAACCCCCGTGCACCTTCGGTCCACCGCTATTCAAGACAATTCGAATCGCGCTGGGATGGCGTCGAATTCTTCGGCGCAGACCAGACTCAGAGTTCGAAGCGCAAGTGCCCATGCTTGTACTTGGGATGCTCGGGGTCCTCACCCTCAGCATCACGACAGCGGTCGCAGACACGCCGTCCGACCACCTAGACGAACCGCTCACTCGGGCTGCGGAGCACCTAGACGGCCGGGTACTCCCCGGATGACTCTCCGCCCTTCTCTCGCGTGTGGGGCTCGCAAGGCGGCGGCGTGGTCGTCCGCCTCTACAGCGAGCGCTGAGAACGTTCTCTCGAGGGCCAGCCTCATGAAGGCTGCGGGGCTGGCCCTATGGCTCGATAGATCTACCGCGAGATGGTGTTGTGGACCTGCATGATCTCCGGCGTGCCGGGGTCGATCCCAGCCTCAGTGAGAAGTGGCATCAGACGCGAGCCGAACGCCTCGAACTTCTCCTGCGAATCCCAGACTTCGCTGACGCGCAAGTTGCCGTCCGACATGAAGGCGCAGTGGTACTACATGCCGTCAGGCGGGAAGTCGCCGCCGTCTGACTTGAGACGGCTGATGGTCTCGTCGTACTGCTGCGTCGTCACAGTAGACGCCGGTGCGAAGCGGACCAGGATGCTCATCCTTGAATCCTCCCAGGACTAGGTGAGACGACCCGGGCAGGCCGCCAGATAGCTAGACACTACGGCCGCGCGAAAGCGGCCGAGGCACCGAAGTCCGTGCGGGCCGAGGCTCTATTCCTCTCCCCGACCGGCCACCATCTCAGCAACTAGGTCGCGCGCCTTCTCGCGAAGACCATGCTTCATCACCGGATTGCTGAGGTGGAGGAACACGCCGTAGGTGACGACGGCAAACGCGAGAGTGTCGTCAGCGCGCTCGGGATCGGTCTTTTGAAGCGCCGCCGGGCCGATGCCGGGGCCTTGCGTCAATTCGAGGATCCGTCTAGCGCAGAGCCGAGGGAGTAGTGCGTCGTGAGTGAGCCAACTCTGTAGACGCGCGTGTAGAAGCCCTTTAGGTCGAGCGCCACCGCGATCTCGTAGTCGTTCGGCAGTTGGGTGATGCCTTCGGCTTCGAGTCGGTCGATCGACTGCTGGAAGCGTTCCGGCGTCAGGTCTCCTACGTAAACCCCAGCCGCTTGCTCTTCGGCTGCGAGCTTCCTCTGTTGCTCGAAGTCGCTCAGCGCGGCTCGACGGAAGCGGGGCTCGCGCTCCGCCGGGTCGTCAGGCTGCACGAGCCAAAGCGACCGGAGCGCAACGCTGAGCAGGGCACGCGAGAGGATCGCGGCATCGTCCGCCTCATGACGCTCAGCGAGGTCTCGGATCGACGTGAAGCAACGGTACGCCCGACCGTAGGCGGCAACGAGGAGGCCGTCGTTCCGGTCCCGTACCTCGACTCCGGGAACGCCGGGCAGCAACTCAGCGACCGATACCAACAACGTGTTGGCAACCTCCAGCGGCGTCGGCGCAGGCACCGGAGCACGGTAGCCCACGCACCCGGATGCCTCCTTCTCCCGGCGGCGGCGCCCTTGCTTCGCTGTGATCGCGGGCTTGTATTAGGGGCACGTTCGTGATCCGATAGCGGCCTGCGGCAATCTCTCAAGGGAGGGGACAGTGAGCAAGCTCCTGGTAATGGCAGCTGCAGCCTGGGCGGCCGTCACGCTAGCGGTAGTCGCGTCGGCAATGGCGTCGCCGCCGTTGCACCACACAGACTCGGACGACTACAGCGGCTCTACCCCGTGCGGATCGTTCAACGACCTCTACGAAGGTCATATCGAGGCTCACGGGATCACAACGTTCGACGCCGAAGGGAATCCCGTCAAGGACGTCGTACACATCAGCGGCTGGGAGCGGAACTGGCGCTCCGACGACCCGTCAGTGTCGATCACCGGGAAGCGAAACTTCAACGTCACTTACGTCTACGCCACCGACACGGAGACGGATGTCGGCAACATCTTCACTCAGACCGCTCCGGGTCAAGGCGTACTGTTCCACGACGTCGGAAACATCCGGTTTCAGGGCGGCGAAGCCGTTGTGGTCCACGGTCCGCACGACATCTTCGATCAGGGGGACGCGGCCTTCTGCAACGCGCTCCTTGCGGTTTCGTAGCAGGGCAAAGGCCGGTGCCGGGAACGTGCCTGGCACCGGCCCTTCAGCGTGTGCGTTCGCCGCAGGGCCATCGGTTCGTCAAAACCGCGAGGTGCGAGCGGCGAAGGCCCGGGCAGGACTGCTCGCCTCTCCAAGCGGCCGTCGCCCTTGGTCCGCCCTTGTCAGAGCGGAAATAAGGGCGGCGAGCGGGTCCTACGGAGCAGTACGGTTTGAGCGATTTGCCTGCTAGTAGGTGGTTTTTCGGCTTAAGGCGCATACGGGATTCGAACCCGTGCCGCCGCCGTGAGAGGGCGGTGTCCTAGGCCACTAGACGAATGCGCCGAGCGGCGACCAGTGTAGCGGCCCCGCGTCGCTACGGAGACGAGGGCTCGGGCCTCGGGCCGGAGTCCGGATACGTCGCCGTGACGAAGTAGAGGTACGCGTAGACCTGCCCGGAGTAGCGGAGGCTGTAGGCGCCGAGGTCGCGGACGCCGGCGGGCATCCGGCCGAGGAAGAGGCCGACGAACCAGCCGAGGAACGCGGCCACGAGCAGCGCTCCTCCGAGGCCGCCGCCGATCAGCAGCGCCGGGATCGCGAGGAAGAGGCGGAAGCCGGTGATCAGCCGCTTCTGCGGTTGGGGCTGCGGCAGCTCGAGGTCGACCGGGTACGAGCCGGGCTTGCCGACGAAGCCGGGGAACGGGTTGCCGACCAGAAACAGGAACGCGGAGACGTGCACGGCGTAGCGGACGAACCGCGAGAGGAAGCGGTGGAACGGCTGCGGCGGTCGGCCGGTGACGAGCGCGCTCACCCACGTGAGGATCGAGGTCAGCACCGCGACGAGCCCCCAGAGCGTCAGCCAGATGAGATGCGGTATCGCGAGCGGAAGCCGGAAGAGCACGAGCAGGCGCGAGCGGCGGAGGTCGTCGGCGACCGACATCGAGACCGGATGCGACGACGCATCCTCGATCGGCGGGACGGCCGTCTCCGCCCGCGAAACGAAAGCACTCGGGCTCGCGAACGGGTACCGGTCGGTGACGAGAAACAGATACGCGGTGAGCTGCGCCGCGTAGCCGAGGCAGTATCCCAGGAGATCGCGCATTCCTCGGGGGACACGGCTGCGAACCATCGCCACCCACCATGCGAGGAACGCGACGCCGAAGGCAATCCCGCCGGAGAAGTAGCTGCCGCCGCGCGCGCCGCCGAAGAGAAGTGTGCTCGCGACCAGAATCCCCGGGACGGCGAGGAAGAGGCGGAAGATCGTCTTCCAACGGTTTTGCGGCTGAGGCGGATCGATCTCGAGGTCGACCGGATACTGCGCCTCGCCGATCAGGTAGAAGGCCGGAAAGGGATTCGCCGCAAGCAGGAAGTACGCCTCGAGATGTGTGAGGTACCGGATGTAGCCGGCGATGAACGAGTGCAGGCCGTCCGGCGTGCGCCCCTTGACCAGCAGGATGAACCAGTTCACGAACACGCAGACGCCGACGACGGTCCCGATCAGGAGCGCCCAGAGGTAGTGCGGGATCGCGAGGAACAGGCGGAAGAAGACGGTCAGCCGCGAGCGCTGCAGATCGTCGGTGACGACAATCCGGACGGGATGGGGTCGCGCGTTCATGGGCCGGCCTCCCCGGTTCGTCCACAGGTTCTCGTCGCCGCGACCGACATGGCGGGCGCGGCCCGGTGCCGCCGGCTGTCAAAGCAATCGCGAACGCTGCTGGCGGAGCCAGCGGCGAAGCTCGGAAGGGGGCTCACGGAGGAAACCGGCATGCCCGCGAAGCGGGCTAGTTGACGCAGCCCCACGGGGCAGGCGTAGCTGCCCCGTGAAGCGAGCCGAAGGCGAGCGACGGTCACGGTCCCCGAGCATATGCCTCTTCCTCGTCGGGCACGACCCGGCGCCAGCGCAAGGTGCCGAGCATGAGGAAGAGAGCGATGAAGCCGACGATCACGTTCTCGATCGTCACCGCGATGTACATGCCGACGCTGAAGCTGAGCAGGAGCGTCCCGGAGACGCCGGTTCCCGCCCGCCTGAACACGTAGACGAGGAGGCCCTGCTGCGTGCCGACGCCGCCCGGCGTGAACGGGAAGAGCGTCGACAGGCTCTGCACGACGAGCACCAGCAGCGTGTTGTGCAGCGTCGCCGGCACCGTGAACGCCTTCAGGAAGAAGTAGACCGACGTGAACCTGAACCCCCACGACAGCGCTTGCCAGCTGACGACCTGGGTGAGGTACGCCCAGCGGGTCGAGAAGATCGCGAAGCCCTGCCGCACCCGCTGCTTGAACTCACGTGCCCGCCTGATCCCCATCACCGCGAACAAGGCGAGAACGGCGATCCAGACCGCGGCGATGATGAGGAACTCGCGCTTGTGGTTCAGCGGCCAGCTCCAGTCGACCTGCGGCAGGTGGGGGATGACGTCGAGCCCGGGCAGGACGCCGATCACGAGCGCCCAAGCGAGGATCGTGCCGGCGACGATGAAGTCGAAGAGCGTCTCGACGATCAGCGTCGCGCCGAGCGTCGGGTAGCTCGTGCCCTGGACGCGGTCGTGGACGAGGTAGAGCTTGAGGACGTCTCCGGCGCGGGCGGGGACGATCGCGTTCACGCCGACGCCGGAGAGGTAGGCGCCGCCGATCGTCCGCCGTGGCACGCGCAGGTCGGGGTAGGACGCGCGGATGATGTTCCGCCAGGCTGGGATGCGCGCGAGCAGCCGGAGGAGGTTGAACCCCAGCGCGATCGCGAGTGGCACCCAGTGGACGTCCGCGAGGTGGTGGAAGAACGTCCCCGCGGCGTCGATGATCTTCCCCACGACTATTGAGGGTAGCCCCGGGGTTCAGCGCGAGTAGCCGGCGGCCGGCTGTCAGCTCGCACGCACTCCGGCTAGCCGAAGCACGAGGGCTTGCGAGGCCGGCGGCCCCGGCCAGTGCTCCTCGATCAGCTCTGGCCCACTGCCCCTGAGAACATGGCGGAGGACCGAGGCGACGATGACGGCGTCGTCGAGGTAGCCGGCAACCGGGATGAAGTCGGGCACGAGATCGAAAGGCATGGCGAGGTACGGAATCAATGCGGCGAGGAGCAGCTTCTTCCGTCTAGGGACGCGACGGTCCGACAGGAGGCGGCGGAAGAGGATGACGAAGTCCGGGACCAGACGAGCGACTGCGCGCGCCTCTTCTCCACGTCCGGCGACGACGAGCCATGCGAGAAAGACCACATAGGCAAAGAGGGCCGTCCCGGCGCCGACCGCCAGTCCCTGCCACACGCTCACGTCGTCCCAGCATAGATAGCGTTCCCCCTTATGGCGCAGGACGACTGGCGTGTAACGGTCATGCTCCCGACCGAGGAGCACTCGGGCCGGGTGGTCGCGTCGCTCGCCGAGGCCCAGGTCGAGAAGGACGCGCGCAAGCTCCTCGGCGAGCGGGTGGTGGTCGGCGGCGGGGACGACCCCGGTGTCGTCTTCCTCTACACCAGCACCCCGGAGGCGGCGCACGAGGCGGAGCGGGTGGTGCAGGGGATCGTCGCCGAGCACGGGCTCCACGCGGAGTACGCGATCCACCGGTGGCATCCCGAGGAGGAACGCTGGGAGCCGGAGGAGGATGCCCTACCCGCGACCACGGCGGAGCACGAGACCGAGCACGAGCACCTCGAGGAAGACGAGGCGGAAGAGTCGGAGGAGCTGGGCGAGGCGCTCTGGGAGGTGCGGCTCGAGTTCGACTCGCACCGGGACGCGGTCGAGATGGCCGACCGGATCGAGTCAGAGGCAGACGACCTCCTAGCCGGTTACACCGTCTCCGTCGTGCGGCACTGGCGGTACCTGCTGATCGGCGCCGACAACGAGGATCAGGCGCGCGAGATCGCGGAGCAGGTCCACGGTCAGCTGCCGTCCGGCGCGGAGCTCAAGGTCGAGCCGAGCGGCGCGCTCGTGTGGCAGGCGATGAAGCCGAGCCCGTTCGCGGTGCTAGGCGGCCTGTCCGGCTGAGCGCAATCCGCGAAACGGCCTGACGACCACCTCGCCGTCCTCGCGGCGCACGAGCACGTTTCTCGGGCCGCTGCCGTTCCAGCGGGCGAGCACGACCACCGGCCGGCCTCGTTCGCTGTACGTCTTGCCGATCAAGCTCGCCTCTTGCGATGCCCGATGTTCGCCGTGGCGTGCGTGCTCAGCCGGTCATCGAGTCGTGCAGCTCGTACCACGCCTCCCGGGCCGGCGGCCTGAAGCTCTCGTCTCCCTTCTGAGCCGCTTCGGCCATCATCCGCTCGATGATCGGGTTCAGCTTCTCGGTCATGAACGTGTCGGCTTGCTCCCGCGACGCCCAGACGTCGAAGATGCGGAACACACCAGAGTCGTGATCGAAGCCGGCCGTGTGGATGAGCAGGCGGTCAGGCGCTTGCTGAAGGTTCAGCTCGCCTGAGATCGCGTCGTAGTTGGTCGTGCTCGTGTCGCCATCCTGAATCTCCCACTCCTGCAGAAATGCAACTGCCACTGGAGGCTCCTGTCGTCGACTGCGCCGGAATCCTAAGCGGACCGGGAGAATGCAGCCGTGGCTGAAGGTGTCGCGAAGTCGGCCGAGGTTCCTGCCGGCAGGCCGGCTGCGTCTGCCCGGAAGTTGATCGCCCCGCTCGCGCTTGCCCAGTTCATCTGCAGTTTCGCGGGATCGAACATGAACGTGATGATCTCCGACATCACCGATGACCTGGACACGACGGTCAAAGGCGTGCAGACGACCATCACCTTGTTCCTCGTGATCATGGCGATTCTGATGATTCCCTGCAGCAAGCTGACCGACCGGTGGGGTCGCAAACGCTGCTTCATACTCGGGCTCACGCTGTACGGCATCGGCGCTCTCCTGAGCGCCGTCTCACCCGGTCTCGGCGTGCTGATCCTGGGCAACTCGATCTTCGAAGGCGTCGGCACTGCGCTCCTGATCCCGCCGGTCTACATCCTCGCGACCCTGTGGTTCCGCGACATCACCTCGCGCGCCTGGGCATTCGGTGTGATCAGCGGTCTGGGCGGCATCGGAGCCGCGGCAGGCCCGCTGATCGGCGGCGTGATCACCTCCGCGATCAGCTGGCGTGCTGCCTTCGTGTTCCAGGCGCTGATCGTCGGGACGATCATTCTCCTCAGCCGCCGCCTCGTCGACCCGCTTCCGCCTGATCCAACGCGTCCTTTCGACGGCGTCGGCGCGGTCCTCTCGGCGGTGGGGATGTTCTTCGTCGTATTCGGGATTCTCCAGGCAGGCAGCAACAACGCGCTCTTCGCCGTCTGCGTCGCGATCGGAGCGTTGTTCCTGGTCGCGTTCTTCCTCTTCATCCGACACCGCGAGCGGGCTGGAAAGGAACCGCTCCTGTCGACACGACTGTTCCGCAACCGCACCTGCAACCTTGCGCTGCTCACCCAGAACGTCCAGTGGCTCCTGCTGATGGGCACGTCCTTCGTCGTGTCAGTGTTCCTGCAGGAGGTACGCGGCTACAGCGCGGTCAAGACCGGGGTCATCTTCACGGCCGCCACCGTCGGAATCCTGGTCTCCTCGCTCGCGGCCGAGCGGCTTGCGAAGCGGTTCGCGCAACGCACCCTGATCGTCACGGGCTTCGTCGTCACCATCGCCGGGATCGTGGCTCTACTATTCCTCGTGCGGGGCTGGGACAGCCTCGCGGCGTTCGTTCCCGGGCTGCTGCTGATCGGCCTTGGGCTGGGCGGAATGCTCACGCCCTCCGTGAACGTCGTCCAGTCGAGCTTCCCCGAGGAGCTGCAGGGCGAGATCTCCGGTTTGTCGCGAAGCGTCTCCAACTTGGGCTCGTCCTTCGGAACAGCCATCGCGGGCACGATCCTCGTCTCGATCGTCGCCGGCGGGAACCGGGCCTACGCGGTTGCGATGATTACCCTCGCTGCGATCGGCCTGCTCGGCCTACTCGCCGCGGTTCGCCTGCCGGCGCGCGTCGAGCGCGCCTAGCCCCGGTCCCGAGGTTCGGACGCCGGCTCAGCCGCCGGCCTTCGCAAGAACGAGCTCCTTCCGGACGAGCGCTTCAGGGGAGATGTGCAGCCGATAGTGGTGGCCGTCGCGGCTGAGGAAACCCTCGCTCTCGAGCTGATCGATCCCGCGCGTCACGGTCTCGCGCTCCGACCCGACCATCTCTCCGAGCAGGGCGTGCGTCAGGGGCAGATCGAGCTTCACGCCGTCACTTGCCACCCGCCCGTAGTCACGTGCGAGCTGTGCGAGCTTGCGACGAACGCGCTCGACATGACGGACATCGCCGAAGTTCGCAATCGAGTCTTGCTTGCGGCGTAGCGTCTCCACCACCTCCTGGAGGAGTGCGTCGGCGATCCCGGGCAGCTCCAGGAGCCGGCCGACGACGCGCTCCGGAAGAAGCGTGAGGCGCGAGGCGATAATCGCCTCGAGGTGCTCCTCGGGACCGGGGGGAAGGACGATCCCGCCGTATGCCGCCTCGCAGGTGACCATCGGTCGCGAGGGAGAAGACGGAACGCTGCGCACGACCACGAATCCCTCCTCGAGCAGGAGCAGGGCCTCGTCGCGCGTGTCCGCGGGTCGATGCTGCGCGCCCGCCGAGAGCCTCAGGGTCGGGCAGGATGCCAGAAGGTCTGCGGCCGACTCCGCTGGCGCGCCTCGCACGGCAGCGGTCAAGCTAGCCCTGCGCAGAGGCCACAGCCTGGACCGATCCGGCGACTCGGGCTCTCCGTCCATCTGCCTGCTCTTACGTGCGGAACTACCGCGTGGGTTTCGACCGCCGTAGCCCGCAGGCTCTCAGAAGCCGCCTACAACCCGCGTCCGACTGTGCGAAAGATCACACGGCTTCGTGTGAACGATCACGTGCCTCCTCAGGGGTCGTGCATACGGTCCTCCTCCTGTGGACGGCGGGATGTCATGGATCAAGTCTCGTGTCGCTCGCGTCGCAGGCTTGCTGGCCGTGCTCGCTGCGGTGGCGGCGTTGCTGCTCCTTGGAGCGGTCGTGTTCAACGGGACGGTCAGCGCCTTGTCGACCGGCCGGACCAGCGGCGGCGAAAGCGCCCTCCTCCGGCAGGGGAAGCAGATCTTCCGCTTCGACACGTTCGGCGATCAGGCCTTCTGGGGAGACGCCCTACAGCTGCACAAGGCGATCGAGGGCTCGGCGAACGGCGGCGTCGGACCCGGGGTCAGCCCGAAGACCGCGCTCGCGGTCGGCCTCAAGGTCGACGCCGCTGCAATTCCGCGCACCGTCGCCGCCGCGATCAAAGCGGGAAAGGTCGATCTCAACGACCCGAAGACGACGCTCGCCTTGCTCAAGTTGAACGCCGTCGTCGGCGTCAAGGGTTTCTTCAACGGGAACGGCACGCTCAGCTCCATGGGGATCACCTGCGCCTTCTGCCACTCGAACGTCGACGATTCGTTCGCCCCCGGCATCGGCCGCCGCCTCGACGGTTGGCCGAACCAGGATCTGGACGTCGGCAAGATCGTCTCCCTCGCCCCCAACCTCGAGCCCTACACCGACTTGCTCGGCGTCGACGAGGCGACGGTGAAGAAGGTGCTACTCAGCTGGGGACCAGGGAAGTTCGACGCCGAGCTGGCAGCGGACGGCAAGGGATTCCGACCGGACGGCGGCTCGGCGGCGTCGAGAATCCCACCCGCATTCGGCCTCGCCGGGGTCAACCTCGCGACCTACACCGGTTGGGGGAGCGTCACTTACTGGAATGGGTTCGTCGCCAACCTCGAAATGCACGGACGCGGGTCATTCTTCGATCCGCGCCTCGACGACGCGAGCAGGTTCCCGGTTGCCGCCAAGGCGCGCTTCGGCCACGTGCGATCGAGGCCCGACCTGATCACGTCGAAGCTCGGCCCGCTCCACGCTTACCAGCTGTCCCTGGTCGCACCGAGGCCGCCGAAGGGCTACTCCGACCCAGCCGCCGCCGCGCGCGGCGCAAAGATCTTCACCGGTAAGGGCCGCTGCGCGACCTGCCACCTGCCCCCGCTCTACACGGAGCCGGGCTACAACCTGCACAAGCCCTCGGACACCTGCGCGGACGCCTTCCTGGCCAACCGCTCGCCGACCGGGATGTACCGGACGACGCCGCTCAAGGGCATGTTCGCGAAGTCGAAGCGCGGCTTCGGCGCCGACGGCGCCTACCCGACGCTGCTCGCGGTGGTGAACCACTACGAGAGCTGCTTCAAGCTCGGGCTCTCGGCGCAGGAGAAGAGCGACCTCGTCCAGTTCCTGAAGAGCCGGTAGGACCTGGCAGGGCTTCGAGGCTGCGGGGCAGGGATTCGAACCCCAACTTCCTGATCCAGAGTCAGGCGTCCTACCGTTAGACGACCCCGCAACGGGCCGGCGGCCATTGTAGCCGCGGTCAGGTTTCCAATCGGTAGATCGGGACGAGCCGCTTCTCGGCCTCGGTGTCGATGTGCGCGAGCACCTCGACGTAGGGCTCGAGGCCGGACCCTTTCAGCTTCGCCTTGAGCAGCCCGTCGACCTGGTAGAGGCCGGACGAGTTGTTCATCACGATCTCGATCTTGATCGGCGTCTCCTCGCCGTCCGTGATGCTCACATCGTCGATCGCGGCCGCCGAGAGCGAGTGCATCGAGACGCGGCCCTTCTCGAACGGGATCCGCGATCGGCCCTGCGCCATGTCGAGCGCGTCGGCGACGCGGACGACGCCCGCCTCGAGCGAGAACGGCTCGCCGCCCGACCGGTGCGAGATGATCGCCTGGAGCACCTCGGACGCCACCACGGTCAGCTCGGGCTCCTCGTAGATCCCCTCCAGCAGGGTCCGGATCTCCGGCTCGACGAGGAACAGGCTGAACTCCTCGTGCCCTTCGCGATGGATCGACATGCCCACGTCGTGCAGCAGTGCGCCGAGCACGACGACCACCTCGGCGTCGTCGTTCGTCATGTTGAAGTCGCGGACGACGGAGGGCTCGATGTGGTGCTTGGTCAGCTGGCGGAGGAGCTTCAGCGCGATGTTCGTGACGATCTGTATGTGCACCCAGGAGTGGTCGTTGATCTCCATGCGGACGGTCGCGTTCACGTTCGCGACGTGCCACCAGCCCTTCAGGCGCCGATCGGCATTGACGCGCTCGAGCAGCGTGCGGAGCTTCCGGTTCCCGCGCTCGGGGACGCGGATCCGCATCTGCCGGACCGCCTGTGCCGGTGCAAGGCGGGTATCTCTCTGGGCCTGCTCCGAGACCGGCTGCTCGATCCGTTCTTCCGTCTGCTTGTCGAGCGCCATCCCCGCGGACTCTACTCCCCGCCGCCCACGCGGCCGGGGACCCCCGGTTCGGTAGCTTGGGAGCGGTGAGGGGGGAGCTCGCGATCGAGGCGTCCGGCCTCAGGAAGCGCTACGGGAGCGTGGTCGCCCTGGACGGCGTCGATCTCCGTGCGGAGACGGGGATCGTCCTCGGGCTGCTCGGCCCGAACGGGGCGGGCAAGACGACCGCGGTGCGGATCTTGACCACGCTGCTCGCCCCGGACGAGGGAACCGCTCGCGTTGCGGGCGTGGACGTGCTCAAAGAGCCGGCCCGGCTGAGGGAGCGGATCGGGCTCGCGGGCCAGTACGCGGCGGTCGACGAGAACCTCACTGGCTTCGAGAACCTGGAGATGGTCGGCCGGCTGTACCACCGGAGCCGCGGCGAGTCGCGCGGACGTGCGCGAGAGCTGCTCGACGAGTTCGACCTCGCGGACGCCGGCGGCAGGCTCGTGCGCACCTACTCGGGCGGTATGCGGCGACGGCTCGACCTGGCGGCCGCCCTCGTTGCGCGCCCACCGGTGTTGTTCCTCGACGAGCCGACCACAGGTCTCGATCCGCGCAGCCGGCTGGCGCTCTGGGACACGATCGAAGGGCTGGTGGCGGGCGGGGCGACCGTGCTGCTGACCACGCAGTACCTCGACGAGGCAGACCGGCTCGCCGACCGGATCGCCGTCGTCGACCGCGGGCACGTGATCGCCGAGGGCATGCCGAGCGAGCTGAAGGAGAACGCCGGGGGCGAGCAGCTCGAGGTTCGGCTGGTCGACGGTTCGCAGGGCCGGCAGGCGGTCGAGGCGCTCGCCCCGCTCGCGACCGGGAGCCCGTCCCTCCTGGACTCGACCGTGCGCCTGCCGCTGCGCGACCGCAAGGGTGCGGTCGCCGACGCCGTCCGGCGGCTTGACGCGGCCGGGGTCGCGGTCGACGACCTCGTCGTCCTCAGCCCGACGCTCGACGACGTCTTCCTCCAGCTCACCGGCCACGCGGTCGAGCCGGAAGAGGAGGCCGCCGGGTGACGAGCCTCGCTTACAGCGTCTCGGACACGCTCGTCCTGGCGAAGCGGAGCCTGCTCCGGATCCCGCGCCAGCCCGACCTGCTGGTCGGTTTCACCGTGCAGCCGATCATGTTCGTGCTGCTGTTCGTGTACGTCTTCGGCGGCGCGATCTCGACGCCGGGGCTCGACTACGTCGACTTCCTGATCCCTGGGATCATCGTCCAGTCCATGACCTTCGGTGGGTTCGTCACCGCGCTGGGGCTCTCGGAGGATCTGAAGAAGGGCCTGATCGACCGCTTCCGTTCCCTGCCGATGTCGCGCGCCGCGGTGCTGACGGGCAGGACGCTCGCTGACGGAGCGACGAACGTCGTGCAGCTCGCCGTCATGCTCGGAGTCGGGTTCGCGGTCGGCTTCCGTTTCTCGACCGACGTGCCGAGCGTCGTCGCCGGCATCGCCCTGTGCCTGTTGATCGGCTACGCGTTCTCGTGGGTGTTCGCCTTCATCGGCCTGACCGCATCGTCGCCGGAGGCCGCGAACGCCTACGGGTTCACGATCCTGTTCCCGCTCACGTTCGTCTCCTCGGCGTTCGTGCCCGTCAAGTCGATGCCGAGCTGGCTGCAGCCGATCGCGGAGAACAACCCGTTCACGCACATGGTCAACGCGGTGCGCGCGCTATTCGTCGGCACTCCGGCCGGCGACCACGTCTGGCTCGCCGTCCTCTGGTCGCTCGGGATCATCGTCGTCTTCGGAACGCTCGCCGTCTGGCGCTATCGCCACGCGGTCGGCCGCTAGATCAGGCGACCTCGGCGGCCCAGTCGCCGTACAGGCTTGTGTACAGCCCGCGGCGGGCGAGGAGCTCGGCGTGCGATCCCTGTTCGACGATCCGGCCGTGCTCGAGGACGACGATCAGGTCGGCGTCGCGGATCGTGGAGAGGCGGTGGGCGATGATGAACGCAGTCCGGCCGGCGAGCAGCGTGCGGAGCGCGGACTCGATCCGCCGTTCGGTGCCGATGTCGACCGACGAGGTCGCCTCGTCGAGGACGAGGATCTGGGGATCGGCGAGCAGCGCGCGGGCGAAGGCGACCAGCTGACGCTGCCCGAGCGAGAGACGCGAGCCGCGCTCGCCGAGCTCTGTGTCGTAGCCGTCCTCGAGGGCCAGGATGAACTCGTGCGCGCCGACCGCCTGGGCGGCGGCGGCGACCTGCGCGTCGGTCGCGTCGGGCCGGCCGAAGGCGATGTTCTCGCGGACGGTGCCGGCGAAGAGGAAGCCCTCCTGCGGGACGACGCCGAGCTGGCGGCGGAGCGACGCCTGGGTGACGTGGCGGAGGTCGGTGCCGTCGAGCGTGATGCGTCCGTGCGTCGGGTCGTAGAACCGGGCGAGCAGCTTCGCGATCGTCGACTTGCCGGCGCCGGTGTGCCCGACCAGGGCCACGGTGGTGCCGGCGGGGACGTCGAGGTCGATGCCGTGCAGCACCTCGTCTCCGCGGCCGTACGTGAACCGAACGCCGTCGAACGCGACGGCACCCTCGAGCTGCCCGAGTTCGCGCGCGTCCGCGTCGTCGACCACCTCCGGCCGCTCGTCGAGCAGGTCGTTGATCTTGTCCAGCGCAGCCGTTGCCGAGAGGAACGTCCCGTACAGCTGGGACAGCTGCTGCACCGGGTCGAAGAAGTTCTGGACATAGAGCATGAAGGCGAACAGCGTCCCGATCTCGATCGCGTTCTGGAAGTACAGGTGCCCGCCGTAGCCGAGCACGATCGCGAGCGCGATCGTCGAGAGCAGGTCGACGAACGGGAAGTACCAGGCGTTCAGCACGACCGTCTGCTGGTTCGACTGCCGGTAGCGCTCGCTGACCTCGCGGAAGTTGCGGATGTTGATCTGCTCGCGGGTGAACGCCTGGACGACCCGCATCCCGGCGATGTCCTCCGCGAGCGTCGCCGTGACGAGCCCGAGGCGCTCGCGGACGGCCCGGTAGGCGCGCGTCGAGTACCGGCGGAAGAGCACCGTTCCGACGCTCATCACGGGGATCACCGTCAGGGTCGCGAGCGCGAGCCGCCAGTCGAGGACGAACAGCAGGATCGCCGTGCCGACGAGTGTGAGCGTGCTCTGGACGAGGCCCGACACACCGTCCGTGACCAGCTGGTCGAGCGCCTCGACGTCGTTCGTGAGCCGGCTGATCACCACGCCCGCGCGGTTCCGCTCGTAGAAGCCGAGGGAGAGCCGCTGGAGGTGCTCGAAGATGGTCATCCGGAGATCGGCCAGCATCCGCTCGCCGACCCAGCCGGTCAGGTACGTCTGCGCGTACGTCATCCCCCAGTTCGCGAGGCCGGCGACGAGGAAGAGCGCGACGACGAGGTAGAGCTTCCCGCCGCCGTTGACCGCGTCGTCCAGCGCGTACTTGGCCAGGAACGGGGGCGCGAGCGCGATCACCGTCGCCAGCAGCAGCGTGAGCACGGAGAGGATCGCCCGGCCGCGGTAGGGAATGATCAGCCCGATCAGGGTCGCGAAACGCCGGCGCGTCTGGCGCCAGGACCAGTCGCGCACGCGGACGCCGCGCTCCTCGAGCAGGTGGCTCCCGGCCTGGTAGATCTTCACGCGACCTCCTCGACGGTGGCACGGGCCTCGACCGCGTCCGCGAACTGCCGCTCGAGCAGCCCGTGCTCGTAGATCTCCCGGTAGATCGGGCTGCGCACGATCAGGTCGTCGTGCGTGCCGCGCGCGGCGATCCGGCCCTCATCCAGCACCACGATCTCGTCGGCGAGCGCGATCGTGGAGAGCCGGTGGGCGATGATGAACGTCGTCCGGCCGGCCATCGCGCCGCGCAACCCGATCCGGATCAGCGCCTCGGTCGAGGCGTCGACGGAGGCGGTTGCGTCGTCGAGGACGAGAATCCGCGGGTCGACCGCGAGTGCGCGCGCGATCGCCAGCCGCTGCCGCTGGCCGCCCGAGAGCGTGATCCCACGCTCGCCGATCACGGTGTCGTAGCCCTGCGGCAGCCGCTCGATGAACTCGTGCGCCTGTGCCGCGCGCGCGACTTCCTCCACCGCCGATTGGGGCAGGTCGCCCGCGCCGAAGGCGATGTTCTCCCGAACGGTCGCCGAGAACAGGAACGGGTCCTGCGAGATCAGCCCGACCGCGCGCCGCAGCGAGGCGAGTCTGAGGTCGCGGACGTCGTGGCCGTCGACGGTGACGCGACCGCCCGTGACGTCGTAGAACCGCGGCACGAGCGAGGTCAGCGTCGTCTTCCCGGAGCCGGTGTGCCCGATCAGCGCGATCGTCCGCCCGGCGGGGACGTCGAGGTCGACCTCGCGTAGCACTGCACGATCCGCGAGGTACTCGAAGGAGACGCCCTCGAAGCGCACGTCGCCCGGGCCCGGCGGCAGCTCGATTGCACCCGGGCGGTCGGCGACGTCCTCCGGCTCGTCCATCACCTGGAACATCCGCTCGCCGGACGCCGTCGCCCGCTGCGCCTGCCCGATCCACATGCCGAGCGACCGCAGCGGCAGGACGAGCATGCCGAGGTAGAGGTTGAACGAGACGAAGGCGCCGATCGACAGCGTGTCGTGCCGGACCATGGTCGCGCCGATCAGCAGCACGGCCGCCTGCGCGAGCATCGGCACGAACGAGATCAGCGGCACGTAGAAAGCGCGCTGGCGGTTCGCCGTGATCGTCTGCGCGAAGACCGCTTCCGAGCGACGCCGGAACTTCGCT
The DNA here is from genome assembly GCA_046732255.1 of Actinomycetota bacterium. Taxonomy (GTDB): domain Bacteria; phylum Actinomycetota; class Thermoleophilia; order Gaiellales; family Gaiellaceae; genus DATBLE01. Next base: position 62,140 of record JBKPMR010000017.1, read on the forward strand.
TCCTCGGCCGGCTCCTGCGCGAACGCCTTGACGACGTGGACGCCGACGATGCTCTCCTCCGCGACCGTCGTGACGTCGGCGAGCTTCTGCTGGACGTCACGAAGCGTCGGGTGCGAGACACGGCTGTAGCGGTAGGCGAGGACCGTCAGGACCGGAACGATCGCCAGCGAGATCAGCGCCAGCTCCCACTGGACGAAGAACAGCACGACGGTCACGGACAGCACCGTCAGGATGTTCTGGAAGAAGAAGATCAGCCCGTAGCCGAGGAAGAAGCGGACGCCCTGGAGGTCGACCGTCGCCCGGGACATGAGCTGTCCGGTCTGGTGGGTGTCGTAGAAGCGGAACGACAGCCGGACGAGACGCGCGTAGAGCGCGTTCCGCAGGTCGAGCTCGACGCCGAGTGCCTGCTTTCCGGAGATCAACCGCCGTCCGACCATCAGCCCCGCCTTCAGCACGCCGAGCCCGACGATCGTCCAGATGTACATCGACAGCCGTCCTGTGTCGTGGGGGACGATCGCGTTGTTGATCACGCCGCCGACCACCCAGACGAGCGCGATCTGTGCCGCCTGCGAGCCGCACGCGAGCACGATCGAGACGACGAGCGAGACCTTGTACGGCTTCAGGAAGCCGAGCAGCCTGACGAACGTGCGCCGGTAGGGGGCCGCGGACATAGCCGAAAGGTATCCGGCGGCTAGCGGCTCGCCGCCCGCGCCGCAGGCGAATCCAACCGCGCGCGAATCAGCTCCACCGCCGCGACGAGCCGCCGCCGGTTCTCCGGCGCGTTCAGCCACCGGCTCACGCCGGAAGGGTGGGGAAGGGGGATGACGGTCGCGCCCGCGTGCTCGAACATCGCGCCAATGCACTCGTCGAGGCCGCGCACCTGCAGTAGCCGCCGCGTGGCGAGCCCGCCGACCGTGACGATCAGCTCCGGACGCAGCAGCCGCAGCTCCCAGTGGAGCCAGAAGGAGCACAGCTCTTGCTCCCGTCCGGTCGGAACCCGATCGCCGGTGCCCGACGGCGATCGACCCGGGTAGCAGCGGGTGACGGAGGCGCAGTAGAAGGTCGCGTAGAAGGTCTCCTCGTCGAGGTCGAGCCAGCGGCGGAGGTTCTGCCCGGCGCGGCCGCGCCAGGGCCGGCGCTCCTCGCCCTCGACGATCCCCGGCGACTGCCCGTAGATGTACGCGCGCTGGCCCTCGTGGCCCTCGAGCACGGGCAACGACTCGAGCGGGAAGCCGGCTTCGGAACAGGCGCGGCACCCGCGGTTGTCGCGCTGGAGCGACGTGAGCGAACGGTACGACGAGCGACGACGCGTCAAGCGACGGCGATGACGAACCAGCGACCTTCGTGGAGGATCCTGCCGCCCCCGAGCTCCGCGCGCAGATCCTCACCGGTGAAGAACCGCTTGTAGACGGTCCAGCGGGTGCCGTCGTTGAGCACGCGTTCCTGCCACTCGGCGCGCGGCTCGCCGCCGTGAAGGGCGGCGTCGAAGACGATCAGCTCGGGCGCCACGCGGCGAGCCTCCCCGAGAAAACGCTCGCGGTCGTCCTCCTCGAGGTGGCCGTAAAAATGGCTTGTGAAGACGCGCTCGAACGCCCCGTCGTCGAAGGGCAGGTCGGTGCCGTCTCCCTCGACGAAGGTCGCCTCGGGCGCCTGCGCGCGGGCGACTTCCAGCATCTCGGTGCTCTGGTCGATCCCGGTCACCTCGCCGGGGAGCAGCCGGGTGACGAAACCGGTGCCGCAGGCGACGTCGAGCGTGCGCTTCGGTGGAAGGGCCTGGATCACGTCGAATGCGAGATCGCGCTCCGCCTGCCACTCCCGGCTCCGCCGCGGCTCGTACAGACCGCGCTGGAGCCACCAGTCGTCGTACTCGCGGGCGCGTGCGTGGTAGTAGGCCTTCACCCGCCTTCTAGAGTACGGAACGTGTTGCCGCTCGAGTCGGTGCCGAACTTCTCGGAGGGGCGCGAGCGCAGCACCATCGACGCCATCGGCACCGCGTTGACGGCCGGCGGTGCCCGGCTGCTCGACGTCCACGCGGATACCGACCACAACCGCTCCGTGTTCACGCTCGTCGGCTCCGAGGAGCACCTGCTCGACGGGCTGGTGGCCGGCGTGGAATGCGCGAGAGAGCGGATCGACCTCCGCCGGCACGAGGGCGCGCACCCCCGCGTCGGTGCCGCCGACGTCGTGCCGCTCGTCCCGATCCGTCCCGAGGACATGGAGCGGGCGCGTGCGGCGTCGCTGGCGGTCGGCGAGCGACTCGGCGGACTCGGCCTGCCGGTGTTCCTCTACGGCGCTCCCGGACGCGGCCCGGCGTTCTTTCGCCACGGCGGCCCCTCGGCCCTTCAGGCGCGCATCGAGGCCGGCGAGGTGACGCCCGACTTCGGGCCCTCGCGCGTCGATCCCGCCGCAGGAGCGGTACTCGTCGGCGCCCGCCGGCCGCTGGTCGCGTTCAACGTCACCCTGCGGAGCGACGACGTGGAGGTCGCAAGGGCGATTGCCGCGGTCGTCCGCGAGCGGGACGGCGGCTTTCCCGGTGTGCGGGCGCTCGGCCTCGACCTTCCGCGCGCCGGTCTCGTCCAGGTGAGCATGAACGTCGAGGACTGGGAGGCGGCGGCGCTGCACGACATCGTCGCGCGGATCGACGCGGAGGCCAGAGCGCGCGGGGTCGGGGTGGCCGGCTCGGAGCTGGTCGGGCTGATGCCGGCGGGTGCGGCGGCGGCAGCGGCGGGAGCGGCGCTCCGGATCGACGGCTTCGACGCCTCGCGGGTTCTGGAGCTACGTCTGCTGGACGCGTGAAGCCCGGCGGGGGCCCTGGGGCCATCGCGCCGGTCTCCACGACTACACTCGCGCCGTGGCCCCCGTTACGGCGATCGGCCTCACGGGCGAGGATCTGACCGTCGACGACGTCTGGGCCGTCGCGGTCGGCGGCGCCGGAGCCGGACTCTCGGAGCGGGCGCGCGACCGCATGATCGAAGCCCGTGCGGTCGTCGACCGGGCTGCACACGGCCGGCGCGAGCACACGTACGGCGTGAATACCGGCTTCGGCCGCTTCGTGTCCCAGACGATCCCGGAGGAGCTGACCGAGGAGCTCCAGCTCCGGTTGCTGCGCAGCCACGCGTGCGGTGTCGGCGACCCGTATCCCGACGAGGTCGTCCGCGCGGCGATGCTCTTGCGGGCGAACGCGCTCGCGAAGGGAAGGTCCGGCGCGCGTCCGGAGCTGGTCGACCTCCTGCTCGAGTGCCTCGACCGCGGCGTTCTGCCCGTCGTGCCGAGCCGCGGGTCGGTCGGCGCCAGCGGCGACCTCGCCCCGCTGGCCCACCTGGCGCTCCCGCTGGTCGGAGAGGGGGAGGCGTGGTTCGACGGCGATCGGCTGCCCGGCCGCGAGGCGCTCGAACGAGCAGGGCTGGAGCCCGAACGCCTGCTTGCGAAAGAGGGGCTCTCGCTCGTCAACGGCACGCAGTTCATGGCTGCCTTCGGCGCCCTGGGGCTCGTGCGGGGACGGCGGCTCGCGAAGGCCGCCGACATCGCCTGCGCGCTGTCGCTCGAGGCACTGCAGGGATCGCGGACGAGCTTCCTCCCGCAGGTGCACGCGCTCCGGCCGCTGCGCGGCCAGCAGGACGCGGCCGCGAACGTGCTCACGCTCCTCGAGGACTCGGCGATCAACGAGGCGCACCGGTGGTGCGACAAGGTCCAGGACGCCTACTCGCTCCGTTGCGCGCCGCAGGTGCACGGAGCCGCCCGCGACCTGCTCGACTACATCGACTACACGGTCTCGATCGAGCTCAACTCCGCCACCGACAACCCGCTCGTCCTCGTCGAGGACGACCTGCTCGTCTCGAACGGGAACTTCCACGGCCAGCCGCTCGCCTTCGCGCTCGACGCGCTGGCAATGGCAATGGCCGAGCTCGCGAGCATCTCCGAGCGGCGCGTCGAGCGGCTCGTCAATCCGAGCCTCTCGGGCGGGCTGCCGCCGTTCCTGACCGTCGAGGGCGGGCTCAACTCCGGTTTCATGATCCCCCAGTACGTGGCTGCGTCCCTCGTCAGCGAGAACAAGGTGCTCGCCCATCCGGCGAGCGTCGACTCGGTGCCGACGAGCGCGGGCCAGGAGGATCACGTCTCGATGGGCAACGCCGCCGGACTGAAGGCGTGGCAGGTCCTCGCCAACGCCGAGTGGGCCCTCGCGATCGAGCTGCTGGCCGGGGCCCAGGGAGTGGAGTTCCTGGCGCCGCTCGAGCCGGGCCGCGGCGCAGCCGCCGCCCACCGGTTCGTCCGGTCGCTCTCGCCGCGGCTGACGGACGACCGCCCGCTCGGCGGCGAGATCGACGCGGTCGCCGCTGCGATTCGCGACGGGTCGCTCATCGCCGCGGTCGAGGACGAGGTGGGCTCGCTCCGGTGACCGAGACCACGAAGAAAAAGAAGCGGCTGCGCTGGGACGGCTCGCCGCGGACGGCGCCGGCGCATCCCTACCGCGACAGCGCGATCCTCTACGCAGTCCTGGCCGGGATCGTGATCGGCGCGACCGCGCTCACGGGCGGGAACATGCGCGCGGCGCTGATCATCGCGCCGACCCTGTTCGTGATCGCAACGGGCTACAGCTGGTGGCGGTGGCGCAAGCGCGAGCGCGAGGAGGCAGAGGAGCAATGAGCGCCGTCGGTACCGTCGACGCCGCCGTCGATGCGCTCTGCGGCGATCTCTCGAGCATCCGCGCACCGCGCGGCATCGAGCTGAACGCGCGGTCCTGGGCGACGGAAGCGCCGCTCCGCATGCTGCTCAACAACCTCGACAGGGAGGTCGGCGAGCATCCGGAAGCGCTCGTCGTGTACGGCGGGACGGGGCGGGCGGCGAGAAGCCACGAAGCGCTGCGGGCGATCGTGCGCACGCTGCTCCGCCTCGGCGACGACGAGACCCTGCTCGTCCAGAGCGGCAAGCCCGTCGGCGTGTTCCGCACGCATCCGGGGGCGCCGCGTGTCCTGATCGCCAACTCGCTGCTCGTACCGCGCTGGGCGACGTGGGACGAGTTCCGCCGCCTGGAAGCGCTCGGGCTGACGATGTTCGGCCAGATGACCGCTGGGAGCTGGATCTACATCGGCACCCAGGGGATCCTCCAGGGGACGTACCAGACGTTCGCGTCGGCGGCCGAGAGGCACTTCGGCGCCGCCGACCTCGCCGGCCGCACGATCCTGACCGCCGGCCTCGGTGGGATGGGCGGCGCGCAGCCGCTCGCAGGCTCGCTCCTCAACGCGGCCGTGCTCTGTGTGGAGGTCGACCCTTCGCGGATCGAGCGCCGGCTCGAGACCCGGTATCTGGACGAGGGGACCGATTCGCTCGACGACGCGCTCGCCCGGATCCGGTCTGCTCAGCGGGACGGCCGCGGGCTGTCGGTCGGCCTGCTCGGCAACGCTGCGGAAATCGTGCCCGAGCTGGCGCGGCGCGGGGAGGCGTTCGACCTCGTCACCGACCAGACCGCCGCCCACGATCCGCTGAACGGTTACGTCCCGCTCGGGCTGGACGTCGCCGCCGCCGGGGAGCTGCGTGCGGCCGATCCCGTCACGTATCTGCAACGGGCCCGTGCCAGCATCGCAACGCACGTCCACGGGATGCTCGCGTTCGTCCGAGCCGGCAGCTACGTTTTCGATTATGGCAACAACCTGCGAGGTGAGGCCTTAGAGGCGGGCGTCGAGGGTGCGTTCACATATCCGGGCTTCGTCCCGGCCTATATCCGGCCGCTCTTCTGCCGCGGCATCGGTCCCTTCCGGTGGGCCGCCCTCTCGGGCGATCCGGCTGACATCGCGGCGATCGACGCGGCGCTGCTCGAGCTCTTCCCCGACGACGGCGTCCTCCAGAGCTGGCTCGAGCTGGCACCCGAGCGGGTTGCCTTCCAGGGGTTGCCCGCGCGGATCTGCTGGCTCGGCTACGGCGACCGAGCACGGGCGGGCCTCGCGATCAACGAGCTCGTGCAGAGCGGCGCCGTGAAGGCCCCCGTGGTGATCGGGCGTGATCACCTCGACGCGGGCTCGGTCGCCTCGCCGTACCGGGAGACGGAGGCGATGGCCGACGGCTCCGACGCGATTGCGGACTGGCCGATCCTCAATGCCCTGCTGAACGTGGCAGCGGGCGCGACGTGGGTGAGCGTCCACCACGGCGGCGGGGTCGGGATCGGCAACTCGATCCACGCCGGCATGGTCGTGGTCGCCGACGGCTCCGCGGATGCGGCCGAGCGGCTCGAGCGGGTGCTGACCACCGATCCGGGCACGGGCGTGATGCGCCATGCCGACGCGGGCTACCCCGAGGCAGTGGAGCACGCACGCGGGCAGGGACTCGACCTGCCGAGCCTCGAGGCGTCGTGACCGAGGCGCCGCCGGTCGCGGACGTCGGCCGTCTCCGGCAGTGAGCCGGCTCCTCGTCCGCGACCTCGCCCAGCTCGCGACGCCGGCCGGAGCGGCGGCGCCGCTCCGCGGCGATGCGCTCGACCAGGTCGACGTGATCGAGGACGCGTACGTCCTCTGCGAGGACGGCAAGGTCGCCGCGACCGGCAGGATGCGCGATCTTCCAGCGCTCGACGGCGACGTCGAGGAGCTCGACGGGCGCGGCCTCGCCGCCGTTCCGGGTCTCGTCGACTGCCACACGCACGCCTGCTTCGCCGGCGACCGGGTGGACGAGTTCGCGCTCCGTGCGGGCGGCGCCACGTACGAGGAGCTGCACGCTGCCGGCGGCGGCATCCTCTCGACCGTTCGCGCGACCCGGGCCGCGTCCGACGAGGAGCTGGCCGCCGCGACCACCCGCCACCGGGACTGGATGCTCCACGCGGGAACGACGACGTTCGAGGCGAAGTCGGGCTACGGCCTCGACCGGGAGACCGAGCTGGCGCAGCTCCGCGCGATTGGTGCTGCCGGTGGAGCGCCGACCTGGCTCGGTGCGCACGCGGTCCCGCCCGAGTTCCCGAACGGCGACGCCTACCTCGACTTCGCGCTCGCCGAGGTCCTGCCCGAGGCGTCGAAGCTCGCCACGGCGGCCGACGTCTTCGTCGAGAACGGCGCCTTCGACGTCGGCCAGGCGCGCCGGTACCTCACTGCCTGCCGCGACGCCGGGCTCGCACTGCGCCTGCACGGCGACCAGTTCACCGACCAGGGTGCAATCCCGTTGGCGATCGAGCTCGGAGCCCGCTCTGTCGACCACCTCGAGGCAACCGGGAACGACGGCATCCGTGCCCTCGCCACGAGCGAGGTCTCAGCGGTGCTGCTCCCGGCGAGCGCGCTGTTCCTCGGCCGGCCGATGCCCCGAGCGCGGGCGCTCGTAGACGCCGGTGCGGCTGTCGTCCTCGCCACCGACTTCAACCCGGGGAGCGCCTTCTGCGAGAGCCTTCCGCTCGTGTGCTCGCTGGCGTCGACGCAGTTGAGGCTCTCGCCGGCGGAGGCACTAGCCGCCTGCACGATCAACGCGGCCCAGGTTCTCGGCCTCGCCGATCGCAAGGGCCGCGTCGCGCCCGGCTACGACGCCGACCTCGTCCTCCTCGACGCACCCGACTGGCGGTACCTGGCCTACCACCTCGGCCACGACCACGTCACGGCAGTCGTCCTCGCAGGGCGTCCCGCGGAGCTACGCTAGCCCGCGATGCCGACCCGCAAGCAGAGGCGGCGCCGCCAGAAGGACCGGCGCCACGAGTACGAGTACGTCTACGTCGACGAAGAGGGCCAGGAAGTCGAGGTCGGCGAGCCCGAGCCCGCCGAGGCGAAGTCGCCGAAAGACGCGAAGGCGCCGGCGAAGACGAAGCCGAGCCAGAAGGGCACCCGCGGGCGAACGATGCGCGAGCCGCCCGAGCCGACGTGGTCGCGCGCCGCCAGGCGGGCGATCCCGTGGCAGGTGGGCATCTTCGTTCTGGTCGTTCTGGTGTTGCGCAGCGGCCCGCTGCCGAGCCGCGTGCTGATCGGGGTGCTCTACGGGGCGCTCTTCATCCCGATGATGTACTTGACCGACCGCATGGTGCGGAACCGGTGGTTGAAGCAACAGGGCGCGTTGCCACAAAAGGACAAGCGCTCCAAGCGGTCGTAAACCCCCCGTTAGACTCAGCCGCAGGATGCCCCTGGTCGTCGACCGCTACGAGCTCGGCCCGATCGGCACGAATTGCTATGTCGTCCGCACCGAGCGAGGCGCGACCGAGTCGGTCGTGATCGACCCCGGTGGGGACGCGACCACGCTGCGCCTCGAGCTTGCCCGGATGGGGGCCAGCGTCGCGAGCATCCTCGTCACGCACACGCACTACGACCACATCGGGGCCGTTGCCGACCTGGCCGAAGCAACCGGCGCCCCCGTCTACATCTCGGACGTGGAGGCCGCCGTGCTCGCCAGCCCGGCCGACTACTACCCCGGCCAGCGGATCCGGCCGTGGTCTGCGGAGGTGCAGCTCGCCGGCGACGAGATGATCGACCTCGCCGGGATCTCGTTCGAGACGGTGCAGGTGCCCGGACACTCGCCCGGCCACCTCGCGTTCTATGCCGAGCTCTGTCTCTTCTCGGGCGACGTTCTCTTCGCCGGGTCGGTGGGGCGGACCGACCTGCCGATGGCGAGCTGGGAGACGCTCGTCGAGTCGATCCGTGCGCTGGTCGACCGCTTCCCGCCGGAGACGGTCGTCTACTCGGGCCATGGCCCGCCGACGACGCTCGGCGCCGAGCTCGCGCGCAATCCGTTCCTGACCGAGCTCCGTGCCTAGCTTCGAGGCGCCCAGAGGCACGCACGACATCCTCCCGTCCGAACAGCCCGCCTGGCGGTTCGTGAAGCGGGAGTTCGAACGGCTGTGCGCGCTCTACGGCTACCGCCGCATCGACACGCCGGTATTCGAGGACACCGAGCTTTTCGCGCGGACGTCCGGAGCGGGCTCGGACGTCGTCTCGAAGGAGATGTACACGTTCGTCGACCGAGGGGATCGCTCGCTGACGCTGCGCGCGGAGGCGACGGCGCCGATCGTCCGCGCGTACCTCGAGCACGGCCTGCACCGCGAGCCGCAGCCGCAGAAGCTGTACACGATCGAGACCATTTACCGCTACGGGCGACCCCAGAAGGGCCGGTTTCGCGAGCACTGGCAGCTCGACGCCGAGTCGATCGGCTCCGACGACCCGGCCTGCGACGCCGAGGTCATCCACCTGTACGACGCGCTCCTCGGACGGCTCGGGATCCGCGAGTACCGGCTCGAGCTGAACTCGATCGGCGACGCCGAGTGCAGGCCGGCGTACCTCGAGCGCCTGCGGCCCTGGCTGGAGGAGCACGCCGGCGACCTGGACGAAGGCACGCGCGAGCAGGCGGTCCGCAATCCGCTGCGCGCGCTCGACAACATCGCGGCGAAGCCGCCGGCCGTGCAGGAGGTCCTGCGCGAGGCGCCGGCGGTCGGCGACTCGCTCTGCGAGCCGTGCCGGGAGCACTTCGCCCAGGTGCGGCGGTATCTGGACGCGTTCGGCGTCCGCTACGAGCTCGTGCCGACGCTTGTGCGCGGGCTCGACTACTACACGCGCACGACCTGGGAGTTCCTCGGCCCGGAGGGCGGATCGCAGTCGACCCTCTCCGGAGGCGGCAGATACGACGGCCTCGCCGAGGAGCTCGGCGGGCCCCACACGCCGGGCGTCGGCTTCGGGGCGGGGATCGAGCGACTCCTGCTCGCCCTCGAGGACGCCGGGGCGACCGCCCCCGTGGACGAAGGGATCGACGTCTTCTTCGTCTGCACGGACGGCGCAGACCGCGCCGCCGTCCTGGCGAAGCTGATGGAGCTGCGGGCGGCGGGTGTGCGCGCCGACGCCGACTTCGCGGGCCGGTCGGTGAAGGGGCAACACACCCAGGCCGGGCGACTCGGCGCCAGAAACGTGGTCGTTGTCGACTCACGAACGAACCTGAGTGACGTGATCCCTAGCCATTTTCAGCCCGAAGGGACGGAAATGGCATGAGCTGGCGTGACCTCCGCTGCGGCGAGCCGCGCCCCGAGCAGGTGGGAGAGCGCCTGACCCTCGCGGGCTGGGTCGACACCCGCCGCGATCACGGCGGCCTCGTCTTCGTCGATCTCCGCGACCACACCGGCGTCTGCCAGCTCGTCATCAACCCCGAGCGCACGCCGAACGCGCACGCGGTCGCGCACGAGCTCCGCAACGAGTTCGTCCTGCAGGCCGAGGGCGAGCTCGTCGCGCGCGCCCCCGAGGCGGTCAACCCGAACCTGCCGACGGGTGGAGTCGAGCTCCAGGTCGAGCGCCTCGAGATCCTCTCGCGCTCGACGCCGCTGCCGTTCCAGCTCGACGAGGAGCACGTCGACGAGACGCTGCGGCTGCGCTACCGGTGGCTGGACATGCGCCGTGAGCAGATGCAGCGCAACCTCCGCCTCTCGCACACGGTCGTGCAGTCGATCCGGAGGACGATGGACGGGCGAGGTTTCATCGACGTCTGGACGCCGGGGATGACCCGCGGCACGCCGGAGGGCGCCCGTGACTTCCTCGTCCCCGTGCGCCTCCAGCCCGGGCGCTTCTTCGCGCTGGCGCAGAGCCCGCAGCTCTTCAAGCAGCTCTGCATGATCGGCGGGATCGATCGCTACTACCAGATCGCCACCTGCTGGCGGGACGAGGATCTCCGCGCCGACCGCCAGTTCGAGTTCCGGCAGCTCGACCTCGAGATGGCGTTCGTCGAGCGGGAGGAGGTGCTCGACGTCATGGAGGCGGCCGTCGTCGACGCGTTCGCGGCGCTGGAGCGGGAGCCGCCGCCGCGGCCGTTCCCGCGCATGAGCTACGACGAGGCGATCGCCCGGTACGGCACCGACAAGCCCGACCTGCGCTTCGGGCTCGAGATCCAGGACGCCACCGAGGTGACCCGAGGCTCCGAGTTCGGCGTGTTCGCCGACGCAGAGGCCGTGCGGTTCATCGTCGTTCGGAACGAGTATTCCCGGGCCGAGCTGGCCCGGCTCGAAGAGGTGGCGAAGGAGTGGGGGGCGAAGGGGCTTGCCTACGTCGTCCACGGTGCGGACGGGGAAGTGCGCTCGCCGATCGCCAAGTTCCTCTCCGAGCGCGAGCTGGCGGCGTTTGCGGCTCCGCCGGGCTCCACCGTGCTCTTCGCGGCCGGCGATCCGCCGATCGTCGCCCGCGTGCTCGGCGGCTTGCGCCTCCACGTTGCCCGCGAGCTCGAGCTCGCCGAGGGGAACGACGTCTTCCACTGGGTGATCGACTTCCCGCTGTTCGAGCGCGACGAGGAGACGCACCAATGGACGTTCCTGCACCATCCCTTCACCGCACCGATCCCCGGCGAAGAGGACTTCGAGGACGATCCCGGGGCGGCGAAGAGCCAGCACTACGACCTGATCTGGAACGGGTGGGAGCTGGGCTCCGGCTCGATCCGGATCCACCGTTCCGAGGTCCAGGCGTCGGTCTTTCGCGTGATGGGGGTGAGCGACGAGGAGGTGCGCAGCAAGTACGGCTTCCTACTCGAGGCGCTCGAGATGGGGGCGCCGCCGCACGGCGGCTTCGCGATGGGGCTCGAGCGGTTCGTCGCGCTGATGGCCGGGGAGCCGGACATCCGCCAGATCGTCGCCTTCCCGAAGGTGTCGAGCGGCTCGGACCCGCTCACCGGCGCGCCGACGCCGATGCCGGCCGCGGTGCTGCGCGAGCTCGGCATCGAGGCGATCCCGGATGAACAGGGAGGCTAGGGGCGGCCCAACTGACAGGGCTGTCTAGACTCAAAGACATGCCGGGCGCTTTCGCGCCGAGATTCGCGATCGAGGCTGGTTTCCTGATCCTGCTCGGGGTCGGTGCAGGGTATGCCGACTTCCGGCCGGCCGTGATCGTCGCACTGCTCGCGGGCGGATGGCTTCTCGTGTCGCTGATCGAGCTTGCGGTCTGGCGGTCGCAGGCTCGGCCCAGCGCGGCCCATGCGCCTCCCGTGGAGGACGTCGAGGCCGACGAGCCGGAGCCGGCCCCCGAAGCGGAAGCCGAGCCAGAGGTCGAGGACGACTACCCGCTTCGTCCCGACGCAGGCGACGCGCCCTCCGAAGAGGTCGAGGAATACACGCGTGTCCTCAGCGCCTCGCCGGAGGAACGCTCGACGGTCCAGCCGGGGGACTGACGGCGCTGTCTGCCGTTCTCGCCCAGCGCCAGCTGGCCGTGCTCGCGGCCGCGGTGCTCGCCGCCGTCGTCGGACTAGCCGTTGCCACGCGTGACGACACGGTTGCGCAGCCGCGGTCGGCGTTGCCCCGGGCGGCCGTCTCGAACGTCAGCGGCTGGTACTCCTCCCTCGCCGGCGTCCGTCAGCGGCCGCTCGCCGAGCACGTATCCGGGTGCGGGACGCTGCTCAGCCCCAAGACGCTCGGGGTCGACCATCAGGTGCTGCCGTGCGGGGCAAAGGTCTTCGTGAACTTTCACGGCAAGACGGTGCTGACGACCGTAGTCGACCGGGGCCCGTTCTCACCGAGATTCGACTTCGAGGTGACGCCCGCGCTGGCGGAGCTGCTCGCGCTCACCGGCGTGCAGCCGATCAGGTGGAGCTTCGCCCGCGCGGAGTAAGTAGCTCGGGGCGGATAGAATGCCCGCCTTTCAGGCGGCGCCGGCGAGCTTCGCTCGACGGTGCTTGCGATTAGTAGAGTGGCCGGGTGCCCGACCCTGTTCGTGGCTCCGCACACCAATGTAGAACCAACAGCCAAAGCGAGGGAGCCCGAGTCGGGCGCGGCGAGTCGGGAGACGAGCCGGCCCGCACGGCACCCACCTGGTTCGTCCAGGTTCGCTACGGGGCGGAGACATCGGCAGGGTCGGGGCACGCCTCCCGCTGTGCCCGGCGGGCGTGTGCGATTCTGACCGTATGATCGAGATTGCAGGCGATTCCTCTCGCGACGGGTGCTGGGCACTCGTCCGGCTGAGCCTGGACGGCGACCGGATCGTCGATGCCGACGCGGACGGGCTCGACGCCGACCTTCGCGGTCTGAGCCTGCTCGAGGCCGCGGCCGTCGGCGGGGAGACCCTTGCCGCCGACGCGCTCGCCAACGCGATTGGACCGGTCTTCAGCGCGGCGTCCTCGCCGATCCGGGTGGCCGTGGCGATGAGCGGCGGTGTCGATTCGGCGGTCGCCCTGCTGAGGGCGGGGCCCGACGCGATCGGCGTGACGCTCCGCCTCTGGATCGATCCGAAGGGAACGAGCTCGGAGCGCGCGTGCTGTTCGCCGGCGGCGGTGATCGCCGCCCGCGAGACGTGCCACTCGCTCGGCATCCCGCACGTCACGCTGGATCTCCGCGAGGGGTTTCGGCGGGCGGTGGTCGAGCCGTTCGTCCGCGGCTACGCCCGAGGCGAGACGCCGAATCCGTGCACCCGCTGCAACGGCGGCTTCCGCTTCGCACAGCTCCTCGCGTTCGCGGAGCGGGCAGGCGCCCGCCGGTTGGCGACTGGGCACTACGCACGGATCGTCGAGCACCGGGGCCGCCTGCTGATCGCGCGTGGGGCGGACGAGCAGAAGGATCAGTCGTACATGCTCGGTCGCGTCGACCCCGCGGCGCTCGACCGTCTCTGGTTCCCCCTCGGCGACGGACGGAAGGAGGAGACGCGCGCGGAGGCGGCCGCTGCCGGGCTCGCCGTCGCCTCGCGGGCCGAGAGCCAGGAGGCGTGCTTCCTCGCCGGCGACGACTATCGCGTGTTCCTCCAGCGCCACGGCCTCCCGGCTTCGACCGGACCGATCGTCGATATGGCCGGGAGCCGCCTCGGGACGCACGACGGCTACTGGCGATTCACGCCCGGTCAGCGCCGTGGGCTGGGGATCGCGGCCGCGCAGCCGCTCTTCGCGATCTCGACCGATGCGGCGACGAACACCGTCGTCGTCGGTCCCCGCGAGGCGCTCGCGCGAACGTCGCTGCGGGCGGTCGGGCGGCTGTACGTTCCCGTCGATCGGGCCTCCGTAAAGGTGCGCTACCGCGCCCCCGGGGTGCCGACGGCGGTCGACCCGCTCGAGGGTGGCTTTGCGCTCGAGCTCGACGAGCCCATCCACGGGGTTGCGCCCGGCCAGACCGCCGTTCTCTACGAGGACGACGTCGTCGTCGGTGCGGGCCGGCTGGTCACGCCCTAAGATCGGCCGATGATCGCGTCGGTCGAGTGGGGCGACGTTGCGTATGCGGCGCTGGCGTTCTTCCTCGTGCTCGCCGGCCTCGCGGTTGCGTACGGCGCGATCAGGCTCGGTGGAACGCTGGGTCGTGCGTCCTCGCTGATCGAGGGAACCGAGAGCGAGCTGATTCCGGTCATCTCGAAGCTCGGGGGCACGCTCGACCGGGTCAACACGCAGCTCGACAAGGTGGACGTGATCACCGACAGCGCGGTCGACGCGGTCACGACCGTCGACACCGGTGTCCGCACCGTCACAGGCGCGATCACGAGGCCGGTGCAGGCGCTCGTCGGGTTCTTCAGCGGCGCCCGCCACGCCGCGTCGTCCGCTCGGGCCGGAGCGGGCTGGCGAGGGGCCGTCCAGACGGGGCGCGAGGAAGCGGCGCGCCGGGAGCGCGATCTCGCCGCCGAGCTCGACCGCGATCAGCCTTCCTGAGTCGGCCGCCGTATCCGGCCGCGGAGGGCTCGTGCAGCCGTGGCGTTTTCGGCCTTGGCCCATGCGGCTCTCGGCGGTGAACCCGTCCTCCTCCCCACGGCGATCGTAGATGCGAGTTCCATCACGTGTCCGTGCCGCATGTGGGCCGGAGATGAGCCGCTTCGTCCACAGGTGTGGCCGCTTCGTCCAGGGGTGCGCGCGGCGGGCCTCCCTAGAATCACAGCGTGCAGACCACCGCCGAGCTGAGGGAGGGGTTCCTCTCGTTCTTCGAGGAGAAGGGGCACCTACGCTGCCCGTCGGCGTCGCTCATCCCGCGCGCCGACGATCATTCGACCCTCATGACCAGCGCGGGCATGCAGCCGCAGATGCCCTTCTTCCTGGGCCGCGAGGCGCCCCCGGCGCCGACGACGACGACCGCGCAAAAGGTGTTCCGCACCGTCGACATCGACGAGGTCGGGCTCGACACCTTTCACCTGACCTTCTTCGAGATGATGGGCAACTTCTCGTTCGGCCAATACTTCAAGCAGGGCGCGATCGAGTACGCGACTGAGTTCATCCGCGACCGCCTGCGGCTCGATTGGGACCGAATCTGGGTCAGCGTCCACGCCGGTGACCCGGAGCTCGAGCTCGGTCCCGACCAGGAGGCGATCGACCTGTGGGAAGCGGTCGGCATGCCGCCCGAGCGGATCGTCCCGCTCCCCAGTTCGGAGAACTTCTGGTCGGTCGGCGGCCCGGGCCCGTGCGGGCCCGACTCGGAGATCTACTTCGACTGGGGCGAGCAGGTCGGGTGTGCCGGAGGCTGCCTCCCGGGCTGCGCCCGGTGCGAGCGGTTCCTGGAGTTCTGGAACCTCGTGTTCATGGCCTACGAGCTCCACCCCGACCGGACTCTGACCCCGCTGCCGAAGCAGAACATCGACACGGGCCTCGGCCTCGAGCGCGCCGCGCGGATCGTCCAGGGCGTCGCCTCCGTCTACGACACGGACGGCTACCAGCGGATCATGGGCTGGATCGAGGAGACCTCGGGCGTCGCGTACGGCGATTCGCCCGACGCGACCAAGGCCCACCGCGTGCTCGCCGACCACGGGCGCGGCATGGCCTTCCTGGCCGGGGAGGGGATCACGCCGTCGAACGAAGGGCGCGGCTACGTGCTGCGCCGGATCGTCCGCCGCGCGATCCAGCACGGTCTGCGGATCGGCATGGAGGCTCCGTTCGTCGCCGACCTCGCCGGCACCGTGATCGAGCAGATGGTCGACGCCTACCCGGAGCTGGAGGACAACCGCGACCAGATCACCCGCGTCCTCACCGCGGAGGAGGAGCGGTTCTCGGAGACGCTCCACCGCGGCATGAAGCTGTTCGAGGAGGCGGCCGGCGGCGGCGCGATCTCCGGTGCGGATGCGTTCACGCTCCAGGCGACCTACGGGTTCCCGATCGAGCTGACGCTCGAGCTCGCCCGCGAGCGTGGGATTCCGGTCGACGAGGACGAGTACGAGCGCGAGATGGACCGCCACCGGGAGATCTCGCGCGCAGGCGGCGGCAAGGGCGAGCTGCAGCAGGCGGCCGACTTTGCCCGTGCGGCGGGGTTTACGACCGAGTTCGTCGGCTGGGAGAAGACGGACGTGCTCACCCAGATCGGCGCGCTGGAGGAGGTCGGCGAGGGTCTGTTCCTGGCGAAGCTGCGCGAGTCGCCGTTCTATCCCGAGGGCGGCGGCCAGGTGACCGATGCCGGGGAGCTCCTGAAGGACGACGGAGCGCAAGCCACGCTACGGGCCGCGTACCGGATCGAAGACGACCAGGCGCTCCTGTTCGAGGGTGAGGGTTTCTCGGCCGGCGACCGGGTCCGGGCGGTCGTGCCGTGGAACGTCCGCTTCCCGACGATGGCGAACCACACCGCCACGCACCTCCTGCACGAGTCACTGCGCGCCGTGCTCGGGGAGCACGTGCATCAGGCCGGCTCGGCGGTCCGGCCGGACAAGCTGCGGTTCGACTTCACTCATCCCCAGGCGCTGAGCTCCGAGGAGCGAGAGGCGGTCGAGCGGCGCGTCAACCAGGCGATCTTCGAGAACCACCCGGTCCGGACGTTCATCGTCCCGATCGCCGAGGCCCGCAAACTCGGCGCGATGATGCTGTTCGGCGAGAAGTACGGCGACGAGGTTCGCGTCGTCGAGGTCGAGGGCGTCTCGCGCGAGCTCTGCGGGGGTACGCACGTGCGGACGACCGCCGAGATCGGTCCCTTCGTGGTCCTCTCCGAGGGATCGGTCGGCTCCGGTGCGCGGCGGATCGAAGCGGTCACGGCCGGCGAGGCATTCGCGCTGCTCCGCGCGAGGGCCGACGAGGCCGAGAAGCTGCGCCGCGAGCTGGAGCGGGCGCGGAAGGAGGCCAAGAGGCCCGCCCAGCGGGCGGAGGCCGAGTTCGACGTCCGTGCCCGCGAGCAGGACGTAGTCGTCGTCGAGGCCAAGGGCGTGACGGGCGGCGACCTTCGAGACCTGACCGACCGGATCCGCCAGCAGGAGGGAGCGGCGGCGGTGCTGGCCGGATCGACCGACGACGGCCGCGCGTTCCTCGTGTTCAACCTCGACCAGTCGCTCGCCGACCGCGGCATCGACGCAGTCGCCCTCGTCCGCGACGCGGCCAAGCGGATCCAGGGCGGCGGTGGGGGGCGGCCGACGCTCGCCGAGGCCGGCGGGAAGAATCCCGAGGCGCTCGGCGAGGCGCTCGACGCGGCGAAGGACGCGCTGCTCGGGAAGCTGGCTCGGGGACAGGATTAAATCCTGTCCCCGAGGCGATCTGCATGAGGGTGCTGGCGCTCGACTACGGCTCGGCCCGAACCGGCGTGGCCGTCTCCGATCCGACCGGCACGCTCGCCCGGCCCCTCTGCACCGTTGAGCAAGCCGCGAGCGACGCCGGGCTGGCACGGCTCGTTGAGCTCGCCCGCGAGGAAGGAGCCGAGCGGATCGTCGTCGGGCTCCCGCTGACCCTGCGGGGCGAAGAAGGTCTCCAGGCGGAGGAGACGATGCGGTTCGTCGACCGGTTGCGCGCAGTCGTCGACGTCCCCGTGGAGACGTTCGACGAGCGCTTCACGACCGCCCTGGCGGGGCCGGGCGAGGGTGACGACGCCCGCGCGGCCGCCCACCTCCTGTCCGGCTACCTCGAGTGGTCGAGGAGCCGACGCTGAGCCGACGGCCGACACCTCGGCAGATCTACCGGCGGAGGGTGGTCGCGCTGATCGTCGTGGCCGCCCTCTTCGGCGGCTGCGCGTTGGCCGCATATGCCGTCGTGCGAAGCCAGGACGACTCGACCGCCCAGCCGACGACGACGGTTGCCGCCCCGAAGCAGATCCGCGTCACGTTCCCGGAAGGCCTGACCGTGCGCGAGATGGCGAGCGTGGCGGGCCGGCGCAGCCGTCTGATCACTGCGCCCGGGTATATCGGGGCCGCCGGGAACGCGCAGCTCCCGGCAGGGTTCGGCAAGCCGTCCTCGCCGGAGGGCTTCCTCTTCCCGGACACGTACTTCCTATTCGCGACCGACCCGGCCCGCGCGCTCGTCGAGAAGCAGGTGGAGAACTTCCGTGCCAAGTGGAGCACCGTCGATCTGGGGTACGCGCGTACCAAGAACCTGACCCCGTACGACGTCCTGATCATCGCCTCGATGATCGAGAAGGAGGTCGTCGTCCCGAAGGAGCGGCGCCTGGTCGCGGCCGTGATCTACAACCGGCTGCATGCCCGCATGCCGCTCGGCATCGACGCGACGCTTCGCTACGGGCTCGGAATCCCGCCGACGCAGGCGATCACGAAGACCGACCTGGCATCGGACTCGCCGTACAACTCGCGGAAGCTCCAGGGCCTGCCGCCGACCCCGATCGCGAACCCCGGACTTGCCTCGATGCAGGCTGCAGCGCACCCGGCGAAGGTCGACTACCTCTACTTCGTCCGGAAGCCTGACTGCCGGAGCCACTTCTTCACCGCCAGCATCGAGGAGTTCGACTCCTATACACGTGAGGGCGTGACGAATTGCTGAGCGGGCGAACGACGCTGGTTGGCCTGATCGGCAACCCGGTCGAGCACTCGTTGTCGCCGGCGATGCAGAACGCCGCCTTCGCCGCCCGCGGGCTCGACTGGGCCTATCTGCCGCTGCTCGTCGAGGACGGCCGGGTCGAGGACGCGGTGCGCGGGCTGGTCGCGCTCGGCTTCGCCGGCGCGAACGTGACCGCGCCGTACAAGCTCGAGGTCGCCAGGCTGTGCGAGACGAGGCTTGAGTCGGTGAACACGCTCGTCGTAGAGGACGGACGGCTCGTCGGCTACTCGACTGACGCCGCCATCGTTCGCGGCATGACGGTCGAGCGGCCCGTAATCCTCGGCGACGGCGGCTCGGCGGTCGCGTTCCGCGAGGCGCTCCCGCACGCGCGACAGTTCGCGCGGAAGGGCGACTGGCCGCCCGACGCCGCCGACGCGGATTTGGTGGTCAACGCGACCGCCGCTCGCGACGAGGTGCTCGTCAAGCTCGGCCGTGGGCAGGCGCTGGTCGACCTCCCGTACCCGGAGACGGCAACCGCGCGGGCTGCCCGCGAGGCCGGGGCGACGGTCGTGACCGGGCTCGAGGTGCTCGTCGCCCAGGGCCGGGCGTCGTTCGAGCTCTGGACCGGGATGCCGGCACCTGTTGAGGTCATGTGCACGGCCATAGGCTTTCCGCCATGAGTCTCATTCTCGTCACGGCCGGCGAGTCGCACGGGCCTGCCCTGGTTGCCATCGTCAGCGGCCTGCCGGCCGGGCTGGAGCTCGACAAGGCCGCGATCGACGCCGACCTGCGCCGCCGCCAGCAGGGCTACGGGCGGAGCCCGCGCCAGCAGATCGAGACCGACGAAGTGGTCGTCTACGCCGGGCTTCGGCACGGCCGGACGCTCGGCACGCCGCTCGCGCTCGTGGTCGAGAACCGCGACCACAAGAACTGGACGTGGGGGATGAGCCCGTGGCCGCCCGAAGGCGACCCGCCGCCCGGCGGCAAGGGGAAGGAGCCGGTGACGCTGCCCCGCCCGGGCCACGCCGACCTGGCCGGGGTCCTCAAGTACGGGCTCGCCGACGTCCGCGACGCTCTCGAGCGGGCCAGCGCGCGGCATACGGCGGTCGTGGTCGCCGCGGGTGCGGTCGCGAAGGCGCTCCTCGGCGAGATCGGGATCGAGGTCGCCGGGTCCGTCGTCGGAGGCGACCTCGAGGAGCGGGTCGACGAGGCGCGCGCCGCGCGCGACACGGTCGGCGGCGTCGTCGAGGTGCGCGCGACCGGCGTCCCGCCGGGCCTAGGCTCGTACGCCTCGCGCGACCAGCGCCTCGACGCCCGCCTCGCGGGTGCGCTGATGGGAATCCAGGCGGTGAAGGGGGTCGAGATCGGCGACGGGTTCGATCTCGCCGGGCGGCGCGGCTCGGAGGCGCACGACGAGATCTACCGCGACGGGCGCGGCTTCTACCGGGAGACGAACCACGCCGGCGGGATCGAGGCGGGCATCTCGAACGGAGAGCAGATCGTCGTCCGGGCGGCGATGAAGCCGCTGCCGACGCTGATGAAGCCGCTCCGGTCGGTCGATCTGGCCACGGGCGAGCCGGCCGAGGCGCTCGTCGAGCGGAGCGACACTGCGGCCGTCGAGGCGCTCGCGGTGGTCGTCGAGGCGTCGGTCGCATTCGAGCTCGCCCGGGCTGCGCGAGAGAAGTTCGGCGGAGACGCGCTCGCCGACTTCGTCGGCGCGTACCAGGCCTACCGCGGGCGGATCGATTGGCAGCCACGCACGCCCTAGGCCGCCATCTCGCGCTGGTCGGCTTCATGGGAGTCGGCAAGACGACGCTCGGACAGGAAGTCGCCGAGCGGATCGGCCGGCGGTTCCTCGACCTCGACCGCGAGATCGAGCGCGATGCCGGATCGACGATCCCGGAGATCTTCACCCGGCGGGGCGAGGCGGAGTTCCGCGAGCTCGAGCAGGTTGCGGCGATCGAGGTGCTCAGGTCCGAGAAGGCCGGCGTGGTCGCGATGGGGGGCGGTGCCGTGAAGAGCCCGGCGATTCGCAAGGCGCTCCGCGAGCACGCGCTGACCGTGTATCTGGAAGTCGACCCGGCGGTGGCCTGGGAGCGTGTCGGCGGAAACGGACGTCCACTCGCACAGGACGAGGACTCGTTCCGTGCCCTCTACGAGGAACGGCAGGCGCTCTACCGCGAGACGGCCGACGCGGTCGCGGCCGACGTCGAGGGAATCGTGCTCGCGGCCGCCGGCATCCACGTCGGCGTCGGCGCGCTCGAGCAGCTGGGCGAGCTCGTCCCGGGCGAGGGCGAGGTGGCGCTGATCGCGGACGCTCACGTGTCCGGGATCCACGGCATGGACGCCCAGCTCGCACTCGGGCCCCGGCTCGCCTCCACCCACGAGGTGCAGGGGAAGACCGCCGACGACCTTGCGAGGCTCTGGCGCTCGCTCCGGCTCGACCGGTCGGGGACGGTCGTCGCCCTCGGCGGGGGCACGACCACCGACCTCGCCGGGTTCGCAGCGGCGACGTACATGCGCGGCGTCGACTGGGTTGCCGTGCCGACGTCGCTCGTCGGCCAGGTGGACGCGGCGATCGGCGGAAAGACGGCCGTCGACCTTCCGGAGGCCAAGAATCTCGTCGGCGCGTTCAACTGGCCGGTGAGGACGATCGTCGACCCGGCGCTCCTCGCCACGCTCCCCGAGGCAGAGCGCCTGAACGGCATGGCGGAGGTCGTGAAGACCGGCCTGCTTGCGGGCGAGCAGCTCTGGGAGCTTGCCGACGAGGAGCTCGTCCGCCGCTGCGCCGCCTACAAGGCCGCGCTCTGCCTGCGCGATCCGCAGGATCGCGGGCCGCGCCATGCGCTCAACCTCGGCCACACCTTTGGGCACGCGCTCGAGGCGGCGTCCGACTACCGGCTGCCGCACGGGCGGGCGGTCGCACTCGGCCTGCTCGCTGCGCTCCGCCTGTCGGGACGTGACACGAAGCCGGTCGAGGAAGTGCTCGCGCCTGAACCCGTGCAGGTCGACCGCGATCGCGCCTGGGAGGCGCTGCTCCGCGACAAGAAGGGACGGCTGCGGATCGTCCTGCTGGGCGACGACGGCGCTCGCGAGGAAGAGCTGCCCGAGGCGGACGTGCGGGCGGCACTGAACGAGCTGATCGCCGACTAGACGAATTTGACTTTCGGCAGCTCCGGGTTAACGCTCCCGCGGTCCAGTAAGGCGCGTGCGGCACGCCTCGTAGCAAGGGGGAGGTTTGTCATGAGCGTGGCAAGGAACGTTCTGCTCGCGCTGGCAGTGACGGCAGTTTTCTGCGCACTGGCAACCGGCGCGAGCGCGGGGATCTTCACGGTGGCGCCGCTGTCACTTGCGTCCGGGCCGAGTCCCTTCGCCGGTTGCACCGCCGGGGCGGCACCCGGCAGCGTCCTGTATCCGAACGCGGAAGAGGAGCCGTGGGTCGACGTGAACCCGCTGAACCCTCTCAATCTGATTGCAGTCTGGCAGCAAGACCGCTGGTCGGACGGCGGCGCCCATGGTCTCGTCACCGCGGTCACCTTCAACGGCGGCCAGACGTGGACGCGTACGTTCCCGCACTTCAGCACGTGTGCGGGCGGGACGGTCGCGAACGGCGGCGCGTACGAGCGTGCGTCGGATCCGTGGGTGTCGTTCGGTCCCGACGGGACGGCGTACCAGGTCAGCCTCTCGTTCGACGCGAGCGACAGCGTGAATGCGGTGCTCGGAAGCCGTTCGACGGACGGTGGGCTCACATGGAGCGAGCCGTGGACGATCATCCGGGACTCCGGCGACCGCGACGCCGCGTACGCGTTCAACGACAAGGAGTCCGTCACCGCCGACCGATTGACGCCTGGGTATGCATACGCGGTCTGGGATCGCTTCGTGACGCCGAGTGGAAACTCACGCGCGAGCATCGAGGGCGCGATCCACTCGCGCGCGTTCCGCGAGCCGATCTGGTTCTCGCGAACGACCGACGGCGGCACGACGTGGGAGCCGGCACGGAACATCTACGACCGCAGCGAGTTCAACGGCACGATCGGCAGTCAGATTCTCGTTGCGAAGAACGGTGACCTGCTCGACTTCTTCGACGAGTTCTTCATCCACAAGAACGCGGACAAGTCCCGCGGTGAGTGGATGTCGCTCATTCGCTCCACGGACAAGGGTGTGACATGGTCGAAGGTGTCGACGAAGCTCGCACCGAGCCTCGAGCGGGTGGCGTTCGATCCCGATACCGGACGCAACATCCGCGCCGAGGGCGGGCTGCCCGAGGTGGCGATCGACCAGACGAGCGGCGCCCTCTACGTGGTCTGGCAGGACGCGAGCTTCAGTGGGGTGGACGAGATCGCGTTTTCGATGTCGACCGACAACGGGCAGACGTGGTCGATGCCGATCAAGGTCAACCAGACGCCGCGTAGCTCGACGGCCGCGAACCAGCAGGCATTCGTTGCGGGCGTCCACGTCACTCCGGACGGCACCGTTGGCGTGACGTACTACGACTTCCGGAACAACGACCCGAGTCCGGGCGTTCCGACGGACTACTGGATCGTGCATTGCCACGCTGACTGCACGAACCCGGCGAGCTGGAACGGGAACGAAAACCGGCTGACGACGACGTCATTCGACATCGAGCAGGCGCCGGCTGCCCGCGGGCCGTTCGGCTACTTCCTCGGCGAGTACGAGGGTCTGACCAACATCGGCAACTCCTTCGCGCCGGTGTTCGTCTCGGTGAACAACGGCGATCCGGCGAATCGTACGGACGTCTTCGCCACAACGGTCGGCTGACCGCAAAGCGGGGCCTGCGGCGGCGGGCCCCGCTTCGCATAAGGTCAGCGCGTGCAGGTGGACGTTCTCAACGGGGTGAACCTCGACGTCGTCGGGCGCAGGAACCCCGAGCTCTACGGCGGTCTCGGGCTCGAGCAGCTCGAGACCAGGATCTACGAGTGGGGGAAGGAGCTCGACCTGCGCGTGCGCTGCCGGCAGACGAACAGCGAGGGCCAGTACGTCGACTGGTGCCACGAGGCGCTCGACTCGGCCGAGGGCGTCGTCCTCAACCCGGCTGCATGGACGCACTACAGCTACGCGATCCGCGACGCCGTCGAGCTCTTCACCGTGCCCGTCGTCGAGGTCCACCTTTCGAACGTGGAGGAACGCGAGGAGTGGCGGCAGGTTTCGTTGATCGCCGACTTCGCGGCGAAGCGGGTGATCGGCAAGGGGCCGGACGGCTACCGCGAGGCGCTCGAGTTCCTGGCGGGGCAGCGGTGATCGAGGGACGCGTCGAGAAGGTCCGCGCGGCGACCGACGCTCCGCTGCTGGTCACGAAGCCGGTGAACGTCCTCTGGCTGACCGGCCTCGACAGCTCGAACGCGGTCGTGCTCGTCGAGGACGACCGGCTTCGCATCTTCACCGACTTCCGCTACCTGGAGAAGGCCCGGGCGACCGGGATCGACGTGGTCGAGATCCCGCGCGCCCTGTTCGGCAAGCTGCCCGAGCTGCTGCCGAAGCGGGTCGCCTTCGAGTCGGAGAGCCTCGTCCACGCGTCCTGGGCGGCCCTCGACTCGGCTGGAATCGAGACGGTCCCGACGAAGCAGCTGCTCGAGGGGATCAGGGCGGTCAAGGAGCCCGGCGAGCTCGACGCGATCCGCCGCGCGGCCGCGATCACGAACGAGGCGTTCGCCCGTCTCGCCGAGCAGCCGTTCATCGGTAGGAGTGAGCGCGAGCTGGCCTGGTGGGTCGAGCGAACGATGCGCGACCTCGGGGCCGAGGACGTCGCGTTCCCCCCGATCGTCGCGGCCGGCGCGAACGGTGCCCTACCGCACGCGAGCCCGGGCGAGCGGACAATCGAAGCGGGGCAAACCGTGGTCGTCGACGCCGCCGCGAAGGTCGACGGCTACAACTCGGACTGCACCCGCACGTTCGCGGCGGGAGCGCTGCCCGACGAGCTCGCGCGCTCGTACGACGCCTGCCTCGAGGGTCAGGTCGCCGGGCTGGAGGCGACGAAGTCGGGCCGCGCCGGGCGGGATGTGGACGCCGTCGCCCGCGAGGTGATCGCGCAGGCGGGCTACGGAGAGCTGTTCGCACACGGGCTCGGCCACGGGGTCGGGATGGAGATCCACGAGCAGCCGACGATGCGTCCCGAGAGCGAGGACGTCCTGGCAACCGACGGCGTGGTCACGGTCGAGCCCGGGATCTATCACCCCGGGCTGGGAGGGATCAGGATCGAGGACCTGGTGATCATCGGCGAGAATGTGCCGGAAGTGCTGACCTCGTTCCCCAAAGAGCTGGTCACGGTCGGCTGATGGCGACCGCATCGGAGCGGCTGGCCGCCGCGATCGCCGAGCTCCCGTTCGTCCAGTTACCGCAGGCGTGGGAGGGCGGCTCGCCCCTGAACATCCCCGGCCTGAGCTCGGTGACGCGCGACGATCCCTGGGATGCGCTGGTGTCGGCCCACGCCCCGGGCCTTACAGGCGACGAGGTGCGGTTCGCGCTCGCCGCGGACGGGCGGACGATGGCGGGCGGGGACGCCACTCCGGAGGCGGTGGCGGCGCTCGCCCGCGCGGTCGCCCGCCAGCTGGAGGCGCCGTTCTGGGCGATCGGCGTTCCGGACGAGGGCGACGAGTGGTCCGTGGCTGCGACCGCCGCGGACATCCTCGAGCTGCCGGACGCTCCCGGCGACGAGATCGAGGCGAGCCGCGTCGGCGGCGAGGTCACCTGCCGCGTGGACGGCGAGGAGTCGGAGGTTCGGCTCCCCGAGATCGACGGCCTCCTGGACCGTGAGGGCGGCGACGCGGTCGTGGTCGCGCACCGCTTCGCCGGCCCGGTCTGGGTCGCCGAGGCGTTCTCGCTCTAGTAGTCGGCAACGTGGCTGGGCAGAGCCCGACCACGTGCAAGGGCGAGCAGCCTAGCCCAGTCGGCGCCGCTACACTGGCCCGCCGATGGCCGAGGTCGTCTCCACGAACCAGTTCAAGAACGGCATGCACATCGAGCTCGACGGCGAGCCGTGGCGGATCGTCGAGTTCCAGCACGTCAAGCCCGGCAAGGGCGGTGCCTTCGTCCGGACCAAGCTGAAGGCGCTCGAGTCGGGCTCGGTCGTCGACCGCACGTTTCGCGCCGGCGAGAAGTTCCCGCGCGTCCACACCGAGGTGAAGAACGTCCAGTATCTGTACGACGCCGGTGACGACGTCGTCTTCATGGACGAGCAGAACTACGAGCAGATCCATCTCGCCCGCGGCTCGGTCGAAGGTGCGCTCGAGTTCCTCCAACCCTCGAGCTCGGTGCAGCTGCTGATGGTCGACGGCAAGCCCGCAGGCGTCCAGCTCCCCGCGTCGGTCGAGCTGACCGTGACCGAGACCGAGCCCGGGGTCCGCGGCGACACCGTCTCCAACGTGACCAAGCCGGCCACGCTCGAGACCGGTGCAGTCGTCCAGGTACCGCTGTTCGTGAACGTCGGCGACCGCCTCAAGGTCGACCCGCGCGAGAAGCGCTACATCTCCCGCGCGTAAAACCCCGCGGTAGGCTCCACCCGGTGCCGGCCCTCGTCGACACGACCATCCGCCTGCTCGGACAGGAGCCGCTCGCCGCGGTGATGCCGACCTCCGCGCAGCTCGACCTCGCCGCAATCCTCGACGGCGCCGGGTTCGCCTATCTCGAGGTCTCCGGCGGCGGCTGCTTCGACTCGGCGGTCAAGCGCGGGGTGGAGAGCCCGTGGGAACGGATCCGTGCGCTCCGCGGACGCACGAAGACGCCGCTCGCGCTCGCGCTCCGCGGCCGCTTCCTCGTCGGCTCGCGGCCGGTCGGCGGCGACTTCGTCCGCCGCTTCGTGGCGACGGCGGCCGAAAGCGGCATCGACGTCTTTCGGCTCCACGACCCGCTGAACGACGTCTCGAACCTGCGGGAGGCGAGCGAGGCGATCACCGCCGCGGAGCGCGAGTTCGACGCCGGTCTCGTCTACAGCCCCGGCCCGTCGGGCGAGACCGAGACGCTCGTCGCCCAGGCCGAGCGGCTTCCCGAGCTGGGTGCGGCGCGCGTCCTGCTCCACGATCCGTCGGGGTCGCTCGAGCCGCATCGCGTACGCGAGCTGGTCGAGGCTGTTCGCGAGGCGACCAACCTCCCGGTCGGCCTCTACTGCCAGGGCGCGGGCGGCGGCGCGCTCGCGGCCGCGATCGAAGCCGCGCGTGCCGGTGCCGACCTGATCGCGACCACCGTGTATCCGGTCGCGCTCGTTCTCCACCGGGCATCCGGCGAAGCGGTCACCGGAGCGCTCGGAGGGCTCGGTCTCGACACCGGTGTCCGCGCCGAGTCGCTCTGGCAGGCCTCCGATCTCGTCGACGAGCACATCAGCGACCAGCCGGTCGCCCCGCTCGCCCCCCGGATCGCGACGCGCGCGGCCGAGCACAACCTTCCTGCCGGCCTGGTCGCCGCGATCGACCTGCACCTCCGGACCCAGGGCGCCGGCGACCGCCTCGACGAGGTGATCGCCGAGCTCGAGACGATCCGCGCCGAAGCGGGCTGGCCGCCGCTGGCGGCGCCGATCGGCCAGGTGCTCGCCTCCCAGGCCCTCGTCCACGTGCTTGCCGCCGAGCGCTACCAGACGGTCGTGGACGAGCTGCGCGCCCTCCTCGAGGGCGGGTTCGGAACCCCCCCGGCCGAGATCTCACCTGCCGTCCGGCGCGCGGTCGGACTGCTCTCGGACGGTGCCGACGCGTCTACAGACATGCCCGACCTGGCCGAGCTCCGCAAGCGCTACTCCGGCCTGGCGTCGAGCGAGGAGGAGCTGCTGCTGCTGGCGCTGTTCGGCGACGAGGCCGAGCCGCTGCTGAGGACGATCCGCGGCCGTGGCACCCAGGAGTCGCTGGAGGGGATCGGTGTCGATGCCGGGCGGGCGGAACGGATCCGCGAGATCGTCCGGATCGTCCAGGAGTCGGGCGTCGGCGAGGTGACGATCGAGGACGCGGGCCTGCGCGTCACGGTCCGGCGCACGCCCGACGTCGCGGAAGGAGTGGTCGCCGCCGCCTCTGCGCCGGAGCCCTCGCCGGAGGAGGAAACGACCGCCGCCGCGCCCGCGGCGCCGCCGTTAGACCCGGGCACGATCCGGATCGAGGCGCCGATGGTCGGCACCTTCTACCGTGCGTCCTCGCCGGGCGCGCCGCCGTTCGTCCAGGAGGGAGACGTCGTCGGCATCGGCCAGACGCTCTGCATCCTCGAGGCGATGAAGCTGATGAACGAGGTGAAGGCCGAGCAGGAGGGGATCGTCAGGGCCATCCACCCGGAGAACGGCCAGCCCGTCGAGTACGGGCAGCTCCTGTTCGAGCTCGACCCCGTCAACGGCCGCCCAGTCGGCCTCTAGCCGTGTTCACCCGTGTCCTGGTGGCGAATCGCGGCGAGATCGCCGTCCGGGTGATCCGCGCGCTGCACGAGCTGGGCATCGAAGCCGTGGCGATCTACTCGACCGTCGACGTCGACGCGCTGCACGTCCGGCTCGCCGACCGCGCGGTGTGTGTCGGTCCTCCGGCCGCGGCGGACAGCTACCTGAACATCCCGTCGGTCGTCGCCGCAGCCGAGACGACCGGCTGCCAGGCCGTCCACCCCGGCTACGGCTTCCTTGCAGAGCGGCCGGAGTTCGTTCGAGCGTGCACCGACAACGATCTCGTCTTCATCGGCCCCGACGCTGACGTGATGGCGCAGATGGGCGACAAGGTGCAGGCCAAGCTCGCCATGCGCGACGCCGGCGTTCCCCTTGTCCCGGGGACGGAGGGCGCGACCACGCTCGCGCAGGCACGCGAGCTCGCGCCCGACATCGGTTTCCCGGTCCTGCTCAAGGCGGCCGCCGGAGGCGGCGGCCGCGGCATGCGGCTGGTCCGCTCGGCCGAGGAGCTGGACGACGCCTTCGCGACCGCCTCCGCCGAGGCGGACGCAGCGTTCGGCGACGGCAGCCTCTACGTCGAGAAAGCTCTCGTCCCCGCCCGCCACGTCGAGATCCAGGTCCTCGCCGATGCGGACGGGGGCGTCCTCACGCTCGGCGAGCGCGAGTGCTCGATCCAGCGCCGCCACCAGAAGCTGATCGAGGAATCGCCGTCGCCCGCGCTCACGCCCGAGCTCCGGGAGGAGATGGAGGCGGCCGCCGAGCGCGCCTGCCGTGCGACCGGGTACACGAACGCGGGCACGCTCGAGTTCCTCGTCGGCCCGGACGGGTCGTTCGCCTTCATCGAGCTGAACGCGCGCCTCCAGGTCGAGCACCCGGTCAGCGAGCTGGTGACGGGCATCGACATCGTCCGTGAGCAGCTGCGGATCGCGGCCGGAGAGCGGCTCACGTCTACCGGGCGCGCGCCGCGCTCCGGTCACGCGATCGAGATGCGGATCAACGCCGAGGATCCGCAGCGCGACTTCACCCCGTCTCCGGGGCGGATCGAGCGGCTGCGCGTGCCCGGCGGCCCCGGGGTTCGGCTCGACACGCACGTCGACTCGGGCGCGACGATTCCACCGATGTACGACTCCCTGATCGCCAAGCTGATCGTCTGGGACACCAACCGGCCGGCCGCGATCGAACGGGGACTGCGGGCTCTGGGCGAGCTCGAGGTGGAGGGGATCGCGACCACGCGCGACTTCGCCCGCGACGTCCTCCGGAGCGAGCCGTTCCGGACCGGCGAGTACACGACCTCGTTCGTCGAGGAGAACGGCCGATGACGCTTTCCCGTCGGGCGGCGCGCAGGACCGCGCTCTTCCTCCTGTACCAGTGGGACCTGACCGCCCAGCCGCTCGGCACGAACTACGAGGGCGAGATCGACGAGTTCGCCCGCAACCTCGCCGAGGCGGTCGCGGCCGGCGCGGAGCAGCTCGACGCGCGGATCTCGGCCGTGTCGGGAGACTGGCCGGCGGGCCAGCTCGGCACGCTCGAGCGGAACATCCTTCGGATCGGCATCCACGAGCTGGATGAAGGTACGGTCCCGCTCGAGGTGGTGATCGACGAGGCCGTGACGCTGGCGAAGCGGTATGCATCCGAGGATGCCGGCAGGCTCGTGAACGGGATCCTCGGGACGATCGCGAAGGAGCGGGCAGCGTGACCCTCCAGGAGCAGGTCGACCGGCTGGAGGACCTCCGGCGCAGGCTCGATGCGTGCCAGTCGCTCGAGGAGGCGGTCGACCTCCTCGCCGAGTTCGACACGGCCGCCAAGGAGCTGATCGACGCGATCGACCGGGCGAAACGCGAGAGCGATGCACAGCCCTGAGGACCTGAAGGAGCTCGTCGAGGACGGCCTCGAGGAGCTCGAGCTGTGGCCCGGGCTCCAGGGCCAGACCGAATCGGTCCGTTACGCGCTCGAGATGGGCGGCAAGCGGATCCGGCCCGTGATCACGCTCGCCGTGGGGGAGGCGCTCGACGCGGCGCCGGAGCAGGTGATGCCCGCCGCGCTGGCGCTCGAGCTCGTCCACAACTTCTCGCTCGTCCACGACGACCTGCCGTCGCTCGACAACGACACCGAACGCCGAGGCAAGCCGAGCGTCTGGAGCCTCTACGGGGAGGGCAAGGCGCTGCTCGCCGGCGACGCCCTGCTCGGCGAGGCATTTCGCCTGGTTTGCGCATACCCGAGCTCGACCGTCGCCCGCGAGCTGGCCGAGGCGACGCTGGGGATGATCGGCGGCCAGTACCTCGACACGATGGAGCCGGACACCGACCTGGAGACCGTGCACCGTCTGAAGACGGGCCGCCTCTTCTACGCGGCGGTCACGCTCGCGCTGACGGCGGTCGAGCTCCCGCGCGGCGAGCAAAGCCCCTGGCGCGATTTTGCCGACGAGCTGGGGCTCCTCTTCCAGGTCGTCGACGACATCCTCGACGAGGACGGCTTCGTGCTCGTCGAGGGGGTCGAAGCCGCGCGGGCCCGTGCGAACCGGGCCGCCGACCGGGCGCTGTCGATGCTGCTCGAGATCCCGGCCGACACCTCGGTCCTGACCGAGATCGTCAACGGCCTCGCCGTGCGCACGTCTTGACCAAACGGCGCCTGGACGTCCTCCTCGTCGAGCGCGGCCTGGCGGAGTCGCGGGCCCAGGCCCAGGCACTGATCCTGGCGGGGCTCGTCCCGGGCCACTCGAAGGCCGGCGAGCAGGTGGACGAGAACTCCGAGCTGGCGGTCGAGCACGGGCCGCGGTTCGTCTCCCGGGGCGGCGAGAAGCTCGCTCACGCGCTCGACTCGTTCGGGGTCGACCCGACGGGCCTCGATTGCCTCGACGTCGGCGCGTCGACGGGAGGGTTCACGGACGTCCTGCTCCAGCGCGGCGCCGCCCGCGTGATCGCGCTCGACGTCGGCTACGGCCAGCTGCATCCGCGGCTGCGGGACGATCACCGCGTCATCGTCCTCGAGCGCGTGAACGCGCGCGGGCTGACCGAGCTCCCGGTCGCGCCGCAGCTCGTCACCTGCGACGTGTCCTTCATCTCCGTCCGGAAGGCGCTGCCGCCGGCGCTCGCGCTCGCCGCCGCATGCTGGCAGGCGGTTGTGCTGGTGAAGCCGCAGTTCGAGGCGGGCCGCGCCGAGATCGGCAAGGGCGGCGTCGTCACCTCGCGCGAGACACGAACGAGAGTGGCACGAGAGCTCGCCGAGGCCGCTCTCGGCTGGGATGCGGAAGTGGCGGGCGTCGTAGACTCGGGGCTGCCCGGCCCGAAGGGAAACCGTGAGCTCTTCCTCTACCTCAGACACCGCCGCGGGGCACGCCTCCCAGGCGAGCTCGACGGCTGGATCGATGCCGCGGTCATCTGAGGCCGTCCGGCGCATCGCGGTCGTCTCCCACGGCGATCCGAAGGTGATCACCGAGGCCTGCGCCCGCGTCGAGGCGATCGCGGCGGCTGCGGGCGCGGAAGTGGTGGAGAGCGACGACGTCGACCTCGCCGTCGTGCTCGGCGGCGACGGCACGACGCTACGTGCGCTGCACCGCTTCCTGGGCACGGCCGTCCCCGTGATCGGAGTGAACTTCGGCCGCGTCGGCTTTCTGTCGGCAATGACGCCGGACACGATGGAGGACGGCCTGGCACGGGCCTTTGCAGGTGAGCGGCGTGTGGTCGAGCTCCCGACGCTCGACCTCGACGTGGACGGGACGACGACGTGCGCAATCAACGACGTCGTCTGCGCCACCTCGACGATCGGCCGGATGGTCGAGCTTGCCTGGGCGGTCGGCGGCGAGGATCTGGGCGTTCAGCCGTGCGACGGCGTGATCTGCGCGAGCGCCACCGGCTCGACCGCCTACAACCTCTCCAGCGGGGGTCCGGTGCTCGTCTGGGGGCTTGACGCAATGGCGGTGACGTTCGTCTCGCCGCACTCGCTGCACGCGCGTCCGCTGGTCGTCCCGCGCGGCCTCGAGCTCGTCGTCCGGAACGAGACGCGAGCCCAGACCGCGAAGGTGATCGCCGACGGGATGCCGATCGGCGAGCTTACGACCGGCCACAGCGCGAGGATCCGCCTCGGCGAACTGCGTTCGCTGCTCGCGCTCCTGCCGGAGATGACGTTCTTCCACCGGTACCGCGACACCTTTGCTTCGTAGCCTCCGGATCGAGAACCTCGTCCTGATCCGTCACGCGGAGCTGTCGTTCGCTCCGGGGCTGAACGCGATCACTGGAGAGACCGGCGCCGGCAAGACCGTGCTCGCCCAGGCGATCGGGCTTCTGCTCGGCGGAAGGGGCGACGCCGGCAACGTCGGCGCCGGCGGCCGTGAAGCGTACGTGGAGGCCGAGTTCGACCTGCCCGAAGGTCTGCTCGACGAGGAACAGTTCGAGAGCCTCAGGGAGCTACGGCCCGACGGTGAGGAGGGTGTCGTCCTCGCCCGGCGGATCTCGCCGGAAGGGCGGACGCGCGCCTACGCCTGGGGCCGGAGCGCCGCCCGCGATGACGTCGCCAACCTCGGCGAGCGGCTGCTCGCCATGTCCGGGCAGTTCGAGCAGCGCCGGCTCGCGCGGCCGTCGTACCAGCTCGCCGTCCTCGACTTCTTCTGCGGCGACGAGCAGCTGCACAGGCGTGCCGAGGCGGGCCGCGCCTGGCGCGAGTTGACCGCCGCCCGCAAGCGGTACCTGGAGCTCACACGGGACGTCGCCGCCGCCGAGACGCGCCTGAGGGAGCTTCGTGCCCTGGTCGAGGACACGGCAGGGATGCAGTCCGGCGACGAGGACGCCCTCCGCGAGGAGCGGGAGCGCCTGCGCCATCTGACCGAGCTCGTCGACGGCGCGGCCGGGGCGGCCGAAGCGCTGGATCCGGAGGAAGGCGAGGGCGCCGCGGGTCTCACCGCCGCCGCCGAGCAAGCGCTCGAGCCGGTCGAACGGCTTGCTCCGGAGCTCGAGAAGACCGCTGCCGAGCTCCGCGACGCGGAGCTCCGCCTGCGCGAGGCGGCGAGCGCCCTGCGGTCGTTCCTGACCGTGCTCGAGGCGGACCCGGGCCGGCTGGAGCAGGTCGAGTCGGAGCTCGACCGGATCGCGGATGCGCGCCGCCGGTTCCGGTGCGAGTCCTTCGACGACCTGCTCGCCGCGGCGGCTGAGGCGAAGATCGAGCTCGACGCCCTCGACCAGGGCCACGACCCCGTCGCCGCCGCCGAGGAGGGGTTGCGGGAGGCCGAGCAGCGGGTCGACGAGCTCGCGGCCGAGCTCAGAGCGGCCCGATCGGCGGCGGCCGAGCCGTTCGCCGAGGCGGTTGCGGCCGAGCTGCAGGGCATGGGGATGGGCGACGGCGAGTTCCGGGTCGAGCTGCGCGAGCGCGAGTCGGGCGTGACCGGCGCGGACGAGGCTGTCTTTCTGATCCGGCCGAACCCAGGGCTGCCGTTCGCGCCCGTCGCAGAGACAGCCTCGGGCGGAGAGCTTTCCCGCGTCGCGCTGGCGATCGCGGCGGTCGGCGGTGGGGAGACGATGGTCTTCGACGAGATCGACGCGGGCATCGGGGGGACGACCGCACACGGGGTCGCAGAGACGCTCACCCGGCTCGCCGAGCGGGCGCAGGTGATCACGA
Source organism: Actinomycetota bacterium (assembly GCA_046732255.1). Lineage (GTDB taxonomy): Bacteria > Actinomycetota > Thermoleophilia > Gaiellales > Gaiellaceae > DATBLE01. The sequence goes on from JBKPMR010000017.1 coordinate 95,645, forward strand.
TCACGCACCTGCCGCAGATCGCCACCCGCGCCGAGCGTCACTTCCGGGTCGAGAAGGTGCCGGGCGACCCGACGCACACCCAGATTCAGGAGCTCGGTTCGGACGACCGCAAAGAGGAGATCGAGCGTATGCTCGGCGGCCGAGAGTTCCTGGCAACGCTGGACACATGAGCGTCGTTCGCCTTCAGCTCACTCCCGCGGGGGAAACCATGTTTCCCCCGCGGACCCCCTTCTTCCAAAGGCCGATGTTGGCTGGGGGAACCTCCCGGTTCCCCCCGGCCCCCTCCACTGCTCGTCGGCCGCAAGACGGCCGATGAGCGCCCTTGTCGAGTTCACCGGCCCCGCTCGGCTCGACCGGCGGACGAAGCGCCTCGTCCATCGCCTCGGCGAGGACGACGTGGCGATCGTCGACCATTCCGACCTCGACCGGGTGACGGCCGAAGAGCTGCTCGAGTCCGGCGTCCAGGTCGTGGTCAACGTCTCGGAGTCGCTCTCCGGACGGTTCCCCAACCCAGGGCCGCTGCTCCTCGTCCGGGGTGGGGTGACGCTGATCGACGTGCCCGGGGCGCCGCTGTTCGACGAGGTCACCGACGGTGACCAGCTGACCGTGCGTGGCGCGAGCGTCTTCCGGAACGGAACGTGTCTCGCGCGCGGCCGGCTGCGCGAAGAACGTGAGCTCGAGCGGTCGCTCGCCGAGCAACGTGGCCGCGTCACCGAGTCGCTGTCGGAGTTCGCCGAGAACACGCTTCTCCACCTGAAGGCGGAGGGCAGCCTGCTCTCCGAGGGAATCGACTTCCCGCCGCTACGCACGCGCTTCCGCGACCGGCACGCGCTGGTCGTGGCCCGTGGGCCGGGGCACAAGCGCGACCTGCGGATCGTCCGGCCCTACGTTCGTGACTTCCGTCCGGTGCTCGTCGGTGTCGACGGTGGTGCGGACGCGCTGATCGAGGCCGGCTACAAGCCCGACGTCATCGTCGGCGACATGGATTCGGTCTCCGACGCCGCCCTGAAGAGCGGTGCCGAGCTCCTCGTCCACGCGTACCGCGGCAACGGAGACGCGCCCGGCGCGGCGCGCGCAACCGCCCTGGGCGTCGCGTTCGACGTCGTGCCCGCCTTCGGGATCAGCGAGGACGTCGCGCTCCTGCTCGCATACGAGAAGGGAGCGGAGCTGATCGTCGCCGTCGGGACGCACTTCAACCTGATTGAGTTCATGGAGCGGAACCGCGCCGGGATGTCGTCGACGTTCCTCACGCGGCTCCGGGTCGGCGAGATCCTGGTCGACGCGAAGGGCGTGTCGCGGCTGGTGTCGCGGCCCGGCGGCCTCTGGCCGATGGTCGCTCTCGGCGCCGCCGGACTGGCGGCGATCGTCGTCGCAGTCGTGGTCTCGCCCGGGATCCACCACGTGATCGAGCTGATCGTGCTGCGGGTCCGCGACTGGCTCGGGATCGGCTGATCCCCGCGTGTCCTGTTCGGACAACGGCTAAGGCGTTCCCGGCCTCCTCCCCGCTGCGATCGTAATCGCGAGAATCATGCGCGTGGGTCACGCGGATGCGCCGAGAGTGTCACGACCGTGCGGATGAGCGCTTCACGGGAGCTGCTCGCCGCCCGCCCGGACGTCTGGGACTTCCTGGGCGAGCCCTTTCATCTGGCGGACTGGTGGCCGGGCGTGTCGGGCGTGCAACCGGACCGGCGTGGTGCGGCCGCCGGCGCCCGCTGGCAGGTGGTCGCGAGCCGCGAGCCCACGCTGTTGCGGAAGCCCAGCGCGACGGGGATGCTCGTCGTGACCGCGTCGGATCCGCCCAGGCTCTTCGCGTTTCGCCTGATCGCCGAGAAGCTCGACGTGCGCGTCGACCTCGAGGCGACCGCAGCCGATCGCACGCGAGCGACCGTCACGGTCGAAGGGCCATGGCTGATCGCCTACCGGCGTACGCTCGCCCGCAGGGCGGTCGGGCGTCTCTACGCCTTGTGCCAGACTGCGGCCTCCCTCTGAGCATGTTCGACTTCCGCTACCACGTTGCCTCGCTCGTCGCCGTGTTTCTCGCCTTGATCATCGGGATCCTGGTCGGCGTCGGGATCTCGGGGAAGGGGTTCGTATCCGACAGCGAGCGCGAGATCCTCAAGGGTCAGATCGCCGACCTGCAGCGAAGCGTCACGTCGGCGAACCGGAGGAACACCGACCTGACCCGCTCGCAGCGCGCCGCCCAGGCCGTCGTCCAGGACGCCTACCCGGCACTGATGAGCGGGCGCCTGGCCGGCAGGAGCGTCGCACTAGTCTTCGCGGGACCGGTCGACGGTCGGATGCGCTCCCTCGTCGAGCAGACGCTCGACGATGCCGGCGCCGCGCCGCCGCTGCGCGTACGGGCGCTGAAGCTGCCGATCGACCTGCCCGCGCTCCACCGGGCGTTGAGGGGGCGACCCGCGCTCGCGGCGCTCGCGACGCCGCGGAAGGTGGGCGACCTCGGCCGGCGGCTCGGCGCCGATCTCGTCGCCGGCGGCGTCAGCCCGCTGTGGCAGGCGCTCTCGCCGAACCTCGTCGAAGAGCGCTCCGGGAACGACGCGCCACCGGTCGACGGCGTCGTCGTGGCGCGCAGCGCCAAGCCGCAGAGCGGAGTCACCGCCAGATTCCTCGCCGGGTTCTACGCCGGCCTCGCGTCACAGGGAGTTCCGGCGGTTGGCGTCGAGGTCACCCGGCCGGGCACGTCAGCGGTCGACGCCTTCGCCAAGAACGACCTCGCCACGGTGGACGACCTCGACGCCCAGGCTGGACGCCTTGCGCTCGCTCTCCTGCTCGCCGGCGCCCCGCCCGGGCAGTACGGCGTGAAAGAGACCGCGGACGACGGCGTCCTGCCGCAGGTCCCGCCGCTCCTCGCCGGTGGGTGAGCCGGTCGCCGTCCTCGTCGCCGCGCGCGACGAGGAACGCCGGATCGCCGCAACGGTTGCGGCGCTTCGTAGGCACTTCCCGCAAGCAGAGCTGATCGTCGCCGACGACGGCTCCCGCGACCGGACCGCCGTCGAGGCCGAGGCTGCAGGTGCCCGCGTCATACGCCTTCCGAGGCGCGGGAAGGGGCAGGCCCTCACGCTCGCGGAACGGGCCGCCGCCGAGGGCCCGGTGCTCCTGTGCGACGCCGACCTGGTCGGCGACCTGCGGCCGTTGGCGGAAACCGGCGCGGACCTGGCGATCGCCTCGTTCGCGGAGCGGCAGGGCGGAGGGTTCGGGCTCGTCAAGCAGACGGCCCGCGCGCTCCTCCGTCTCACGGCCGGGCTCGGGCTGCGAGAGCCGCTCTCCGGCCAGCGCGCGCTCTCGGAAGCGGCACGGGAGGCGTGTTTTCCGGTCGCCGCGGGCTTCGGCTGCGACACCCGGATGACGTACGACGCCGCCCGCGCCGGCCTCACCGTCGAGGAGGTCGTGTTGCCGCTCGAGCACCGCGCGACCGGACGCGACCTGCACGGGTTCGCACATCGCGCGCGGCAGCTGCGCGACCTCCTCGTGGCGTTCGGCCCGCTCGCGACGAACCACCGCGGCCTCCGCCTGCCGCTGGTCGGCTGGGTGGTCGCGGCCCTGGAGCCGCGCGTGGCGCCGGTCGCGGCGATCGGCCTCGCCGACGACCTCTTCGCCGGTCCGCAACGCGGCTTCGCCGAGCACCTCCGCGCCGGCCGCACGACCGGGATCCTCAAGCTCGTCGGCATCCCGCTCGCCGGCTATCTCGCCACGCGCCGGGTCTCGGGCGCGCTCCTCGTCGGACTCGCCGCCAACGCGCTCAACCAGCTGGACACCAAACCCGGCCGGGCGCTGAAGGCGTACAGTCTCGCGGCGTTGCCTCTGCGGGCACCGCTGCTGCCCGCCGTCATGCTCGCTCCCTACGATCTCCGGGAGATGGCGATGCTCGGGGACTCGGGATCGAACGCGCTGGGGGCTCTGCTAGGGTTGAGTTCCGTGGATCGTTTCACGGGACGGAGCCGATGGCTGGCGATCGGCGCGCTGGCAGGGCTCAATCTCCTCGGCGAACGAACCTCTCTCGGCGACGCGATCGAGCGCAGTCCCTTCCTCGGCACGCTCGATCGGCTGGGACGCCGGTGAATCCGCAGACCAAGTACGTGTTCGTCACCGGCGGCGTCGTCTCGTCCCTCGGAAAGGGAATCACCGCCGCATCGCTCGGACGGCTGCTGAAGGCGCGCGGGCTGAAGGTCGACGTCCAGAAGTTCGATCCGTATCTGAACGTCGACCCGGGGACGATGAGCCCCTTCCAGCACGGCGAGGTGTTCGTCACCGAAGACGGCGCCGAGACCGACCTTGACATCGGGCACTACGAGCGCTTTCTCGACCAGAACCTCTCGAGGAGCTCCAACCACACCCAGGGCGGCATCTGGGACCGCGTCCTGCGCCGTGAGCGGAAGGGCGACTACCTCGGCAAGACCGTCCAGGTAATCCCGCACATCACCGACGAGATCAAGGACCGCATCAAGCGCTCCGCCGAGCAGAGCGACGCGGACGTCGTGATCAGCGAGATCGGCGGCACGGTCGGCGACATCGAGTCGCTCCCCTTCCTGGAGGCGATCCGCCAATTCCGGCGCGAGGCCGGTGCGCAGAACGTCCTCTACATCCACGTCACGCTTGTCCCCTTCGTCGATTCGGCCGGCGAGCTGAAGACGAAGCCGACGCAGCACTCGGTGAACGAGCTCCGCCGCATCGGTATCCACCCGGACGTCGTGGTCTGCCGCTCGCGCGACGTGATCCTGCCGGACGTTCGCGACAAGATCGCGCTCTTCGCCGACGTCGAGCCCGAAGAGGTGATCGCGAACGAGGACGTCGCCGACGTCTACCTCGTGCCGGCCGCGCTGCAGGCACAGGGGCTCGACGACCTCGTCTGCCGTAAGCTCGGACTGCCGGAGGGAGCCGGAGCCGCCGACCTGGGCGAGTGGAACGAGCTCACGACGCGGATCGCCGAGCGCAACCTCGACGTCACGATCGGGCTGGTCGGGAAGTACGTGAAGCTCCACGACGCGTACCTGTCGGTCCACGAGGCGCTCAAGCACGCGGGCATCCACCACGGTTGCCACGTGAACGTGCGCTGGGTGGACGCCGAGGGGATGTCGCTCGAGGAGGCACGGCGCGAGCTCGAGAACGTCGACGGCGTCCTCGTGCCGGGCGGCTTCGGCTCCCGCGGCTGGGAGGGGAAGATCCTCGCCTGTCGCGTCGCCCGCGAGCAGGCGATTCCCTACCTGGGGATCTGCCTCGGGATGCACGTCGCGGTGTCCGAGTTCGCGCGGCACGTCGTCGGGCTGGAGGGTGCCAACTCCACCGAGATGGACCCGGAGACGCCGTTCCCGGTGATCGACCTGCTGCCCGAGCAGAAGGAGGTCGAGGACCTCGGCGGCACGATGCGCCTCGGCGCCCAGGCGGTCGAGATCGTCGAGGGCACACGGACGCACGACACGTACGGAGAGGACGTGATCCACGAACGTCACCGCCACCGTTACGAGGTGAACAACCACTACCGCCAGCAGATCGTCGACGCCGGCCTGGTCGTCTCCGGCACGTTCCAGGAAGGCAGGCTGGTGGAGATCGTCGAGCTGCCGGATCACCCCTGGTTCGTCGCCAGCCAGTTCCACCCGGAGTTCAAGTCGCGCCCGACCCGCCCCGCACCGCTTTTCCGCGAGTTCGTCGGCGCCGCCCGCGACCGCGCGCAGGCGCGCCTCGAGGTCACGGCGGCAGCCTCGTAGCGGTCGCCTGGAGAAGGGCCGCCGCCCGTCCTCGCGGCGGCGCGTGTACGCACGGGATGCGCCGGCCGCGCGGATCGTAGAAGCACAGTTTCTCGTCGACCGTGTACCCGCCCTCGTGCACCAGGCGGTGGTGGCGCGTGCAGAGCAGAACCAGGTTCTGGACGCTCGTCTCGCCGCCGCGGGCCCAGTGGCGAATGTGGTGCGCGTGCACGAAGCGCCGGTTCTCGCAGCCGGGGAAGCGGCAGGTGCGATCGCGGGCCTGGAGCGCTCTACGGAGCGGCGTCGGCACGGCCCTGGTCTTCCGTCCGACGCTCAACGTCCGCCCGGAGCGCTCCCGGATCCGGACCACGGCCGAGTCGCAGGCCAGCCTCCGTGCCGTCTCGGGGGCGAGCGCCGGCCCGTCCTCCACTACACACGCGCCGTGATCGCTCGCGAGTGCGTCCGCGTCGACGTGCACGACGACCTGGACCTGCTCCGACCTGCCACCCGCCAGCGCGACGAGCGCATCCGTGAGCCTCGGCGGTTCCGCGGAACCGCGTGCTTCTTCCCGGAGGCGCGCGCGGACCGCCTCCAGCGCCTCGGCGACGACAGCGCCGTCCTCAGGCGCAAGCCGCCCGCGGATCTGCAGCGAGCCGTCGTCGTCCCACCAGACGTTCACGTACGCCTGCTCGTGCAGCTCGGCCGCCTCCGCCGCGGTGACCCGCCGGTAGGCGCGGAGCGCCCGCTCGAGCTCGGCCGCCGTCAGCACCGACGCGAGCTCGATCAGCTCGCGTTCCGTCTCCGGCTCGGCCACGCGGGTCAGCGCGCGCACCTTCGCGTACGACAGCTGCCCGCGCGCGAACGTCGCGTGGATGACCGGCAGCTCTCTCAGGCGGCGCGCCACGCGCAGGTGCTCGCGCGCCGCGCGGGGCGCGAGACCACAACGCCAGGCGAGCCACCCGGCACAGGTTCCACCACACACGTCCACGCCGATACCTCGACGGTGGACCTCCGCGACGAGGTCGAGCCAGCGGCACATCCCGGCCGTGAGATGGGATGCCCACGTCGCCAGCTCCTCGTCGAGCTCATCCATGCTCAGCGTGGCCGGATCGGTCATGTCTGTTGTTGACGATATTGACAACATACGGATACCGTACCGGAGGGGTCGGACGGCACCGTAGGATCGAAGCCGATGAGTCGCGCGCTCGACCTTTTCCTCGCGCTGGCGGCGCTCCCCACCCCTCCGGGCGAGGAGCGTGCCGTCGCCGATCGCCTGACCTCCGAGCTGCGCGCGTTCGGGCTCGAAGTCGACGAGGACGGCGCCGGTGCCGAGATTGGCGCGACCGCCGGGAACCTCTACACACGGCTCGAGCCGACTGCAGAGGGGACACCGCTGTTCCTCTGCGCCCACATGGACACCGTCCCACCGACCGGCCCGATCGAGCCCGTCGTCGAGGACGGCGTCGTCCGCAACGCGGGCGGGACCATCCTCGGAGCCGACAACAAGTCGGCGGTGGTCGCGATCGTGGAGGCGGCCCGGCGCGTCGTCGAGCGGGGGCTACCGCATGCCGGACTGGAGCTGCTCTTCACGCCGAAAGAAGAGGTCGGCCTCCGCGGGGCGCAGGCATTCGACGCTTCCCGCCTGACTGCTCGGGTCGGCTACGTCTACGACCAGGCGGGCCCGATCGGCGAGGTGATCCTCGGCGCGCCGCACTCGATGATCATCGAGATCACCTTCACAGGACAGTCGGCGCACGCCGGCATGGCACCGGAGGAAGGGCGGTCGGCGATCGCCGCCGCCGCCCGCGCGATCGCCGACATGCGGCTTGGCCGGCTCGACGAGGAGACGTCGGCGAACGTCGGGACCATCCACGGCGGCGTCGCTCGGAACATCGTCCCGGACTCGTGCGTGCTCAACGCGGAGGCCCGCTCGCACGACGAAGCGAAGCTCGCCGACGCCGTCCAGGAGATCCTCGACGCCTGCTCCTTCGCCGCCTCCTTGACCGGCTGTGACGTCAAAGCCGAAGTCCAACGCGGCTTCCACGGCTACCGGTTCGCGAAGAGCGACGTTCCCGTGCGGCTTGCCGACGCGGCGCTGCGACGGGCAGGGCATGAGCCCACGTATGCGCTGTCCGGCGGCGGGGCGGACGCCAACGTCTTCAACATGCGCGGCCTCGCCTGTCTCAACCTGGCGAACGGGATGGCTGAGATCCACACGCCACAGGAGCACATCGCGGTCGCGGATCTCGAAGGCATGGTCGACGTCACGCTCGCCCTGCTCGAGGAAGCGCGTGCCGCTTAGCCTCCGCCGCGGCGCCGTCACCGCGGTGCTGGAGCGGCACGAGGGCCTGGCCCGCGTCGAGGTCGACGGCGTGCCCTGCGTCGCCTACCCGTTGCTGACCGGCCCGGTTGCGCTCGGCGACGACGTGATCGTGAACACGCAGGCCCGCGACCTCAGTCTTGGCTCGGGCGGCTTCGACGTCCTGTACGCGAACCTCACCCGCGGTCTCGGGCTTCCGCCTGCGCCGGAGGCGCATGTCATGCAGCTGCCGTACACCCCTCTCCAGAACGCCGCACGCCATGTCGAGGAGCAGGAGCAGCTCGAGGACGTGGTTCTTCGCGAGATGCCGGTCGTGTGCTGCTCGCTGCACAGCCAGGTCGCGCCGGTCTTCGCAGCCTTGCCTCGTCTCCGCGTGGCATACGTCCAGCTCGGCGGGGGCGCGCTGCCCGTTGCCCTTTCGGACACGCTGCGCGTGCTCCGGAAACGAGGCCTTCTCGGTCTCAGCGTGGGGGTGGCGCCGTGCTTCGGCGGCGACATGGACTGCATCACGCCGGCGTCCGCACTTCTCCATGTGCGGAGCCGGGGCTTCGAGGTCGCCGTGTGCTCGATCGGTCCTGGGATCGTCGGGACTGCTTCGGGATTCGGCCACGGTGGTCTAGCGGCGGTCTCGGCCGCGAACACGGCAACGGCGCTGGGCGGACGGCCGGTGATCGCCGTCAGGGCGTCGGATGCGGATCCTCGCGAGCGCCATCGAGGCCGCTCGCATCACACGCAGCGCATCCTCGAGCTCTGTCTCGGCAAGGTGCACGTCCCGGAAGACCGCCATCGCAGAGGCTGGCGTCGCGCATGCGAAGGCTTGCCGCTGGAGCACATGGGCCGCGGACCGGACGAAGACCCCGCGTTCTTCGCCTGGGCATATGCGGCCGGTCGCCTGGCACGCGAGCTCGTGCCGTCGTGAAGCCCGACGACTCACGCACGGTCTACGACGGACAGCTCTTCGACGTGACGCTGGAACGCTGGGGCGACCACGAGCGCGAGATCGTGGAGCATCCAGGAGCCGTCTGCGTCATCCCGGTCGACTCGGAGGGCTACGTGACGCTCGTCCGGCAACTGCGCGAACCGACGGGCGGCGAGCTGCTGGAGATCCCCGCCGGCACTGCGGAGCGCGACGAGACGCCGCTCGAGACGGCGCGCCGGGAGCTGGCGGAGGAGACCGGCCTGACCGGCGGCCTTTGGCGCGAGATCACGACTTTCTGGACGACGCCCGGCTTCACGCGCGAGCGGATGACGCTGTTCTTCGCGGAGGGCGTCGAAGCGGGCGAGGCGAGCCCCGAAGCCGACGAGGCGTTCGAGCTCGTCCGCTGGCATGTGTCGGAGCTGGAGTCGCGCCTCTCCGAGATCACGGACGCGAAGTCCCTCGTCGGCCTTCTGCTGTACCTCCGCGATACGTCCCCGCCGGCGTCCGCGTAGGGGTAAGGTCTGCGCGCCGTGAAGATCGGCGTCGCCAAGGAGATCAAGGCCGACGAGTACCGCGTCGCGCTCACGCCGGCAGGCGCCCGAGAGCTCGTCCAGCTCGGCCACGACGTGCTGGTCGAGGAGGGAGCAGGCGAGGGGAGCGCCTTCGCCGACGTCCAGTACGCCGCGGTCGGCGCCCGGATCGCCTCGGTCGAGGACGTCTGGGCCGACGCCGAGCTGCTGCTCAAGGTCAAGGAGCCGGTGCCGGAGGAGTACCCGCGCATCCGGGTCGGGCAGATCCTCTTCACCTATCTCCACCTGGCGGCGAGCAAGGAGCTGACCGAGGCGCTCGTCGCGAGCGGTGCCGCCTGCATCGCCTACGAGACCGTCGAGACGTCGTCGGGCGGGCTACCGCTGCTCGCGCCGATGAGCGAGATCGCCGGCCGGCTCGCCGCACAGGCGGGCGCCTACTTCCTCGAGAAGCCGCTCGGGGGGCGTGGGCTGCTGCTCGGAGGCGTGGCCGGCGTCGCGCCGGGGCGCGTGCTCGTGATCGGCGGCGGGATCGTCGGCTACAACGCGGCGGTGATCGCGATCGGCCTCGGGGCGAACGTGACGATCCTCGACCGTTCGCTCGACCGGATGCGCCACCTGGACGAGATCCTCTCCGGCCGCGTCAGCCTGGTGATGAGCTCGGCGCTCCAGATCGAGGAGTCGATCCGCGAGGCCGACGTGGTGATCGGCGCCGTGCTGATCCCGGGCGCGAAGGCCCCGAAGCTGATCACCCGGCCGATGCTCGCCGAGATGCGGCCCGGCGCCGTGCTCTGCGACGTTGCGATCGACCAGGGCGGCTGCGCCGAGACGTCGAGGCCGACCACGCACACCGACCCGGTCTACGTCGTCGACGGCGTCACGCACTACTGCGTCGCCAACATGCCCGGTGCCGTCCCGATCACCTCGACGAAGGCGCTGACGAACGCGACGCTCCCGTACGTCGAGACGATCGCCGAGCACGGGCTGATGGAGGCGGTCGCGCTCGACCCGGGCCTCGCGCCTGGGGTGAACGTGCTCGAGGGCCAGGTCACGTACGAGGCGGTCGCCGAGGCCCACGGCCTCGAGTACGCGCCGCTCTACAGCGTTCTGGCCTGACGATGAGCACAGAGAGGGACAGGAAGATGATGAGTACAGAGAGGGACAGGTCTGACAGACCTGTCCCCGGTTCCGCTTAAAGACCTGTCCCCGGTTCCTATGTCGACTTGCTCGCGCTCACGTCTTTCGTCGGCGAGAGCCGGACGACGAGCGCGGTCACGCCGGCGGCCAGTGCGATCACGGCGATCACGTACGCGGCCAGGCCGATGAAGGAGAGGACGGTGTGCACCCGGCTCCTAGAATAGCTCGATGCCCAGAGCGTGCGTGATCGTGCTCGATGCGGTCGGTGCCGGCGAGCTGCCGGATGCGGCCGAGTTCGGAGACGAAGGCTCCGATACGCTCGGGAACGTCGCGCGGGCCGTCGGCGGACTGGACCTGCCCAACCTCGAGGCGCTCGGTCTCGGCAACGTGGAGGAGCTCGAAGGCTGCCCGCCGCAGGCCGGCGCGCCCGCCGTCGCCGGGAGGCTGATCGAGCGATCGAAGGGCAAGGACACGACCCTGGGGCACTGGGAGCTGATGGGGATCGTGACGCCGCAACCGCTCCCGACCTATCCGCACGGCTTCCCGCACGACGTGATCGACCCGTTCATGCACCGGACGGCGCGCGGCGTCCTCGGCAACAAGCCTGCGAGCGGCACAGAGATCATTCAGGAGCTCGGCGAGGAGCACCAGGAGACGGGCAAGTGGATCGTCTACACGTCCGCCGACTCGGTGTTCCAGATCGCCGCCCATGAGGAGACGATCCCGCTAGAGGAGCTCTACGACGCCTGCCGGTCGGCCCGCGAGATCCTGACCGGTAAGCACGCGGTCGGCCGGGTGATCGCCCGGCCGTTCATCGGCGAGCCGGGGAACTACGAGCGGACGCCGAACCGGCACGACTACTCGCTCGAGCCCCGAAAGCCGAACTACCTGACGCTGCTCCGCGAGGCGGGCGTCGCCGTCCACGGGGTCGGGAAGATCGGCGACATCTTCGCCCATCAGGACATCGACGAGAGCCACGCAACCAAGTCGAATGTGGAGGGGATCACGAAGACCGAGGAGCTGCTCCAGACCTTGGACGAGGGCTTCGTCTTCGTCAACCTGGTCGAGACCGACATGCTGTGGGGCCATCGGAACGACCCGATCAACTTCCACCGGTGTCTCCAGGACTTCGACCGGCGGCTGCCCGACCTGCTCGAGGCCTTGCGTCCCGGCGACCTGCTGATCGTCACCTCCGACCACGGCTGCGACCCGACCACCCCGTCCACGGACCACTCGCGCGAGCACGCACTGCTGCTCGCCTACGTGGCCGGCCGGAACGCGAACGGCGCCCGGCACGACGGCGAGTTCGCCGACGTCGGCGCAACCGTGAACGCGTGGCTGGGCGGGAAGGCGCCGGGTCGCTCGCTGCCGGGCCAGCCGATCGTCGAGAAGTGACGGCGCTCAACGATCCTGCGCTCGTCCGGCACGACTACGCCGACGAGACACGGCTTTCCGCACGAATGGCCGCGCAGCAAAACGCCACCGGCCCCGACCCGCGCCAGGTCGCGTTCGAGGCGGTCGCCGAAGCCGAGCCGTCCCTGATTCTCGAGGTCGGCCCGGGCCGCGGCGAGCTCGCCGAGCGCATGGCGAGGGAGCTGGATGCCCGCGTGATCGGCGTCGACCAGTCCGAGCGAATGGTCGCACTCACACAGGAGCGTGGTGTGGAGGCGATCGTAGGAGACGTTGAGGACCTGCCGTTCCGCGATGGGATCTTCGACTGCGCCGTGGCGGCCTGGATGCTCTACCACGTCCCCAACCTCAACCGGGCGTTGCTCGAGTTACGGCGCGTGCTGCGGCCGCATGGGCGGTTGGTAGCCGTCACGAACAGCGTGGAGAGCCAGCGTGAGTTGTGGGATCTCATCGGCTACGAGCGGCGATACAGCTTCGGTGCAGAGAACGGCGAAGGGGCATTGCTCCGACACTTCACGATCGTCGAGCGCCGAGACGTGCACGGAACCGTGACGTTCCCAGATCGTCAGGCAGCACACAGGTACGTCACCCACAGCCCCATGGCGGCGCACCTCGCGAATCGCCTGCCGCACTTCGACGGGCCGCTCGTCTGCTCACGGCACGTCGTCGTCTTCGTCTGCGAGCCGTGATCCGCCCGGCCGAGCTGATCGAGCGGAAGCGCGACGGCGGCGAGCTCTCGGCCGATGAGATCCACGAGCTCGTCCTGGGCTACACGCGCGACGAGATCCCCGAGTACCAGCTGGCCGCGTTCCTGATGGCCGTCTACTTCCGCGGTCTCTCCGGTGCCGAGACGTTCGCGCTCACCGACGCGATGGTGGCGAGCGGCGAGACCATCGACCTCGGCACTGCGCTCGGCCGCCGGTCGGTCGACAAGCACTCGACCGGCGGCGTCGGAGACAAGACGTCGATCGCCGTCGGGCCGATCGTGGCCGCATGCGGGGTCCCGTTCGGGAAGATGAGCGGACGCGGGCTCGGCCATACCGGCGGCACGATCGACAAGCTCGAGGCGATCCCGGGGTACCGCGTGGAGCTGACGATCGAGCAGTTCGTCGAGCAGGTTCGCGAGATCGGGATCGCGATCATCGGGCAGACCGCCAACCTGGTGCCGGCCGACAAGCGGCTCTACGCGCTCCGTGACGTGACCGCGACCGTCGACAACATCTCCTTGATCGCGGCGAGCATCATGTCCAAGAAGCTCGCCGGCGGAGCCGACGCGATCGTGCTGGACGTGAAGGTCGGTGACGGCGCGTTCATGAAGACGATCGACGACGCACGCATGCTCGCCGAGGCGATGATCGAGCTCGGAACGCGCGCGGACCGCCGGGTGGTCTGCATGCTCACCGACATGGACCAGCCGCTCGGCGGGGCGGTCGGCAATGCGCTCGAGATCGGCGAGGCGGTGGCGACGATCAAGGGCGAGGGGCCGGAGGACTTCTCGGAGCTCGTGCTGGCATCGGTTGCGCACCTCCTCGCGCTGTCCGATCTCGACGTGGACGAGTTCGCCGCCCGGAAGGTCGCCGAGCGCGCCGTCGCAGACGGATCGGCGCTGGCTGCGTACGAGCGCTGGGTCCGGGCACAGGGGGGCGATCCGGATTCGGACGTGCTCCCGCGGGCGGCGGTCGTGCGCGAGGTCCCGTCGCCGGGAACCGGCTTCGTCCAGCGGCTCGGCGCGATCGCGGTCGGGCACGCCGCTCTTCACCTCGGAGCCGGCCGGCGCACGAAGGAGGACGCGATCGATCACGCGGTCGGCGTCGTCTGCCGCAAGAAGCGCGGCGACGAGGTCGAGGTGGGCGAGGTGCTGGCGGAGGTGCACGCAGCGGACGACGCTTCCGCCGAGGCGGCGGCGGCCGAAGTGCTGGCCGCCTACGAGATCGGCGCCGAGCCGCCTCGGCCGCGCCGGATCGTGCTGGACACGATCGGCTAGTGCCGGAGCTCCCGGAGGTCGAGACCGAGCGCGGCCGGCTGGCGGCGCGGATCGAGGGCCGGCGGATCGTCTCTGTCGCGATCGACGACCCCCGCCTGACTCGCCCGGAAGACCCGGCGTGGACCGCCGTCAGGCTGTCGGGCGAACGAGTTGAGGCGGTCGAGCGACGCGGCAAGTACCTCGTCGTCCGACTCGATGGCGGGCAGGTGCTCCTCGTCCACCTCCGCATGACCGGCGGCTTCCGCTACGAACCTGCGTCGCATGAACGCGCCGTGCTCGAGCTCGACGACGGCACGCGGATCGCCTACCGCGACCTGCGCCGCTTCGGGACGTGGCTCCTGCTCGAGCCCGAAGAGGCGGAGGCGCACCTGGCGCTCCGGCTCGGCCCGGAGCCCCTCGGCCGCCGGTTCACAACCGGGTTCCTGACGCAGCGGCTCCGCGGGCGGCGCGCCCCGATCAAGGCGGCGATCCTCGACCAGCGGACGGTGGCCGGCCTCGGGAACATCTACGCCGACGAGTCGCTCTGGCACGCGCGCATCCATCCGCTGCGGCCGGCCGGCGAGCTGTCGGCCGAGGAGGTAGCACGCCTAAGAGACGGGATCCGCCGTGCCCTGCGACTCGGCATCCGCCGCCAGGGCGCCGATCTCGGCGACGGCACGTATGCGGGCGGCCGAATGCAACACGAGTTCCGCGTCTACGGCCGTGCGGGGGAACCATGCGACCGCTGCGGGACCCCGATCGCGAAGACACGCGCAGGAGGCCGGGGGACCTGGTACTGCCCGACGTGTCAGTCCGCAGCCGGTGCCGGGCAAAGCCCGACACCGACGCAGAGGCGAGCATTCTAAGTGTGAGCAGGCCCCCAGACTAGACTCGAAGCGTGGGTCGGAGCTACAAGACGGAAGCGGTCGTGCTCCGCTCGATCCGGTACGCCGAGGCCGACCGCATCCTGCACCTCTACACGGCCGACCGCGGCCGGGTGGGGGCGATCGCGAAGGGGATCCGAAAGACGACCTCGCGGGTGGGCGGCCGGCTGGAGCCGCTCGGGCACGTGGAGCTCGTGCTCCACCAGGGCAGCGGGGAGCTCCATACGGTCACCGGCGTCGAGCTGATCCGCCCGCACAGCGCGACGCGCGGCGATTCCTACCGGCTCTCGGTGGGGCTCGTCGGCGCCGAGGCGATGCTCCGGCTGTTCACCGAGCAGGAGGCGAACGACCGCGCGTTCGCCGCGCTCACGCGGTTCCTCGACCTCCTCGACTCGGCCCCGCGTGGGCTCCGACCGGATCTCGACCCGCTGGGGCTGGCCTTTCAGCTCAAGCTCCTCTGGCTCGCGGGCTACCACCCGCACCTCGGCAGCTGCGCCGAGTGCGGCTCCGAAGGCCCGTTGGTCGCGTACTCGGCGCGGGCGGGCGGGACAGTCTGCGCGACGTGCGGTACCGGGGCGCTCGCCCTCTCGGGGGCGGGGCTCGCCGCACTGGAAGCACTCCTGCGCAGTCCACTCGCCGACGCCTGGTCGGCCGGCCTCTCCGAGCGTGCGGCTCGAGATGTGCTCGCGACGATCACCGCCTCCTACGAGGAGCACGGCGGCTTCCGGCTGCGGACCCTGAAAGCGGGATGAGGCGTTCGCTGGACGGCGGCTACGAGCTGGACGACGATCCCGCCAGGATCGACGTCGATGCGGTCCACGCGTTCCTGACGCAGTCGTACTGGGCGGAGGGCCGGTCGCGCGAGACGGTCGAGCGGCTCATCCGGGAGGCACAGCGGGTTGTCGGCCTGTACCACGAGGGCCGCCAGGTCGGGTTCTGCCGCGCGGTGTCGGACGACGCGTCGCTGACGTACCTGGCCGACGTCTACGTCCTGCCCGAGCACCGCGGCCGCGGGCTCGGCGTCGAGCTCGTCCGCGAGATGATCGACAACGGCCCGTACGCGCGGCGACGCTGGCTGCTACACACCCGCGACGCCCACGAGCTCTACCGGCGCTTCGGCTTCGGCCCCCCGAACGAGCGACTGATGGAGCGGCCCCCTGCTGCGTGACAGACGGCTGCTGACGATCGCCGTGGCGGCGTCGGTGGCGGTCGCGTTCGCCGACTCGTCGATCGTCGTCCTCGCGCTCCCCGACCTGTATGGCGCGTTCGACACGACGATCGTCGGTGTCTCGTGGGTGATCACGTCCTACAACCTGGTCGTGGCGGTCGTCGCGGCCGCGATCGCCCTGCTCTCGCGGCGGCTCGACCCTCGCCGCTGGGCCAGGATCGGGCTGGTCCTGTTCACCGCGGCGTCGGTTGGGTGCGCCGCCTCGTGGAACCTCGCCGCGCTGATCACCTTCCGCTGCGTCCAGGGGCTCGGTGCGGCGTTCCTGCTGGCGACGTCGATCTCGCTGCTCGGCGGGCTGGTCGGATCGAACGAGCGTGGGATCGCATTGTGGACGCGCGTGGCGGTGCTCGGCGCGGCGCTCGGGCCGGTGCTCGGCGGCGTCCTGACGCAGCTTTTCGACTGGCGGGCGATTTTCGTGGTCCAGGCGCCGGTCGCAGGAGCGGCGCTGCTCGCGACGTGGCGCACGGGAGCACTACCGGCGGACGTGCCGCGACGTCGCGGCCGCGGCGCGCTGGCCGCCGACACGGCCCTCGGGCTCGTGTTCGCGGCCCTGGTGGGGGCGCTCTTCCTTGCGGTGTTGCTCGTGATCACGGTCTGGGGGCTCGAGCCGATCGTCGGCGCCCTGGTGGTCAGCGCCCTGCCCGCGGCGACCATCGCCGCCCGCCCGCTCGCGCGGGGCGTGCCGGCGGTCACCGCCGTCGCCGGAGGCGTGCTCCTGCTCGCGCTCGGGCTGGTGGCGCTGGCGTTCCTGCCGCGGGTCTCGAACCTGCTGGTAGCGCTCGCGCTTGCGTTCTGCGGCCTCGGCCTCGGTCTCGCCGTTCCCGTGCTGACGGGCGTGGCGCTGCACCAGGATTCCGGTCTCGTCCGCAGCGGGGCGATCACCGTCGCCGCCCGCCATGCCGGGCTCGTCCTCGCCCTCGCCCTCGTCGCGCCGCTCCTCACCAGCTCGCTCGACGACGCCGGCCAGCGGGCGCTGCTCGGCGGAACGAAGACGATCCTCGACGCGAACGTGCCGCTGCAGAAGAAGGTGCCGATCGCGCTCGCTCTGCGCGATGCGCTCCAATCGGCCCAGAAGGGCGAGGTCCCCGATCTCGGAAAGCCGTTCGACGACGCCGGCGCCCGGACGAACGACGACGTCCGGCACGCACGGAACTCGCTCGTGAACACGCTGGAGTCGGCGCTGACGCGGGGCTTCCGCTCGTCGTTCGCGCTCGCGGCGCTCTTCGCGCTCCTCGCCCTGATCCCGACCCTCCGGCTGCGGAGGACGGCGTGAGACGCATCGCAGTCCTGCTCGCCGCCGCCCTGGCGCTGATCGTCGTCGAGCTCGCGCTCGGAGCCTTCCATTTCGGCAAGCCGAAACTCGCCGACCCGTGCACCTCGAAGCCCGCGTTCAAGGGCGGCGGCATCGACGGAGAGATCCAGCGGTTTGCGCTCAGCGGCCTGAACGGCGCCGCCTGCAAGCTGCACACGACGCGCGAGGAGCTCGTGCTGTCGTTCGTCCCCGCCGCGGGGACGAAACGAGTGCGCTGGGACCGGGCGACGATCGAGGACGCGCTCCGCTCCGGGTTCGATCGCGCGTTCGAGGAGACCGAGCAGCGCGGCGTGGCCGGCTTCGTGATCGGCCACATCCTCGAGGTCGTCCTCGGCGCTCCGCTCGACTACTTCCTCGACCTTTCCGACTAGCCCGTTCAAACCGGGTCTGAGGGACAGTCCTCCAGCCGCGACCGAAACAGCCGGTGCGCCGCCCAAACAAGCCTTCTCGCGCCCCGGCTCTCGTCTCTTTCGACCGATTCAGGGGCTGTCCCTGAGACACGGCCGGGGCCGACGCGTCCGAGGGACAGTCCTCTGGGCGTGGCCGAAACAACCGAGCCGCCGCTCAACCAAGCGATCTTGCACTGGCGCCGTCGTTCCTATCGGCGGGGTTCAGGGACTGTCCCTGAGACACCGCCGGAACGGACGTGACCGCTCGGGTCGGGCTAATCGCCCTTGGTCGTCGTCCACGGCCTGCGGAGCTCGTCCGCAAGCCGTGCGCCGACCTGGGAGATCGCAAGCCGCTCCTGGGCGAGCGAGTCTCGCTCGCGGATCGTCACCGTGTCGTCGTCGAGCGTCTGCTCGTCGATCGTGAAGGCGAACGGCGTGCCGATCTCGTCCTGTCGGCGGTACCGGCGTCCGATCGCGCCGCCCTCGTCGTACTCGACGACCTGCGAGCCGCGCAGCTTCTCGTAGAGTGCGCGGGCCTTCTCGACCATGCCGGAGTCCTTCGCGATCAACGGGAGCACCGCGGCCTTCACGGGTGCGATCGCGGGATGCAGGCGGAGGACGGTCCGCTGGCGGCCGGCGACCTCCTCCTCGTCGTACGCGTCGACGAGCATTGCGACGAAGATCCGTTCGATCGAGACGGCCGGCTCGATCACGTACGGGACGTACCGCTCCGTCCCTTCCGGACCGACGTACTCGAGCTCGGTGCCCGAGAACTCGGTGTGGCGGGAGAGGTCGTAGTCGCCGCGGTTGGCGACGCCTTCGAGCTCCTGCCAGCCGATCGGATAGTCGTACTCGATGTCGCTCGTCCCCTGCGAGTAGTGGGACCGCTCCTCCGGGCCGTGCTCCCGGACGCGCAGGTGCGACCGCCGGAGGCCGTACTTCAGGTACCAGTCGAGCCGCGCCTGGATCCAGTACCGGTACCACTCCTCCGCCTCGGCGGGCGGCACGAAGTACTCCATCTCCATCTGCTCGAACTCGCGCACCCGGAACAGGAAGTTGCCCGGCGTGATCTCGTTGCGGAACGACTTGCCGACCTGGGCGATCCCGAACGGCGGGCGGCGGCGTGCGAGCTGGAGCACGTTCTTGAAGTTGATGAAGATCCCCTGCGCCGTCTCCGGGCGGAGGAACGCCGCCGACGCCGAGTCCTCGACCGGCCCGACGTGCGTCTGGAACATCAGGTTGAAACGTCGTGCCTCGGTCAGGTCGCACTCGGGCGTCTCGCCCGGCCGCTTGGACGGCTTCCGCCCGCACTGCGAGTCCTCGAGCTTGTCGGCGCGGAACCGCAGCTTGCACGTGCGGCAGTCGACCAGCGGATCGGTGAAGCCCTCGACGTGGCCGGACGCCTCCCAGACCCTGGGGTGGAGGATGATCGCGGAGTCGATCAGCACGATGTCGTCCCGCTCGTAGACCATCGCTTCGAGCCACTTCTGGCGGATGGTGTTCTTGACGAGCACACCGTAGTGCCCGTAGTCGAAGGTGGATCCAAGCCCGCCGTAGATCTCCGACGACGGGAAGACGAACCCGCGCCGGCGGCACAGCGAGACGATCTTGTCCATGGTCACCGTGTCGGGCATAGGAGTCCCTAACGTAGTGGGTATTCGTTCCCGGGGTGCGATGGGCGAGTGCGATGCAAGGACGCAGGGAGCCCCGATAGTGGGCTAACTATCGGGGCGACTGAGGACGCCGCAGCGCGCCGCCCAGCGCGGCCCGGGGACACAACTGCCCATTGCATTAGCGGCTCCCAAGCCGGACACGTTAACCGGCAAGTAGCTAGGACGGCGCGGGCAGCTTCAGGCGGAACACCGCTCCGCCGTCCGGGGCGTTCTCGGCCGACGCCTCCCCGCCGTGCGTCTGCGCCACCTGCCGGACGATCGCGAGCCCGAGGCCGGAGCCGGGCAAGTTCCGGGCGTCGGCGGCTCGGTAGAAGCGGTCGAAGACATGGGGGAGGTCCTCATCGGAGATTCCTGGTCCGTGGTCGCGCACGGTCACCTCCGAGTCCGTGACCCCGACATCCACCGAGCTGCTCCATTTCGCCGCGTTGTCGAGCAGGTTCGAGACCGCCCGGTCGAGCTGTGCGGGCGCGCCGCGGACGACCGACTCCTGCAGCTGCGTCCGGAAGAGCACCTTGGGCGTCCGCGCCTTGGCCCGCGCGACCGCGTTCTTCACGAGCTCGTCCAGGCGGACGTCCTCGATCTCCTCCGGACGCTCGCGGTCGATCTCGACCAGGTCGCCGACGAGCGCGCTCAGCTCCTCGATCTCGCCGATGACGTCGGCGAGCAGCTTCTCGCGCTCTCCGGCCGGGAGCTCCTTCCCGCCCGCGAGGACCTCGATGTTCGTGCGCACGCTGGCGAGCGGCGTGCGCAGCTCGTGCGAGGCGTCGGCGACCAGCCGCCGCTGTGCCTTCACTGAAGTATCGAGGGCACCGAGCATCTCGTTGAACGCCGACGCCAACCGGCCGAGCTCGTCCTGGCTGTGGACGTCGATGCGGCGGGAGAGATCTCGCGTGGCGGTCACTTCCTCGGCGACCGAGGTCAGGTTCTCGACCGGCCGCAGCGCCGCCGTGGCGACCACCAGCCCTAGGCCGCCGGCGATCCCGACCCCGACGAGCCCGATCAGGAGCATGTAGACACCGAGCCGGTGCAGCGTGTGGTCGACCTCCGCGAGCGAGCGGGCGACCTGGATCGCGAACCCGTCGGCGACCTGCGCCGTGTACACCCGCACGTGCGTGTCCTCGACCGTTCCTTCCGTATAGAACGGCTTCCCGCCCGTCCCGGCGAGCTTCTTCGCCCGCTCGAGGCCCGGCAGATCTACTGCCGCTCCGCGACCGGACGCATCGATCACCTGCTGATACGTCGGCGGCCCGCCGAGGCGCGGACCGAGCTGCACGTAGCCGAGGTCGAATCCCGGGGGAGGGTGCTCGATGAAGTCATGTGCCCGTCCGGCGAGGCTGGAATCGATCTCGCCGAGCAGCTGGTGCCGGACGACGACGTAGACGCCTGCAGCGGATCCCGCGATCGCCGCCGCCACCGCGGCTGCGGCGAGCAGGGTTACGCGCAGGCGGAAGCTCATTCCGACGGTTCTCGAAGGGCGTAGCCGACGCCGCGGACCGTCTGGATCAGGCGCGGCTCGCCGTTCGCCTCGGTCTTCCGGCGGAGGTAGCCCACGTACACCTCGAGGGAGTTGGACGAGGGGCCGAAGTCGTAGCCCCACACCCGGTCGAAGATCACGTCCCTGGTCAGGACCTGTCGCGGGTTTCGCATGAACAGCTCCAGGAGGAGGAACTCCGTCCGAGTCAGCTCGATCGCCCGGTTGCCGCGTCGAACCTCGTGCGTGCCCGGGTCGAGCGTCAAGTCGGCGAACGACAACGGGCCCTCGTCTCCGACCGTGCGACGTAGAAGTGCGCGCAGGCGCGCGAGAAGCTCCTCGAGCGCGAACGGCTTGACCAGGTAGTCGTCGGCGCCGGCGTCGAGACCGGCGACGCGGTCGTCCACCTCGTGCCGTGCGGTCAGCATCAGCACCGGCGTCCGGTTCCCCATCCGCCGCAGGGCACGGCAGGTCTCGATCCCGTCCATCACCGGCATCAGGATGTCCAGCACGATCGCGTCGACCGTCCGCGCCGCGATCGAGAGCAGCGCCTGCTGGCCGTCCGAGGCCAGCTCGACCTCGTAGCCTTCGAGCCGGAGGGCCCGTTCCAACGCCTCCCGGACGGCCCGCTCGTCGTCCACGACCAGAATGCGCATGTGACAAGTGTCTCCGATCAACCTGAAAGCAGACTGAGATGGCCGCCGCGCCGGTAGAGCTCCACATCGTCTCCGACGCCACCGGCGAGACCGCAACGCGGCTCGTGGCGGCGCTCGAGGCCCAGTTTCCGGAGCAGCCGTTCGAGGAGATCCGGCATCCACGGGTCGAGACGGTGGACGATCTGCGGCTGGTCGTCGACCGGGCGAAGGGACGACCGGCTGTCGTCGTGTACACGATCGTGAAGCCGGAGCTGCGCGACGCGATGCGCGACTTCTGCCGCCGGGCGAAGCTCCACTACTGCGACATCCTCGGTCCGCCGCTGACGGCGATCGCAAAGATTTCGGGCCAGGCTGCGCAGATGGCGCCCGGCGTCCGCCATCCGCTCGACTCGGCCTACTTCCGCCGGATTGCGGCGATCGAGTTCGCGGTCAAGTTCGACGACGGGATGGGCGGCGGCTTGCCTGCAGCGGACATCGTCCTGGTCGGGGTCTCGCGGACGTCGAAGACGCCGCTCTCGATGTACCTCGGCTACATGGGCTACAAGACCGCGAACGTCCCGGTGGTGCAGGGGATCGAGCCGCCCGCAGAGCTGTTCGAGCTCGACCCGGCGAAGATCGTCGGCCTGACGATCGACGCCGGCCGCCTCGCCGAGATCCGCCAGGAGCGCGTACGTCAAATGCGCGCGAACCCGAAGGCGTACGCGGAGCTGGTCGAGATCTACGAGGAGCTCGAGCACGCCGACGCGATCCATCGCCGGCTCGGCTGCCCGGTGCTCGACATCACCGAGCTCTCGATCGAGGAGACCGCCTCGCGGGTGGTCAAGCTGGTCGAGGAGCGGAAGCGGGTGCGGGCGTCATGAGAGACGAAGCCGAGCACAAAGCCGACAGCGAAGCTGTCGAGGTTGGTGCGAGGCGATGTCGTGGCGCCGCAGGCGCCAAACCCAAGCCGCCCGTCTCCGTCGCCCGCTGGACGCTGTGGTGGTTCCTGCTCGCGATCGGGATCCTCCTCTTCTACGTTCTGCTGACCCCGATCTGGATCGGGCTGCGCGCGCTGGCCTGGGTGGCCGAGTTCAAGGCGCGCCGGCGCCGGTGAGCAGGCGCGCCTCGAGCGGCGTCTCGCGACCCGGCTCGACCCGGTAGGCGGTCGCACCGTCCCGGAGCGACCAGACCTCTGCCGGCGCCGTGTCGACGAAGAGGATCGCGGCGTCGTCGTCAGCCGCGTAGCCGGCGGGGAAGCCGTCGGCGACGAGCTGCCGGTACACCGGGCGCCGGAGCTCCTCGGCGTCGTAGTGCGGGCACGCACTCCCGGGCAGGAAGCCGAGACCGTCGCGCATCCCCTCGAGCTGCGGGCCGAACGAGTCGGTCACGCCCGCTTCGAACCAGCAGATCATTCCGGCGCTCGAGCCGGTCAGCACCGTGCCTTGCTCCCACGCCTCCCGCAGCAGCGCGTCGAAGCCGTGGACGCGCCAGATCGCGAGCATGTTCGCGGTATTGCCTCCCCCGACCACGATCACGTCCTGGGAGAGCACCAGCTCGCGAAGGTTCTGCGGTGGCCACGGGAAGAAGTCCACCCGGCGGACGTCGGCGCGGTCGCGGAGCGCGTCGTAGACGCTCAGGGTGTACTCGAGGTTCTCGGCCGAGGCGGTCCCCACCCAGAGCACTCGCGGAGACGGCTTGACCAGGTCGAGAACGCGGTTCCAGATCGCGATCACGTCGCCGCCGCCGACGGCCACGATACGCCGTTCCGCCATCCGGCAAGACTACTTTGAGAAGATCTCGGCTCGGTGCGCTTCGTCTACGACTTCGACGAGCCCTGCGAGGGCGGGCGCGAGCTCCTCGGCGGGAAGGGGATCGGCCTCGCAGAGATGACCCAGCTGGGCGTCCCCGTGCCCGCGGGTTTCACGATCACGACCGAGGCGTGCCGCGCCTACATGCGCGAGGGCGGGCGCATCCCGGACGGGCTCGACGACGAGATCGCCGCGCACGTGGAGGCGCTGGAGGAGAAGACCGGCAGGCGCTTCGGGGACCAGACCGATCCGTTGCTCGTCTCCGTCCGGTCGGGCGCGGCGGTCTCGATGCCGGGGATGATGGACACGATCCTGAACGTCGGGCTCGACGACGAGTCGGTCGAGGGGCTGGCGGAGACGACCGGGAACCGTCGTTTCGCCTGCGACTCGTACCGCCGGCTGATCCAGATGTACGGGGAGACAGTCGACGGGATCGACGGGCACCGCTTCGAGGAGGAGCTCTCGTCGCTGAAGCGCGAGCGGGGGGTGGACCAGGACGTCGACCTGTCCGCCGACGATCTGGCCGGTCTGATCGAGACGTTCAAGGCGATCTACGAAGCGGAGACCGGGCACCCGTTCCCACAGGACGCGCGCGAGCAGCTGCGTCGCGCGGTCGAGGCCGTGTTCCAGTCCTGGGACACGCCGCGCGCGCAGGTCTACCGGCGCGCCCACGACATCCCGGACGACCTCGGCACCGCCGTCAACGTCGTCCAGATGGTGTTCGGCAACAAGGGCGAGACCTCGGCGACCGGCGTTGCCTTCACGCGCGACCCGTCGACCGGCGAGCCCGGCGTCTTCGGCGAGTTCCTCGTCAACGCGCAGGGCGAGGACGTCGTCGCCGGGATCCGCACACCGGAGCCGCTGGCGAAGATGGAAGAGGTGTTGCCGGAGGCGCTCGAGCAGTACGTTGAGACGATCCGGCGGCTCGAGGAGCACTACCGGGACGTGCAGGACACGGAGTTCACGGTCGAGGAGGGCAAGCTGTACCTGCTGCAGACGCGGACGGCCAAGCGGACCGCGGCGGCGGCGCTGCGCACGGCGGTGGACATGGTCGACGAGGGCCTGATCTCGCGTGAGGAGGCGGTCGCGAGGATCGACCCGGCCCAGCTCGACCAGCTCCTGCACCCGATGCTCGATCCGAGCGCGTCGCTGGACGTCGCCGCCAAGGGGCTGAACGCGTCTCCGGGGGCGGCGGTCGGCGCGATCGTCTTCGACGCCGACACCGCCGAGGACCGCGGCCGGGCGGGGGAGCCTGTGATCCTCGTCCGCTGGGAGACGACCCCGGACGACATCAACGGGATGATCTTCGCGCAGGGCATCCTCACCGCCCACGGCGGGATGACGTCGCACGCGGCGGTCGTCGCACGCGGGATGGGGAAGCCGTGCGTGGCCGGCTGCGACGGGCTTTCGCTGGACACGGCGGCGAAGACGGCAACGATCGGCGAGCACGAGCTGAGCGAGGGAGACGTGATCACGATCGACGGCGGCACCGGCAACGTCGTCATCGGTGAGGTCGAGCTCGTCCCGCCGCAGATCAACGAGGACTTCCAGACGATCCTCGACTGGACCGACGGGCTACGGCGTCTCCGCGTGCGGGCGAACGCCGACAACCCCGAGGACGCGGCCAAGGCGCGTGAGTTCGGCGCCCAGGGGATCGGGCTCTGCCGTACCGAGCACATGTTCTTCGGCGACGAGCGGCTGCCGATCGTCCGGGAGATGATCATGGCGTCGAGCGAGGAGGAGCGCCGCGCTGCGCTCGACCGGCTGCTCCCGCACCAGCAGGGCGACTTCGAGGGGATCTTCGAGGCGATGGCCGGGTTGCCGGTGACGATCCGGCTGCTCGACCCGCCGCTGCACGAGTTCCTACCCTCGCTCGACGAGGCGACCGACGAACGCATGCGGGCCCGGATCCGGGCGCTCCAGGAGGCGAACCCGATGCTCGGCTCGCGTGGGTGCCGGCTCGGGCTGATGTATCCGGAGATCTACGAGATGCAGGTGCGGGCGATCGCCCGGGCGGCGATCGCCGTCCGCGACCGGACCGACGAGGCGCCGCTGGTCGAGATCATGCACCCGCTCGTCAGCTTCCGGGAGGAACTCCGGCGTCTCCGTGATCTGACCGTGTCGGTGGCAGACGGCGAGGGCTCGTTCGACTACCTGGTCGGGACGATGATCGAGCTGCCGCGGGCCTGCATCCGCGCGGACGAGATCGCCGAGGTCGCCGACTTCTGCTCCTTCGGCACCAACGACCTGACCCAGACGGCGCTCGGCTTCTCCCGCGACGACGCCGAGGGCAAGTTCCTCACGCGCTACCTCGAGGACGGCGTGCTCGAGCGGAACCCGTTCGAGGTCCTCGACGAGGAGGGCGTCGGCGACCTGATGCGGATCGCGGTCGAGCGCAGCCGTTCCGTGAAGGAGGACCTGAAGCTCGGGATCTGCGGCGAGCACGGCGGCGAGCCGCGGTCGGTCGCCTTCTGCCACCGGATCGGGCTCGACTACGTCTCCTGCTCGCCGTTCCGCGTTCCGCTTGCGCGGTTGGCGGCGGCGCAGGCGGCGCTCAGCGAGGAGGGTGTCGTGCCTGCGGTCGCCGGCGGCTAGACTGCCCGTCTTTTGCGGCGGCGGCGGGCTTCGCCCGTCGGCGCTCGCAGGCTAAGCCGGCGGGGGCGCGCCGATCGGGGTGACGCAGCCCCGATAGATCGCCTTGGCATGGGGCTTGCTGCCGAGGTCGTAGATCGAGCCGGGCCTGCTCTCGTAGTACGCGGCCATCTGCGTGCGCCGGTGGGTCTTGACGAAGTCGCAGATCCGCTCGACGAACAGCGGATCGTCCACACCCTGGAGACCCCACTCGGGCAGGGAGTACGGCTTCCTCTTGTGGGCGTCGTAGAGCGCCTGGTTCTCCTCGAACGAGCCGCCGCCGGGCGCCGAGGAGAACATGTCGTTTCCGATCATGTCCGTGCAGCCGTCGCCGGGGTAGTAGCGGGCTGCCGGGTTCGCGCCGTGCTCGATCCCGGCGAGCGGGTTCCAGATCACGCGCAGCCGGCTCGGGTACGGGTTCATGACGAGGTCCCGGTCGACCGGCCGGAGGCCCTGGGCGCGGAGGCGGGCGTTGACCTGGGCCTTCGGGCCGCCGTGGAGGATGATGAAGATCCGGCAGAAGGCGCTCTGGTAGGCGGGCGGCGAGTGCGCGGCGTCGTGCTTGCGCTCGTACGAGTAGAGGTTGATCGGGTTGTTCATCTCGGCCATCGGCCGGACGTAGACGAGCTTGCCGAACTCGCCGATCGCGGCGTTCAGAGCAAAGAGATACGAGTCGCCCAGCCCGGCTGCGATCGACGCCGGGGTGATCGCCTCGCTCTTGCTCGGCGGCCTCGCCGCCGTACCGAGGTGGAACATCGGCACCGGGCCGAACATCGTCAGCAGATCCTTGAAGGGCGAGCCGTAGCTCTGCCCCTGCCCCCAGCCGAGGAACGCCTGGTGGACGGCCGAGCTCTGGCCGGTCAGGTTCTTGAAGTGGGCGACGTTGCCCGTGATTCCGAGCAGGGCCTTCGGGCCCGCGGCCGCCCCGGTCGAGACGACGACGAGCGCGAGGGCAGCGACGGCGGCGACCCTGCGCATTCGCCGCAGGCTACAACGGAACCGGGGACAGGTCTACAGAGAAGACCAGTCCCTCTCTGTGCCCATCGTCAGGCCAGCCCGCGGACTTTCCAGTACGCGATCAGGATGCTCAACCCGCCGACGGCGAGAAGCGTGACGATCGCCGTCGGTCCGATCCCTGCAAAGGCAGTCCGCTGCCGGCCGCCGCGCGTGAACGCCAGCGTCGTGACGATCCCGCCGACCAGCCCGCCGATGTGGCCGCCGTACGAGATGCCCGGGACGGCGAAGCTGATCGCCAGGTTGATCACGATCAGCATCAGGTAGTTGCCGGCGAGCGAGCCGGTCGCCTGCCACTCGAGGATCAGGCCCGCGCCGAGGAGGCCGAAGATCGCCCCCGAGGCGCCCACGGTGACCGAGTGCGGATCGGCGATCAGCGCACCAGCCGAGCCGGCCAGGCCGGACACGACGTAGAGCCCGAGGTAACGCGCCCGGCCGAGCGCGAGCTCGACGGGAGAGCCGAGCCACCACAGCGCGAGCATGTTGAACACGATGTGCAGCACGCTGGCGTGCAGGAATGCCGACGTGATCAGCCGCCACCAGTCGCCGCGGTCGACCAGGGGACCGTAGAGCGCCCACTTCGAGAACAGCGAGCCCCCCGGATCGTTGAGGCCCGCGCCCTGCGCGACCGTGATCAGGTAGACGATGACGTTCGCGGCGACGAGGATCTTCGTGATGATGGCGTCGGTCGGCCCGACGCGGGTCGTCCGGCGGACGACACGTTGAGCCCGATGCTGGACACCGTGCGGGTTTCCGCCGGAGGCGGCGTGGTCCGGGCAGCGGAGGCCGACCGGCGCGAAGGTCACGCAGTCGGTGCAGATCGGGCGGCCGCACTCGGAGCACGACAACCCCGTCTCCCGGTCGGGATGGCGATAGCAGGTCGCCACGTCGAAGCTAGCGTACGGTCTCCATGCGCGTCCATGTCGCATTCACGCCCGACGAAGAGGCCGCCGCGCCGGTCGGCGTCGTGGTCGACGTCCTGCGGGCAACGTCGACGATCGCGCAGGCGCTCTCGTCCGGCTACCGGCGCGTCTTCTGCTGCGCGGAGATCGAGGATGCCCGGCGTCTGCGCGGAGAGATCGAGGGTTCGCTGGTCGGCGGCGAGCGCGAGGCGAAGCGGATCGAGGGGTTCGACGTCGGGGCTTCGCCGCGGGAGTTCCTGGAGCCGCGGGCCGACACGCTGATCCTCTCGACTACGAACGGGACGCGGACGATCCTCCGGGCGGCCGAACGGTGCGGGGTCGTCCTGCTCGGCTCGCTGCTCAACCTGACCGCGATCACGGACGAGGTGCGCACGCGTGGGGAGGATGTGGCCGTCTTCTGTGCCGGGTTCAAGGGCGCGTTCGCGCTCGACGACGCCTACTGCGCGGGGCGGATCGTGGCGTTGCTCCACGCAGAGCGCAGCGACGCGGCGATCGCGGCCGAACTGGTCGCCGGATCGTTCCCCGATGCGCATTCCGCCCTGCTGGCGCGCACCTACGGGCCGGCCGGGCTCGAAGAGGACATCCTGTTCTGCTCGCGCGAGAGCGTCCTGCCGGTCGTCCCTCGGCTCGCGGGCGTGACCGGGCCGGCGGCCGAGATCGTCGCGTGAGCTACCGGTTCGCGTTCGGTCGCCCGCCCGCGGTCGCCGCCGGAGGGATGGTGGCGACCAGCCAGCCGCTCGCGACGCGCGCCGGGTTGCGGATGCTCGAGCGGGGAGGCAACGCGGCCGACGCGGCCCTGGCGGCGACGGCCGTGCTCTGCGTGACGGAACCGATGTCGACCGGAATCGGCGGGGACTGCTTCGCGCAGGTCTGGGTCGACGGCCGGCTCGAAGGGCTCGACGCCGCCGGGCCCGCGCCGCTCGGCGCCGACCCGCTGGCGCCGGTCGAGGAGACGGGACCGCGGTCGGTGACCGTCCCGGGCGCGGTCGCCGGCTGGGCGGCGTTCGCAGAACGCCACGGGCGCCTCGGATTGGCCGCCTGCCTCGCCGACGCGATCGACGCCGCCGAGGGTGGCTTCGCGGTCGCCGCGCGGACGGCCGAGTCGTGGCGGAGGAACGGCGGGCCGTTGGGGCCTCCGCCGTCCGTGGGAGACGTCTTCTACCAGCCCGAGCTCGGCGTCACGCTCCGGCGGATCGCCGACGAAGGGCCCTCCGCGTTCTACTCCGGGGAAGTGGCGGACGCGATCTGCTCGGCGTCGTGGCTCGAGCAGGAAGATCTCGCGTCGTACGAGCCGCGGTGGGTCGACCCGCTGCGCCTGGAGTACAAGGGCGTCGAGGTCTGCGAGCTGCCGCCGCCGACGCAAGGCGTGTGCGCGCTCGAGGCGCTCGGGCTGCTCGAACGATCGTCGCCTGGGCTGGCGGCGAAGATCCGCTGCGTCCAGCTGGCGCTCGAGGACGCGCTCGCACGCGTGCGGGACGGCGCCGACGTCACCGAGCTGTTCTCGCCGGCGTACCTCGAGGCCCGGCGGGGACGCGCACCGGCGGTGAGCGAACCGCGGGGCGGAACGGTGTACCTCTGCGTGGTCGACGGCGACCGCATGGCCGTGTCCTTCATCCAGAGCCTCTACGACGCATTCGGCTCCGGCGTCGTCGCCCCCGGGACGGGCGTCGTGCTCCACAACCGCGGCGCGTGCTTCGCGGTCGGTGGGGCGGTGGAGCCGGGAAGGCGCCCCTACCACACGATCATCCCGGGGATGCTCCTGCGCGACGGTGAGCTGCTGGGCCCGTTCGGTGTCATGGGCGGCTTCATCCAGGCCCAGGCGCACGCCCAGGTCGTGTCCGCGATCGTCGACGACGGCCTCGACCCGCAGGCCGCCCTCGACCGCCCGCGCTTCCGGGTCGAGCGCGACTGCGTGCGGCTGGAAGAGGGCCTTTGGGAGCACGAGGCGGATCTCCAGCGGCTCGGCTACACGACCGTCCGCGAGACGGACGCGTCGTGCTTCGGCGGCGGGCAGGCGATTCTCGTCGTCGGCGAGGCGCTGGTCGGAGGGTCAGACCCGCGTAAGGACGGCTACGCCGGCGGGATCTGACACGTTCGCCGTGGACACGTCCGGTGCGTGGCACCGGACACGTACGATCGGGCAATGGTCGAAAAAGTCAACCTGGCGGAGAAGTTCTCGCTCTTCGACGAACCCTGGAGCCCGAAGATCGTCGCCGAGCTGAACGACACCTACGTCAAGGTCGTCAAGCTCGAAGGCGATTTCGTCTGGCACCACCACGACGACGAGGACGAGCTCTTCTGGGTCGTCTCCGGGCGGCTGCGGATGGAACTGCGGGACGGCGAGGTCTTCCTCGAGCCCGGCGAGCTGCTGGTCGTGCCGAAGGGCGTGGAGCACCGGCCGGTCGCCGAAGGCGAGACTCACGTCGTGCTGATCGAGCCGAAGACGACCTTGAACACGGGAAATGTCCGCAACGAGCGGACGGTCGCCGAGCTCGAGCGGATCTAGCTCGAGCCCGCGGTCGCGGCGGCGATCTCCACGATCGTCGCCTGCCAGGTGCTCTTCGGCGCCTGGACGTCGACCGTCTCGCCGACGCGCTTCCCGAGCAGCGCGGCGCCGAGCGGGGAGGAGGGGGAGGTCGTCCCGTTGCCGCCGAGGCTGGAGATCTCGACCTCCATCCTGCTGCCGGTCTCGTCCTTGACCACGACCCGCGAGCCGACCGCGACCACGTCCGGGTCGCCGCCCTCGACGATCTCGGCGTCCTCGAGCCGGGCGCGCAGGATCGCGATCTTGCGCTCGAGCAGGCCCTGCTCGTTCTTCGCCGCGTGATACTCGAAGTTCTCGGACAGGTCGCCGTGCCCGCGCGCGACCGCGATCGCCTCGACGACCTCCTTCCGCCGCGGCCCCTCGAGCTCGGCGAGCTCCGCTTCGAGCTGGGCGTGCTGATCACGGGTGAGGTGCTCTCCCATCGATGAACGAGGCTACCCGACTTGGCTCCCGGGCCGCTGCGAATCCCGGAGCAGGAGGAAATCGGCCACACCGATCAGGCGCAACACAGGACGGACGGACGGCGGCACCGGCGCCAGCTCGTCGTCGTGGACGATCTCCGGATCGGCGAGGCGGTGTCGGCGGCCACGAGTCACGAGCTCGCAGCCTCCGGCGGCCAGCACATTCTTGACCCACTCCGCCTGCCGGCCGTAGGTGAGCGCGACGGCGAAGCCGCCGTTGCGAACGAACACGTTGACCGGCGTCCGATACACGCGACCGGATGTCCGCCCGGTGTGGACGACGACGCCGAAGCCGGGCGCGTGCGGGGCGAGCGGCCGGGTCAGGTGGTTCGTCACCCGCTCGTTGAAGCGTGCGACCCTTCTCGAGAGAGGCATCTCCGGAGCGTTGCCCCGACTTTGGTTATCTAATCCCTGACGGACATGATCGGACGGCTCTGGCACGGATGGACGACGGTCGGCGACGCTCCCCGGTACCAAGAGCATCTCCGTGAGGAGACGTTTCCGGAGTTGCGCACCATCGACGGTTACGTGGACGGCTACCTGCTCCGTCGCGATTCCGGCGATCGGGTCGACTTCACCGTGTTGACCCTCTGGGAGTCACTCGATGCGATCCGCGCGTTCGCCGGCGACGACTACGAGACCGCGGTCGTCCCGGACGCGGCGCGGCGGGCTCTCCGCGGCTTCGACGAGCGCGTCACCCACCACGAAGTCGTGCTCGGCCCCCGCGAATAGACAACTTGACAGGCGAACGCGTGTTCGTGTAGAACATGTGTTCGGATGATCGCCTGCATCCTCATCCCCGGGTTCGAGCTCCAAGCTGCGCTCCACAGCCGTCCTCGAGTCGGGCTCCGCCCGGCCGCGCTCGCGCCTGAGCCAGGGACCGAGCCGCTGCTCGGCCCTGTCACCGCGGCGGCCGAGGCGGCCGGCGTCCGGCCGGGGATGCGGCTGGGGGAGGCGCTCGCGCTCTGTCCATCGATCGCGCTCATCGAGCGCGATCCTCATGGGGTCGAGCAGGCGTGGGAGGGAATCCTCAAGCGGCTGGAGGACAGCGGCTTCGCGATCGAGCCGGTCGAGCCCGGCTGCCTCTACTTCGACACGCGCGGCGTGGAGCGGCTCTACGGCGGCGTCAAGCCCGCGCTCAAGCGGGCGCTCGCCGCAGCCGGAGCCTCCTGGAACGCCTCCGCCGGCGCAGCCGACCGGCGCTTCGCCGCCCTCGCCGCGGCCGCGATCGCTCGGCCGGGTCAGGCGGTGGTCGTCGACGACGGCCGCTCGACCGAGTTCCTCGCGCCGCTCCCGCTCTCGCTGTTGCCTGTCGACGACAAACTGCGGGACGACTGTGACGCCCTCGGGGTGAAGAAGATCGGACAGCTTGCCGGGCTACCGGGCAGCGCCGTCGCCGAACGACTGGGGCCGGACGGCCGGCGCGCCTGGAGCCTGGCGAGGAACGAGGACTCTGCCAAGGTAACCGCGCGCCCGCCGGCAACCGACCTTGTCGAGCGGCTCGAGTTCCCCGAAGCGGTCGCCAACGAGCTGACCCTTCGGCGCGCATTGACGGCACTGCTCGACCGGATCCTCGCCCGCCCCGAGCGCGGCGGGCGCGAGATCCGCAAGGTCGCGCTTTCCGCGCGGCTCGTCGGCGGAGGCTCGTGGCGTCGCACCGTGACGCTCCGCGAGTCGAGCGGGGAGCGGGGAGTCCTACGGGCGGCGCTCGGGCCGAAGCTCGTAGAGCTCCCCGCGCCCGTTTTGTCGCTCGGCGTCGAGCTCCTCACGCTCTCCGAGTCCGAAGGTCGCCAGCTGGCGCTCGTCCGTCCCGAAGGAGAAGAGCTCGAGACCCGCCTCCGGGATGGCCTGCGCCAGGTGCGCGCACGCGCCGGAGCCGGAGCGGTCGCAACCGTCGTCGAGGTCGCGCCGTGGTCGCGGATCCCCGAGCAGCGCGCGCTGCTCGTGCCCCGCGACTGAACGAGCCCTGATCCGTGCTGGCACGGCTCAACGAGCCCCAGCCCGCTCTCGTCGAGGAGCGCTTCGACGGCTCGCCGGACCGGGTGAACCGCCAGCCGGTAGCGGCGATTCGGGAGGAGTGGCGGGTGCTCGATCGCTGGTGGACCGAGGAGCCGGTCAGCCGCCGCTACTTCGAGGTCGTGCTCGAGAGCGGCCAGAACGTCGTCGTCTTCCGTGACCAGGAGCAAGGCGGGTGGTTCTCGCAGAGAGGAGCGTGAATGGCCGAGCTGGCGGACATGGACGTCGACGGGCTGACGCCCGACGAGATCGAGGTGGCGAAGCTCGCGGGCCGCGTCTATCTGCGGTTCAAGGAGCTGCCCCAGGCACACCCGTCTGATCTCGGCGAGGTCGCCTTCCACGTCCATGCGATCGGGCGGATCGTCTTCGCGCGGGCGGCGATCCGCGCCCATCCCGAGCACTGGACGTTCAAGTAGTGCGCTTACTGGCTGCGGACCCCGGCGGCGAACCCGGCATCAGGGCCGTGGACGTTGAGGAGGGCGACGCGGCGACCGTCGTTGGCGAGGCCGTGGCGAACCCTCGGTGGTGCGGCGTAGAACGAGCCGGCGGCAGCTTGCACCACCTCCTCGCCACGTACGAGGCCTGCTTCGCCGTCGAGCACGAAAAATGTGTCGACCTGATCCGTGTGATCGTGGGCGGGGATTCCCGGCCACTCGGGGTCGACCTCGATCCGCAGCGCGGAGATCTGTGGCAGCGCGCCGAGAATCGTGATCGTCCGATCCTCGCGCCGGAACCGCTCTCCCCCTTCTGGCGGCGTGACGATCGTGTCCGCGAGCGGCCCGCCTCCGTCGGCAGGAGGAGGGTGCTGGTCGAAGTCGTCTCGGCGCCCACGCAGGTAGTCGGCAAAGTCGGATCCGGGCGCGTGGAAGTTCAGGAAGCGCACCTCTTCCGGGCCGTCGTTGGCGAAGCCGTGGACGACGTTCGGAGGGATCATCACCAGCGTGCCGGCGCCGGCGGTCAGGCGCTCCAACTCCGGCCCGACCTGCAGGGTCATCTGGCCGGCGAGCACGTAGAACGTGTCGACGTGGTGGAGGTGGACATGCGGCTCCGCACCGCGTTCCCCGGCCACGTGACGCGTCCAGGTCACGTTCAGCCACTCGTGCTCGCAGACGATTCGCAATTCGCGGGAGGGAGTGTCGGTGATCGCCTCGCCCTCGCCGTCTGCCGGGTTTAGGAGATGAGCTACGTCGAGCTCCACTGCCACTCAGCGTATTCATTCCTCGACGGTGCCTCGCAGCCCGAGGAGCTCGCAGCCCGTGCAGCCGACCTCGGCTACGACACCCTGGCGCTCACCGACCACGACGGCGTCTGCGGTTCGCTCGAGTTCGCGCACGCGGCGAAGGCGTTCGGCGTCCGGCCGATCACCGGCGCGGAGCTCAGCCTGGAAGGAGGAGCCCACGTCACCCTGCTCGTCGAGACGCCGAAGGGCTACGCAAACCTGTGCCGGCTGCTCACCGAGGCGCACGCCGGGACCCGCCCGAAAGAAGGTGCCGATCCGCTCCCGCCCGAGCTGCCGCTCGAGTCGCTGCTGGAGCAAAACGAAGGACTCGTCTGCATGTCGGGCTGCGCGCGCCACGGGCTCGGGGTCACTAGTCCCAACGATGTCGCCCTCGTCGCGGCGGCGTTCGGCGCTGATCGCTTCTACGTCGAGCTCCAGCGCCCGTACGAGCGCGGCGACGCCCGGCGGAATGCCGCCCTCCGCGAGCTCGCCCGCGACCTCGGGGTCGCCACGGTCGCCACCGGCGACGTCCACGCCCACCACGAGCGGCGGAGCGCCCTTCAGGACGCGCTCGTCGCGATCCGCTGCTGCACGTCGCTGGACGGCTGTGAGCAGGAGCGGCGGGGCAACCATGAGTCGGTCTTGCTCCCGCCCGAGGAGATGATCGACCGGTTCCCCGGCGACCGGGACGCAGTGCTGCGAACGGCCGAGGTCGCCGCCCGCCTCACCTTCGACCTGACCGAGGAGCTCGGCTACCGCTACCCCGACTTCTCGGACGGCTTCGAGACCCCCGACGGGCAGCTGCGCGACGTCTGCCTCCGGGCCTTCGAGGACCGCTACCGAAACTCGCGCTATCGCAATCGCGCGAAAGCGCGATTGCGAGACGAGCTCGCTCTCATCTCGGAGCTACGGCTCTCGGGGTTCTTCCTCCTCCACTGGGAGGTGCTCGAGCTCGCCCGCGAGGTCGCCGTCGAGGTGCGCGGGCCCGATTCCCCCCGCCATGCGCTTCCGCCCGGACGCGGGCGCGGCAGCTCGGTCGGCTCGATCGTCTGCTACCTGACCGGCCTCTCCCACGTCGACCCGGTCGAGGCCGACCTCTCGCTCGGCCGCTTCCTCAACCGGGAGCTGGTCTCGGCACCGGACATCGACCTCGACTTCCCGCGGGACATCCGCGAGAAGCTAATCGTCCGCGTCACGGAGCGGTACGGCCACGAGCACGCCGCGCTCGTCGCCGCCTTCTCGACCTACCACTCGCGCGGGGCGATCCGCGACCTCGGCAAGGCGCTCGGGCTGCCCGCTGCAGAGCTGGAGCGGCTCGCGCGCGTGACCGAAGGGAACCCGCACCGCGTCGCCGAGGAGGTCGAGCGGCTGCCCGGTGAACACGCCTCTGCCCGCTGGCGGGCACTCGGCATGCTGGCGCACGAGATCGCCGGGCTGCCGCGGCACATCTCTCAGCACCCAGGCGGGATGGTGATCTCCAGCCGGCCGCTGGTCGAGCTCGTCCCAGTGCAGCCGGCGGCGATGGAGGGTCGCCAGATCTGCCAATGGGATAAGGACTCGTGCGCTGACGCAGGCTTCCTGAAGATCGACCTCCTCGGTCTCGGGATGCTCTCCGCCGTCGAGGATTGCGTCGACCAGATCGCCCGCCTGCGCGGGACGACGATCGACCTCTCCCGGATTCCGCTCGACGATCAGAAGGTCTACGCGGAGATCCAGCGCGCCGACACGATCGGCGACTTCCAGATCGAGAGCCGAGCGCAGATGCAGAGCCTGCTGCGTACGCGCCCGGAGAACCTCGACGACCTGACGATCCAGGTCGCGCTCGTCCGGCCGGGGCCGATTCAGGGTGGGGCTGTCCACCCGTACATCGAGCGCCGCCAGAAGCTCCGCGAGGACCCCTCGTTCGTCCCACCGGTCGACCACCCGTCGCTGGCGGAGCCGCTTCGCGAGACGCTCGGCGTCGTCGTCTTCCAGGACCAGGTGCTCGAGGTTGCGATGGCACTCGCCGGGTTCACGGTCGGCGAGGCCGAAGGGCTGCGCCGGGCGATGAGCCGGAAGCGAAGCGAGGAGGCGATCGAGGCGCTGCGCTCACACTTCGTCGCCGGTGCGCTGGCGCAGGGGGTGGACGCCGAGCTCGCCAACCTGATCTACGACAAGCTCGCCGGCTTCTCCGGGTTCGGCTTCCCGAAGTCGCACTCGGCCGCGTTCGCGCTGCTCGCGTACCAGTCCGCCTGGCTCCGCCACCACTACCCGGCCGAGTTCCTCTGCGCCTTGCTGAACGCCCAGCCGATGGGCTTCTACCCGCCCGCCAGCCTCGTCCGGGACGGACAGCGGCGTGGGGTGGAGGTGCTCCCGCCCGACGTCAACCTCAGCGCTGCGAAGTGCTCGAACCAGGACGGTGCGGTCAGGGTCGGGCTCGGCTACGTGCGCTCGGTCGGTGAGGAGGAGGCGGAGGGGATCGCCGCCGGACAGCCGTACGCCGACGTCGCCGACCTCGCCCGGAGGGCACCGGTGAGTCGCGGTGCACTGGAGGCGCTCGTCGCGTCGGGAGCATGCGACCGCTTCGGTCCGCGGCGCGAGCTGCTGTGGCGGGCGGGTGTCGTTGCACGTCCGCAGACGGTCTCCCGCGGCGTCGTCCAGCTTGCACTCCCTTTGGAACCGACTGCCCCCGTTCCGGAGCTCCCGCCACAGACCGACTGGGAGCGGATGCTTGCCGACTACGGGATGACCAGCCTCTCCGTCGGCCCGCACCCGCTCGAGCTGCTCCGCCAGCACCTGCCCGCCGGCACGGTCGGCACCGGCGAACTGTCGAGGCTACCGGACCGGAGCGAGGTCGCCGTCGCGGGCATGGCGATCGCGCGCCAGCGGCCGGCGACCGCCAACGGGGTCGTCTTCATGCTCCTCGAGGACGAGGTCGGCCAGGTGAACCTCATCGTCCCGCCGGCGGTCTACGAGCGCTACCGCCCGCTGGTCAGAGGAGAGCCGCTCCTCCTCGCCCGCGGGCGGCTGGAGCGCTCGGGGCGGAACTTGAACGTGCTCGTCGCCGGGCTCGAAACGCTGGGCCCGCTGGCCCGTGAGGCCGCAGGGCTAACGGAGGTCCAGGCGGCACTGCCGCGAGCACACCACTTCGGGCATCGCTAGGCCTCTGCCCGGAGCTTCGTTCCGCGCGCCAACACGTGTGCGCAGGCGACCAGCGTCAGGTGCGTGAACGCCTGCGGGAAGTTCCCGAGCATCCGCCCCGCGGCCGGGTCGTACTCCTCCGAGAGTAGGCCCAGGTCGTTCCGCAACGCGAGTAGGCGCTCGTAGAGCGCATGGGCCTCGTCGACTCGGCCGAGCAGCGCGAGGTCGGCCGCGTACCAGAACGTGCACGGCAGGAAGACACCCTCGCCGGGCGGCAACCCGTCGACATCGACGTTCTCCCCGTCCGCCTGGTAGCGCGCGATCAGGCCGTCGCACGAGAGCTCCCGACCGATCACCTCGACGGTGCTCCGCACGCGGTCATCCTCCGCCGGGAGAAAGCCCAGCAGTGGGATCAGCAGGAGACTGGCGTCGAGCCGCTGCGAGCCGTACGACTGCACGAATGCGCCGACCTCGTGGTCGTAGCCGTTCGCGCAGACGTCCGCGTGGATCTCGTCGCGAAGCTGTGTCCACCGCTCGACCGGACCCTCGTTGCCCCACTCCTCGACCGTGCGAACGGCCCGGTCGAATGCCACCCAGCACATCACCTTCGAATGCGTGAAGTGCCGGTACGGCCCGCGCACCTCCCAGATCCCGGCGTCGGGTTCCCGCCAGCCGGTCTCCAGGAACTCCAGGTGCTTGCGCGAGAGCGCCCAGGCTTCGGGCGAGGCGGGCAGGCCGTGCAGGCGAGCGGTGTAGAACGCGTCGATCACCTCGCCGTAGACGTCGAGCTGTAGCTGTTCCGACGCGGCGTTTCCGACGCGTACCGGCCGCGAGTCCTCGAAACCGGGCAGCCAGTCGGCCTCGTACTCGGCCAGGCGGCGCTCACCCGCGACGCCGTACATGATCTGGAGGTCGGACGGGTCGCCCGCGACCGCGCGGAGCAGCCAGTCGCGCCATGCGCTCGCCTCGTCCAGGTAGCCGGAGTCGATGAGCGCGATCAGCGCCAGCGTCGCGTCGCGGAGCCAGCAGAAGCGGTAGTCCCAGTTGCGCACGCTCCCGGGCCACTCTGGAAGCGATGTCGTCGGCGCCGCGACCAGGCCGCCCGTGGGGGCGTAGCTGAGCGCCTTCAGGACCAGGAGCGACGAGTGGACCACCTCGTGCCACTCGCCCGTGTCCGTGCAGCGGTCGGCCCACTCGCGCCAGAAGGCTTCGGTCGCCCCCAAAGCCTCCTCGGCATCGACCGGTTCGGGCGGGTCGAGGTGCGACTGGAACCACGTCATCGTGAACGGCACGCGGTCGCCCTCGAAGACCACGAACTCTCCGACCGTGGTCAGGTTCTCGCCGCGCAGGTCGGCGGGAGTATCGATGAGTAGTGCGTCCGGGCCGGCGATCGCGAAGAGCGCGTCGTCGATCCGACGAACCCACGGCACGACCTTGCCGTAGCCGAATCGGATCACGAGCTCGGTCCCAACTTCGACCTCGCCCCTCAGGCCCTCGACGATGCGCACGACGACAGGGTTCTCTGCTCGCGGCGGCATGAAGTCGATCACCCGCACGGCTCCGCCTTCGACCTCGAAGTCCGTCTCGAGGACAAGGGTGTCCGGCCGATACCGGCGGCTCGAGCCGGTCTGCTCGGCTGTCGGTGCGAGTAGCCAACGACCGTGCTTCGAGTGGCCGAGCAGCGCCGCGAAGCACGCTCCGGAGTCGAAGCGAGGGAGGCACAGCCAGTCGATCGAGCCTGCCCGCGAGATCAGCGCCGCGGTCTGGAGGTCGCCGACCAGACCGTAGTCCTCGATCTGCACGGAGCGCAGTCTGTTACGTCAGAGCCAGAGCTGCCAGCGGAACCGCTCGCACGCGCAGTCCTTGTTCTTCGTCCCGCACGACTTGCAGTCCCAGTACTCCCACCAGATCCAGCGCAGATGCTGGATCTCGAGGACGATCATCGACACGATCGCGAAGAAGAGCAGACCCCGGCTCACGGCTTCAGGATCGCAGGCTCGTCGGCTCTTTTCAATGGGTCGATTGGCTCACCGCCGGCGTTCAGAGGACCTCCCGATAAAGGGCGAGATGGGCCTCCGCCGAGGCGGTCCAGGTGAGCTCGTCGCGCGCCCGCGCAGCGCCGGTTCGTGCCTCCGCGAGCGCGTCCGAGTCGGAGAGGAGACCGTCGATCGCCGCC
Organism: Actinomycetota bacterium; assembly: GCA_046732255.1. Classification (GTDB taxonomy): domain Bacteria; phylum Actinomycetota; class Thermoleophilia; order Gaiellales; family Gaiellaceae; genus DATBLE01. The sequence continues at coordinate 135,125 of JBKPMR010000017.1, forward strand.
GCCAGCGCGTCGGGGTCGCCGGGCGGCACGACGAGGCCTGCGCCGAAGGCGCGCACCGGCTCGCCGAGCCCACCCACGTCGTAGACCACGGCGGGGACGCCGGCGCCGAGCGCGCGCATGAGGGCGCCCGACTGGTCGAGCTCGGCCCGGTACGGAAAGACTGCGACCGTGGAGTCGCCGAGCGCTCGGTCGACCTCGGCCTCGGAGAGATACCCGAGCCGCCACTCCGCCCGGTCGCCGGCCGCCGACCGGTAGGCGTCGACCGGCTCGACCGGGTCGCCCGCGACCAGCAGCCGGGCGCCGTCCAGCCGCGTAACCGCCTGGACAGCGTCGTCGAGGCCCTTGTAGGCGCGGATCGCACCGAGGCAGAGCACGGTCCTGCCGTCGTCCGTCCGCGGCGGGTCGCTGCGGAACGCTGGGTGCGGGATGACGCGCAGCCGCTCCTGGTCCACGCCGAGGGCGGCCAGGCGCTCCAACCCGCGCCCGCTGTGCACGACGACGCGGTCGAACCGGCCGAGCAGACGGCGCCAGAGGTTCTCGCGGTCGGCGGTCCGCCGCGGCAGGAGGTCGTGGGCGGTGAACACGCTCGGGCGACGCAGCCGGAGGAGCAGCGCGTCGAGCTGCGGCGCCGCCAGCCATTGCACGTGGACGACGTCCGGACGCTCGGCTGCGAGGCGTGCCATTCCGATCGGGTGCTCCGCGACTTTCAACGGCAGCCGCAATCGGGAGCGTCCGAAGAGGCGGGACGACAGCGGGTAGAAGACCTCCCGCCGCACGTAGCCCTCGGGCGCCGGCGCCTCGCCGAAGCGGAACGGCGCGGTGACGAGCTCGACCGCGACTCCCGCCCGCCCGAGGGCTCGCGCGAGCTCGTGGTCGTACTGCGGCGTGAACGCGGCTGGGTCGGCGAGGACGACGCGCACGGCGTCGTACAGTAGATCCCGTGCTGATCCGGAGCTGGAACCTCTACCACGGGAACTCGTCTCCGCCCGGCCGCCGCTCGCACCTCGAGGAGATGGTGCGCCTGGCGAGCGCCGATGATCCCGACGTGCTCCTCCTGCAGGAGGTGCCGGCCTGGGCGCTCGGCCTGCTGGCACCGTGGAGCGGCATGACCGTGTTCGCGGACGTCACTCAGCGCCCGCAGTTCGGGCCGCTGCCGATCCCGGCCGGGCTGGGGCGGAGGCTCACGGCGGTCGACCACGGCCGGCTTCGCTCGGCCTTCACGGGCCAGGCGAACGCGATCCTGCTCGGGCCGAGCGCTCACGCCGCCGTCCACGAGCGCCTGACGCTGAATCCGGCCGCGTTCAGGCGCGAGCAGGCACGCGTCCTCGGCCTCGACCTGGTCGCGCGGCTGGCGTGGGCCAAGGAGCGCCGCGTCTGCCAGGTCGTGCGCCTGGAAGAGGGGATGGTGGTCGCGAACCTCCATGCCAGCGGGTCGCTCGGCGACGTCCGAATCCCCGCAGCCGAGCTCGCCCGCGCGGCCGAGTTCGCCGAGGGGCTGGCGCGGGAAGGAGACACCGTCGTGATCGGCGGCGACTTCAACTGCGTCGCGGCGCACATCGCGCTCGAGGGCTACTCCGACCCGGGTCCGGGCATCGACCACATCGCCGTGCGCGGCGCCGCGCCGTCGCCGCTTCGGGTCTGGCGTGACGATCTCCGCCGCCGGAACGGCGTCCTGCTGTCGGATCACGCTCCCGTGGAGCTGAGCCTGTGAACTTCCACGAGGCCCGTGCCCAGTTCCCGGTCCTCGACCAGGTCGCGTACCTGAACGCGGGGTCGATGGGGCCGCTGGCGCGCCCGACGGTCGAGGCGATGCAGGCCTGGGAGGAGTCGGACCTCGAGCGGGGCCGCGGCGGCAAGCCGTACTACGACTCGATGCTCGCGCTGCGGGAGCGGGTCCGCGCCGCGCTCGCGGCCACGATCTCCGTCTCAGCCGACAGCGTCGCGCTGACCTCGTCGACGACGGAGAGCTGCAACATCGCGATCGCCGGCCTCCGCCTGACACCCGAGGACGAGGTGGTCACCACGGACACCGAGCATTTCGGGTTGCTCGGCCCCCTGCACGCGTCCGGCGCGACCGTCCGCGTCGCCGGCGTGCGCGCCCTGCCGCCGGAGCAGGCGTTCGACGCGATCATGGCCGAGATCACTCCGAAGACCCGGCTCGTCGCGATCTCTCACGTCTCCTGGCAGACGGGCAACCTGCTCCCGATCGAGGAGGTTCAGGAAGCGTCGGGCGTGCCGATCCTCGTCGACGGCGCGCAGTCGGCGGGTGCGATCGCCGTCGACGCCTCCCGGTTCGACTTCTACACGGTGTCCGGCCAGAAATGGCTCTGCGGCCCCGATTCGACGGGAGCCCTGTACGTGCGGGACCCGGAGCGTCTGCACGTCGCGCTCCCGACGTATTTCTCGCAGGATCGCTACGAGGCCGACGGCGCGTTCACGCCCAAGCACGGGGCAGCCCGGTTCGACGGCGGCTGGATCCCGAACGCCTCACTCGCGGGGCTCGACGCGGCGATCGCCACCATCCCGCACTGGGCCGCGCACCACTCGGCCGAGATCTCGGCGCTCTGCTTCATGCGGCTCGCGGACCGATTCCGCGTGGTCACGGCGCCCGGACAGGCCAACTTGGTCTCGTGCGAGCCCAGCGGCGACGCTGCGGAGCTCGCTGCGCGCGCGTTCGAACAGGGCGTCGTCATCCGCGACCTGCCCGGAACGGGATGGCTGCGCGTCTCGTGCGGCTGGTGGACGAGCGACGGGGACCTGGACAGGCTGCTCGGCGCCCTGTAGAGGGAAACCGCTCAAGCATCCGGCCCCTCCGGCCGATGTTTGCCGGCGTGAAGCTTCGCGTCGCATTGCTCGGCCTCCTGGTCGCGGTTGGCGTCGGGGCCGCCGCGTCCCAGGCGAACCCGACCAACGTCGTGATCACGCTGTCGTCGTTGTCGGCCAACGGCCGCGTCTACACCGGCGGCGCGAATCCGAAGCTCTTCTACTCCGCGGGCGGCGGCCAGTTCAGCGTCGGCGTGAACGCCACGACCAACGGCGGCATCACGAGCGTCGACTTTCCGAATCTGTTCGGCGACAACCCCGCTCCCGCAGCGACGACCTCGCACACGTACACGTGGGTCGCGGCCGATACCGCGACGGCGCCGCAGACGGTCTCCGTCCAGGTGAGCGACGTCGACGGCTCGTCGTCGGCAGCGTTCGACGTCGCCCCGGACGTCACCGCGCCTGTCGGCGAGACGGTCGCGCTCAGCGGCGGACCGACCTTCAGCACGGCGGTGGTCTCCCTCACGCTCGGCAACGGCAGCGACCCGGGATCCCCGGCCAACGGCGCCGGCGTCGACTCCAGCTCCGGTGAGCTCTGGCGCGCAAGCGCGCCGCTCACCGGCGGAACCTGCGGCTCGCTCTCGCTGGGCGCCGCCGTCAAGATCTTCGGCCCGGCACCGCTGGCGGCCAGTCTGACGGACGCGACGGTCGCCGACGGCAACTGCTACCAGTACTGGTACAAGATCTCGGACTACGTGGGGAACCAGGCCACGTCGCCCGCGTCGGCAGTGGCGAAGGTGAGCACGACGGTGCCGACCGTGGTCGTGACGGCGCCGACGAAAGGCAGCGGCTCGTCCGATCAGTTCTGGAACGCGACCACCAAGACGGTCTGGTTCCGGCCCGCGGCCACCGGATCGTTCAATCTCAACGCGACTGCGACGCCGGCCTCGGCGGGCGCGGCGATCGCCCAGGTCGCGTTTCCAGACGTTTCCGCCACGAGCGGGTGGTCGGGCTCGACAGGAGGACCCGACACCACCTCTTCGTACTCGTCGCCGGTCTCCTACTCGTGGACGGCGGGCGCGACCGCCCCGGGCGCGCAGAAGGTGATCGCGACCGACGGCGACGGCCTGACCGGATTCGACACGGTCACGATCAGCGCCGACTCCACGGCTCCGAGCGGCCAGGCAGTCGCGCTCACCGGCGGCCCCTGGTTCGGCAACTCGGTCCCGCTGACGATCACCGGCGGCACCGACGCCGGCTCCGGGATCGACACGACCAAGTCCGTCGTCGAGCGAGCGTCGGCCACGCTGACCAACGGCATCTGCGGAACGTTCGGCACCTTCGCGGCGGTCACCCTGTCGAGCGGCGCCGACACGACGGTCGTCTCGGGCACGTGCTACCGCTACCAGGTGAAGGCGACCGACAACGTCGGCAACGTCTCCGCCGCCTCGCAGCCGTCCGGCGACGCGAAGGTCGACCGGACCGCGCCGACCACCCCGGCGCTCTTCTTCAGCGGGTTCACCAACACCGCGGCGTCCGGGTCGGTCGTCTACTTCCGGCCGGGCGGAAGCGGCTCCTTCACGGTCACGGCCGCTTCCTCGGACCCCGAGTCGGGTGTGGCGAGCTACTCGTTCCCGACGATTCCCGGCTTCACGGCCGCAGGCACGGGGCCGCGTCGCACCTACGCGTTCAGCAACGCCGGCAGCGTGCCCAGCACGCCGTTCACCGTCACGGCGACGAACGCCGCCGGCACGAGCTCCGGCACGGCGTCGTTCACGCTCGTCGGCGACGCGACGCCGCCCACGCTGGCCGTCCACTGCAACGGCGGCACCTGCAGCAAGAAGCCCTACACGAAGACCGTCACGGTCACGCTCTCAGCGAACGACGCCGTCTCCGGGATCGCGTCCGTCCGGTGGACGAGCGACGGCACCGATCCGACGGTCGACCACGGCAACCAGTACCTGAAGGGCATCAGCGTCCAGGGGCTCGGCCATCTGAAGCTGCGTGCCTTCGACAAAGCCGGGAACGCGAGCCCCCTCGTCAACCTGATGGTCGTCTCGCGCGCGAGCAAGCTCGCCTTCGCCGCTCCGTCCGCGGTCGTCCTCGGGCCGAGGGCCAAGTACCTCTCCCTCCGCGTCGCATCCACCCGGCGCGCCAGCGTCCGCCTGACGATGACCGGCACCGGCCTGAAGAAGCCGGCCCGCTGGTCCTTCATCCTCGACTCGGGCACGTCGATCGTGCGGGTCCGGCTCCCGAAGGGCGTCAAGCACCCGGGCAGCTACCGCGTCGTCTGGTCGCTCAGGTCTGGCACGGGGACGACGTCGAAGTCGACGCGCCTTACGCTACGCCGGTAGTTCAGCTGCGCAACCCGAGCTCGGAAGAAATCGGGCGCAGCGCCTCGATCACGTTCGCGATGTGCCGGTCGAGCTCCAGCCCCAGCAACTCGGCGCCCGCGTAGACCTCGTCGCGGTGGACGCCGGCCGCGAAGGACGGCTGGCGCAGCTTCTTCAGCACCGACTTCGGCTCGAGCGTGGCGATCCCGTCCGGGCGAACCAGCCCGCAGGCGTGCACGAAGCCCGAGAGCTCGTCGCAGGCGAAGAGCGTCTTCTTCAGCGGCGTGTCGCGGGGGATCGCCAGGTGCTCGGCATGCGAGAGGACGCCCTCGATCACGACCTCCGGATAGCCCTCCTCGCGCAGGATCGGCGCGCCGTCCTGGGGATGCTGGTCGAGCGTGGGGTGGATCTCGTAGTCGAAGTCGTGCAGGAGAGCGGTCACGCCCCAGAGCTCCTCGTCCTCGCCGCCCGCGCGTGCGTACCACCGCACCGAAGCCTCCACGGCGAGCGCGTGACGCAGGAGCGCCTGGCTCTTCGTGTAACGAGTAAGCGTGTCCCAGGCCTGCTCACGGGTCGGGTTCGACATGTCCGCTAGCCTACCGCGGTGCCTGCTTCTGGCCCCATGCCCGCCGGCGTCCTCACCGACCTGATGCAGGCCTTCGTGATCGAGGGGGGTCGACGCCTCTCGGGATCGGTCAAGGCGGCAGGGAACAAGAACGGGGCGCTCCCGATCCTCGCCGCGACGCTCCTCACCCAGGAGCCCGTCGCCCTCTCCAACGTGCCGCGGATCCGCGACGTCGAGACCATGATGGAGCTGCTCGCCGACCTCGGCGCCGACGTCGCCTGGACTGGCCCGAACGAGGTTCGTGTCCACACGGCGGACGTCTCGAAGTACGAGCTCGACGCAGAGCTGTGCGGACGGATGCGCGCCTCGTTCCTTCTCGCCGGCCCGCTGCTCTCCCGCTTCGGCCGGGCGGTCGTGCCCCCACCGGGCGGCGATCTGATCGGCCGCCGCCGCCTCGACCCGCACATGCACGCGTTCGCGCAGCTCGGCGCGCAGCTGGACATCCACGAGCGCTTCGAGCTCCACGCCGACAACGGGCTTCGCGGCGAGCAGATCTTCCTCGACGAGGCGAGCGTGATGGCGACCGAGAACACGATCATGGCCGCGGTCCTCACGCCGGGCGAGACGGTGATCGGCAACGCAGCCTGCGAGCCGCACGTCCAGGACCTGTGCCGCTTCCTCGTCTCCCTGGGTGCGCAGATCGAGGGGATCGAGTCCAATGTCCTGCGTGTCCGCGGTGTCCGATCGCTGGGCGGCGGCGAGTGGCGGATCGGGCCCGATCACATCGAGGTGGCAAGCTTCATCGGGCTCGCGGCCATGACCTCGAGCGCGATCACGATCGAGGACGCGGAGCCGAAAGATCTGGTCTCGATCCTGCCGGCGTTCGCGCGACTGGGCATCCGCACCGAGATCGACGGCACCTCCGTCCATGTCCGCGCGCAGCAGCAGCTGCTCGTCGAGGACGACCTCGGCGGCCACATCCCGAAGATCGAAGACGGTCCATGGCCGGCGTTCCCGGCCGACCTGACCTCGATCGCGCTGACCGTGGCGACGCAGGCGTTCGGCACCGTCCTGATCTTCGAGAAGATGTTCGAGAGCCGCCTGTTCTTCGTCGACAAGCTCGTCGGCATGGGCGCGCGGATCATCCTCTGCGACCCGCACCGCGCGGTCGTCACGGGCCCGGCGACGCTGCTCGGCCAGCGGATGGAGAGCCCGGACATCCGCGCCGGGATGGCGATGCTCCTCGCCGGTCTGTGCGCCGAGGGCCAGTCGACGATCGGCGCCGCACACCAGATCGACAAGGGGTACGAGCGCATCGACGAGCGGCTGCGGTCGATCGGCGCGCAGATCGAGCGCGTCGAGAGCTAGCCGCGGAGTACCCTGGTCCGCAGATGGCGACGAGCAGTCGAGCGGAGCGCCTGCGGGTCGAGGTGACGGTCGCCGGGAACGGCCGCGCCAATGTCGACACGGGGTTCCCCGTGCTCGACCGCCTGCTCGTGCTCCTGGCCGAGTACGCCCGCTTCGATCTCGTCCTGGCGCTGGCGCCGGGCGAAACGTCCGCGGATGCGGTCGAGGCGGCGCAGACGCTCGGTGAGGCGCTGGCCGGACCGCTGCGCGCATCGGGCGTCCGGGGCTACGGCTCGGGCGTGCTGCCGGTCGACGAGGCGCTCGCTCACGTCGTGATCGAGGTCTCGGAGCGGCCGCTCCTGGCGTCCAACGTCGATCTCTCCGACGCCCGGGTCGGCGGCCTGGGGACCGATCTCGTCACCGACTTCCTCCGCCGCTTCGCCGAGGGCGCGGGCCTCACGCTCCACGTCAGGCTGATCGCCGGCGACGACGCCCAGCACGCGCTCGAGGCGATGTTCAAGGCGCTCGGGGTCGCCCTCGCCTCCGCCTGCCGCCCCCCACGAGGCTGACGAAGGGATCCAGTGGCCGAGAAACACGCCGTTCGCACCGAGGAGGCGCCCGCCCCGTTCCAGGGGGCGCCGTACTCGCAGGCGATCCGCGCGGGCGGGCTTGTCTTCGTCTCCGGCCAGCTGGCGCTGCAGCCGGGCGGACACGAGATCGTCGGGGACGGGATCGCCGAGCAGACGGAGCAGGTGTTCGCGAACCTGCGCGCGATCCTGGAGGAGGCGGGGAGTGGGCTCGACCGGATCGTGAAGACGACCGTGTACCTCCGGGACCTCGACGACTTCCAGGGGATGAACGACGTCTACCGCAGGTACGCCGGCGATGTGCCCCCGGCCCGGGCGACGCTCGAGGTGTCGGCGCTGCCCTCCGGCGCGCTGGTCGAGATCGACGCGATTGCCCTCGGGTAAACCGTCTCGGGGGACAGGTCTTGAAGGAAGACGAAGGACGCGGGCTCTCCGAGCGACAAGACCTGTCCCCGAGGCAGTTGTCCATCGCCGACGAGCTTCACGCGCTCGACCTGCCCCGCGGCGAGGGGGTCTACCTCGTCGGCGGCACGGTTCGCGACATCCTCCTCGGGCGCACGAGCTTCGACGTCGACATCGCCGTCGAAGGGGACGCGCTGGCATTCGCACGGGGGCTCGGCGGCGAGGTGACCGGCCACGGGCGGTTCGGCACGGCCGTCGTGCGCTTCCCGGACGGGCGCCACTGGGATGTCGTCACCGCCCGCCGCGAGACGTACCGTGCGCCGGCCGCACTCCCGGACGTCGAGACGGGGACGATCACGGACGACCTGGCGCGCCGCGACTTCACCGTGAATGCGATGGCGGCGTCGCTCGGCGAGGACTTGGGCCGGATCGTCGATCCGCACGGCGGCCGCCGGGATCTCGAGGCGGGCCTCATCCGCGTGCTCCACCCGGGCTCGTTCGCGGACGATCCGACCCGCATCTTGCGGGCGGTCCGCTACGAGACGAGGCTCGGCTTCCGGATGGACTCTGAGACCGAGGAACTTGCACGCGCCGGACTCGGCGGGGTCACGCTGCTGTCGTCGAAGCGCTTCACCGAGGAAGTTGTGGCGATCCTCTCGGAGGATCGGGCCCTCCAGGCGGTCGAGCGACTCGCCGAGCTCGGCGGTGTCCCGTCCGTCGAGGCAACGCTGTTCGAGTGGGTCGACGCGCTCCGTGCCGAGCTCGATCCGGGGGCGCCGGCCTGGCGGTTGCGCCTCGCCGTCCTGGTCCGCTCGCACCCGCCTCTGCTCGACCGTCTCGAGCTGCGCCGCGAAGACCAGCGCGCGGTGGAGGACGCAGTCGCAATCGCGCCGCGCCTCGCGGACGCAGCGGATCCGGTCGACATCGCCGACCTCGCCGCCCGTGCCCCGGACGCAGCGCTGCTCGCGCTCGCCCTGAACGACTCACCCGCCCTCCGCGAGTGGTTCACGCGCCTTCGCGACGTGCGGCTGGAGGTGGGCGGCGCCGACCTCGCCGAGCTGGGACTGCCCGAGTCGCCGCGGGTGGGGGAGGTGCTGGAGGAGCTCCGCCGCCGGAAGCTGCGCGGCGAGCTCGACGGCCGCGAGGCCGAGCTTGCGGCGGCAAAGGAGCTGATCGCCGATGAGTGAGCTCGAGCTGATCGGGTGGGACGCGCCCGGACCGTACGTGGTCGCCTTCTCGACCCGGCGCGGCGGCGTCAGCGCAGCACCCTTCGACACCCTGAACCTCGGACGGCTCACCGATGACGACCCGGAGCGCGTCGCCGAGAACCGGCGGCGCCTCTGCGCCGAGCTCGGCACCGACTCCGACCGGCTCTGCTTCGGCAGGCAGGTGCACGGCGCCGAGGTGCGCCGCGCGACCGGGCGGGGCGAGCCGGGTGACGGGATGTGGACCGACGCTCCTGGGGAGCCGCTGCTCGTCTTCACCGCCGACTGCCTGGCGGTCGCGATCGTGCGCGCGAACGGCGGCGCGCCGCCCGCGGTCGCCGCGCTGCACGTCGGCTGGCGCGGGCTCCTGGCCGACATCCTCGCGAACGCTGCCTCGGTCCTCGGAGACGGACCTGTGGCTGCGGCGATCGGCCCCGGCATCGGCCCCTGCTGCTACGAGGTCGGCCCGGAGGTCGCCGGCCCGTTTCGCGAGCGATTCGGCGATGACGTCGTCGCCGACGGCCGGCTCGACCTCTGGACGTCCGCCGAGCGGGCCCTCGCGGCGGCCGGGATCGCCGACGTCCACCGCACCGACCTCTGCACGGCCTGCAACCCCGAGCTCTTCTTCTCCCATCGCCGGGACGAGGGCCGGACCGGCCGCCAGGGGATGGTCGCGTATGTCGCCTGAGCGGATCCGCGAACGCTACGAACGCCTGCGGGAGGAGGTCGGGCCCGGTGTCACCGTCGTCGCGGCGACCAAGTACGTGTCAGTGGAGGACATGGGGGCTCTGGCGGACGCCGGGGTCGAGGTGGTCGGCGAGAACCGGGCCCAGGACCTCGTCACGAAACACGAGGCGTACGGCGGCGCGTTCCGCTGGCACTTCATCGGCCACCTCCAGAGCCGCAAGGCGAAGACCGTCAACGGGATCTGCGAGCTCGTCCACTCCCTCGACTCCGAGTCCGCCGCGCGCCGGCTCGCGATCCCGGCGCTGGTCGAGGTCAACCTGTCGGGGGAAGCGACGAAATCGGGCGTGGCGCCCGACGAGCTCGGCGCCTTCCTCGGCGTGTACCCGGACGTCCGCGGCCTGATGACGATGCCGCCGCTGACCGACGATCCGGAGGCTTCGCGCCCGCACTTCCGCCGCCTGCGCGAGCTCGCCGCCGAGCACGACCTGTCCGAGCTGTCGATGGGGACGAGCCAGGACTACCGGATCGCGATCGAGGAGGGAGCGACCCTGATTCGAGTCGGCTCCGTCCTCTGGAGCTAGCGTTACGATTCCGGGCGCAATGGGCTTCGCCGATCTCTGGAGCCGGACCCTCGTCTACTTCGGCATCGCCGAGGAGGAGGACTACTGGGACGAGGACGGCTACGCCACCAACGAAGAGCTCGAGCGGTCGTACGACGACCGGCCGAACGTGCGCAGGCTGCCGCGCCGACGCCGTGGTGAGCTCGACGACTGGACCGACTCCGACGCAGCGGCGGTCAGCGCCGAGGTGGCGCCTGCACGCCCCCGCGCCTCGTCGCGCGAGCCGGCGCCGGCGCGGCCTCGCCGCCTGGAAGCGGCACCCAGCCCGAACGTGAAGGTGCACCTGGTGCTGCCGCGCAGCTTCAACGACGCGCAGCAGATCGCCGACCGGTTCAAGGAGGGCGTTCCCGTCATCCTCAATCTCCAGGCGACCGACCAGGAGCTGTCGAAGCGGCTGATCGACTTCTCGTCCGGGCTGACGTATGCGCTGAACGGCGGGATGCAGCGCGTCGCCGACAAGGTCTTCCTGCTCACGCCGCGCAACGTCGAAGTTTCCGCCGAGGAACGCGCCCGACTGCTCGAGCGCGGCGGCTTCTTCAATCAGGCCTAGTCACGCGGGGGAAGTAGGGCGCTCACGCCCCGTAGGAGGTTGGCCTCGCGACCCGAACTGAGCGGCGTGGGCGTACGTCTCGCCAGCTTTGGGCTACTCGCAGACGCTGTCTCGACGATCCAGGACTTCGTCGTCGTGTTCGTCGGCGTCTACACGCTCGTGATCCTGGCCTACGTGCTGGCGTCGCTCGTTCGCCTGCCCTACTCGTTCAACCCGATCCTGCGGTTCCTCTACGACGTCTGCGAGCCGTACCTGCGGCTCTTCCGGCGGTTCCTGCCGCCCCTCGGCCCGTTCGACCTGTCGCCGATCGTCGCCGTGCTGGTGCTGATCGGGGTCGAGCAGATCGTCGTCCGGCTGCTGGACCAGCTGCACTGACCAGGGAGGAGAGAATGTCCTACACACCTGTCGAGATCCGCCACGTGAAGCTCAGACGTGGGCTGCTCGGCTACCGCCGGGGAGCCGTCGACCGGCTGCTCGAAGACGTCAGCAACAGCTTCGAAGACGTCTGGCGCGAGCGGGCGGACCACGTCGACCGCGTCGAGCTGCTCGAGGGCGAGCTCACGCGCTACCGCGAGCTCGAGGCGCTGCTGCGCACGACCCTCGTCTCGGCGGAGCGATCGGCGATCGAGCTCCGCGAACAGGCGAAGCGCGAGGCAGAGACGATCGTCGGCGAAGCTCACGCCGCCGCACGCACGATCACCAGGGAGGCCAGGACGGAGTGCGAGCGGCTTGCGCTCGAGTCGCGGCGGATCCGCGTCTTGCTCAACGCGGCCCTGGACGCACTCGACGAGGCGGAAGAGGCGGACAAACCGGAGACTCAGGCGGCCTAGAGGGCCGACCTATACTTGGCGGGATGCCGGAGCCGACCACACGCCTCCGTCTCCGCGTCTCGCCGGGTGCCGCCCGCACCGAGCTCGTCGGCCGGCACGGGTCGGCCTGGAAGGTGCGGGTGAGCGCCGCTCCCGAGCGCGGACGCGCGAACGACGCGGTCCTCGGCCTGCTGGCGAGCCGCCTGCGCGTCCCCCGTGCATCGCTCTCGGTGGTCTCGGGCCAGACGGGACGCGACAAGGTGGTCGAGCTTCGTGGTCTCGACGCCGCCGAGGCCGAGCAGAGGCTGGAGAAGCCGTGAGCGTGATCGACACCGAGCACTTCCGGGCCCGCCTGCTCGACGAGCGCAAGCGCGTCGTCGACGCGATCGACAACATCCACTCCGAGAATCCGGGCTCGCTCGGGGACGAGACCGAGGAGCCGATGTTCCAGGACAACCACCTCGGCGACATCGCCACGGCCACCTTCGACCGCGAGATGGCGAGCACGCTCGAGGACAACTCCACGCACGTGCTGGGCGAGATCGACGCCGCGCTCGCGCGGATCGACGCCGGCACCTTCGGGACGTGCCAGGCCTGCGGCGGCCCGATCGGCGACGAGCGCCTGGACGCCCTGCCGTGGGCAACGCTCTGCATCGAGGACAAGAGAAGGCAGGAACGCGGCTGATCGAGCCCGCCCGTAAGCAGGAGTTCCGCCCGGGGTCTCGTTCGGACGGCCTGGCGCCGATCTCGGTCGCCGCGCGCTCACTGGCCGCGCGTCCGAGGCACTGGGCTGCGCTCGGGGCGATCGCCGGTGCCGCGATCGTCGCCGACCAGCTGACGAAGCACATCGTCGCGTCGAAGCTCTGGCTGGACGAGAACGTCGAGGTGCTGGGGCCGTTCTCGATCCACCACGTCCAGAACTCGGGGATCGCGTTCGGGCTCTTCGCCGAGGCGACCGGCCTGGTGATCGTCCTCACCCTCGTCGCGATCGGCTGGATGATCGTCTACTTCTCCCGTTCGGGTGCCCGGCACCCGCTCCTGCCGGTCGCAGTGGGACTGCTGATCGGCGGCAGCGTCTCGAACCTCGCTGACCGGATCCGCCTCGGCCACGTGACGGACTTCCTCGACCTGCGGTACTGGCCGGCGTTCAACCTCGCCGACAGCTTCATCGTGATCGGGGTCGCGATTCTCCTCGGCGCGCTCGTCTCGGCCGATCGCGCCCCGCGGCGGCCGCGTGGCCTCGACCCGGCACGCCGTCCCTGAGTCCGCAGCGGGCGAGCGGCTCGACCGCTTCGTCGCCTCCCTGCCGGGCGTCGGCTCGCGCGCGGCTGCCGAGCGGCTCCTGGCGAACGGGTCGGTGCTGGTCGACGGCGCGGTCCGGCCGAAGAGCCACCGGCTCGAGGGCGGGGAAGAGGTCGCCGTCGAGCTCGCCGCTGCACGGCCGGCCGCCGCTCCCACCCCGACGCCCGAGCTGAGGATCGCCTACGAGGACGAGCACCTGCTCGTCGTCGACAAACCGGCCGGGCTCGTCGTCCATCCGGCCGCGGGCCATGCTTCCGGAACGCTCGTCCAGGCGCTCGCGGGTCGTAGCGCCGGCGGCGACCCGGAGCGGCCGGGCATCGTCCACCGTCTCGACCGCGACACCTCCGGCCTGCTCGTCGTCGCGCGGACCGAGCAGTCGTACGAGGCGCTGCGCAAGCTCGTGCGGCGGCACGGCCTCGAGCGCGAGTACCTGGCGCTCGTGCGCGGCCGCCCGCGCTCCCGAACCGGACGGATCGAGGCGCCGATCGGCCGCGACCGCCGCGACCCGACGCGGCGCTCGCTCGACACGGACGCCCCCAAGGACGCGGTCACGCACTTCGAGGTGGTCGAGCTGCTCGACGAGCACGCGCTCCTCCGGGTGCGCCTCGAGACGGGCCGCACGCACCAGATTCGCGTCCACCTGGCGGCGATCGGACTGCCGGTCGTGGGTGACCCGGTGTACGGAGCACCCGAGCCGGGCCTCCGGCGGCAGTTTCTCCATGCAGCTCGCCTCGCGTTCACGCACCCGATCACAGGGGAGGCCGTCGAGGTCGCGTCCCCGCTCCCACCCGACCTGGAAGCGGTCCTGGCGCGGACTCCCACCAGCTAGCATGTAACCCCGTCCAAGTCCCTCCGACCCGGAGGATTCCCCGGGCGGCGGTGCTCGTTCGCATGCGAGTTCCGTCCGGGCCCCCCGGTGCAACGCTCATCGAAACCGAAAGGGGAACACACACGTGGCTGTCGTCTCCATGCGAGAGCTTCTGGAGGCCGGAGTTCACTTCGGCCATCAGACCCGCCGCTGGAATCCGAAGATGCGCCGGTTCATCTTCACCGAGCGCGGCGGGATCTACATCATCGACCTCCAGCAGACCGCGGAGCTGCTCGAGGACGCGTACGCCTTCGTCAAGGAACTTGCCGGCCGGGGCGGCTCGGTGCTGTTCGTCGGCACCAAGAAACAGGCACAGGATGCCGTCGAGGAGCAGGCGAGGCGTGTCGGCATGCCGTACGTCAACCATCGCTGGCTCGGCGGCCTGCTCACGAACTGGCGCACGATCTCGGACCGGATCGACCGGCTCCACGACCTGCGCCGCCTGCGCGACGACGGCCAGCTCGAGCTGCTCCCGCCCAAGGAGCGCATCGCGATGCTCGGCGAGCTCGAGAAGCTCGAGGCGAACCTCGGCGGCGTGGCCGACATGAAGCGTCAGCCGGAGGCGATGTTCGTCCTCGACCTGCGGAAGGAGGCGCTCGCCGTCCGCGAGGGCCGCCGGCTCGGCATGCCGATCATCGCGCTCGTCGACACGAACTGCGACCCGGACGAGGCCGAGTACGTCATCCCGGGCAACGACGACGCAATCCGCTCGTGCAGCCTGATCACTCGAGTGATCGCGGACGCGATCGCGGAAGGCAAACAGAAGGTATCCCCGGCAGAGCTGGCTGCCAAAGTCGGGGCGGACGAGACCTCCGCAGAGCTGATCGAAGAGCCAGCTGAAGCTCCGCAGCCGCCGACCGAGGCGGCTGCGACGGACCAAGAGGCGGCTTCCTGATGGCAAAGATTTCCGCAGCCCTCGTCAAGGAGCTGCGCGACAAGACCGGCGCGCCGATGATGGATTGCAAGCGCGCGCTCGAGGAGACGAACGGCGACCTCGAGGCGGCCGTCGTCCTCTTGCGTGAGAAGGGGATGGCGAGCGCGGCGAAGCGGGCGGGTCGCGAGACGAGCGAGGGCAAGGTCGGCTACCGGCTCGCGGACGACGGCGGTCGCGGCACCCTGGTCGCCGTCGGCTGCGAAACGGAGCCGGTCTCCAACAACGACGAGTTTCTGGCCTACGCGAAGGACGTTCTCGACGCCGTCGACGCGCGCGGGACCGGCGCCGAAGCCGAGCTGGAAGAAGCACGCGTCCAGCTGGCCGGCAAGCTCGGCGAGAACATCTCGGTCGTCGGTATCGCGCACTTCGAGCGGGTCGACGGAGGCGTGATCGCTGCGTATGCGCACCCGCCGGCGAACAAGATCGGCGTGCTCGTCCAGCTCCGCGGCGGCGACGCCGACCTCGGCCGAAAGGTCGCCATGCACCTCGCCGCCTCGCCGTCGACGCAGTGGATCGGACGCGACGACGTACCGGCCGAGACGGTCGCCAGCGAGCGCGAGATCTATACGAACTCGGACGAGGTGCAGTCGAAACCGGAGCAGGCGCGTGAGAAGATCGTCGAAGGCATGCTGAACAAGCGGTTCTTCGCCCAGACGGTCCTCACCGATCAGGAGTGGATCCACGACGGATCCAAGTCGGTCGGTCAGGCGCTCCAGGAGGCGGGAGCCGAGGTCCTCGAGTTCGAGCGCTTCCAGTTAGGGTGAGCGTTCGGGCCGAGCCGGGCCCGGCGACGGGCGAAGTAGGGAGAGACGGCCTCAGGCGGGTCCTCCTGAAGCTCTCCGGCGAAGCGCTGATGGGCGAGCGCGCGTTCGGGATCGACCAGGAGCGGGTCGAGTCCCTCGCGAAGGAGATCGTCTCCGTCCAGGAGGAAGGGCTCGAGATCGCATTGGTCATCGGGGCCGGCAACTTCGTGCGGGGGATGGAGGCGGCTGCCGCCGGGATGGACCGCGCTACAGCGGACTACGCGGGCATGCTCGCCACGGTGCTCAACTCGCTGTCGGTGCAGGACGCTCTCGAGCAGAACGGCGCACAGACCAGGGTGCTGTCGGCGATCACCGTCGCCGAGGTCGCCGAGCCGTACATCCGGCGCCGGGCGATCCGCCACCTGGAGAAGGGCCGCATCGTCATCTTCGCCGCTGGGACCGGCAACCCGTTCTTCACGACAGACACCGCCGCCGCGCTCCGCGCGCTCGAGATCGGAGCCGAGGCGATCCTGATGGCGAAGAACCGCGTCCGCGGGGTCTTCGACGGCGACCCCCGCGAAGACCCGGACGCCGAGTTCCTGCCGGAGCTCACCCATCTCGAGGCGATCGAGCGAGGCCTGAAGGTGATGGACACGACCGCGCTGTCGCTGTGCATGGAAAACGACCTGCCGATCCACGTCTTCGAGCTCGCCGACGGCAACATCAGGAGGATCGTCGCGGGCGAGCGTGTAGGAACTCTCATCTCCACCCCCAAACAGGGAGCCGCCCGATGATGGACGACCTGATCCAGGACGCCGTCCGCCGCATGGACAAGTCCGTCGAGACGACGCAGCACGAGTTCAACAGCATCCGCACGGGCCGCGCCTCGGCTGCTCTCCTCGACCACGTCCAGGTCGACTACTACGGGACGGCGACGCCGCTCAACCAGCTCGCGACGATCAACGTTCCGGAGCCGCGGATGCTCACCGTCCAGCCGTTCGACCCTAGCTCCCTGAAGACGATCGAGAAGGCGATCATGGAGTCGGACCTCGGTCTGACGCCGTCCAACGACGGGAAGATCATCCGCCTGCCGATCCCGCAGCTGACCGAGGAACGACGCAAGGATCTGGTGAAGGTCGTCCGGCAGCGCGCCGAGGACGGCCGCGTGGCGGTCCGGAACGTCCGCCGGGACGTGATGAAGCACCTCGAGGAGCTCGTCCGGAACGGCGAGGTGGGGGACGACGACGAGCGCCGGGCGGAGGAGCGGGTCCAGAAGCTGACCGACGAGCACGTGCACAAGATCGACGAACTGCTCAAGCGCAAGGAAACAGAGATCCTCGAAGTCTAGGCCGCGAAAATGCTGCGCATTTTCCGCGGATGTGTGTTGCCGGACTATGAGTCTGCTGACAAGAATCAAGGGTCTCCGCGGCCCTAATCCAGGCGACCCGGATCCTCCGGATGTCGCCAGGGCCGTCGCGATCATCATGGACGGCAGCGGCCGCTGGGCGGCGAAGCGCGGCGTCCCGGTCGCGGAGGGGCATCGCGCTGGGTCGCGCGCCCTTCGGCCGGTCGTCGAGACCGCGATCGACCTCGGGCTCGAGTCCCTCGCCGTCTACGCCTTCTCGACCGAGAACTGGACGCGCTCCGAAGAGGAGGTCCGCGCCCTGATGGACATCTTCGCCGAGACGATCGAACGCGAGCTCCCCGACCTCGTCGACCAAGGGGTCCGCGTGCGCTTCATTGGCCGCCAGGACCGCGCGCCGGAGGATCTGCGCCGACGCATGGCCAAGCTGGAGCGCGAGACCAAGCGAAACGACCGGCTCAGCCTCTGGATTGCGTTCGACTACGGCGGTCGGGCGGAGTTGGTCGAGGCCGCGCGGCGGCTCGTCGCCGCCGGCGTCGATCCGGAGGACGTCGACGAGAACACGTTCGCCGCCCAGCTGTACGCACCGGCGATGGCGGACCCCGACCTCCTGATCCGCACCTCAGGCGAGCAGCGGATCTCCAACTTCCTGCTGTGGCAGCTCGCCTACTCAGAGCTCGTCTTCGTGGAGACGCTGTGGCCGGACTTCGGCCCGAAGCACCTCCGCGACGCACTCGGCGTGTACGCGCGGCGCAAGCGCCGTTTCGGCGGTAGGTAGCGGGCTTGCTCACGCAAGCCGGCTAGAAGAGACTCCGCAGCCATGGTCCCGGCATGAGCAACCTGCTCTCCCGCGTCGTGGTCGTCGCGTTCGGGTTGCCGCTCGTCCTCGGGCTGGTCTGGCTCGGTGGCTGGTGGCTGTGCGTCCTCGCGCTCGTGGTCGGCCTGCTCGCGCTGCACGAGTTCTACGCGATGACCCGCTCGCTGCGCCCGATCGTGATCGCCGGCTACCTCGGGCTCGTCCTGACGCTCGTGGCGGCGCAGGAGGGTGGAGCCGTCTGGGTGGTCGGGAGCCTGTTCGCGACCGTCGGCCTCGCGTTCCTGCTCAAGGGCTTCGCGGACACACGGCAGTCCGCGACCGTTGCGGTCGGCGGCACCGTGCTCGGCGTGACGTGGATCGGCCTCGGCCTGGTCGCGCTGCTCGCGCTGCGTGCGCTTCCCGACCACGGGCGGCTGGCGGCATTCACGGTCCTGATCGCCGTCTGGGCGGGGGACACCTTCGCGTACTTCGTCGGCCGTTTCGTCGGCCGACACAAGCTGGCGCCGACGATCTCGCCGGGGAAGACCTGGGAGGGGTTCGTCGGCGGCACGGCGGCGACGATCTTCGCCACCTTCGTCGCCCTGTACCAGGATCGAGACGAATTCCTCTCGATCGGCCAGGCGCTCTTGCTCGGCGTCGTCCTGGCGGCCGCGGCGCCGCTCGGCGACCTCTTCGAGTCGCTGCTCAAGCGGGACATGGGCGTGAAGGACAGCGGCCGTCTGCTCGCCGGGCACGGCGGCGTCCTCGACCGGATCGACGCGCAGCTCTTCGCCGCGGTCGCCGCCTCCTACCTCATCCTCGCCTTCGACAAGGTGTGAACGACGTTCTCAGCCGTCTTTCATGTCCATTCGGAACACTGTCTGCCAGCGCCGCCGGCAGGTGCTCATGAATGGGTCGCGATCATACTGTTTCGGTGAGTAGAAAGGTCGCCCTCGTAGGCGCGACGGGCTCGATCGGGCGGCAGTCCCTCGAGATCGTCGACGCACATCCCGAGCTCGAGCTCGTTGCGGCCGCGTCAGGATCGACGCCGCTCGACGGACTTGCCCCGCTCACACAGGTCGGCGGTGACCTGACCGAGCTGCTCGAGCGGGCCGAGCCCGACGTCGTCCTCAACGCCGTGGTCGGCTTCGCGGGGCTCCCGGTCACGCTCTGGGCGCTCGAGCACGGCGTCGATCTCGCGCTGGCGAACAAGGAGAGCCTGGTCGCCGCGGGCGAGCTCGCGCTGGCGGCCCGCGAGCGAGGGGGCGGACGGCTGCTCCCGGTCGACAGCGAGCACAGCGCCGCCCTTCAGCTCCAGGAGGGCCGTGCGCCTGAGAGCGTCCAGTCCCTCGTGCTGACCGCCTCAGGCGGCCCGTTCCGCGGGCGTACACGCGACGAGCTGGCCGACGTCACGCCCGAGGAGGCGCTCGCGCACCCGACCTGGAGCATGGGCCCGAAGATCACGATCGACTCGGCCACGCTCGCGAACAAGGGGCTCGAGCTGATCGAGGCGCATTTTCTCTTCGGGCTGCCGTACAAGCAGATCGAGGTGATCGTCCATCCGACCTCGGTCGTCCACGCGCTCGTCCGCTTCCGCGACGGCGCGGCGCTCGCCCACCTGGGGTACCCGGATATGCGCGTGCCGATCTCCTACGCGCTCACGTATCCCGACCGCTCGGCGACGCCCGTGGCGCCCCTCGACCTCGCCGCCGGGCTGACGCTCGAGTTCGAGGCACCGGACCTGGATTCGTTCCCGCTCCTCCGGATCGCCCGTGAGGCGGGCGAGCGCGGAGGCACCTACCCGTGCGTCTTCAACGCGGCCAACGAGGTGGCCGTCGCAGCGTTCCTGGACGGCCGGCTCCCGTTCCTCGGCATTGCCGATACCGTCGAGGAGACGCTGGCCGCCGTGGACGGCGCGCCGGTGACTACCCTGGAAGATCTGATCCAGAAGGACACGGAAGCCAGGCGGCTGGCGACACGACGGTTACGAGTGTTCGCATGACCATCTGCTGCGGCACAGCACCTAGCGCTGTCCGGCCCGAAGGGACGGAACGCGCATGAGCATCTTCGTCGCAATCGTCGGCCTCGCCTTCCTGATCCTGATCCACGAGGCCGGACACTTCTTCGCGGCGATCTCGGTCGGCATGCGGCCGCGGCGGTTCTACCTCGGCTTCCCGCCGGCCGCCGCCAAGGTCAACCGGAACGGGATCGAGTACGGGATCGGGGCGATCCCCCTGGGCGGCTACGTGAAGATCCCCGGAATGCATCGTCCGGCGGCGTCCGACGTCGACGTGCATTTCGGCCGTGCGCTTCAGCAGCGCCCCGAGCTCGCGGGGCCGCTCCAGCGGCTGAAGCGGGCGCTGGCCGTCGAGGACTACAAGGCTGCGGACGCGGCAGTCGAGGAGCTCATGCGCGTCGGCGGCGACGATCCGTCCGACGGCTTCTCCCGCGGCATCCAGGAGATGCTGGACGGCCTCTCGCCGCAGGCGTACTGGCGCCAGGACACGTGGCGCCGGATCTTCGTGATCCTCGCCGGCCCGGCGACGAACTTCCTGCTCGCGGTCGTGCTGTTCGCGATCCTCTTCCTGATCGGCGGCGGCAAGGCGACGACCACCGTCCGGACCGTGCTGCCCGGCAAGCCCGCAGCGGCGATCGGCCTCGAGCCGGGTGACCAGATCGTCACCATCAACCGCGTCCGGGTCGGTCCGACCGACATCTCCGGCGCGATCTCGGGCTCGAAAGGACAGCCGGTGACGGTGACGGTCCAGCGCGGGTCTCGCTTCGTCACGCTCCCACCCGTCCGGCCCCAGGTGATCGACGGCGCCTACCGCCTCGGGTTCGTCCTCCAGGGCGAGAAGCTCGGCGTGGGCGAGTCGGCGTGGCAGTCAGTGAGGCTGACCGGTGTCGTCACGAAGGAGATCGGGAAGTCGCTGGCCCGGCTCACGCACGGCGAGGGCCGTAAAGACATCTCGAGCCCGGTCGGCATCTCGCAAACGCTGTCGCAGCAGCATGACGTCGAGAACTACCTCTGGGTCCTCGGCCTGATCAGCCTCTCACTCGCTCTGATGAACATGCTTCCACTGCTCCCGCTCGACGGGGGCCATATCGCGTTCTCGATCGTCGAGGGCATCCGCGGTCGCGCGGTCGCCCGGGAGGTCTACGAGCGGGTCTCGATGGTCGGGATCGTGCTGGTTCTCTTCCTCTTCGTGATCGGGGTCTCGAACGACGTGGGGCGTCTCGGAGGAGGCTAGCCGCGGAAAATCCGGCCGCTTCGCGGCCATGGCGATTTTCCGCGGAGTCCCACCATCTGGCTGAGCGGGCCGCGCCCGCCATGTCGGTCGCGGCGACGGCGCTGACTACAATCGTCCCGTGGCCAGCAAGCGCCAGATCTTGGTTGGTGGCGTCTCGATCGGCGGCGGGGCGCCCGTCGTCGTGCAGTCGATGACGCTGACCAAGACGCACGACGTCGAGGCGACGACGGCCCAGATCGCCGCGCTCGCCTCAGCGGGGTGCGAGATCGTCCGTGTCGCCGTGCCGAAGACGGAAGACGCCGAGGCGCTGCCGAGGATCGTGCGGCTGTCCCCGATCCCCGTTATCGCCGACATCCACTTCAACGCCTCGCTCGCCCTGAAGGCGATCGAGGGCGGGGTCGCAGCGGTGCGGATCAACCCCGGCAACATCGGCGGCCCGGACAAGGTCGAGCTCGTCGTGAAAGCGGCGAAGAAGGCCGGGATCCCGATGCGGATCGGGGCCAACTCGGGTTCGCTGCCGAAGCACCTCGAGGACGTCGCCCAGCGCGACCAGGCCGAGGCGCTCGTCGCCGCGGCGATCGAGGAGGTCGAGCTGCTCGAGAAGCTCGACTACAGAGATTTCAAGATTTCGGTGAAATCGAGCCATGTGCCGACGATGATCCGCGCATACCGGATGCTGTCCGAGCGCGTGCCGTACCCGCTTCACCTCGGGGTGACCGAGGCGGGCACGCCGTTCGCCGGGTCGATCAAGAGCGCGGTCGGCATGGGCGCCCTGCTCGTCGACGGGATCGGCGACACGATCCGCGTGTCGTTGACCGCCGATCCGGTGGAGGAGGTCAAGACCGGTTTCGAGATCCTCAAGTCCCTGGGCCTGAGGGAGCGCGGCCCGATCATGATCGCCTGCCCGTCCTGCGGGCGCGACAACGTCGGCGTCCAGACGCTGGCAGAGAAGGTCGAGGAGCGGCTGCGCGCCTATCCGGAGCACTTCGAGGTCGCGGTGCTCGGCTGCGCGGTCAACGGGCCGGGGGAAGCGGGCGACGCCGACTTCGGGATCGCGGGCGGCCGCGACGTCGGTTTCGTCTACGCGCACGGCCGCGTGCTCAAGAAGGTCTCATCGGACATCCTGATCGACGAGCTCTTCTTCGAGATCGACAGGTGGATCGCCGACGGCATGCACCGCCCGAAGCGCTTGAAGATGGCCAAGCCGGCCGCGCTGGCCATGGCCGAGGCCTCGCTGATCCCACTCAACGACTAGGCTGCAAACGTTGGCAGCCCGGGCATCACAGCTCTTCCTTCCGACCCTGCGTGAGGATCCGGCCGACGCCGAGGCGGTCAGCCACAAGCTGCTCGTGCGCGGCGGCTTCGTCCGCCAGGTCAGCGCCGGCCTCTGGAGCTACCTGCCGCTCGGCTGGCGTATCCACCGCAAGGTCGAGCAGATCATCCGCGAGGAGATGGATGCGATCGGCGCGCAGGAGTTCCTGTGTCCGGTGCTGACTCCGGTCGAGCTGTGGCAGGCGACCGGCCGCGACAAGATCCCCGAGCTCTTCCACCTGAAGGACCGAAGCGGCCGCGACTACATCCTGCCGATTACGCACGAGGAGACGTTCACGTTCCACGCGCGCGAGATCCGGTCGTACAAGGAGCTGCCGCAGCTCTGGTACCACTTCCAGGTCAAGGACCGCGACGAGCCCCGGCCCCGCGGCGGCCTCCTCCGCGTCCGCGAGTTCATCATGAAGGACGCCTACTCATTCGACCGTGACGAGGAGGGTGCGGTCGCGGCGTTCCACCGCAACTGGCAGGCGTACGACCGGATCTTCGAGCGCTGCGGCGTCGAGGCCCACGCGGTGCAGGCCGAGAGCGGGATCATGGGCGGGAAGCTGACGTACGACTTCCTGGCGCCCTCCGGCTCCGGCGAGAACACGCTCGTTCGCTGTGAGCGGGGCGACTACGCGGCCGACGCCGAGATCGCGCGGGGCGTCCCGCGTACACCCGAGTTCTCGGCCAGGTTGGACAAGCCGGAGGAGGTGGAGACTCCGGGCGTCGTGACCTGCGAAGCGCTGGCCCAGTTCCTCCGCGTCGACCTCGCCGCGACCTCGAAGGCAATGCCGGTGACCAAGGAGGACGGCTCGGTCGTGCTTGCGCTGGTCCGCGGCGACGACCGCCTGAGCGAGGCGAAGCTCCTCTCGGTGCTCGGTGGGGAGTCGCGCCCGTCCACGGACGAAGAGATCCGCACCGCCTTCGGAGCCGGTAGCGGCTCCCTCGGACCTGTCGGCGTCACGGTCGAGGTCATCGCGGACGAGACGCTGCGCAACGGCCAGTTCGTCGCCGGCGCAAACAGGGACGGCTACCACCTGCGGGGCGTCCAGGCCGGACGCGACTACCAGCCGCGCTTCGCCGACATCCGCGAGCCTGTGGAGGGCGACCGCTGTCCCCAGTGCGGCGGCGCGCTCACCTTCCAGACCGCGATCGAGGTCGGCCACATCTTCAACTTCGGAGCGAAGTACAGCGAGGGGTTGGGCGCGATGTTCCTCGACGAGGACGGGCGGGAAAGACCACTGGTCGGTGGAAGCTACGGAATCGGACCAGGACGCATAATCGCAGCAGTGATCGAGCAACGACACGACGAGCACGGCATCGCGGGCTGGCCGCGGGCGATCGCGCCGTACCACGTCCACGTCGTCGCGCTACCGGGCCTGGAGGAGCAGGCCGAGGCGGTCGCGGCCGCCCTCGAGGAGGCGGGGTCGACCGTGCTCCTCGACGATCGCGACCTCCGGGCGGGCGAGAAGTTCGCCGACGCCGACCTGATCGGCTGTCCGATCCGGGTCACTGTCGGCAAGAAGACCCTCGAGGACGGGATGGTGGACGTCCGCGACCGCGCGACGGGTGAAGAACGCCGTGTCCCCGCGCAGGAGGTGACCGTCTGATGCCACGCAAGCGACGCTTCAGCGAGGATCCGTTCGGGCCGACGATCGAACGGTTGATGGACGAGACCGGGGAGACGTACCGGAGCCTGGCGGCGAAGACGGGGCTCTCCGCGGGGTACCTCAACCACCTCGTGCACGGTAACCGGCCGGTTCCCTCGAACGGCGTCATCGACCGCCTCGCGGAAGCGCTCGGGGTCGAGTCGGAGCACTTCCGCGAGTACCGCCTGCGCGTGATCACCGACCGGCTCGAGAAGCTGCCGGCGATGATCGACCGGCTGTACAGGCAGCTGAAGACGTAATGATGAGCACGGAGAGGGACAGGTCTTACAGCTGTCTCTTATACACATCTGACGCTGCCGACGAATATAATCCGGTGTAGATCTCGGTGGTCGCCGTATCATTAAAAAAGGTTGTTGGGGGGGGGGGGGGGGGGGGGGGGGGGGGGGGGGGGG
>JBKPMR010000018.1:0-105530 GCA_046732255.1 Actinomycetota bacterium
TGGAGCAGGGCGCCAAGCTCGAATACGTCTCCCTCCAGAATCTCTCCCGCGCAACGTGGCACTTCGCGACGCACCATGCGCGCGTCGAGCGTGACGCCGAGCTCGACTGGGTCGCCGGTGGGTTCGGCTCGAAGAAGGGTAAGACCCGCATCCAGAACGACCTCGCCGGGCAGGGAGCAACCTCGCGGGTGACGGGCGCGTACTTCGCCGACGGCGACCAGCACCTCGACTACGACACCTTCCAGGAGCACATCGCTCCGAACACCACCTCCGACTTCGCCTTCAAGGGCGCGCTGCGCGACCAGGCGTCGACGGTCTGGCGAGGGATGATCCGGGTCGAGCACGAGGCCCAGAAGACGAACGCCTACCAGGAGAACCGGAACCTGCTCCTGTCCGACCAGGCGCACGCCGACTCGATCCCCGGCCTCGAGATCCTCGCGAACGACGTGCGCTGCACCCACGGCGCGACGCTCGGCCAGGTCGACCGCGACCAGCTCTTCTACCTCATGTCCCGCGGCCTGTCCCGCTCGGAGGCCGAGCGTCTGATCGTCCGCGGCTTCTTCCAGGACGTCCTCGACCGCATCGAGCTCGAGCCGGTTCGCGAGGCGCTCGCGGACGCGCTCGAGGCGCGTATACCCCAGACCTGACGCTCGCGGCGCCGCTGCGCCCGCCCGGCCGTGCCGGGGACGGTCTGTACGATTGAATCGATGGCGGTCACTGAACAGACCACGCTCGACGCGCACGCTCTGCGCGCCGACTTTGCCGTCTTCGAGCAGCCGATTCACGGCAAGCCGCTCGCGTTCCTCGACTCGGCGGTCACCTCGCAAAAGCCGCGTCAGGTGCTCGACGCGATGCGCGAGTTCTACGAGACCTCGTACTCGAACGTGCACCGCGGTGTCTACACGCTCTCCGAGCGGGCGACCGAGGGTTACGAAGGGGCGCGGGAGAAGGTACGCGCGTTCCTGAACGCGCCGTCGACGCGCGAGGTCGTGTTCGTGCGGCAGGCGACCGAGGGCCTGAACCTGGTCGCGTACGCGTGGGGGCTGGACAACCTCGGCCCAGGCGATCTGGCGATCGTCACCGAGCTCGAGCACCACTCCAACTTCGTCCCGTGGCAGCAGATCGCGAAGCGCACAGGCGCGGAGTTCCGGATGATCCCGATCGACGATCTCGGCGAGTTGCGGCTGGACCTCCTCGACGAGGTGGCGGCCGGGGGCAACGTCAAGGTCGTCGCTGCGAACCTCGTCTCCAACTCACTCGGCACGATCAACCCGATCGAGAAGCTCGCCGCGTGGGCACACGACCACGGCGGGATCATGGTCGTCGACGCCGCGCAGGCCGCACCGCACCGGCGGATCGACGTCCAGACCCTCGGTGCCGACTTCGTCGCCTTCTCGTCCCACAAGATGTGCGGGCCGACCGGGGCCGGCGTGCTGTGGGGTCGCCGCGAGCTGCTGGAGTCGATGTCGCCGTTCAACTATGGCGGGTCGATGATCCGCTCGGTCAAGCTCGAGGAGACGCTCTGGAACGAGCTGCCGTACAAGTTCGAGGCCGGGACGCCCGCGATCGCGGAGGCCTACGGGCTCGGGATCGCGATCGACTACCTCGAGGCCGTCGGGCTGGAGGCGATCGAGCGGCACGAGCACGAGCTCGCCGGGTATGCGCTCGAGCAGCTCGCGGAGCTGCCGTTCGTGACCGTCTACGGGCCGCCGCCGGATCGTCGGGTCGGCCTGGTCTCGTTCAACGTCGACGGCGTCCATCCCCACGACGTCGCCCAGGTGCTCGACTGGGAGGGCGTCGCGATCCGAGCCGGCCACCACTGCTGCCAGCCGCTGATGACGCGGCTCGGCGTTGCGGCGACGAACCGCGCCAGCTTCTACCTGTACACGATTCCCGACGAGATCGACCGGCTCGTCGCGGGCCTCAGGAAGGTCAAAGAGGTCCTCGGATGATCGGTCACATTCGGTGCTCGGGCGGGTTCCCGTCGCCGCGACCGACACGGCGGGCGCGGCACAGGGCGGCTTGGCCTGAGACCAATCGCGAACACCGCCGGCGAAGCCGGCGGTGGAGCTCGGAAGGGGGCTCACGGGGGAAACCGGCTGTTTCCCCCGTGAAGCGAGCCGAAGGCGAGCGACGATGAGCGAATTCGACCAGCTGTACCGCGAGGTCATCCTCGACCACTACAAGAACCCCCGCGGGCACGGGGTGATGGCGGACGCCGACGCCCAGGCGGAGGGTCAGAATCCGCTCTGCGGAGACGAGGTCTCGATCTACGTCGCCTTCGGCGATGACGGGGACACGATCGACGACGTCAAGTTCTCGGGTCGCGGCTGCGCGATCTCGCAGGCGGCGACGTCGATGCTCACGGAGATGGTGAGGGGCCGGAAGGCGAGCGAGGTGGCGGCGATGCCGAAGGAGGATCTCCTCGAGGAGATCGGGATCCCGCTGACGCCGGTTCGGCTCAAGTGCGCGATCCTCGGTCTGACCACGCTCAAGGTCGCGCTGCACAAGGGCAAGGGAACGCCGCTCCCCGAGGGCCTGGCCGAGCTCGACGAGCTCGAGCTCACTTAGGGCTCCGGCAGGCCCACCGTGCCCGAGCTCGACGTGTGCCCGGTCGAGGAGCTTCCGCCGGGCGAGATGAAGATCGTCACCGCGGGGCTCGTCTCCGTCGGCGTCTACAACCTCGACGGGAAGTACTACGCGATCGAGGACCGGTGCTCCCACGACGACGGGCCGCTCTGCGAGGGCGAGTACGACCCCGAGACGGGGGTCGTGATCTGTCCCCGCCACGGCGCGAACTTCGACATCCGGAGCGGCGAGGCGCTGACGCTCCCTGCCTTCGAGCCGGTCTCCGTGTATCCGGTCCGCGTCGTCGACGGGATCGTCAAGGTCGAGATCTGAGCCTCGCCGCAAGGGCGCCCGCCTCGTCTCGATCCGACATGTCCGGTGCCAGGCACCGGACATGTCCGCTCTTGTCAGGACGCCGCTCACCATGCGGGCGGCCTTGTCCAAGAGCGCCACGTCCGGTGCCTGGCACCGGACGTGGCTCGGATGGCCGTGCCATAAGCTGCCGAGCGTGCTCGACGAACGCGTGCGCGCCGTGCTCTCCAGGCTCGAAGCGGAGGACGCCGACGAACGCGCCCGCGGGGTCGACCGTGCGCAGCGGGCGCGGGCGGTGGCCCCTTCGACCGGGCGCCTCCTGTTCGGGCTCGTGGCGCCGCAGAATGCCTGCGAGGTACTCGAGGTCGGCGGCTCGCGCGGCTACTCGACGATCTGGCTCGCGGCTGCCGCCCGGATCCTCGGAGGACGCGTTGTCTCGATCGAGAACGACGCAGTTAAGTGCGAGGCGTGGCGGCGGAACGTCGACGAGGCAGGGCTCGGCGACTGGGCGGAGCTCGTCGAAGGCGACGCGCACGGCCGCCTCGTCGAGCTCGAAGACATCTTCGACGTCGTCTTCATCGACGCCGAGAAGGAGGACTACGAGCGCTACTTCGAGCTCGCCCGCCCGAAGGTCGAGCCCGGGGGCCTGGTCGTCGCCGACAACGTCCTCTCGCACGAGGAGACGCTGGGCGCGTACTCGCGCGCGCGGCAGGCGGATCCCGACCTGGTGAGCGTCACGGTGCCGCTCGATCGTGGGCTCGAGCTGAGCGTCGTCCTCACCCAATCGGTAGAGTGAGATCACCGCGGAAAGGAGGTGGTCCGACTTGAGCGATGACAGTACGGGCAGTGGAGGTGCCAGCCGGTAGGGGCGTGTCCCCGGACCCATAGAGGGGAATCGCCTAGCCAGCGTAGGGGACTCGCTGTGAGCGCCGCCGCCCGGGTGGACGAGGGCGGCAGGAAGCGCCCCTGCTAATACAGGCTGGTTGACCGGATACGAGGGCCGCGCAAGCGGCCCTCGGTCCATTCATGAGCACAGAGAGGGACTGGCCCCACGGGCCTGTCCCCGGTTCGTTGATGAGCACGGAGAGGGACAGGTCTTACAGACCTGTCCCCGGTTCCTTTCTTAAGGCCCCGAACCTGCGTCCAGCAGGCTGC
Source organism: Actinomycetota bacterium (assembly GCA_046732255.1). Taxonomy (GTDB): domain Bacteria; phylum Actinomycetota; class Thermoleophilia; order Gaiellales; family Gaiellaceae; genus DATBLE01. The sequence goes on from JBKPMR010000018.1 coordinate 4,036, forward strand.
TGATGTCGTAGCCCTTGTCCTTGTAGGCCTGCTGAAGGCTGATCAGCTCCTGGATCGACCTGGCGCCGAAGAGCGCCGCGATCGCTGCGGAGGGGTCCTTCGCCTTGTTCACCGCGGCGGCCAGCTTCGGCAGATCGTCCGCGAGGCCGCGCACACCTGCGACCAGGCGCGTGTGGAGATCCTGGACCGCCACCGGCGGGTTCAACGCCGCGATCTTGCCGGCGAAGGAACGCAGGGACTCCTGCAGATTCGGGATGTCGCTCTCCTTCAACTTCGTGGAGGCACTGATCGACTGCCGAACCTGAGCGCCGACCTGGTTCGACAGCTGCTGGAGCTTCGCCTGGTATTGCGCCTTGGTGAGCGGCGCACTCGTCGTCTCGCTGCCGCCCCCGCCCCCGCCGCACCCGGCGGCGAGCAGGCCGGACGTCGCGAGGACGACGGCGACCCTGCGCGCCGAGCCGGTGGCCATCGAGGCGACCCTACCTCACACTGCGCGCCGGAGCTGCTCGTCGAGCGGGATCGGTTCGATCCCGAACACGTCGCGGGCCGGAGCGATGTTGCCGACGTTGTCGCCCGCCTCGAGCATCGTCAGCTGGTCGCGCGTGAGCGGCGGGTTCGGCAGCCGCTCGACCACCGTTGCCCCGACCCGCGCGACGGACACGGGCACGTGCATCCGGCGCCGCCGCTTGCCGAGCGTCCGTGCGATCCTCTGGTAGAGCTCGTTCCAGGTCACGCGGTCGGGGCCGCCGAGGTCGAAGGTCCGATTGGCCGCATCGGGGTGGTCGATCGCAGCGGCGAAGAACGACGCGACGTCGTCGACCCAGATCGGCTGGAGGCGCCGCTCCCCGCTCCCGACCACGGGCGTGACGGGCGACCAGCGCACCTGCCTGACGAAGAGCGGGAGCGCACCGCCATCGCGTCCGAACACGAAGCTGGGCCGGAAGATCACATGCTCGATCCCGGAGGCCCGCACCGCCTGCTCCATGTCCCACTTGGACGCGTAGTACGGGACGAGCGTCCGCGTCTGCTCCGAGACGCCGAGCGCGCTCATCAGCACCAAGCGGCGCACCCCTGCGGCCTTCGCCTCAGCGACGACGTTCTGCGTCCCCTCGGTCATCACGCGCCGGAAGTCGGACGGGCTCCCGGAGATGATCGAGACCAGGTGGACGACCGTTTCGCAGCCCTCCGCCGCAGCCTGGAGGCCGGCCGCGGTGGTGACGTCGCCCTGGACGAGCTCACACCCCCACGTCTTCAGTGGGCCGGCCTTCTCCGGTTTGCGCACGAGGCAGCGAACGTCGCGCTCCTGAGCCCGTAGGGCGTGGACGACCTTCGGCCCGATGAACCCGGTGCCGCCGGTGACGAGGATCACGTCTGGAAATTACGCCAGTAGCGGCTCGGCGTCGGTCCCTGCTGACCCTGGTACTTCGACCCGAGCCCGTCGCTGCCGTAAGGATTTGCCGACGGCTCGGACATCTGCACGAACGAGAGCTGGCCGATCTTCATCCCGTGGTAGATCGTGATCGGCAGGTTGGCGACGTTGGACAGCTCCAAGGTCACATGTCCGTTCCAGCCGGGGTCGATGAATCCGGCGGTCGAGTGGATCAGCAGCCCGAGCCTCCCCAAACTGCTCTTCCCCTCCAACCGAGCAACGAGATCGTCCGGGAGCCGGATGCGCTCCAGCGTCGAGCCGAGCACGAACTCGCCCGGATGGAGAATGAACGGCTCGCCGTCGACCTCGACCAGCTCGGTCAGGTCTTCCTGCTCCTCCTTGACGTCGATGAACGGGTAGCGGGAGTTGCGGAAGACGCGGAAGTAGCGGTCGACGCGCACGTCCACGCTGGACGGTTGCAGGAGCGAAGCGTCGTACGGGTCGATCTCGATCCGGCCTTCGGAGAGCAGGCGCTCGATCGTCCGGTCGGAGAGGACCACGCCGCCGATTCTACGTCGGCGGCGCGGTCCTCCTCTCTGCGCGGTCAAAGGAGCCGGGGACAGGTCTGTAAGACCTGTCCCTCTCTGCGCTCATTATTTGAGGCACGCTGCGGCGAGGCTCATCGCCCCGAATGCCTGCTGGTAGACGTAGCAGCCGACGCTCTTCGAGATGAACTCCCGTACGGTCGGGTTGTAGAGCGCGGCCCACGGGGCCTCGTCGCGCATGATGTCGACGTCCAGCTTGCCGAACGCGGCGTAGCGCTCGTCCCCGGACAGCCGCTCGGCCGCCGCCATCCGCTCGTTGAAACTCGCGACGTTCATGAGTGCGAGGTTGTTGTTGTTCTGCGCGGCGATGTTGGTGCCGTCGAGCAGGATGTTGATGAAGTCGACGGGATCGGGGTAGTCGGCGATCCAACCGATCAGGACGAGGTCGTACGGCTCGTTGGGATCGCCGGTCGCCGCGAGCAGCGGGGAGAACGAGAGTTCTTTCGGAGTCACGTCGATCCCGATCGCTTTCAGGTTCGCGACGATGACCTGCGCTTGGCCCGGCGAGGGCTGGGCGTTCGGCAAGTAGAGCGTCATCTTCAGGTGCCGGCCGTGCATCAGCGACTTCGCCCGCGCGAGGTTGGGTCCGTTCAGCGGGTAGAGGTTCGCCGCCTGGTAGCCCCTGAGCGTCGGCGGGAGGACCTGATCGGTGGCGAGGCCGGCGTACAGCCCGGCCTGGCGGATGATTGCCGGCCGGTCGATCGCGAAGTTGATCGCCTTTCGGATCGTCACGTCCGGGACGCGCCGCATGTTGATTGCGACGTAGTTGACCGCGTTCGCCGCGTGGACGAAGAACCGGGCCTTGTTCACGCCGTACTGCTTCGAGAGCCGGGCCGCGGCGGTCTGCGGGAGACCGAAGATGTCGTAGTCGGCCTGGTCGGCCTGGACCTGGAGCATGCTCTGGTTGAGGTCCGTGTCGACCGTGACCGTCATCTGGTCCACGTGGTGCGGCCGGGAGCCCGCGTAGTTCGGATTCCGCTTGATCACGATCGTCCGGTTCGGGGTGTGCGACGCGATGTAATAAGGGCCGGCGCTAGGGACTGTGTCTTCCTTCAGCGGCACGGGCGTGTTCGACGGCACCGCGCAGAAGAAGTTCATCGCCAACCGGGCGATGAAGTCGGGTGCGTCCCTCGTCAGGCGGATGCTCAGGGCGTCCCCGCTGACGTTGACGCCGGTAGCGGTATTCGCCTTCTTGTTCGCGACCGCGTCGGCGCCGACCACGTCCTTCAGGAACGCGGCCGACGGCGAGACGAGCTTCGGATTCAGGTTGCGGTTGATCACGTCGGCGAAGGTCTGGGCGGTCACCTCCTCGCCGGTGTTGAACTTGAAGCCCGACCGGATCTTGAAGGTGTAGGTCTTGCCGTCCTCCGACACGGTCGGCAACGCCTGAGCCGCCTCGGGAACGAGGACGGTCCCCTCCTTCCCCGGCTTGTCGGGGTAGTTGACGAGCTTCAGGCAGGTCGCGTACTCGATCGCCCAGCCGAGAAACTCGTAGTCGACCGCAGGATCGATCGACTGGACGTCGCTCGTCGACATGTTCAGCCTCAGCGTCCCGCCCTCCTTGACGCCCGAGCTCTGGTTCGAGCTGCCGCCGCAGCCGGTGCCGAGCACGCCGATACCGAGGGCCAAGACCACGCCGGCGAGCGCAATCGCGTTCCTGCGTCTCATCGCGCCTCCTCTGACGGTCGGGGCTGTTTATCAGATCCCGAACGGTCGTGCCGTGCGCCGACCCGATCCGGAGCCTGAGCTATCGTGGCGCCATGGCCGCGACGCGCTCGATCGAGCTCCGGACGGACGTGCCGGGGCCGCGGTCCAGGTCGATTCTCGAGCGGAAGCAGCGGGCCGTCGCCGCGCCACTCGCGCTCACCTTCCCGATCGTCGCCGCCGAGGCGCACGGCGCCCTGCTCACCGATGTCGACGGCAACACCTTCCTCGACTTCACCGGCGGCGTCGGCTGCCTGAACGTCGGCCATACGCACCCGAAGGTGGTCGAGGCGGCGCAGGAGCAGCTCGCACGCTTCTTCCACACCGACTTCACGATCGTCCCCTACGAGCCCTACGTCGAGCTCGCCGAGCGCCTCCTCGAGCGGTCGCCTTTTGCCGGGCGCGGCAAGGCGGCGTTCTTCAACGCCGGCACCGAGGCGGTCGAGAACGCCGTCAAGTTCGCGCGTGCGTACACGAAGCGGCCCGCCGTGATCGCCTTCGAAGGCGCCTTTCACGGACGCACGCTGATGTCGCTCTCCCTGACCTCGAAGACGCATCCGTACAAGGCCGGTCTCGGACCGTTCGCGCCGGAGGTGTACCGCGTGCCGTTCGCGAACGACTACCGCGGCCCCGACGCCGGCGTCGCCCTCGCAGCGCTCGAACGGGCGCTGATCACGCAGGTCGCGGCGGAGACCGTCGCGGCGATCGTGGTCGAGCCGGTGCAGGGAGAGGGCGGATTCGTCGTCGCGCCGCCGGAGTTCATGGAAGGGATCCGCCGGATCTGTGACGACAACGGGATCGTCATGGTCGTCGACGAGGTGCAGACGGGGTTCGGCCGCACCGGGAAGCTGTTCGCGATCGAGCACTACGACGTCGAGCCGGACCTGATCACGGTGGCGAAGTCGATCGCGGCCGGCCTGCCGCTCTCCGGCGTCCTCGGCCGGGCCGAGATCATGGACGCGCCGGGTCCGGCGGCCGTCGGTGGCACGTACGTGGGCAACCCGGTCGCCCAGGCCGCCGCGCTGGCCGTCCTGGACGTGTTCGACGAGGAGGGTCTGCTCGAGCGCGCGGCCGCGATCGGCGAGACCATGCGGGCACGGATGATCGGCTGGCAGGAGCGCTTCGACGAGGTCGGCGACGTCCGCGGGCTCGGAGCGATGCTCGCGATCGAGCTCGTCCACGACCGGGACTCCAAGGATCCGGCGCCGGAGCTCGTCACCGCCCTCTGCGATCACGCCTTCCGGAACGGGCTACTGCTGCTCGGCGCCGGAACCTACGCCAACGTCGTCCGGGTGCTGGTGCCGCTGACGATCGCGGAAGCCGAGCTGGAAGAGGCGTTGAGCGTCTGGGAGCAGGCACTCGAGCACGTCCTCGCCGCGTAGCTCCGCGAGCACAGGGAAAATCCCTCCAGATGGTCGGCGAGCTGATCGCGGATCGGTACGAGCTCGAGGAGCTCGTCGGCACCGGCGGCATGTCGAGTGTCTACCGCGCGCGCGACCGGCTGCTCGAACGCCAGGTCGCGATCAAGATCCTCCACGAGCACTACTCGCGGGACGAGGGCTACGTCGAGCGGTTCCGGCGCGAGGCCCGCGCAGCGGCGAAGCTCTCGCACCCGAACATCGTCACCGTCATCGACCGCGGCGAGGCCGGCGGGCGCCAGTTCATCGTCTTCGAGTTCGTCGACGGCCAGAACCTGAAGCAGCTGATCGTCGGCAGGGGCCGACTGCCCGTCCGCGACGCGCTCGAGCTCGGCATCGAGATCGGCCGTGCGCTCTCGTTCGCCCATGCGCAGGGGCTCGTGCACCGGGACGTGAAGCCGCAGAACGTGCTTCTGGGCAACGGCGACGTGAAGGTGACCGACTTCGGAATCGCCCGCTCGCTCGACGTCAACATCGGCCTGACGCAGACCGGGACGGTGCTCGGCACCAGCGAGTACATCTCGCCGGAGCAGGCGACCGGCCGCCAGGTCGACGCGCGCACGGACGTGTATTCGCTCGGGGTCGTGCTCTACGAGCTGCTCGCCGGAGAGCCGCCGTACTCGGGCGACAGCTTCGTCGCCGTTGCGATGCGACACATGAACGATGAGGTGCCGAGCATCTCGCTCGCGCGGCCCGACGTCCCGATCCGCGTCGACGCGGCGCTGCAACACGCGATGGCCAAGGACCCCGACGACCGCTTCCAGTCCATGTCGGACTTCGTCGTCGAGCTCGGCGACTGCCTCGCCGGTCTCGGCGACCAGGACTCTGAGCGGACGGTGATCTCGGCGCCTGCGGTCGAGCGGCGTCCACGTCCGGTGCGCGGGCGGAGGCGGCGGCGGTGGTTTGCCCCGGTCGTCGCGCTGGTCGTACTGATTGCGGCGGTAGGCGTCGGCGCCGCTGCCTATTACCTGGTCCGGGACACGGGGTCCGACGGCGGCGGCGACGGGGGCGGCGGCGGATCGGTTCATCTGGTCGCGTCGAACGCGTACGACCCGCACGGGGACGGGCAGGAGCACGACGAGGAGGTCGCGAACGCGACCGACGGAAACGTGTCCACTTACTGGGAGACCGAACGCTACGACAGCGTCGACTTCGGCGGGCTCAAGGACGGAGTCGGGATCGTGGTCGATGCCGGCCGGCCGGTCAGGCTGGGCTCGCTGTCGATCGTCTCAGACACGCCCGGTTACATGGCCCGGATCGAGGCCGGGACGTCCTCGAACGGCCCCTTCGACGCCGTCTCTCCTTCCAAGACGGTCGGCAACCGCACGGGATTCTCGCTCTCCGTCGACCAGCCGCGGAGGTACTACCTCGTCTGGATCACGCGGCTGGCCCCCGGCTACGCGCGCACGCATGTAAACGAAGTCACACATCCGGTTAGACTCAGCAGATGAGGCTCGGGAAGAGCTCGAAGGCTGCCGCGATCTCACGCGTGCCTCTCTTCTCGAAGTGCTCGAAGCGCCAGCTCCTCGAGATCGCGCAGCTTGCCGACGAGATCGACCTCCCGGCCGGTCGTGTGCTGACGAAGGAGGGAACGCGCGGTCGCGAGTTCTTCGTGCTCCTCGAGGGCAGTGCCGAGGTGCGGCGCAACGGGCAGCTAATCGCGTCGCTCGGCGGCGGCGACTTCCTCGGCGAGATCGCACTGATCACCGACGTCCCGCGCACGGCGACGGTGACCGCGACCACGCCGGTGCGCGCACTCGTTCTCCCGACCCGGGAGTTCCGCCAGCTGCTCAGGACGTCGCCCGACATCCAGGCGAACGTCCTTCAGGCGGTCGCCGAGCGCGTGTCCGGAATGCTCTGAAACGGGATCGGTGACAGGTCTGCTAGAGCCGTCCGGTCGGTAGGCCGTAACCTCGCGCCGGTGCGAGACCTGTCACTCGATGCTCAGTAAGCCAGCCGCGAGCGCCGCTCGTGGCGCTCGAGGGCGAGCTCGACCAACCGGTCGAGCAGCTCCGCGTACGGGATGCCGGAGGCCTCGAAGAGGTGCGCGTACACGCTGGTCGAGGTGAAGCCGGGGATCGTGTTCAACTCGTTGACGAGCACCTCGCCGTCGTCGCGCACGAAGCAGTCGACGCGCGCCATCCCCTCGCAGCCGGTGGCGACGAACGCCGTGACGGCCAGGTCCTGGACGCGTACGGTCTGCTCCGCGGTGATCCGCGCGGGGACGATCAGGTCCATCTCGCCCTCGTCGTACTTCGCCGAGTAGTCGTACCACTCGTTGTGCGTGACGTCGATCTCGCCGACGAGGGACGCGATCGGCCTGCGGTTCCCGAGCACGCCGACTTCCACCTCGGTGCCGGGGACGAACTCCTCGACCAGGACCTTCTCGTCGTGGCGGAAGGCAAGCTCCACCGCGGCCTGGAGCTCAGCCTCGTCGTGTGCCTTCGTGATCCCCACCGACGACCCCAGCCGCGCGGGCTTCACGAAGACCGGGTAGCCGAACGGATTCTCGGCCGGAGCGCCGTCGAGCAAGGTGATGTTCCGTGTCACCGGGATCCCCTTGTCGCGCATCACCGCCTTGAACAGGTCCTTGTCCATGCAGAAGGCCGACGCCGCGTGATCAGCGCCCACGTACGGCACGCCCGCCATCTCGAGCAGACCCTGGAGCCGGCCGTCCTCGCCGAACGGCCCGTGCAAGATCGGAAGGACGACCTCCACCTCGGCCAGCGTGGCCGCGACCTCGCCGGACGCGGCCGGGACGGGCACAGGGACTGTCCCTTCAGGGACTGTTCCTGAGGCAAGGCTCCGGGGGACCTGGCCGGAGGGGAGGGCCCAGCGGCCGTCGTTGTCGATCTCGACGGTGACCACGTCGTACCGCTCCGGATCGAGCGCCTCGATCACGGAACGCGCAGAGGCGATCGAGATCGGGTGCTCGGAGGAACGGCCGCCCATGAGCACCGCGACGCGGCGGCGGGGGCTCACTGGGCGGGTGGCACGCCGCTCTGATCGCCGTTGCCCTGGTTGTCGCCGCCGTCCGTCGGAGTGGTAGTCGTCGTCGACTCGGTGGTCGTCGGCGGAGGCGGACTGACGTAACGTCCGACGGTGATCGTGACCGTCGTCCCCGGATCGACCGACGTCCCGGCGGCCGGGCTCTGGAACAGGACGATGCCCGCGAGCGACGGATCCTGGACGTCGCTCTCTTCGACCGCGACCTTGAAGCCGGAGTTGCGCAGCGTCGCGATCGCGTCGGCGCGCTGGTAGCTGGAGACGTCCGGGACGACCGACTGGGTCGGGCCCTTGGAGACGTACAGGGTGACCGTCGACCCCTTGGCGGCGAGGCTGTTCGCGGGCGGATCCTCCTGCACGACCGTGCCCTTCGGGTCGTGCGAGTCGACGTCGCGCCGCGCGACCGCGAAGCCGGCGCCCTGCAGCTCGGCGGCCGCCTGCTCGTAGGGGACTCCGACCACCGGCGGGATCGCGACCGGCTTCGGCCCCTGCGACACGTTGATCCGCACCTTCGTCCCCTTGTCCACCCGCTTGCCGGGCGCAGGATCTTGCCCCGTGACCGTGCCCGTCTCCCTGTCCGAGTTGACGTGGACGACCTTCGCGACGAGCCCGTTGCGCGTGATCTCCGCGACCGCGTCCGTGGCCTGGTCGCCGCGGACGTCGGGCACGTCGACCTTGGGTAAGCCGGTGGAGACGACGATCGTGACCGGATTGCCCTTGTCCGTGCGCGTCCCCGCGCCGGGATCCTGCGAGACGACCATCGTCTCGGGGACCTTGTCGTCCGGCCGCCGGACGATCTTCGGCGTCAGCCCGGCGTCGCGAATGTTGGCGACCGCGAGCACTTCCTTCTGCCCCTCGACGAACGGGACGGCGACCGGTTTGTTCGCCGCGAGCTGATCCTGGATCTTGGTGTAGACGTACCAGCCGCCTGCGACGGCGGCCGCGACGACGACGAGCGCCAGCAACCACGGCCAGACCGAGCGACGCCGGACCGGCTCGTCGTACTCGTAGAAGCCGGTCGGCGGGCCGTAGGCCGGAGGCGAGGCCGATGCCGGTCGGCGCACCACCTCGGTCGGTGCGGACGAGATCGTCGTCACCGCGCCCACACCGCGCAGCACCTGGGTCGCCGCTTCCTCGGTCTCCGGTGCGACCGCCTGTCCGCGGGCGGCCCGCGCGAGGTCGGCGTCCATCGTCTCGGCGCTCGGGTAGCGGTCGGCCGGGTTCTTGGCGAGCGCGCGGAGCACGATCGAGTCGAGCTCGTGCGGCACCTCCGGCCGTCGCTCCGACGGCGGCTCAGGCGTCGTCGACAGGTGCTTCATCGCGATCTCGAGCGGCGTGTCGCCCGTGAACGGGACGGATCCGGTGAGCATCTCGTAGAGGACGACGCCGACCGAGTAGATGTCCGACGCCGGGCCGACCGGCGCGCCCTTCGCCTGCTCCGGCGACAGGTACTGCGCGGTGCCGATGATCGAGCCCGTCTCGGTCATCTGGCTCGTCCCTGCCCGCGCGATGCCGAAGTCCATCACCTTCAGGCGACCGTCCGAGGCGACCGACACGTTGTGCGGCTTGATGTCGCGGTGCACGACCCCATTCCGGTGGGCGAAGCCGAGCGCGGCGAGGATCTGCCGCGCGTAGTCGATCGCGACCGGGATCGGGGTGGGGCCGCGCGCGACCAGGAGCTCCTTGAGGGTGCGCCCGTCGAGGTACTCCATCGCGATGTAGTAGGTGCCCTCGGCCTCGCCGCGGTCGTAGATCGAGACGATGTTCGGGTGGGAGAGCCCCGCCGCGTTCTTCGCTTCGCGGCGGAAGCGCTCGACGAACTGCTCGTCCTGCGCGTGCCGGTCGTCGAGCATCTTGATCGCGACCCGGCGTCCGAGCTCCTGGTCCTCGGCGAGGTAGACGTTGGCCATCCCGCCGGTTCCGAGCTTGCGGACGACGCGGTAGCGTCCGTCGAAGACCTGGTCGATGAGGGTGTCGGGCCTCGGCATCCTCGGCTACAGGTTAGGCGTGGCGCCGGAGCAAGGTTTCCATGACGGTCTTCGCGATCGGCGCGGCGGTGTGGCCGCCGACGCCGTGTTGGTTCTCGAGGAAGACGGCGATCGCGACCCTGGGCGCATCCGCCGGCGCGAAGGCGATGAACGAGGTCGTGTTCACGCCCGTCGCGCCGGTCTCGGCGGTGCCGGTCTTCCCCGCGACCGCGACTCCCGGGATCTGGGCGGCGGTGCCGGTGCCGCCCGCCACGACCGACTCCATCATGGCCGTGAGCTCGTCCGCGGTCTGCTTCGAGATCGGCCGCGAGCGGATCTTCGGCGTGTGGCGGTAGATCGTCGAGCCGCCCGGAGCGGTGATCTTCTGCACCACGTACGGCTCCATGACGACGCCGCCGTTGGCGATCCCGGCCGTAACCATCGCCATCTGGAGCGGCGTCACCTGCATCCGCTCCTGCCCGAACGCGAGCCGGCCCGGGTCGACCTGGTTCGGGTCGTGCGGCCGGAAGAGCCTGCCGCGGTCGTACAGGCCGCTGGGCGAGCGCTCGCTCGTCGGCGTCTCGAGCGGCGGGTCGTCGTAGAAGCCGAACCGCTTGGCGTAGTCGAGGATGGTCAGCGGCCCGACCTTCTTGCCGATCTCGCAGAAGACGGCGTTGATCGAGTGCTGGAGCGCCGTGCTGAAGTCGACGCGCCCGAAGACCTCCGGTCCGCTCTGGTCGGCGAAGTTCGAGACCTTCTTGCCGTACTCGATGCAGTAACCGGGGTCGTCGAAGCCGGACTGCGGCGTGTACGTGCCCGTATCCAGCGCCGCCGCAGCCGTGATCACCTTGAACGTCGACCCCGGCGTGTAGAGGCCGGCGGTCGCGCGGTTGATCAGCGGCGCGCCGGGCGAGCAGTTCACGTTCCGCGCCCTCCGGGCGATCTCGGCGAAGTGCCCCTCGACGAGGTTGGGGTTGTAGGACGGCGAGGACGCCATCACGAGCACCGCGCCCGTCCTCGGGTCGAGCGCGACCACCGCCCCACAGTTTCCGTCCAGCGCGTCCAGCGCCGCCCGCTGCGCGTTCGAGTCGATCGTCAGGACCAGGTTGTTCCCGGTGACGGTCGCGCCTTTGAGCGTGTCGAGCGTCCGGCGCAGCACGGTGTTCAGGTGCGAGTTCGATGCGGTCAGGTAGTCGTCCATCGACCGCTCGAGCCCCGCGCGCGAGCGGGACTGCGTCGAGTAGCCGACCACCTGGGCGGCGAGCGGCCCGCTCGGGTAGCGGCGGAAGTAGTAGGTCTGCCCGTCGGCCTTCTGGGCCCGCCGCGCGGCGAGCAGCTTGCCGTCGGCGGAGTAGATCAGCCCGCGGCGGATCTTGAACTGGGCGACGCGCAGGATCGCGTTGTCCTGTCGGGCGGCGAGCCCCGACGGTGCCCAGGTCTGCCAGTAGGTGGTCGCGACCACGAGCGCGGCGAGGAGCCCGAGGGCGACGACGGAGACGCGGACGATCTGTCTGTTCACCGGCCGGCCTTCACCGCGGCGCGTTCGCCCGGTTTGAGACGAGCATCAGCCCGGCGAGCAGGATGAAGTTCGCGAGGATGCTCGAACCGCCGTAGCTGATGAACGGCAAGGTGATCCCGGTCAGCGGGATCACCCGCAGCAGCCCGCCGACGATGATGAAGGTCTGCAGCGCGAAGGCGAACGTGAGCCCGGCGCCGAGCAGCTTCGAGAAACCGTCCTCTGCGAGCAGGGCGATCCGGAACCCCCGCAGGGCGAAGACCATGTAGACGAGCAGCACGCCGGCGGCGCCGATCAGCCCCAGCTCCTGCGCCAGCGCCGAGTAGATGAAGTCGGTGTTGACGTGGGGGATCAGCCCGGTGCCGCCCGTGGTCGTGAACGTCCCGCGGCCGAGGCCGGTTCCCCAGAACCCGCCGTGCGCGATCGAGTACGACGACTGGACGAGCTGGTAGCCCTTGCCGTGCGGGTCCTGCCAGGGATCGAGCCAGATGTCCACGCGGTCGCGGACGTGGGCGATCGTGTGGTACGCGACGGTGGCGCCGCCGACGAACAGCACGAGGCCGATTGCGACGTAGAGCGCGCGCCCGGTGGCGACGTAGAGCATCGCGAGGAAGATCCCGAAGTAGAGAAGCGCGCTGCCGAGGTCGTTCGTCTCGACGAGGACGAGCATCGCCGCGCCCCAGATCAGGAGCAGGGGGCCGAAGTCCTTCAGACGGCCTTGCGCGAGCACCTCCCGCTTCTCGCGCAGGTAGCCGGCGAGGAAGACGATCAGCGCGATCTTCGCCAGCTCTCCCGGCTGGAACTGCAGCGGGCCGAGCTTCACCCACAGGCGGGCACCGTTGATCGTCTCGCCGAACCCGGGGAGCGCGGGCAGCATCAGCAGCCCGACGGCGGAGATCCCGAAGAGGTACTTGTAGCTCTCGAGCATGCGGAAGTCGTCCCGGAGGAGGATCAGCGTGAGCGCGAACGCCCCGACGCCGGCGACGATCCAGAACCCCTGGCGGAAGGCGTCGGTCGGCCCGAGGCGATAGATCTCGGTCAAGCCCACCGCGGTCAGCAGCCCGGTGAGCGGGAGCAGGTACGGATCGGCCCAGGGGACGGTGTAGCGGGCGACCGTGTGGGCGACGAGGTAGAGCCCGAAGAAGATGAGCGCGTAGGAGATCGACCCGGCCGAGATCACCGACTGCCGCGCGATGTAGACGCTCGCGAAGCCGAGGCCGGTGATCATCCCGACCGCGACGAGGTTGGCGAGCTCCCGGTTGCGGGCAGACGTCATTGCTACGGAACGACCTCGGCCTCGTACTGCTTGACCGCATCGAGTGCCCGTCCGTACGTCCGCAGGTCGTGGTCGAAGAGCTTCCGGCGCTCGGCCTGCGAGAGCTGGCCGGCGAGCACCGGGCTCTCGTAACGGACGCGGTAGAGACGGACGCCGCCGACGATGTTCCAGGGAAAGCCCTGGTACACGGCCACGTGGCCGTCCGCCTGGACGCCGACGAAGTAGGAGCGCGACAGCGTCCAGACGACGAGGGCGGCGAGGACGACCACGATCGTGGCCGAGACGACCGCGATCGCGGTGCGCGGGACCCGATGATGACGCTCGGTCTCCGGCCCCTCCAGCTGCGACCGTGGCACGAGCATCGTGTCGTCGAGAGCCGGAACGGCGTCGAGCTCCGTGAGCGTGCGCTCGTCGTCGACCGGCTGCTCGTCCTCGACGACCGCTGGGAAGGTGGCGGTGTCGTCCGGCTCGCCCTCGCCGAGCTCGAACAGGATCACGGTGATGTTGTCCTCGCCCCCGCCGCGGTTCGCGGCGTCGACGAGGCCGCGCGCGCGCTGCTGGAGCGTCTTCCCACCTTGCCCGAGAACGGTGAGGATCGCCTCGTCGTCGACCATCGACGTCAGCCCGTCCGAGCAGATCATGAAAACGTCATCCGGCCGGGCCTCCACCTCGAAGGTGTCGACGTCCACCTCGGGGTCGGTGCCCAGGACGCGGGTGATCACCGAGCGCTGCGGGTGGATGCCCGCCTCCTCGGGCGAGAGCTTGCCGCTGCGCACGAGCTCCGCGACCAACGAGTGGTCCTCGGTCAGCTGCTCGAGCACCCCGTCCCGGACGCGGTAGGCGCGCGAGTCGCCGACGTGGCCGATCCGGACCGCGTCGGCCTCGACCAGCGCAGCCGTCATCGTCGTGCCCATGCCGGCGCGGGCGTCGTCGCTCGTCGCCGCCTCGTACACCCGGCGGTTCGCCTCCTGGATCAGCGTGACGACCGCGTCCTCGCCCGTCTCCGCGTCTGAGTCCCGCAGCACGGAGGCGGCGATCCGGGCGGCGACCTCGCCGGCCTGCGCGCCGCCCATACCGTCCGCGACCGCGAACAGCGGCGGCTGCACGACATAGGCGTCCTCGTTCCGGCGCCGGCGCCTTCCGGGGTCGGTGACCGCCGCGTGCTGGGTCAGTCTCATCGCTCGTAGCGGAGGTCGGTGCTCCCGACCCGGATCACGTCGCCCGGCTTCAGCTTGTGCGGCTTCGAGAGCTTCGATCCGTTGACGTAGGTTCCGTTCGTCGACCCGGCGTCCGAGACCCAGACGCCGTCGCGCCTCGGCTCGATCCTGGCGTGTCGTGCGGATGCGAAGTCGTCCGTCAGCGCGATGTCGTTCTGGTCGCTCCTCCCGATCGAGAGCGCACGTGAGTCGAGGCTGCGCTTCCGCCCGTCCGGGAAGACCAGTCGGCCGGTGGAGATCGGCTTGGCGGCGCCGACCAGCCCGGCCGCCTGCTCCGGAGAGAGCACGAAGCTCTCCTGCGGGAGCCTCAGGTCACGGCTGGCCGTGCGCACGATCCGCCAGATGAAGAGGTAGAGCAGCAGCAGGAACAAGATCTTGAGGATGAGCAGCGCCTCGCCGACCGCCAGCGAGCCGACCGTCGTCACCGTCTCCTCTCCCGCGGCGCCGTGGCAAAGCCACGACGCCGCTCACGGGGGAACCGCTTTCCGGTTCCCCCGGCACCCCCTCCCGGCGTGAGACGCCTGAGGCGTCTCACGGGAGCCTCCGCTCGAACAGCAGGTCGGTCGAGCCGATCGTGATCATGTCGCCGCTGTCGAGCTTGGCTCGTGATGTGCGGTGGCCGTTGACGCTCGTGCCGTTCGTGGAATCGAGGTCGATCAGCCAGTACGCCGAGCCTTCCTGCCGGAGCTCGGCATGGCGGCGGGAGGCGTTCGGGTCGGTGATCTGGACGTCGCAGTCCTTCGACCGCCCGATCACCACGCGCCTGCTGGTGATCTCGCGCTGCTTCCCGCGGACGGTGAGCGTCACGACCTCCTGGGCCAGCGCGACGTCCGGGCCTGGGCCGTCCGCCGGGAGCGGCGCGGTCGGCCGGTACACCATCGTCGCGCCCGGCGCGACCGGCTGCGGCGGACCTTCCACGCCTGCCTTTGCCGCTTCACCCTGGACCATCCGCGTCGCGATCCCGAACTCGCCCATCGACAGGTCGTCGTCGGTCTCCATCTTGACCGTCGGCGGCGTGAGCAGCATGTACCCCTCCCG
Organism: Actinomycetota bacterium; assembly: GCA_046732255.1. GTDB lineage: Bacteria > Actinomycetota > Thermoleophilia > Gaiellales > Gaiellaceae > DATBLE01. Next base: position 19,152 of record JBKPMR010000018.1, read on the forward strand.
GCGCGCGTGCTCGGCGAGATACTCCTGAAGCTCGATCCGGAGCGAGCTCTCGTAGTCGGCGAATTGCTCGCGATCGACCGGTGAGAGGTAGACGGTGTACTCGTTCGGGACGTAGACCCGGGAAACGGACACCGTGCGGTGGTCTTCCATCTCCTTGACCAGTTTCCGAGCCAGTTCCACCGGCTGGACGTTGGTCCTGAAGGCGCGGCCGAACAGCCCTTCGAAGAGGCCTTCGATCTTCTGTTCGATGCTGCGCAGCACGCTCACGGGCGGGGTCTACCCCTGCGGCGAGTGTACTTAGCTCTCGTGAACGGGGCGCAGGCGTGGGCGGAGCTGCAGTGCGCTCCTGAGGCGCAGAACGATGCGCACCGGCGGCCTCGAAACGGCCGGCTCGCCGGCGAGCGCGGCAGCGCAGATCCAGCCGGCCGCGACCAGCGGGATCGCCGCCGCCGCCGGATCGGCGAGGAGGGTCAGCGTCGTGAGCAGCGCCCCGAAGACGGCTCCGCCCCAGGGGCCGCGGCGGCGGCAGGAGCCGATGAGCGCGGCGCAGGCGACGAGAGCCAGGGCCTCGAGCACGAACGGGCGGGCGGCGTCCACGCCGTGCCACAGTGCGCCGGCGGCCGCGAACGGGCTGCCGAGCTCTGCGAGACGGAACTCGGGTGGCTTCCCGCCGGCGATCGGCAGTCCACTGCCGCCGGCGACGGCGACGACCGCTGCGGCGACCGTCGCCGCTACCGCCTGCGCGGCGCGTCGCCCGACTCCGCCCGCCGGGAGGACGACGAGCGGCACGAGCCCGAGCCCGGCCAGCGGCGCGAGTAACGGTCCTGCGACGAAGAGAAGGGCGACGCGCGGCCTCGGCCAGAAGAGCACCAGCCAGCCGAGCGCACACGCGCTGTACAGGACGGCCAGCCCGAGCGAGATGTTGCCGAACGGCAGGATGGGGACGGCCAGGGCGACGGCGAGTCCGAGCCGAGGCGTCGCGTACCCGAGTGCGGCCGTGATCGCGGCCAGTCCGATCGGCCAGTACGCAGGGAAGAAGGAGAACGTCGAGGTCACCCAACCGGCGAACAGAGCCGCGGCTGCGGCGGCGCCGAGACGCGCGGCGAGCGGAGGGACGGTCGGAAGCGCGAGGCGGTGCGGAAGCGACGGCAGCGTAAGGCGCGGGCGTGCCCTCGTGGGCCTGGGACGGAGCCTCACGGCCCGCCGCAGGTCGGTGGCGAGCTTGGCCGCCGGCGGCCGCTTGGCCGGGTCGATCGAGAGGGCGGAGTCGACCAGCTGCACGAGCGGCTTCGGCAGGTCGGGTCGCGCGTTGCCGAGGGATGGGGCACCGCGCCCGATCCGCTTCGCGAGCTCGAGGAATGGGCCGCTTCCGAACGGATGGCGGCCGGCGAGCGCCTCCCAGAGGAGGACGCCCGTCGACCAGACGTCGGTGGCGGGGCCGGCCGGCTCCCCGGCCAGCCGCTCCGGCGAGATGTACGCGAGCGTTCCGGGCACGTCCCCCGCGGCGGTCAGGGTCTCCTCCTCGTGGATCAGCGCCAGCCCGAAGTCGAGGATGCGCACGGACACGTCGGTTCCGTCGGCGAGCAGGACGTTCGCGGGCTTTACATCGCGGTGGACGATCCCCGCCGCGTGGGCGTGGGCGAGACCCTCCAGGATCTGCGCAGCCGCCTCGACGGCGGCCTCGTCGTCGAGCTCGCCGTGCTCGAGCGCGTGGCGGAGGGTCCGACCGGGGACGAACTCGTACGCGATGTAGACGTGTCCCTCGTCGCGGGCGAGCGCGTAGGCGCGCAGGCAGGCCGGGTGCTCGAGCTGCGCCGCGGCGGTCGCCTCCCGTTCTGCACGCGGTCCCGCGGTGCCGGAACGGGCGACGATCTTGAGCGCGACCTCCCGTCCCTTGCGCTCGTCGAAGGCGTGCCAGACCGATCCCATACCGCCGCTTCCGAGCGGCTTGAGCGGCCGGTAGCGGCCGAGCACGAGCCCGCCCGAAGCAGCGTGAAGCGAGGCCTCCGCCATTCCCAGGACACGTTTCCCGCGGACGGCCGAACTCCTTTCGCGCGCGAGGAATGGGCTACAGTGGGCCGAATTCGGCTGCAGAGCGCCTGATGACCGAGCACGACTCCGACCTCGATTTCGACTTCTTCGACGACGACGAGCCGACCACGCGGCAAGCCGTCCACGAGGAGGCTCCGGCAGGCCCTGATCAGCCGCCGGAGCAGCGCCGCGGCTCCCGGCGGCCGCCGCCCGGGCGCCCACCGGTGGGGATGACGCCGCTCCTTCGGCTCGCCGGCCTGATCGCCTTCGCGATCCTGATCGTCGTCCTGCTCGTCTTCTGGATCTCGAGCTGCCAGGGCGCCGGCAAGAAGAGCTCGTACAAGAACTACTACGAGAAGGTCGGCGTTGTCGCCAACGACTCCGAGCAGGACGGCCGGGAGATGAACGACGCCCTGACCACGCAGGGGATCAAGTTCAGCGAGCTCCAGTCGAAGCTGAACGGGCTGGCGGACCGCGAGCAGCAGAGCGTCGCCGCGCTCCGCGACATCCACCCGCCGGGACCCCTCCGCACGGAGCACCAGCAGGCACTCGAGTCGCTCGAGTTCCGCGTCAGCGGGCTCCGCGGCTTGGCCGACGGGTTCGGGCAGGCCTCGAAGACGCCGAAGAACGTGACCACGAACGCGCTCAAGCTGCTTCTGCCGCCGGCGCAGCGGCTCTCGACCAGCGACGTCGTCTGGGCCGACCTCTTCCAGGCGCCGTCACAGGGGAACGGCGGCGTGCTCGAGCGGGAGGGGATCACCGGCGTCGCCGTGCCGGGCTCGATCTTCGTCACGAGCCCCGATTTCGCGAGCAGCCGGTACTGGGAGGCGATCCTCCAGCGGCTCCAGGGTGCGTCCACTTCCGGCGGCACGAGCGGCGGTCTGCACGGCACTGGGATCGTGAAGACCGTGGCGCTGCCGGGAAACCAGGAGCTCTCCCAGACCACAGAGAACACGGTCACGGCCACGACCGATCTCGGCTTCGCAGTCACGGTCGAGGACACGGGCGACTCGCAAGAGGTCCAGATCAAGGTGACGCTGACGATCCAGCAGTCGCCGAGCCCGATCGTCCAGACGAAGACGATCGACCTGATCAACCCCGGCGAACAGAAGCAGGTCGTGTTCCGGAACCTGGGACAGGTGCAGTTCGCGACCCGGACGACGGTCAAGGTCGACGTTGCTCCGGTCCCGCACGAGGCGAAGACGGACAACAACTCGGCCTCGTACTCGGTGATCTTCTCGCTGGGGTAGTGCTCCGATGGGCGTAGCGGGCTGGATCGCGGTCGGCGCGGTCGTGATCGCAGCGGCGGCGATCGTAGTCGCACTGCTCGCGTTCTCGAGGGTGACTGCGGTACGCCGCTCACAGGACGTCCTGCTCGGCGGGAACGCGAAGGCGGACGTGGTCGAGTTCGCAGTCTCGCTCCAGGCCCGCATCGACGACCTGCATCGAGCGGTCGACGAGGTCGCCGCCGCGCTCGCGCGCGTCGATCGGCGCGTCGACGGGGCGCTGTCGCGCTCGGCGCTGATCCGCTACGACGCCTACGAGGACACCGGCGGGCATCAGTCCGCATCGGTCGCGCTCCTCGACTCGGCCCGCTCCGGGGTCGTCCTCACGGCGATCCAGGGCCGGGACTACGCGCGGGTATACGTGAAGCAGCTCGACCGCGGCCGGACGCCGATCGCGCTCTCGCCCGAGGAGCAGCAAGCGGTGGAAAGAGCCATGGCGGCGCCTTAGTTGGTGCGCTCAGGCTCGGTCGCCTGAGCGCGGCGTCTCGGGCACCATCTGTCACTCCGCCTCAGGCGTGGTCGTTACCCGGAACGAGCGGGCGTGCCGCTACATTGTTGGCGAGTTGGGACAGGTACTCGTGCTGAACGCGAGTTACGAGCCGCTGAACGTGTGCTCGGTTCGGCGCGCGCACGTGCTCGTGTTCAAGGGAAAGGCGGAGGTCCTGGAGGAGCACGAGATGCCCCTCCGATCTGCGACCAGCACCTTCGCGCGGCCGCACGTGATCCGGCTCGTGCAATACGTCCGTGTGCCCCGGACGGCGCAGCGGAAGATCTCGCGGCGGGCGCTCTTCGCTCGTGACGAGTGGAGCTGCGTCTACTGCGGCACGAGCGGCGGTCGACTCACGCTCGACCACGTCGTTCCCCGCAGCCGAGGGGGCGACTCCGTCTGGGAGAACGTCGTCACCGCCTGCGCGCCCTGCAACCTCCGCAAGGGCGACCGGCTTCCCGAGGAGGCGTCGATGACGTTGCGGAGGCCGCCGCGCCCGCCGGCGCCGGCGCTGTTCATCACGCTCGCGACCCCATCCGGCCTGCCGAGCACCTGGAAGCGGTACCTCCCGTCGCTCGCTGCCTGAATCCACAACCTCGGGACGAATAGCTCCACACTCGTTCCACCCCCGGTCTCAGAGACGGGGTCGGAAACGCTGGAAGCACGCCAACGGCTCGTGAGCCTGAGGACGAGTCGTCACACAAACGTTTCACCCCCGGTCTCAGAGACTTGGTGCGAGACGCCACGAGCTCGGCCACGTCTGAAGTGACACGGCGTCCGGCCGGCGGCGTATGAACCGCGCATGAAGTCGTTGGCCGTCGTCGCCGTCTGCGCCGTGCTCGTGCTCGGAGCCGTCCGGGCGGGCGGCGCGTCGACCGCGGCCGCCGCTGCGCAGCACACGATCGTCGTCGCGGGGCATGGGTCGATCAGCGCCGTTCCGAACCGCGCTCAGGTCTCCTTCGGTGTCTCGACCAGTGCGAAGACGGCCTCGGCCGCGCTGCGCGCGAACGCCGCCGAGATGACGAAGGTGATCGCAGCGCTCAAGGCCCAGGGGATCGCCGCCGCCGACATCCGCACCGAGCTGGTCTCGCTCTCGCCGCGGTACTCCCAGAACGGTGAGGACGTGGTCGGCTACGAGACGACGAACTCCGTCTCGGCGACGCTCCGCAAGCTCGACAAGGTCGGGCCGGTGATCGACGCCGCCGTCGACGCCGGGGCAAACCAGGTTTCCGGCCCGAATCTCGTCCGCGCCGACTCCGCCGGCCTCTACCGGTCGGCCCTGCGCGCGGCGATTGCGAACGCGAGGGCGAAGGCCCGGACGATCGCCTCCGCCTCCGGACTCCACCTGCGCCGCATTACGGACGTCAGCGAGACGAGCTCGGCCTCCGCCCCCACCCCGCTCGCCGCGAAGGATGCAAGCGCGTCACCGACGCCGGTCGAGCCCGGCACGACGCAGGTCGAGGCGACCGTCTCCGTGACCTTCTCGGTCTCCTGACGAAGAGGTCAGTTCAGGGACACCGGATCGGCCGCGATCGCCCAGCCGCAGATCGGGCAGGCCGACCAGCCGCTCCCGTCCCTGAGCGCGAACCAGCCGAGACCGTCGGGCAGCTCGTGCCCGTGCAGCAGCTCGAGATTCTCGAGCGGAAAGCACTCCTCGAGGACGAGCCACAGGTCGCGTCCGCAGTGCGAGCACGGTCCGTGAAAGACGATGTCCTCAGTTGTCTCACTCAGCACTTCGCAATGAGACGGCGCGCTGCTGCCCGGGTTAGTAGGGCAACGCGGTCGTGTCCGCCCGTCCGGGCCGGTTCGCTTCGAACGCGGCGATCTCGTCGTCGTGCTCGAGTGTCAATCCGATGTCGTCGAGGCCGTTCAGGAGCTTGTGCCGGCGGGACGGGTCGAACGTGAACTCGACGGAGCGGCCGAACTGGTCGGTGATCGTCAAAGCCTCGAGATCGACCGTGACCTTCCGCGCCTCCATCAGACGCTCGACCTCCTCCTCGGGTAGCGCGATCGTGACGAGGCCGATCTGGGCCGAGTTCGAGGAGAAGATGTCACCGAAGGACGGTGCGACGACGACTTCGAACCCGTAGTCCTGGAGCGCCCAGGCGGCGTGCTCGCGTGACGAGCCACAGCCGAAGTTTCTGCCGGTGACGAGGATGGTTGCGCCCGAGTACTCGGGCCGGTTGAGCTCGAAATCGGGATCCTGGCGCCAGTCGTGGAAGAGGAACTCGCCGTACCCCGTTCGCTCGATCCGCTTCAGGAACTGCTTCGGGATGATCTGGTCGGTGTCGACGTCGGTGCGGTCGAGCACGGCGACGCGGCCCGTGTGCCGCGTGAACGCCTTCACGCCGCCACCTCCCGAATGTCGGCCAACCTGCCGGTGAGCGCTGCCGCCGCCGCCGTCGCCGGGCTGACGAGGTGGGTTCTGCCGCCGCGTCCCTGACGCCCCTCGAAGTTCCGGTTGGAAGTCGAGGCGCACCGTTCGCCCGGCGCGAGCACGTCCGGGTTCATGCCCAGGCACATCGAGCACCCGGCCCGCCGCCATTCGAAGCCGGCCCGCTGGAAGACGGCGTCGAGGCCTTCGTCCTCCGCCTGGCGGCGCACCGCTGCCGAGCCGGGGACGACCATCGCGCGAACGGACGGATGCACTCGCCGTCCGTCGACGATTCCGGCAACCAGGCGCAGGTCCTCGATCCGCGCGTTCGTGCACGAGCCGATGAACACGCGGTCGATCGAGATCTCGGAGATCGGCGTCCCCGGCTCGAGGGCCATGTAGGCGAGCGCCCGCTCGGCCGCCGCCCGGTCGGCCGCGTCGGCGAATTCACCTGGATCGGGGATCTGCCCGTCCACAGGCGCAACCATCGCCGGACTCGTTCCCCACGTCACCTGCGGAACCAGCGACCCGGCGTCAATGTCCACTTCGCGGTCGAAAACGGCGTCCGGATCGGACGGGAGACGACGCCACTCGTCCAGCGCACGCTCCCACGCCGGCCCCTTCGGTGCGCCCGGCCGGCCTTCCAGGTACGCGAAGGTCGTGTCGTCAGGCGCGACCATTCCCGCGCGGGCGCCGGCCTCGATCGACATGTTGCAGATCGTCATCCGCCCCTCCATCGACAGGCCGCGGACGACCGAGCCCGCGTACTCGATCGCGTGGCCAAGGCCGCCGTCGACGCCGATCCGGCCGATCGCGCCGAGAATGGCGTCCTTCGCGGTGACCCCGAGCGGGAGCTCGCCCTCGAAGTTGATTCGCATCGACCGCGGCCGGCGCTGCGGGAGCGTCTGCGTGGCGAGGACGTGCTCGACCTCGGAGGTGCCGATCCCGAAGGCGAGTGCGCCGAACGCACCGTGAGTCGACGTGTGGCTGTCCCCGCAGACGATCGTCATTCCGGGCTGCGTGACGCCGAGCTCGGGGCCGATCACGTGCACGATTCCCTCCCGGCCGCTGCCGGTCGCGTAGAGCGGGACGCCGAAGTCCTCGCAGTTCCGGCGCAACGCCTCCAGCTGCGCCCGCGCGAGCGGATCCGTGACCGGCCCGTCGAGGGTCGGCACGTTGTGATCCATCGTCGCCAGCGAGCGGTCCGGCCGCCGGACTCGGCGACCCGCAAGGCGCAGCCCCTCGAACGCCTGCGGCGAGGTGACCTCGTGGATCAGGTGCAGGTCGACGTAGAGGAGGTCAGGCCCGTCGGCCTCGCGGCGGACGACATGCGCGTCCCAGACACGCTCGAACAGCGTCGCCGCCATCGCTCAGATGTCCCCGTTCCGGGCGGGATAGGAGCCGAACACCTTCAGCCGGCGCGTCTGCGCCCGCACCTCGGCAAGCGCCCCCCGGATCGGCTCGTCGAGCGGGTGCCCGGCGAGAACGGCATGGAAGCAGTACCGCCACGGCGTGTCGGGCAAGGGCCGCGAGACGAGCTGAACGAGATCGATGCCGTGGCGTGCGAACGGCTCGATCGCCCGGTGCAGCGCTCCCGGCTGGTGGTCGGTCACGAACGAGAACGCGATGCGCCAATTCTCGCCGATGCCGTCGAGCCGCGTGTGGGTCGCGACCGAGACGAACCGCGTGTACGTGTTTGGATGGTCGCCGACGTCGCCGGCGATCACGGTCAGGCCGTGCAGAGTGGCCGCCCGCTCGCCTGCAATCGCCGCCTCGACAGGATCGCCGCGCTCGGCCACCTCGGCTGCCGCCTCCGCCGTCGAGCCGGTCGCGATTGCGGTCGCCCACGGCATCGCCGCGAGCAGCCGTCTGCACTGGTCGAGGGCAGCCGGGTGAGAGCGGACGACGCGGATCTCCTCGAGCGGCACCTGCTCGGGACCGACCAGGCAGTGGCGGACGCGCAGGACGGTCTCGCTCGCGATCGTCAGCGGCGTCGCCTGGAGCAGGTCGTGCGTCTCGGCGATCGGCCCCACCAGCGTGCTCTCGATCGGGAGCACGCCGAACTCGACCTCGCCGGCGACGGTCGCCTCAGCGACCGCCGTGAAGCTCGGCAGGGCCAGCACTTTCGCCGGCTCGGCGAACAGACGGTCGCAGGCGCTCGCCGCGTGGGCCCCGTCCCGGCCCGGGTAGGCGACGCTGACCGCCTTCACGACGGGATCACCATCGCTTGAGGCTGACCGCGATCGGTAGCTCGCAGCGTGAACAGACGCGCATGGCGGCGCCGCGGCGCTCCGCGCGCTCGACCGCCAGCGGCACTGCGCAGGAGCAGTAGTACGCCTGCACCGGCAACGGGGGCGGGGTGGACGTGGACTGAGTTGTCGGATCGGTGTGCATCTCAACGCCCTTTCGGACAGAAGGAACGACTGGTGCGAGGGGTCCGCCTTGGGTGAGCTAGCCGACGAGGGCGGAACAAACGCCGGCTAGCGCGTAAAGACGCGCGCGCCGAGATTCGCGAAGAGGAGAATCGACCGACGTTCGCGGGCGCGCTGCATCGAGCTACCTAGGGTACGGGCGAATCCAGGCTCCGTCAACGTTCGAGAGCAGCCAGCACGGCGGCGGTCACGTCGCGGGTGGTGGCGTTTCCGCCGAGGTCGGCCGTCGGCGCCTGATCGAGCGCCGCATCGACCGCCGCCGAGAGGCGCTGCGCCTCCTCTGGTCGACCGAGCCCGTGCTCGAGCATCAGCGCCGCGGAACGCAGCATGGCGGCCGGGTTCGCGATCCCGAGGCCTGCGATGTCCGGAGCAGAGCCGTGCACCGGCTCGAAGATCCCGGGCCCGGCGTCTCCGAGGCTCGCCGAGGCCGCAAGCCCCAGCCCTCCGGTGACCGCGCCGGCCTCGTCCGAGAGGATGTCCCCGAAGGTGTTCTCGGTGAGAATCACGTCGAACCGCTCCGGCGCGGTGACGAGCTGCATCGCGGCCGTGTCGACGAGCACGTGCTCCACGCTCACGTCCGGGTAGCCGGAGGCGATCTCCGTGACCACCCGCCGCCACATGCGGGACGTCTCGAGCACGTTCGCCTTGTCGACCGAAGTGACCAGGTTGCGCCTCGTCCGGGCGAGCTCGAAGGCACGGTGGGCGATCCGCTCCACCTGGACCGGGTGGTACTCGAGTGTGTCGAAGACCGTCCCGTCCTCGCGGGTTCCCTTCGGGCCGTAATAGAGCCCGCCTACGAGCTCGCGGACGACGACCAGATCGACCGCTCTCCGACGTGCGGGCCGAAGGTTCGCGTAGACGTCGAGCGCCTTGCGGAGCCCGATCAGGCCCTGCTCGGGCCGCACGTCGGCGCCGTCGAACTGCGGCAGGCCGACCGCTCCGAGGAGGACGGCATCGGCCGCCAGACAGGCGGCAAGCGTGTCGTCGGGGAGCGGGGTGCCCGTCGCGAGCATGGCCGCGCCGCCGAAGAGATGCTCCTCGACCTCGAGCTCGGGAACGAGGACGGAAAGCACTTCCCGTGCCGCCGCCGTCACCTCTGCCCCGATCCCGTCTCCGGGTAGGCAGGCGATCTTCACAGGAGAAACTGCGTTGGGGACAGGATTTATCCTGTCGCTAACACTACTTCCCCACGATCGGCGCGGAGGCGCTCCGAGAGGGCGACCACGTCGCCGACGACGATCAGCGCCGGGGAGCTCAGGTCGGCCGCCGACCCGGCGATCGTCGCCAGCGTGGCCGTCACGACCTCCTCGTCCGGCGTCGTTCCGGCCGAGATCACCGCCGCCGGCGTCTGCGGATCCAGGCCCTGGGCCTGGAGCCCGGTTGCGATCTCCGGCAGACGGGCGAAGCCCATGAACAGGACGAGCGTGCCGCCCGTCCGCGCGAGAGCGGCGAAGTCGAGCGGCCCCTGGGCGTTCACGATCGTCACCTGGGAGGAGACGCCCCGGTGGGTGACCGGGATACCCGCGGCGGCCGGGACCGCGCTCAACGAGGACACGCCGGGGACGACTTGGAACGGAACGCCCGCAGCTGCGAGCGCGAGTGCCTCCTCGCCGCCGCGCCCGAACACGAACGGATCGCCGCCCTTCAGGCGGACGACGTTCAGCCCGCGGCGGCCGTAGCTCACGAGCAGACGGTTGATCTCGTCCTGGTCGAGCCGCTCGCGTCCGATCCGGATCGCGTCCTCCGGAGCTTCCTGGACGAGCTCGTCCGCGACCAGCCGGTCGTGGATCAGTACGTCGCAGGTTCGGACGAGCTCTAGCCCGCGCGCGGTGATCAGTCCCGGGTCGCCCGGCCCAGCGCCGACCAGGAACACCGTCATCGCAGAGACTCCTCCACGACCTGCTCGAAGAACTCCTTGCGCGCGCCGTACGAGTGGTAGTGACGGCGTGCCCAGGGCCGCAGGTCGCGCAGGCGCCGCGCGAGGGCGACGTGCTCGTCGCCGATGCGGGCGCCGAGCTCGTCGCGCAGCCGCTTCGCCAGTGCGGGCGACGCCCCACCGGTGGAAACGGCCAGCGCGATCGGATCGCGGCGGTAGACGGCAGGCAGGATGAAGCTGCACAGGTCGGGCGTGTCGACGACGTTGGCGAGCATCGACCGCTCCTCCGCATCCCGAAAGATCCGGTGGTTGACCGACCGAACGGGCGTGGCGGCGACGGCGAGGAAGTGCCCGTCGAGGTCGCCGGTCTCGTAGCGCTTGCGCCGGATCCGCACGGGCAGCTGCTCGAGCTCGGGCTCGATCTGCGGAGCGACGACGGTGACGGCCGCGCCGCACTCAAGCAGCCCCTTCGCCTTCTCCAGCCCGACCCTGCCGCCGCCGACCACGAGACAGCTACGGCCCTCGAGGTCGAGGCAGGCCATGTAGAAGCGCTTCTCCGCGCCGTTGTTCATGGGTGGCTCTCCAAGGCCATGCCGGAGGTTTTCGCGGCCGCGACCGACATGGCGGGCGCGGCCAAGTGCCGCTGAAGGGGTGCGAACGCGTTTAGGGAGGGGGGCTCACGGGGGGAACCGGCCGTTCCCCCCGTGGGAGTGAGCCGAAGGCGAGCGACAGTCATATCCCCACGCTGGCGACGCGCGCTCCCTGGCGGTCGAGCCGCAGCGAGACCTCGAGCTCGCCGGCCGTGAGCGAGAGTGCGAACGCACCCGGCCCGACCGCGGTCAGCTGGACGGAGCCCAGCTCGCGGCCCTCGAGCGCGCGCAGGGCGGCGGTCACCTCGCTGGCACTCTCGGCCAGCTCTGCTCCACGCGGGAGCCTGCGGTACACGGACAGCGCCGCCTGCTCGCCGCCGGGGCCGTAGTGCGCGCGGATCCGTCCGCTCTGAAGCCCGAGCTCGAGCAGCTCCTCGAGTGCCTCGGCGTCCTCCCCCTCGACCTCGCCCTCGTCGATCGCGGCGATCAGGCCCGCGAGCCGGTCGCGGTACTCCTCACCCGAGGCCAACGCGCGAACGGCCTGCGCCTCCGCCAGCGCCACCTCCTGTGCCTGGTCCGAAAGGCGGACGCTACTCATCGTCCTCGCCGATCAGCGCACGCAGCTCGTGCTCCAGCCCGCCGGTCTCGACCGCGCAGTGGATGCCGCACTCCTTCGGTGCGTTCTGCTCCCACCACCAGCGGCCGTCGCGCCCTTGCTCGCCGGGCGCCAGGGCACGCGTGCAGGGGGCGCAGCCGATCGAGGTGTAGCCGCGGTCGTAGAGCGGGTGGTAGGGGACGTCCCGCTCGCGCACGTAGTCCCAGACCTCCTCCTCGCTCCATTCGGCGAGAGGATTGAGCTTGACGATCGCACCGTGGTCGTGGTCGATCTCGATCTTGCGGATGTCCGTGCGCGTGGCCCACTGGTCCCGGCGCAGGCCGGTGATCCACGCGTCGAGCGTGGCCAGATGGCGGGTGAGCGGCTGAACCTTGCGGACGTTGCAGCAGAGCAGGCGGTGCTCGACCTGGCGGAAGAAGAGGTTCGGCCCATGGCGGTTCACCATCGCCTGGACGTGGCGCGCGTTCGGCGACAGCAGGTCGAGCTCCATCTCCGGGTAGCGCTCGCGCAGCTGCTCGATCAGCTCGTAGGTCTCCGCAGGCAGCCGGCCGGTGTCCATGCTGAACACGCGGATCCCCGGATCCAGCTCGTACGCCATGTCGATCAGCGCGACGCCGTCGATCTGGAAGGCGGTCGAGAGCGCGATCCGCGGCGAGAACCGCTCGAGCGCCCACTCGAGCAGCTCCTGGGGCTCGCGGCCCTCGAACTCGACGGAGAGCTCGCCCGCCTCGAGATCGTCGAGCAGGTCGATCATGCAGCCTCCTTCTCTCTTGCCCGTGCCGGCTCGCGGCCGACCAGGAGCCCCAGCTCGTCGTCGCTCGTCCGGTCGCAGAACGCCCGGAAGTCCTCGCCCTCCCCGCGGGCCTCCAGCCAGCCGCCGACGAGACGCTCGACCGTCCCGTCGAGCTCCTCGGTCGGCACGCGGCGGAAGACGGGCCGGGCGATCGCCGCCCCCGGGCCGAGCCCGCCGCGGAGGAACACGTCGTAGGCCTGGTGCCGCCGCCCCTGCTCGTCGCGCACCGTCGTGCCCTGGAAGCCGATGTCGCCGACCCAATGCTGCGCGCAGGCGTGCGGGCAGCCGTCGAGGTGGAGCTTGAGCCCCGCGATGTTGTCGCCGAAGCGCTCCTCCAGATGGCGGATCAACGCGTCGGCACGGGGCTTGGTCTCGGTGACGGAGAAGTTGCAGTGCGGCTCGCCGGTGCAGGCAATCGAGGCGGCGCGGACGGGATTGACGTCGAGCGGGAAGCCGATCTCGGCGAGGCGCCCGACGGTCTCGTCGACCCGCGCGTCCGGCACGTTCGTGACGACGAAGTTCTGCTGCCGGGTCACGCGGACGTCGCCGCCGAGGTCGTCGGCGAGCTCGGCGACGGCGATCAGCTGGTCGCCCGAGACGAGGCCGACGTGGACGGGGACGCCGACGTACGAGCGCCCGTCCTGCCGCTGCGGGTGGACGCCGACGTGGTCGGAGAAGGCGCCGGGCGGCGGGAGCTCGAACCGCTGGAGCTTCCGCCCCAGCCGCCGCTCGACCTCCTCGCGCATCCCGTCCGGGCCGTAGTCGTCGACCATGAACTTCATCCGCGCCTTCACGCGGGAGACGCGGTAGCGCAGGTCCTCCTGCCACGCGTCGAGCAGCGCGCGGAGCACGTCGATCGCCTCCTCCTTCGGGACGAAGAGCCCGAGGTCGCGCGCGATTCGGGGCACCGACGACAGTCCTCCGCCGACCAACACGGCGAACCCTTCGACGCCGTCGTCGACGGCGCCGACGAGGGAAATGCAGTTGATCTCCGGCGCGTTGCAGCGGTCGGCGCAGGCGGCGATCGTGATCTTGTGCTTGCGCGGCAGGTTCGAGTAGTCGGGATTGCCGTAGAAGAAGGCGGCCGCCTCGTCGACGACCGGTTGCGCGTCGAACAGCTCGTCCGACGAGACCCCGGCGACTGGGCAGCCGGTGATGTTGCGGACCGCGTCCCCGCAGCCGCCGGCCGACGTCAGGCCGGCCGCGTGCAGCCGGTCGAACACCTCCGGCAGCGCGCCGAGCTCGAGCCAGTGCAGCTGGACGTTCTGCCGGGTGGACAGCTCGCCCTCGCCGCGGCCGAACTCATTCGAGATCTCGCCGATCGCCCGCAGCCCTTGCGCCATGACCCGGCCGCCGGGGAGCTTGATCCGAAGCATGAACGTCCCGACCTTGGGCTTGTCGTGGTAGAGGCCCCACCACTTGAGGCGCACCAGGTCCTCCTCGGGCACCTGCTCGTAGCCCGCGGCGATGAGCGCCGGTAGCTCGTCGAGGATCCCGAGCGGGCTCTTGTCGCGCTTGATCCGCTCGACCGGATTGCGCTTGTAGACGAGCTCCCAGTCGGGCGGGGAGGCGGAAGCTCGAGTGCGTGACGGTGCCGCCATTCGGGAACCCTAGCGACTCAGCTTCAAAAAGTAAAGTGGCTTCCTGAACGGAAGTCTTGGCTGTTCATGCCGCCGCGAGCGAGTCGAGCAGGGCGTCCGCGTCGGCCGGGATGCGCACCGGCTGGAGCCGGTCGGCGACCGGCCCGGGCGTCTTGAGGCCGTCGCCGGTGACGAGCAGGACGACGCGCTCGCCGGCTCCCACGCCGCCAGCGGCGACCGCCTCGCGCAGCGCACCCAGCGTGACACCAACCGCCGTCTCGCCGAACACACCGCTGGTCTCGGCGAGCAGCGCCATGTTCTCGCCCACTGCTTCCTCGGCGACGGCGTGGATCGCACCGCCGGTCTCGCGGGCGGTGGCGACCGCGAGGTCGCCGTCCGCCGGGCTCCCGATCGCGAGTGACCGCGCGACCGTGTCGGGACGGATCGGGCGCACCTGTGCGCCGTCCGCGAACGCGGTCGCGACCGGCGCGCAGCCCGCCGCCTGCGCGCCGACGAGCCGTGGGGCGCGGCCCTCCACGACGCCGAGCTCGATCAGCTCCGAGAACCCCTGGTTGAGCTTCGTGTACAGCGACCCGCTGGCGATCGGGCAGACGACGACGTCCGGGAGCTCCCAGCCGAGCTGCTCGGCGATCTCGTACGCCAGGGTCTTCGAGCCCTCGGCGTAATAGCTGCGCAGCCCGACGTTCACGAACGCCCACGGCAGCTCGAACGACAGCTCGATCGTCAGCCGGCTGCAGTCGTCGTACGTCCCGTCGACCGCGTACAGGGTCGCGCCGTAGACCGCGGTCGCGGTCAGCTTCTCCGGTTCGAGGTCGGCGGGGCAGAAGACCGCCGCCTCGAGCCCTTCGGCGGCCGCGCGCGCCGCGACGGCGTTCGCCAGGTTGCCGGTCGACGAGCACGCCAGGGTGGTCAGGCCGAGCTCGACGGCCTTCGCGGTTGCGACCGCCACGACCCGGTCCTTGAAGGAGTGCGTCGGGTTGGCGGTGTCGAGCTTCAGCCACAGCTCGCCCAGCCCGAGCGTCTCGGCGAGGCGCGGCGCACGGACGAGCGGCGTCAGACCCGGCGCGAGCCGCTGCTCGGCAGGTGCTTCGACCGGCAACAGCGCCGCGTAGCGCCAGAGCGACGGCGGCCCGGCCTCGATCGTCTCGCGGCTCACGCTCTCGGCCAGCTCGCCGCGGTCGTAGACCGGGTCGAGCGGCCCCCAGCACTCCGAGCAGACGCCGACCGCCTCGAGGCCGTGCTCGGTTCCGCAGTTGCGGCAACGGAGTGCGGTAGCGGACAACGGATTCTCCTTCCTCTCGCTCGACATCCTTCGAGCCGTTCGGCTCGCCGGGTTTGGCACCTTGCGACGGTCGTCGCAGGTTGCCGAGGCTTCGTTGGGCCGGTTCCCTCAGCCTCTCTCGATGTGAGCGGGGATCGCCCGCTCGCGGGACCGACTATACATACAAAAGTGCCGATCCGCGACGACGTCGAGCGCGAAGCCCGGGCGGCCGGTCTGGCGGCGGCACAGCTCCGCGACGACCAGGTCGCCGCCGCGCTCACGGAGGCCGCCGCGATCCTGCGTTCACGCCGCGCCGAGGTGCTGGCCGCGAACGGCGCCGACGTCGAGGCGGCGATCGGCCGGCTCGACGAGGGCACGCTCGACCGTCTGCAACTGGACGACGGGCGGCTCGACGCGCTCGAGCGCCAGGTGCTGGCTACCGCCGCCCTCGAGCCGCTCGAGCGCGAGATCGGCAGCCGGACGCTGGCAAACGGTCTGATCGTGTCCGAGCGGCGGATCCCGATCGGCGTCGTCGGCGCGAATTTCGAGGCGCGCCCGAACGTCGCGCTCGACGTCGCCGGTCAGCTGCTGAAGAGCCTGAACGCGGCGGTGCTGAGGACCGGCGCCGCCGCCCTCCGTACCGTGACCGTGCTCGTCGACGAGGTGCTGCGACCGGCGCTGGCAGGAGCAGGGCTGGAGCCCGAGGCGGTCGGGCTCGTGCGTCACGCCGACCGCGAGGGCGCGCGGGTGCTCGTCTCGATGCCGGCGCTCGTTCCGCTCGTGATCCTGCGGGGCAGCGGGCCGAGCACCGCCGAGCTCGTCCGGCTCGCCGCCCAGAACGACGTCCGCACCCTCGCCCACGCCGAGGGCGGCGGCGTCCTGTACATCCACGCTTCCGCCGACCGCGGCAAGGCGCTCGCGCTCGCCGGGGCCAGCCTCGACCGGCTCGGGGTCTGCAACCGCCTCAACCTGCTGCTCGTCGACCGCGCCGGGAACGTCCCCGTCACCGCGCTGGTCGAGCGGCTCCACAGCCTGGGCCTCGAGGTGCGCGGCGACGGCGGCCTGCCGCTCGACCGGCCGCTGGGCTACGAGTGGGCCGGCGATCCGGAACGGGTCGCGACGGTGACGGTCGCGCTGGTGGACGGCGTCGAGGACGCATTGCGGATCGCCAACGCCGAGACCTCGGGTCTCGCCGCCGGGATCGTCGCGGAAGATTCCGACGCTGCCGATCGCTTCCTGGAGGGCTACCGCGGGACGGCGGCGTTCTGGCACGCCCCGACCCGGTTCACGGACGGCTTCGAGCTGACCGGCTCGCCGGAGACGGGGATCAACGTCGACCGCGTTCCCGGCCCGCGCGGTCCGGTCACCTACCGCGACCTGTGGCTTCGGCAGTACCGCGTAGTCGGCGACGGGAGCCAGTCACGGTGACGGTCGTCGTCAAATTCGGGTCGAGCCTGGTCGTCGGCCGAGGCGGGCGGGTCCGCCGCGGAGTCCTGCGCGCCCGCGGGCGTGAGATCGGACGGATCGTGCGGCGGGGCGAGCCGGTGTGTGTCGTTTCGTCGGGCGCGATCGCGCTCGGCCTGCCCCGGCTCGGCCTCGACCGCAGGCCGCGGAGCATCAGCCGGCTCCAGGCGGCGTCCGCGCTCGGGCAGGCGCGCCTGCAGGCGGCGTGGGACGACGCACTGGCGCCGCTCCACGCGGCGCAGGTGCTCCTGACCGCCTCCGACATCGGCGACCGGACCACCTACGTCAACGCCAGAGGTGCGCTCGACGCCCTGCTGCGGCTCGGTGCCGTCCCGGTCGTGAACGAGAACGACGCGACCGCGACCGACGAGATCACCTTCGGCGACAACGACGCGCTCGCCGCGCAGGTCGCCGTGCTGCTCCGCGCACGCTTGCTCGTCCTCCTCACCGAGGTCGCCGGCGTCTACTCGCGGGCGCCGGGGATGCCGGGGGCCGAGCTGCTCGAGGAGGGAAGCCGTGCCGGCGAGGCCGTGCTCGGCGCGGCGAGCCCGCTGGGCCGCGGCGGGATGCGCAGCAAGGTGCTCGCCGCGGAGCTGGCGGCCGCCGCCGGGATCCCGACGGTGATCGCGGGCGGGACCGAGGGGTCGGTGCTGGAGCCGATCCTCGCCGGCGAGCGGCGCGGCACGCGCTTTGCCGCGGCGTCGCGGAACGAGCCGGCCTTCAAGCTCTGGCTCCGATTCGGCAAGCCGGTCCATGGGCGGATCGTCGTCGATGCCGGGGCCCGCCGGGCGGTGGTGGACGACGGTGCGAGCCTGCTCGCGGTCGGCGTGGTCGCGTGTGAGGGATCGTTCGAGGCCGGCGATGCCGTCGACCTGGCCGGGCCGGACGGCAGCGCGTTCGCCCGCGGGATCGCCTCGGTCCCGGCCGCCGAGCTGGACGGCCGTCCGCGGGGCGTCGAGGCCGTCCACCGCGACCGGCTGGTGGTGCTGTAGTGCCGAGCATGGATCTGCGCCGGGTCGGCACGCTGCCGCCGTACGTGTTCGCGGCGATCAACGACCTCAAGCTCGAGCTGCGGCGGGCGGGCGAGGACGTGATCGACCTCGGGTTCGGCAACCCGGACATCCCCTCGCCGCCGGTCGCGGTCGAGAAGCTGCGCGAGGCGGTGCTCAACCCGCGGAACCACCGCTACTCGGCGAGCCGCGGGATCCCGAACCTGCGCCGGGCGGTGTGCGACCTGTACGCCCGCCGGTTCGGCGTCGAGCTCGATCCCGACACGCAGGCGCTGACGACGATCGGCGCCAAGGAGGGCCTCGCCCACCTGATGTGGGTGCTCGTCCAGCCCGGCGATGCGGCGGTCGTTCCGAGCCCGAGCTACCCGATCCACCTGTTCGCACCGGCGTTCGCGGGCGCGGTGGTCGAGCAGGCTCCCGTCGGCGCGGACGAGGATTTCTTCGGGAACGTCGTCGAGGCGTTCGAGCGCTCTCGGCCCCGCCCGCGGGTGCTCCTGCTCTCGTTCCCGCACAACCCGACCACTGCGACGGTCGAGGCCGACTTCATGCAGCGGGTGGTGGACTTCGCCCGCGAGCAGGAGGTGCTCCTCGTCCACGACTTCGCCTACGCCGACCTTGCGTTCGACGAGCACCGCCCTCCGTCGATTCTCCAGGTCCACGGGGCCGCCGAGGTCGCGGTCGAGCTGTACACGCTGACCAAGTCGTTCTCGATGGCCGGCTGGCGGGTCGGCTTCGTCCTCGGCAACGCCGAGGTCGTCCAGGCGCTCGCGCGGCTGAAGTCGTACCTCGACTACGGCACCTTCCAGCCGATCCAGATCGCTGCGATCGTCGCGCTGAACGAGGCGCCGGACTTTCCCGCCGAGGTGTGCGAGGTGTACCGCTCCCGGCGCGATGCGCTCTGCGACGGCCTCGCCCGGATCGGTTGGCCGGTGGCGAGGCCGAAGGGGACGATGTTCGTCTGGGCGCCGATCCCCGAGCCTTGCCGCCGCCTCGGCTCGCTCGAGTTCGCCGTCAAGCTCGCGCGCGAGGCCCGCGTTGCGGTCAGCCCGGGGGTGGGCTTCGGTTCAGGGGGAGACGGGCACGTCAGGTTCGCCCTTGTCGAGAACGAGCAGCGGATCGGTCAGGCGGTGGCGGGGCTCAGGCGGGCTCTCCCGGAGCTAGGCTGAGCGCTGCCCGTTCGAGGAGCCATGGTGAACACTCCGATGCCGACGATCGCCACTTCCGAGCTGTGGAAACGGGTCCAGCAGGGGGATGAGCTGGTCCTCGTGGACGCCCTCTCACCGATGTCCTTCGCAGCGTCCCGCCTCCCGGGCGCAATCAACATGCCGCCTGGGCGGGTCGCGGAGGTGGCGCCGAAGCGCATCCCCGACCTCGATACTCCGATCGTCGTCTACTGCCTCGGCCGCGACTGCGAGAGCTCAGTGCTCGTCGGCGAGCGGCTGGTGGAGTTCGGGTACCGCTCAGTCGTGCACTACCCCGAGGGAAAGAGCGGCTGGGCCGAAGCCGGGCTGCCGCTCGAAGGAGGGCGGGTCTAGCACCGAGGCAGTTTCAAGGAGGCGGCGGCTTCGTCCGTCCCGACGAAGCCGCCGCCGAATGGGCCCGGAGGAGGGAGGTAGGGCCCACTCCTCGCCCGCTACGCCGCGATCTCTCCCAGGCTCTCGGCGGTTGCGGGCACGCCCTGCGGGAGCGCACTCCCGCGGGCGATGGTCAACGCCTGCACGACGCGCGCGAAGGCGTGAGGGTCGAGCCTGCGGACGACGTCGACGATGCCGACGCTCCGCTCCGCGGTCCAGAGGTCGCGGGCGACGTCGACGAGCAACACCTGGCCGCTCGACATCGTCTTGGCCTCACGGCCGAGGCCGGCGAAGTCGGGATCGGCCTGCCTCAAATACGGGGCCGTGCGGCTCGCGATCTGCGGTGCGGTGAGCACGTGCAGCACGGCCGCATGGTCGGGACTGACGTCTCGTTGCATGGTGACGCACCTTTCGTTCGAGTGACTCGGAAGGGCGTCGTCGCCTGGGCTC
Source organism: Actinomycetota bacterium (assembly GCA_046732255.1). Classification (GTDB taxonomy): domain Bacteria; phylum Actinomycetota; class Thermoleophilia; order Gaiellales; family Gaiellaceae; genus DATBLE01. The sequence continues at coordinate 38,997 of JBKPMR010000018.1, forward strand.
CGGACCTCGCTGTCCAGCGAACCCTGGCTCGACCCTAGCGCACGCGTTGCCGGGTCGGCAACAACGTGACCGACCGCACCATGCGTTGCGGATCCGCGGGCTCCGTGACTATGCTGGGTGACGCACCGGGCGCGACGCAGCGCCGGTGCGGGCGGTGATGCCTTCAGGAGCCGTAACTCCTGGGGGCTTTTTTGTTGCGCCGAAACAGGAGGTCGGTGGTGAGCGAGCGAGACGACACACGGCTGCGGATCCTGATCGCGGAGGACGAGACCATCATCCGCGCCGATCTCCGCGGCCTGCTCGAGGACAACGGGATGGTCGTGTGCGGGGAGGCGCGCAACGGGCGCGAGGCGGTCGATCTCGCCCGCGACCTCGAGCCCGACCTTGCGATCCTCGACATCCGGATGCCCGACCTGGACGGGATCGAGGTCTGCCGTCGGATCTATGCCGAGCGGCCGATCCCGGTGATCATGCTCACCGCCTTCGCCGACCGAAGCCTCGTCGAGCGGGCGCTCGCGGCCGGCGCCTTCACGTACCTGGTCAAGCCGTTCCGCGAGACGGACGTCATTCCGGCCGTGCGGGCGGCGGCGAAGCGACACGCCGAGCTGCTCGAGGCACGGCGTTGGGTGGGGAAGTCGGCGCAGACGATCTCCGTCGGAGTCCCCTCGCAGGGCGGCTACGTGTGGCCTGTCGACCTCCACCGGCACGCGGACGGGACGGTCTCCGTGTCGGTGGTGCCCGACCGCGTGGAGGGCGACGAATGAGGGTGCTGATCGCCGAGGACGAGACTCTGATCCGGCTCGACCTGCGGGCGATGCTCGAGACGGCGGGGTTCGAGGTCTGCGCGGAGGCGAAGACCGGTCAGGAGGCGGTCGACCTGGCGCGGCAGCTGCAGCCTGATGTCGCGATCCTCGACGTGAAGATGCCGGTGCTCGACGGGATCGAGGCGGCGCGACGGATCCTCGCGGAGCAGCCGACGCCGGTCGTGATCGTCAGCGCCTACGGCGAGGAGGAGCTCGTCCGGCGGGCGGTCGAGGTCGGGGTCTTCGGCTACCTGACGAAGCCGTTCCGCGAGAGCGATCTCGGCCCGGCGATCCGGACTGCGTGCGCCCGCCACGACGACCTCGTCGCGCTGCGCGAGGAGACGGACTCGCTCGCCGAGGCGCTCGCCGCGCGCAAGGCGATCGAGCGGGCGAAGGGACTGCTGATGGCGAAGGAAGGATTGACCGAGCAGGAGGCGTTCGGGCGTCTGCGGAGCGCGAGCCAGTCGTCGGGCCGGCCCATGCGCGTGATCGCCGAGGCGATCACGGCGACGCTCGGCGCTGCGTAAGTTGATCGCAGAGCGGCCGGGCCAAGCCCGTCCGCGCGCTCGCGCTCCGCGCCGGGACGGCCAAGGCCAGGAGTTGCCGGGTTGGAGTGCCGCCCCAGCACGGACTCTGACACGCCAATCATCCGGGCGTCGGGAAGCGGACGTGCATGTGGTTCTCGTGGTTCGGATACGGGACGACGACGCCGCTCTCGCCGCGGAGCTCGGTCGAGTAGCCGACGAAGACGACCTTGGCGCCTTCGGCGACGAAGCGGTCGAGGAGGTCCTGCGCGAGACGGCGGTCGACTTGGTGGGCGGAGGTCGGCGCAGTCGCCCGCCGATCGAGCCGCGGGTAGTAGATGTCAACGTCGAGCCCGTTCTGGTGGGAGACGTGCTCGTCCATCCTCCCGCCGTGGCGGAGGCTGATGTCGCCGACGACGACCCGCGGCGCGCCCGGGTGGGCAGCGCGGTATCCGGACAACGCGGAGAGGATCGCCCGGATGGTGCGCTCGTGACCGTACAGCCGGTCGGGCAGGTTCGGGCTCGAGTCCGTGGCCGGATCCCACGTGACCCAGTTCGGCCCCTCCTGGGGAAGCTGGGTGCCGTCGATCAACCGGCCGGCGTACTGGAGGCCGACCGACGTTGCGTGATGCCACTTCACCCGCACAGGCTCCATCGCCGGCTGCGCTACTCGGGCGTGGACCTTGGGCGGGGGCTTCGGCGTCCTTTCGGGCAGGCGGAAGCCGAAGTCGTCGAGCCCGAACGTCAGGCTCGGCGGGTCTTCGAGGACGGGAGCGGCGTCCTGTTCTCCGCTGCGGTGGCCGAATGCCGCGATCGGGAGCGTCGTGGCCGACCCGACGACGAGCGCGAGCGCCGGCACCGCACGCGTCGCGAGTCGACGCCTCCGCGCGGCCCTGGCTTGGAGCCGTCGTCGTCGCGAGGCGTCGAGGCCAGTCTCGGCAGGCCCGAAGTGCGGAAGCTCCCATGCCCCGGCTGCACCGGCCACCGCGAGCGCCTGCTGCTCCCGGAACCAGAGCACGTCGGCATCCAGCCACACCTCGCCGATCCGCCACGTCATGCCCGATGTCCTTCGCGTGAGGCGCAGCGTGTCCTTCGGCTAGGGACTGTCGCCGCGGAGACAGTCCCTTCTACCAGATCGAGACTTCGGTCTCCGGATCGAAGAAGTGGAGGCGCTCGGCGTCGAGGGCGACGCGCAGCCGCCCCCCGGTACGCGCGCTCGAACGTGGGCTGAGACGCGCCGTGATTATCGCCTCGCCCTCCGAGTCGGCCGCCAGCAGGGTGAGCCCCGCGGCGTCCTCCGGTCCGGCGTCGGCGCCGTGCACGGCGCGCATCGACGCGCCCACGAGCGGACGAGCATCCACCGCGAAATGCGCGATCAGCTCGGCGCCCATCGCCTCCGCGAGCGCGACGTCGATCTCGAGGCTCGAGCCGTTCGCCGACGGGGCGAAGGCTGCGTCCTCGATGTCTTCGGGCCGGAGGCCTGCGATCACGGGCTTGCCGGCATAGCCGCGGAGGGACGGTCGCGCTGCCAGCAGGCTGTCCGGGACGCGCAGGCTCGCCGGCCCGAAGTCGGCGTACAGCCCACCGTCCCGTTCGGTGAGCTGCGAATGCACGAGATTCATCGCCGGCGAGCCGATGAAGCCGGCGACGAAGAGATTGATCGGATGGTCGTACAGCCGCTGCGGGCTGTCGACCTGCTGGAGCCGCCCCTCGCGCATGACCGCCACCCGGTCGCCCATCGTCATCGCCTCGGTCTGGTCGTGCGTGACGTAGAGGGTGGTCGTCCGGAGACGCTGGTGGAGCGTCGCCAGGTAGGCCCGCATCTCCACGCGGAGCTTGGCATCCAGGTTCGAGAGCGGCTCGTCCATCAGGAAGGCGTCGGGCTCGCGGACGATCGCGCGGCCCATCGCCACGCGCTGGCGCTGCCCGCCGGACAGCTGCGCGGGCTTCCGCTTGAGCAGGTCGTCGATGCCGAGCATGGTCGCGGCGGACTTGACCCGCGGCTCGATCTCCCGTTTGCGGAAGCCGTGGAGCTTGAGGCCGAAGGCCATGTTCTCGTACACGGTCATGTGCGGGTAGAGCGCGTAGCTCTGGAACACCATCGCGATGTTGCGGTCCATCGGCGGCACGTCGTTGACCAGCTCGTCGCCGATCCACACCTCGCCGCTCGTCGCCTGCTCGAGGCCGGCCGCGATCCGGAGCACCGTCGTCTTGCCGGAGCCCGACGGCCCGACGAGGACCATGAACTCGCCGTCCGCGATCTCGAGGTCGAGCGTGTCGACGGCCTGCGTCCCGCCGGGGAAGGACTTCGTCAGCTCGCGGAAGTCGATCCTCGCCATCGCTCACTCCCTTCCGTTCGACGAAGCGATCAGATCCCTGTACCACAGCGCGCTCCGCTTCGGGATGCGGCGCTGGGTGGGGAAGTCCACGAACACGATGCCGAACCGCTTCTCGTACCCCCACTCCCACTCGAAGTTGTCGAGCAGCGACCAGACGTAGTAGCCGCGGACGTCGACGCCCTGGGCCTTCGCCCGCTCGACGGCGGCGATGTGCTCGCGGAGGTACGCGACGCGAGAGGGATCCTCGACCACGCCGCCACCGTCGAGGACGTCGTCGAAGGCGGCGCCGTTCTCCGTGATCAGCAGCGGGAGCCGGCCGTAGTCGCCCTGCACCCGGACCAGGAGGTCGGTGAGGTACTCGGGCGCGATCGGCCAGCCCATCGACGTCTGCTCGAGGTCGGGTGGGGAGTCGGCGACGTCCAGCCCGCCGTCGTCGACCGCCGAGGCCCAGTTCGGGCGGTAGAAGTTGATCCCGAGGAAGTCGAGCGGCTGCGCGATCGTCTCGAGATCGCCGTCCTGGATCGCGTCCAGGGCGCCGAAGCGGCTCTCGTAGAACGCGACCATGTCCTCCGGGTACGAGGCGCGGAAGATCGGGTCGAGGAACCAACGGTTGTGGTGTCCGTCGAGCCGGCGCGCGGCCTCGCGGTCGGCGTCCGAGTCGGTGGCGGGGATCGCGACGGTCAGGTCGAGCGTGATCCCGATCTCTCCGTCGCGGCCCGCCTTGCGGAACGTCTCGACGGCCGAGCCGTGGGCGAGCAGCGAGTGGTGAGCGGCCCGAAGGGCGGTCGGCCAGTCGCGGACGCCGGGTGCCTTGATGCCGTCGGCGTAGCCGAGGATCGACGTCACCCACGGCTCGTTGTGCGTGATCCAGGCCGGGACAACGTCCCCGAGTCCGGCGAAGACGATCGCCGCGTACTCGGCGAACCGGTCGACCACCTCGCGCGAGCCCCAGCCGCCCTCGTCCTGGAGCGCCTGCGGCAGGTCCCAGTGGTAGAGCGTGGCCAGTGGGCGGATGCCACGCTCCAGGAGGCCCTCGACGAGCGAACGGTAGAAGTCGAGCCCGCGCCGGTTCGCGGGGCCGCGGCCGTTCGGCTGGATCCGGGGCCACGAGATCGAGAACCGGTAACCCTCGATTCCCAGCGACCGCATCAGGTCGAGGTCGTCCGGCCACCGGTAGTAGTGCTCGCAGGCCGGATCGCCCGTGTCGCCGTGAGCGACGTTGCCCTCGACGGAGGCAAAGCGGTCCCAGATCGACTCCCCGCGCCCGTCGGCTGTCGTCGCGCCCTCGATCTGGAAGGCGGCAGTCGCCGCACCCCAAACGAACTCACGTGCGCTCATTGGTTGCTCTCCCGTCTGCAAGGGGTTTTTCGTCGCCGCGACCGACATGGCGGGCGCGGCCCAGCGACGGCTGCTGTGAAATCGACGCGAACGCCGCTGGCGGAGCCAGCGGCGGAGCTCGGAAGGGGGCTCACGGGGGAAACCGGCCGTTTCCCCCGTGAAGCGAGCCGAAGGCGAGCGATGTTCATCCTTTGACGGCTCCTTTCATGATCCCGCCGATGATCTGGCGGCCGAGGACCAGGAAGATCGCGAGCAGCGGGAGGATCGAGACGAACGTGCCTGCGAAGACGAGCGAGTAGTCCTCGACGTACCCGCTCTGCAGGGTCGAGACCGCGACCTGCACGGTCGGGTTCTGGGGGGTGAGGACGACCAGCGGCCAGAAGAAGTCGTTCCACGCGTTCATGAACGTGAGCAGGCCGAGCACCGCCGCCGCCGGCCGGACGGCGGGCAGCACGACGTGCCAGAACACCCGGAACGTGTGGCAGCCGTCGACGCGGGACGCATCGATCAGCTCGTCGGGGACCGCCGAGACGATGTACTGCCGCATCAGAAAGACCCCGAAGGCGGAGACGAGCGAGGGTGCGATCACAGCCTGCAGGTGGTTGATCCAGTGCAGGTGCTTCATCTCGATGTACAGCGGGATCACGCCGAGCTGGACCGGAACGAGCAGCGTCGCGACCACGACGAGCATCAGCACCTTGTTCCCGCGGAACTTCAGCTTCGCGAAGGCGAAACCGGCCAGGCAGCTGAAGAGCACCACCGAGAAGGCAATCGCCCCGGCGACGATCGCCGAGTTGAAGAGCGCGGTCCAGAAGCTGATATTCACCTCGCCCGAGTTGAAGACGCGGCCGATGTTGTGGAACAGCTCACGCCCTGGGGTCATGACCGGCGGGTAGTCGGCGATCGCCGAGTTGTCGTGCGAGGCGACGACGACCGACCAGTAGAGCGGGAAGATCGAGAGGACCGCCACGCCGAGGAGGAAGAGGTACGTGAAGGGGCCGGCGGACTCGAAGCGCCGCGTCATCGTCCTGCGGCGCCGGCGGTTCTGGGTGGTGGCCTTGGTGGAAGCGACTGCTGCCATCAGTGTCCCTTCCGGTGATGGTCTCGCGTTTCTGGCGCCCGACCGGGGCCGCCAGGCAAGGACGCAGGGAGCGCCAATATCGAAACCAGATATTGGCGCGACTGAGGACGCCGCATGGCGGTTCCGGGCGCCGCCAGAAATGCCCTGACTATTGCCGGAAGGGACACTTATGACTCCGCCGACTTGATCCTGCGGGTGAGCAGGAAGTTGACGATTGCGATCAGGACGATGATCAGGAAGAGGCACCAGGCGATCGCGGCGGCGTAGCCGAACTTGAACTGCGCGCTGCCGAACGCCTTCTCGTAGAGGTACATCGAGACCGTCTGGTACTGGCGGCCCGATCCACCGAGCGCGCCCTGCTTGATCGGTTGGAAGAGGTAGGGCTCGGTGAAGATCTGGAGCCCGCCGATCGTCGAGATGATGACCGTGAAGATGATCGTCGGCCGGATCATCGGCACGGTGATGTGCCAGAACTGCTTCCAGCGCCGCGCGCCGTCGATCGCCGCCGACTCGTACAGATCGTCGGGGATCGCCTGCATCGCCGCCAGGTAGATGAGGGCGTTGAAGCCCGTCCAGCGCCACGTGACCATCACCGAGATGGCAATCCACGACGAGAGCCGGCCCGCCTCCCAGTCCACCGGGCTGATCCCGAGCCCGCCGAGCAGGTAGTTGATGAGCCCGTAGTCGCGCGAGAACAGCTGGGTGAAGATCAGCGCGACGGCGACGAGGGAGGTCACCTGCGGGAGCAGGACGCCCATCCGGAAGAACGTCCGCCCGCGGAGCTTGGTGTTCAGCAGGTGTGCGAGCGCGAGGGCGAGCAGAAGCTGGGGGATGGTGGAGAGGGCCCAGATGCCGAGCGTGTTCTCGACCGCGTTCCAGAAGTACGAGTCGTGCAGGAGCGCGGTGTAGTTGTCCAGCCCGACGAAGTGCGTGGTCGGGTCAAGCAGGTTCCGGTCGGTCATCGACATGTACGCCGTGTAACCGAGTGGGAACAGCCCGAAGGCGCAGAAGACGAGGAAGAACGAGCCGACGTAGAGGTACGGGGAGACGAGCGCGTCGAGGCGGTGCAGGCGCCGGCGCCTGGCAACGCCCCTGCGCACTCTCGGTACCTGTTCGACTGCCTCGCTCACCGTTCCGTCACCTCGAATGTCGCATCTTCGCTGACGCCGGCACGCCGCCGGGACCTCGCGGTCCCGGCGGCGCTTGGCGCAGGACTAGCCTGCGACGTTCTTGACGTCCTTGAGAAACTGAGCCCACGACTTCGTCGGGCTCGACTTCTTCTGCTCGACGCGCTGGAAGGCGGCCGAGGCAGCGTTCTGGATGTCTCCCTGGTGAGGTCCGAGGATCTGCGGCTTCAGCCTCAGCGCCGAGGTGGCGAAGATCTGCCCCACGGGTGCATTGCTGAAGAACGGGTTCTTGAAGCTCTGGACGGCCTTGCTCTTCAGCAGGGCCGGCTGGCTGGGCAGGTTGCCGGTCTGCTTGAAGACGTAGGCCTCGGAGGCGGGCGAGGTCAGGAACTTGATCAGATCGGCTGCCTCGTCCTGGTGCGACGACTGCTTCGGAACGGCGAGGAACGAGCCGCCCCAGTTCCCGCCCGTTCCGGGCGTGGCGGCGATATCCCACTTGCCCTTCGTCTTCGGCGCCTGGCCCTGGATGTAGCCCATCATCCACGCGGGGCAGGTCACGGTCGCGAACAGGCCCTTCTTGTAGCCGGTGTTCCAGTTCTGGCTGAACGCTGCCAGACCGGCATCCTCACCGGCCTGCTGGCCCGAGATCACCAGGTTCCAGGCCGCCTTCACGGCCGGGTTCGACGCCACGATCACCTTGCCCTCGGCGCTGTAGTACGCCGGGTTCAGCTGGCCGACCATCGCGTTGTAGACGTTCGAGCCCGAGTCGAAGAAGAACGTGCCCTTCGGGGCCTTCGCCTGGTAGCGCTTGCCGGTGTTGATGTAGGCCTGCCACGTGGGCCACAGCTTGGAGACCGCCACGCGGTTGGTCGGGAGGCCGGCCTTCGCGAACAAGTCCTTCCGGTAGCAGATCGCGAGGCTGCCGACGTCCGTGCCGAGGCCGACGACCACGCCGCCCTTGCCGACCGCCTGCTGGTACTTCCAGGGGAGCCAGCGGCTCTTGATCGCATCGGCCCCGTACTTGCGTAGGTCGACGAAGTTCTGCGGCTGGGCCGTGAACTGCGGGATGAAGCCGACCTCGATCGCCTCGACGTCGGCCGCACCTGCGCCCGTCGCGATGTGCTGCGCGAGCTGGGTGTGGTGCGTCCCGTAGTCCTGGATCGCCTCCTTGATCGTCACGCCCGGGTGCGCGGCCTCGTACTGCTTGTAGAGGTCGTGGTATCCGAAGTCGCCGAACAGGCTGACGTTGAGAGTGACGTCGTCGTGCGATCGTGCCGACGCCGTGGTGGCGACGAGCCCGACCGCGACGGCGGCGGTAACTCCTCCGACGATGGCGAGCACCTTCCAGCGTCGCCCGGTCTGCATCCATTTCACTTGCTACTCCCTCCTCTCGAAACGTTTCCGTACGCGGTACTGCCGAAGGGGTTAGACGTCCGCTCCACCTCCTTGTTCGCCGGCTGCGGCGCTGGGACGCGCGCCGCAGGAGGCCCGGACGACGAGCTCGACCGGCAGCGTCAGCACCGGCGGCGTCGCATCGGGGTTCTCGATCTGCTCGACGAGGGCACGGCCGGCCGCGAGCCCGATACCGACCATGTCCTGCCGAATCGTCGTCAGCGCAGGGGCGAGGAGCTCGGCGACCTGGATGTCGTCGAAGCCGACGATCGCCATGTCGCCGGGCACCGACAGGCCCCGCGCGTGCAGGGTGCGAATCGCCCCCACCGCCATCATGTCCGCCGCGGCGAAGACGGCGGTCGGCGGCTCGGGCAAGGCGAGCAACGAGCGCATCGCCAGCTCGCCGCTCTCCGGGTAGAAATCGCCCTCGATCTCGTACCCGGCCGGGATCTGCAGTCCCAGCTCGGTCATCTCGGCGCGGTAGCCGAGCGTCCGGTCCGATCCCGGCTTGGTCTCGCTCGGGCCTGCGATCGTGGCGATCCTGGTGTGACCGAGCGAATGCAGGTGGCGGACCGCGAGCCGGGCCCCGCCGATGTTGTCGGACGCGACGAAGCTCGTGTGGTCGCCGACGACGTCGAGGTCGACGCCGATCACCGGAACCGGCGACCGCACGAGCTTCTCCACCTCCGGATCGCCCCGGTCGACGCCCATCACGACGATGCCGTCGACGCGATGCTGGCGTGCCCGCCGGAGGTAGGAGTGCGGTCGGCCTTGGCTCGAGCCCGGCTGCTCTGTGGCGAACAGGAGGAGGTCGTATCCGAGCTCACCGATCCCGTGCTTCAGGCCGACCAGCACTTCTTGGAAGAAGGGGTGGTGGATGTCCGGATGCTCGTACCCCGTGAAGAGCACGACTCCGATCAGCTGCGACTGTTGCTTGACCAGCGTCCGGGCGGCCGCGCTCGGCGCGTAGTCGAGCTTCCGTGCGACCGCGAGCACCCGTTCACGGGTGGCAGGGCTGACGTCCTCGTACTCGTTGAAGACGCGCGAGACGGTCGAGACCGACACCCCGCTCTGCTTCGCAACTTCCCGGATCGTGGTGATTCTCCCGCTCCTTCCAAAAACGTTTCCGGGCGAAGATAGGGCCTTGTGAATGGAAAGTCAAGCCTCGGTGAACGATTTCCTCGGAAACGGTTCCGCGACGCTAGGGACAGTCCCTTGGGAGTGTCCCTAGCCGGTGTTTCGGAGCGCGGCCGCGATCCCGGCGATCGAGCGCAGGAGCGGAGGCCGCACCAGGTCGCGCTGCTCCTCGGTCGCAGCCGGATCGCGGTACCGCGTGAGCAGCTCGACCTGGATCGCATTCATCGGGTCGACGTAGGGATTGCGCAGGTCGATCGAGCGCTGGACGACCGGGTGGCGGTCGAGCAGCCGCCGCGCCTCGACGATGTCGAGCACTGCCGCGACCGCCCGCTCGTGCTCCTCGGCGATCGTCCGGAAGAGGCGTTCGGGCTCGGCACCCGCCGGAACGAGGGCGAGGTAGCCGCGCGCGATCTCCAGGCTCGACTTGGCGAGCGTCATCTCCAGGTTCTCGACCAGCGAGCGGAAGAACGCGAAGGAGCGGTACAGGCGGCGAAGCTCGCGGACCGGGGCGGGTGCGAGCGCGGTCCCGCAGCCGTACCACGCGGGCAGCAGGCAGCGGTTCTGCGTCCAGGCGAAGACCCACGGGATCGCCCGGAGCGAGCGGAGGGCGTCGTCTCCGCCCGGTCGTCGGCTGGGCCGGGAGCCGAGCGCGAGCAGGGAGAGCTCGTCCACCGGGGTGAAGGAGGGGAAGAAGGCGGAGAACGCCGGTTCTTCCCAGACCAGGGCGCGGTAGGCCGCGTGCGCACGGTCGGACAGCGCGCTGAGGATGTCGTGCGCGCCGGGCGGCGCCGCTGCCTTTGCCAGCTTGGGGAACGCGGAGAGCAGCGTCGCCGAGAGTGCGGCCTCGAGGTTCCGGTAGGCGAGGCCGGGCAGTCCGTACTTGAAGGAGATCGTCTCGCCCTGCTCGGTCACCTTCAGCCGGCCCGGCGGGTGGCCGGGCGGCTGCGCGAGGATCGCCGCGTGCGTCGGCCCTCCGCCTCGGCCTGCGCTGCCGCCGCGCCCGTGGAAGATCGTCAACTCCACGCGGTGTCGGGCTGCGAGCGCCGCCAGCGCTTCCTGGGCCCGAAAGATCTCCCACTGCGCGGTCAGGTAGCCGCCGTCCTTGCCCGAGTCGGAGTAGCCGACCATCACCTCGAACCGGCGGCCGCGCGCCTCGACGAGACGCGCGAAACGCCGGTCGGCGAGCAGCTGGCCGACGATGCGCGGTGCCGCGCGCAGGTCGTCGATCGTCTCGAACAGCGGCACGGGCGAGAGCCGGGCGCCCGACTCCACGGCCAGGTCGATGGCGGCGTGGACGTCCGCGGCGGATGACGTCCCCGAGATGACGAGCGTGTCCAGCGCGTGCTCGCCGTGCCGCGCCTGCGCCCGCGCGGCCGCGGCGAACGTTCGCCGGGTCCTCGCCGTCGGCCGGGTGAGCTCGGACGCGTGGAGACGGACGTCGAGCTTCGCCAGGTGGAAGCCGAACAGCTCGACCCGGCGGCGCAGCGCCGCGAGCCGGCCCTCGGCCAGGCGTGCACCCCGATTAGCCCGCAGGCTGCGGTCGAGGAGCTCGAGATCGGCGACCAGCCCGTCCGGACCGTCGTATCCCCCGATTCGCCGGACGACGGTCTCACCGAGCCGGTGCCAGACGAAGGACAGCTTCCGACGGTAGGGCTCGTCCGCGTTCTGGCTCCCGATCTGTCGAGCGTAGGCCGCCAGCTCGCGCTCGTCCCGACGGAGCGACTCGATCAGCTCGCCGGAAACGCCGACGAGCGTGCTCGCCACACCGAGGGTGGCGGCGAGCTCCCGGACCTCGCTCCGGTATCGCGTCAACGCCAGCCGCCGGGCCCGTTCGAGCGCCTCGCCGAGCGTCCTCGGACCGGCCGCCGGATTGCCGTCCTGGTCGCCGCCGATCCAGGTTCCGAACCGGAGCGGCGAGCTCGCTTCGGGAATGCGGCGGCGGAGGTCGCGCAGGAGCAGCGGCGCGGCGTCCAGCAGGCTCTGCTCGAAGAACCAGAGCCCGTGGCGGATCTCGTCGACGACGCGCGGGCGCTGGGAACGCACCTCGTCGGTCTGCCACAGACCGGTGATCTCCTCGGCCAGGGAGGCCGAGATCTCGTCGCGGGCCGACAGCGGGAGCGCGGGATCGTCGAGCTGGTCGAGCAGGCGGTCGAGGCGGACGTGGGCCGCGAGTACCGTCCGCCTCGTCGCCTCGGTCGGGTGGGCGGTAAGGACGAGCTCGAGCGAGAGGCGGCGGGCGGCCGCGGCGAGTTGCCGCTTGGAGACGCCTGCGCGCTCGAGCTGCGCGAACGCATCGACGAACGACTCGCGCGGGACGCGCTGCTCGTGCTCGTACTCGCGCCGGCGCCGGAGCCGGTGGTGCTGCTCGGCGAGGTTGGCGAGCTGGAAGTAGAGCGAGAACGCCCGGAGGACCTCGGCCTGGCGCTCGAGCGGAAGCGCGCCGACGGCGGCCGCGAGCGCGGCTCGTGCCCGGGCGCCGCCGGAGGCACGCGCGCGGCGAGACAGCTCCCGGATCCGCTCCTCGTCGGCGAGCAGCTCGTCTCCGCCCTGCTCGACCAGGACGCGGCCGAGGACGTCGCCGAGGAGGCGGACGTCGCGGCGCAGAGCGGCGTCGGGGTTGGCCGTGCTCATCGGTCGCCCGGTCTACGGTCTGGGCGCGGAGAGGTCATCACAGCGAGCCGTCGAATGCGAGCGCATGGCGGACGACCGCGATTCGGCCGTGCTGACGACCTTGACCACCGAGCACTTCACGCTCCAGGGAGCGCGCTCGCAGACGGTCTCCGAAACGATGGGTCGCTCGGCGCTCTACCTGGGCTCCCTCTCGAGCGCGTTGATCGCCCTTGGCTTCGTCAGCCAGGCCTCGGGCAGCGGCGACCTCTTCGACGTCTTCACCCTGATCGTTCTGCCCACCGTCTACGTGCTCGGCATCTTCACCTTCGTTCGGCTCGTCGAGCTGTCGGTGGAGGACGTCTTCTACGGGCGTGCGATCAACAGGATCCGCCACTACTACCTCGTCCAGGCCGGCGAGGACGCGCGCTACTTCCTCATGTCGGGCAACGACGATGCACCTGGAGTGCTGCGCAACATGGGCATCACCGTCACGCGCTGGCAACTCTACTTCACCGCCTCGGCAGCGATCGCGGTGGTCAACAGCGTTGTCGCCGGTACGGCCGCGGCCTTCGCGGTCGATGTCGCGTTCGACCCGCACCTCGCTGTGTCGATCACCTCGGGCGCGCTGGTCGCGCTCGCGTCGTTTGTCCTCCATCTGCGAGCCGACCGCGCTCGCCACGAACACGGCGTCCCGATCGACCCGCTGTTCCCGTCCTCGGGCCAGAGCCCACCCCCGGCTAACGCTGCTACGGACGGGTGATCGCGCCCTCGCTCGCCGACGAGACGAGGGCCGCGTACTTCGCCAGCACGCCGCCCTCGTAACGGGGCGGTGGAGGCGACCAGTCGGCCAGCCGGGCGGCGATCTCGTCCTCGGACAGCTCGACCCGCAGCTCGCCGTTCTCGACGTCGATCACGATCGCGTCCCCCTCCTGGAGCGCGGCGATCGGCCCGCCGCGGAACGCCTCGGGGACGACGTGCCCGACCATGAAGCCGTGCGTCGCACCAGAGAAGCGGCCGTCGGTGATCAGCGCGACTGAGTCGCCGAGGCCCTCGCCGATGATCGCGCCGGTGACCTGGAGCATCTCGGGCATGCCGGGCGCGCCCGCAGGGCCCTCGTAGCGGATCACGACCACGTCGCCGGGCTGGATCGACTTCGCCTTCACCGCCGCGAACGCGTCCTGCTCGTTGTCGAAGACCCGCGCCGGCCCGCGGTGCTGCGTCCGGCCGACGGTCAGCTTGACCACGCAGCCGTCGGGAGCGAGGTTGCCCTTCAGGATCCGGAGCGATCCGCTCGGCTTGATCGGCGACTCGATCGTCGCCACCACCTCCTGACCGGGTGTCTCCACGACCGCGGTCGCGACCTCACCGATGGTCCGCCCGTCCACCGTCGGCAGCTCGCCGTGGACGAGCCCGTGCTTGGCGAGCTCGCGCGCGACGAGCGCGACCCCGCCGGCGCGGTACACGTCGGTGGCGTGGAATCTGCCCCACGGCTTCATGTCCGCGAGCACCGGCGTCTGCGAGGCGATCCGGTCGAAGTCGTCGATCGTGAAGTCGATGCCGAACTCGCGGGCAATCGCGAGCAGGTGCAGCAACCCGTTCGTCGAGCCGCCGGTTGCGACCACCGAGGCGGCCGCGTTCTCGATCGACGCCCGGGTGACGATCTGCGACGGGCGGACGTCGCGCTTCACGAGGTCGACCGCGAGCCGTCCACACTCCGCCGCCGCCTCGGCCTTCTTCGGCGACAGCGCCGGGATGCCGTTCAGTCCCGGCGGGCTGATCCCGAGGAACTCGAGGATCGTGGACATCGTGTTTGCCGTGAACTGCCCACCGCAGGCGCCCGCGCCGGGGCAGGCGACCGACTCGAGCTCGTGGAGGTCCTCGGCGCTGACGGTGCCGGCGGCGTAGCCGCCGATCGCCTCGTACACGTCGGCGACCGTGACGTCCTTGCCCCGGAACACGCCGGGTGCGATCGAGCCCGTGTAAAGGACGACGGCCGGGATGTCGAGCCGGCCCAGCGCCATCACGGCAGCCGGGTTCGTCTTGTCGCAGGCGACCAGGCAGACGAGCCCGTCGAACAGGTGGCCGCGGGAGACGAGCTCGATCGAGTCGGCGATCACCTCCCGCGAGACCAGGCTCGCGCGCATCCCCTCGGTGCCCATCGAGACGCCGTCCGAGACGGCGATCGTGTTGAACTCCATCGGCGTCCCGCCGCCCTGGCGGATCCCGCGCTTCACGTCCTGCGCCAGCTCGCGCTGGTTCAGGTTGCACGGCATCGTCTCGATCCACGTCGTCGCGACGCCGATCAGCGGCTTGGCGAGATCGTCGTCGGTGAACCCGACCGCCTTCAGCATCGACCGCGCGCCGGCGCGGTCGGGGCCGTCGGTGATCGCGGCGCTGTGACGCTTGGCCGGATCGGTCGGCCCGGAGTACGGATCGCTCATGGGCCGATCCTACGCAGGGTCAGCGACAGGAGCGTCGGGGACTGGATTCATCCTGTTCCCGACACGGTCTCCCTTGTGCATCCGGCTGCGCAGCTCGCGTCCGACCGCCTCGATCCGCTCGTCCGCCGCCTCGGCCCGCAGCTCCTTCAGCTTCGGCTCGCCGGTCTGCATCTGCTCGATCCAGTCCTGCGCGAACGTGCCCTCGCGGATGTCGGACAGGATCCTGCGCATGTTGTCGCGGACGTGGTCGTCGATCACGCGCGGCCCGCGGGTCAGGTCGCCGTACTCGGCGGTGTCGGAGACGGAGTAGCGCATCCCGGCGAGGCCGCCCTCGTAGATCAGGTCGACGATCAGCTTCAGCTCGTGCAGGCACTCGTAGTAGGCGATCTCCGGCTGGTAGCCGGCCTCGACGAGTGTCTCGAACCCTAGCCGGATCAGCTCGGTGACGCCGCCGCAGAGCACCGCCTGCTCGCCGAAGAGATCGCTCTCGGTCTCCTCCATGAACGTCGTCTCGATCACCCCGGCGCGCGTCGCGCCGATCCCGGCCGCGTAGCCGAGCGCGAGCTCGAGCGCGCGGCCGCTCGCGTCCTGTGCGACCGCGACGAGCGCGGGCGTCCCGTACCCCTCGGTGAAGAGCCGGCGGACGATGTGACCCGGCCCTTTCGGCGCGACCATGATCACGTCGTGGCCCTCCGGCGGCGCGATCCGGCCGTAGTGGACATTGAAGCCGTGAGCGAACAGCACCGCCGCGCCCGGCTCGAGGTTGGGCGCGACCTCCTCCTCGTACACGGCCGGCTGGACCTGGTCGGGGAGGAGGAGCGAGACGATCTGGGCATCCTTCACGGCCTCGGCCACGGTCCCGACCGAGAGGCCGGCCTCCTCGGCCGCCTGGCGCGAGGCGCTGCCTGCGCGGAGCCCGACCTCGACCTCCATGCCCGAGTCGTGCAGGTTCAGCGCGTGGGCGTGGCCCTGGCTGCCGTAGCCGACGACGGCGACCTTCCCGTCGAGAAGTCCGAGGTCGCCCTCGTTGTGGATCGTGGCCATGAAGCTCCTTTCTACCGATGCAGTGGTCAGCTGAGGACGCGTTGACGGTTCGGGCGTCGGACGGCTGCTCGTTTCAGCCCGATCCTGCCGGTCCGGGACAGCTCGCGGATGCCGTGCGGGCGGAGCAGCTCCTCGAACGAGTCGATCTGCTCCGGCTCGCCGACGACCTCGAACACCATCGACTCGGGGCCGACGTCGGCGACCCTCGCGTTGAACACGTCGGCGAGGGCCATCAGCTCGGCCCGGCGCTCCGGCGGGGCGGCGATCGAGATCAGCGCCAGCTCGCGCTCGACCGCCTCGCCCGCCTCGAGCTCCCGCACGCGGAGGACGTTGACGAGCTTGTGCATCTGCTTCTCGATCTGCGCCAGCGGCTGGTGCTCGCAGTTCACGCGCAGGGTGATCGACGAGACGTCGTGGCGCTCGGTCGGGCCGACGGCCAGGCTCTCGATGTTGTAGCCGCGCCGGGCAAACAGCTGGCAGACGCGTACGAGCGCGCCCGGCTTGTTCTCGACCAGCACGGAGAGGGTGTGGATCATCCGCCGACCGCCTTGATCGGCGCGGGCGCCGGCTCCGGTTCCTCGTACTCGAGCATGTCGACGGCGGCCGCGCCGGCAGGGATCATCGGGAAGCACTGCTCGTGGGCGTCGACCCGTGCGTCGACCACCGCCGTCCGTCCGCACGTCAGCGCCTCGCTCAGCGCGTCCTCGAGCTCGCTCTCGTCGGACACGGTGAATCCGACCGCTCCGTAGGCACGGGCGAGCAGTGCGTAGTCCGGCACGGCGTTGGTGAGGTGCACGTGGGAACGGCGCTCATCGAAGAACATGCTCTGCCACTGATTGACCATGCCCAGGTAGCCGTTGTTCACGACGACGGCCACGATCGGCAAGTCCTCGAGCACCGCGGTTGCGAGCTCCTGGCTCGTCATCTGGAAGCAGCCGTCGCCGTCGACGCAGACCACGGTTGCGTCCGGTCGTGCCGCCTTCGCCCCGACTGCCGCGGGGATCCCGTAGCCCATCGTGCCGAGCCCGCCCGAGGTGATGAAGCTGCGCGGACGGTCGCAGAGCAGGTACTGCATCGCCCACATCTGGTGCTGGCCGACGCCGGTCGTCCAGATCACGTCGTCGCGGCCGGCGGTCAGCTCCTGGAGCGTCTCGAGCACCTTCTGCGGCTTGAGGTCGCCGCCTGCCCCATAGCGGAGGGGGAACTGCCCCCGCCACTCCTCGATCCTCCGCAGCCACGCCTCCGGCGGGGAGGTCCGGCCGCTTGCGCGCAGGCTGCGGACCTGCGCGGCGAGGTCGGCGAGGATCTGCTTCAGCGGGCCCACGACCGGAATGTCGGCGCGGCGGAGCTTGTCGATCTCGGCGGCGTCGATGTCGAGGTGGACAACCGTGGCGCCCGGGGCGAACGCGTCGAGCTTCCCGGTCACCCGGTCGTCGAACCGCGCCCCGACCGAGACCAGCACGTCGCAGTTGTTCATCGCCAGGTTCGACCACTTCGGGCCGTGCATGCCGGGCCAGCCGAAGTGCAGCTCGTGCGTCTCCGGGAAGGCGCTCTTCGCCATCAGGGTCGTCACCACCGGCAACTTCCCTGCCTCGGCGAGCTCGAGCAGCTCGCCGCAGGCGTCGGCGTTCAGCGTGCCGCCGCCGACGTACAGGACCGGCTTCTCGGCGGATGCGATCCGGCGGGCCGCCTCGGCGATCTGCCGGGCGTGGCCGCGCACCGGCGGCCGCCAGCCGGGCAGGTCGACGCCCTCGGGGTAGCTGAAGTCGAGCTCGGCCTCCTGGAGGTCGCGCGGGATGTCCACGAGGACGGGGCCGCAGCGGCCGGTGCGGGCCACGTGGAACGCGGCCTTGAGCACGTGTGGGATCTCCTCGACGTCCTGAACGAGCCACGAGTGCTTGACGATCGGCGTGGTCACGCCGGTGATGTCGCACTCCTGGAACGCGTCGGTGCCGATCAGGTGGCTGCGGACCTGGCCGGTGATGCAGACGAGCGGCGTGGAGTCCATCCAGGCGTCGGCGATCGGGGTGACGAGGTTCGTCGCACCGGGACCTGAGGTCGCGATCGCAACTCCGACCCGGCCGGAAGCGCGTGCATACCCCTCGGCCATGTGGCCGGCGCCCTGCTCGTGCCGGGCGAGGACGTGCCGGACGGTCGTGCCACGGGCGAACGCGTCGTAGACGGGCAGAATCGCTCCGCCCGGGATTCCGAAGGCGACGTCGACCCCCTCGGCCTCGAGCGAACGGAGAACGGCATCCGCCCCGTTCACGCTGCAAACTCCACGTCGGTGCGGCTGCTCGGCATCAGCTCGAGCACGGCGTCCATGAAATCGCGCGTGGTCGCCGCCGGGCCGGCGCGTCCCGCCACGTCGGCGGTGCGGACGCCCGAGGCCAGCGCGGTCGAGACCGCACGCTCGAGCGTGCGTCCGGCGGCCTGCTGCCCAAGCCCCTCGGAGAGCATCAGCGAGGCGGCGAGCAGCATGCCGCTCGGGTTGGCCACCCCCTGGCCGGCGATGTCCGGAGCGGACCCGTGCGTAGGGCCGAAGATTCCCGGCCCGGTCTGGGAAAGACGCCCCGAGGCGACGATCCGGGAGCCGTTGCGACTGGCGGCGGCGATGTCCGAGACGAGCTCGGCATGCTCCCGCTGGGTGACGACGACGCAAAAGCCGTCCGGTGCGTTCATCAGCCGCGGCAGCGCCTCGCTCAGCGAGAGCCGCTCGACCTCGACGCCGGGATGGCGGTCGGCCTCCCACGAGACGAACGTGCTCCACGTCGGGCCGTCGCCGACGGCGGCGACCTTGGCCTTGCGCGAGCGGGCGAGGTCGAAGGCGCGCCGGACGACGAACGGCTCCATCTGGTCGTCGAGCGGGCTGACGACGGCGATGTCACCGTCGGGGAGGCGAACGCGCTGGACGCGCCAGGTCAGGTCGAGCTCGGCCTTCACGCCTTCGAGCGCGGGCTCCTTCGTCAGCGCGACGAGGACCGCGTCCGCGCGGCGGCAGGCGTCGCGTGTCTCGGGCGGCAGCGGGTTGCCGTAGCGGCTGACCGCTTCGCCGGCAAACGGGACGTGGGCCTCCTCGACGCGGAAGCGGTGCAGGCGACCCGCCTCGGCCAGTGCACGGCTCGCCTCAGCCATCAACTCCGGGCCAATCCCGTCACCGCTCAGGCAGGCGACCGTGAAGGTCTGTTGGCTTGGACTTCTCATTGGACCGGCACCTCCTCGAAGACGTCGTAGAGGGTCACCGCCTTGCGCTCGTCGGCAAGCCGCTTGAACCGTGTGAAGGCGGCGCGGAGCTCGTCCGCGGGCAGGTCGATCCCGGCGTCCGCGCACGCGCGGGCGAAGGCATGCCGGCCTGAGTGCTTGCCGAGCGGCAGCGTCATCGTCAGCCCGAGCTCCTCGGGATCCATGATCTGGTAGGTGGCGAGGTCCTTCAGCAGCCCGTCCTGGTGGATGCCGGCCTCGTGGGCGAAGGCGTTCGCCCCGACGATCGCCTTGTTCCGCTGGACGGTGTAGCCGGTCAGCCGAGAGACGAGCGCCGACGACACGCCGATCTCGCCGACGTTGACGCCGGTCACGGCCCGAAGCTCGTCGGCGCGGACGCGCAGCGCCATGACGACTTCCTCGAGCGCGGCGTTTCCCGCCCGCTCGCCGATCCCGTTCACCGTGCACTCGACCTGCGTCGCACCGGCGCGGATGCCGGAGATCGTGTTGGCGACCGCCAGGCCGAGGTCGTTGTGGCAATGGACGGACAGGACGACCTCGCGGAGCTCGGGACAGAGCTCCTGCATGCGGCGGAGGAAGGCCTCGTGCTCGTCGGGCAGGCAGTAGCCGACCGTGTCCGGAAGGTTGATCGTGGTCGCGCCGGCCGCGATCGCCTCGCGGCAGACGTCGGCGAGGTACGGCGGGTCCGAGCGGGTCGCGTCCTCGGCCGAGAACTCGACCTCGTCGGCGCGGGCAGCGGCGACGGCGACGCTCGCCCGCACGCGCTCGAGCACCTGGGCCGGCTCGAGCTGGAGCTTCCGTTCCATGTGCAGCGCGCTCGTCGCGATGAAGACGTGGATCCGCGAGCGGCGCGCGCCGGCGACGGCGTCGGCCGCGGCCTCGAGGTCGTCGGGCTCGGTGCGGGCGAGGGCGGCGACGGTGGGACGGGTCACGGCCGCTGCGACCGCGCGTACGCCCTCGAAGTCGCCGGGCGACGAGATCGGGAAGCCCGCCTCGATCACGTCCACGCCGAGGCGCTCGAGCTGGGCGGCGATTTCCGCCTTCTCGTCAGGCTGAAGTGCGATGCCCGGCGACTGCTCGCCGTCGCGAAGGGTGGTGTCGAAGATCGTGATCCTGCGGTTGGACAACGGAGTTCCTCCTCGTCTCGTCCCGTCCGGGGACGTACCGGTGGTGTGAAGCGGTCGGCGTGTGCGCTGCGAAGCGCGTGGTCGCGTACTCCCCCTAGAGGGGGAGAATCGAGACGACGAGAAGGATGATCCGGCCGCGCGCAGCCTCGGAGAGGCGGGCTGCTGAATGGGTGTGGGACGCGGCGTTCATCGCTTCAGGTGAACTAGGTTGCCCGGAGGGCTTGGATCTGTCAAGCGTTATCGGTCGCAACTGCGTTAGCCTTAAACAGACGCGCGCCCACCAGACGCATGCCGCGACCGGCATGACGGGCGGGGCAGAGTGCCGCTTGCTTGGGGATCCCTCCGAACGAAGTCGCCATGGTGCCGCCGCAGGCGGCGCCGGACCTCGTTCGGAAACTTGACCTCGTCCGCGACGTTCCCTACTCTGCTCGCAATGGCTTCAGCCGCGCGCCCGGTCTTTTCGATTCTCTTTCTCGGCGCGCGCAAGCCTGCGTGCTAGTCGGCGTCCCGTCCCTCCCGCCTCCGCCGGCTAGCTAACACCCACAGAGGCGGATCCCCTCCAAACGCACTCGAGGTGCGCGTATGCGACACATCGATGAGCGTCGAGGGACAGGTCTGGCAGACCTGTCCCCGACACGGTTCGGCCCAACCCAGGAACGTGACGCCTGCGGGATCGGCTTCGTCGCCGACTCGACCGGCCGCGCCTCGCGCGAGATCGTCGATGCGCTGCTCGAGGGTCTCCACAACGTCCGTCACCGCGGGGCGACCGCCGCCGACCGCAAGACGGGAGACGGAGCAGGTGTCCTGCTGCCGCTCCCCGAGGGCAGCCCCGGCGTCGCGATGGTATTCCTGCGCGACGAGGCCGCGCGCAAGGCGATCGAGCAGGCGTGCCGCGCAGAGGGAATCGAGCCGCTCGAGTGGCAGGAGGTGCCGGTCGACACCGACGCACTCGGCGCGTCCGCGCTCGCGACCATGCCGCGCATCGAGCGGCTCCTTCTGGGTGGCGAGCGCGACGAGCGCCGCACCTACCGGGCTCGCCGCCGGGCGGAGCAGACACCCGGGGCGTACATCGCCTCGCTCTCGTTCCTCACCGTCACCTACAAGGCGCTCTGCGCCGCGGAGGAGCTGGGGCGCTTCTACCAAGATCTGCGCGACCCGTCGCTCGCGGTGCCGTTCGGGATCTTCCACCAGCGTTTCTCGACGAACACCGAGCCTTCCTGGGAGCGCGCGCAGCCGTTCCGCCTCCTCTGCCACAACGGCGAGATCAACGCGATCCAGGGGAACGTCAACTGGATGCGGGCACGCGAAGGGAACTTCGGCTCCGAGGACGACGAGCTCCTCCATCCGGTCTGCGACGAGACCGGCTCCGATTCGGCGATGCTCGACAACGCGCTCGAGCTGCTCGTCCGGCACGGCCGCGACGTCCGGCACGCGCTGACGATGCTCGTCCCCGAGGCGTGGGAGGCCAATCCCGAGCTCGATTCGAAGCTGCGCGACTACTACCGCTACCACTCGCTCCTCGTCGAGCCGTGGGACGGGCCGGCAGGGCTCGTCTTCACCGACGGCCGGGTCGTCGGCGCCACCCTCGACCGCAACGGGCTTCGGCCCCTGCGTTATGCGGTCTGCGCCGACGGCCTGGTCGTCTGCAGCTCCGAGGCGGGTGCGGTCGACCTCTCCGGGCGGGGAACGGTCCGCCGCGGGCGCCTCGGGCCCGGCCAGATGATCGCCGTCGACCCCGAGCGCGGATTCGAGGAGAACGCCGCCGTCAAGGAGCGCCTCGCCGCCCGGCAGCCCTACGGCCGGTGGCTCGCCGACGGTTTGCGCGTCGACTCGAACGGGACTCCGCTCGCGCCGCCCGAGGGCGACCTGACCCGCCGTCAGGCCGTCTTCGGCTACACCCGCGAGGAGGTGAACGTGATCCTGCGGCCGATCGCAGGCCGCGGACACGAGCCGACCTCGTCGATGGGCGACGACACGGCGCTGCCGCCCCTCGCCGGACGGGCGCGTCCCGTCTACTCCTACTTCCGACAGCGGTTCGCGCAGGTGACGAACCCTCCGATCGACCACCTGCGCGAACGGCACACGTTCTCCCTCCGATGCATCCTCGGCGGCCGGGCCCCTCTGCTGACGGAGGGGCCCGAAAACGCCCGTGGGACGGAGCTGGAGAGCTTCTTCGTCTATCCCGACTTCATCGACGACCGGCTCAACCGGCTGGACGCGACCTTCGACGCCGACCTCGAGGGCGCCTGCCGGCGGCTGGCCGACGAGGCGGAGGAGCTCGTTCGCTCGGGCCGCACGGCCCTGCTCGTCGCCGACACCAACCCGGACCGCGCGCCCATCCCGATGCTGCTCGCCGTCGGCGCCGTCCACCACCGCCTGGTCGCGCGCGGGCTGCGCTCGCTCGCGACGATCGTCGTCGAGACGGACGAGGCTCGCGAGGCGCACCACCTGGCATGCCTGATCGGGTACGGCGCCGAGGCGATCTGCCCGCGGCTTGCGCTCGAGACCGTCGCTGCGCTTGCGGCTGCGGACAAGGTCGGTGGCGACCGGCCGACGCCGACGGAGGCCCAGGAACGGTTCCGTGCGGCGACCGAGGACGGAGTGCTGAAGATCATGTCCAAGATGGGCATTGCCGACGTCGCCGCCTACTGCGGTGCGCAGGTGTTCGACGTGCTCGGGCTCTCGCAGGACGTGGTCGACCTCTGCTTCGTCGGCACGCCCTCGCCGGTCGGCGGAATCGGCTTTGCGGAGCTCCAGCGCGAGGCGCTGGCCCGCTTCGCCTCCACCCGGCTCGAGAACCCCGGCTACGTCAAGTTCCGCAAGGGCGGCGAGCCGCACGAGACGGACGCCGACGTCGTCGATGCGGCCCACGCGCTCCGGCTCGCCGTCCGGAAGGAGCGGCGGGACGCGTACGAGCGCTTCGCGGAGCTCGTGAACGGGCGTCAGTCGATGGAACTGCGCGACCTGCTCGAGCTCGCTCCGGCGGAGCCGGTCCCGCTCGACGAGGTGGCGCCTGCAGAGTCGATCGTCCGCCGGTTCTCGGCCGGCGGGATGTCGCACGGCGCCCTCTCGGCGGAGGCGCACGAGACGATCGCGGCGGCGTTCAACCGTCTGCAGGCACGGTCGAACTGCGGCGAGGGCGGCGAGGACCCGGCGCGCTTCCGGACCGAGCGGAATTCACGGATCAAGCAGGTAGCGTCCGGCCGCTTCGGCGTCACCCCCGAGTACGCCGCCTTCGCGGACGAGCTCCAGATCAAGATCGCCCAGGGGTCGAAGCCGGGCGAGGGCGGGCAGCTGCCCGGCCACAAGGTCTCGGTGGAGATCGCGCGGCTGCGGCACACGACCCCGGGCGTCGCACTGATCTCGCCGCCGCCGCACCACGACATCTACTCGATCGAGGACCTCGCCCAGCTGATCTTCGACCTGCGCCAGGTGAACCCGGATGCCGCGATCTCGGTCAAGCTCGTCTCCGAGTCGGGCGTGGGGCTGGTCGCGAGCGGTGTGGTCAAGGCGCTCGCCGACGTCGTCCACATCGCCGGTGCGGACGGCGGCACAGGCGCGAGCCCGCTGTCCTCGATCAAGAACGCCGGCCTGCCGTGGGAGCTCGGCCTCGTCGAGACCCAGCGCTCGCTCGTCGAGAACGGGCTCCGCGGCCGCGTGCGGCTGAGGGTCGACGGCGGGATCAAGACCGGACGGGACGTGGTCGTGGCGGCCCTGCTCGGAGCCGACGAATTCAGCTTCGGCACCGCGCTCCTCCTCGCCGAAGGCTGTCTGATGGTGCGGTCGTGCCACCTCGACACGTGCCCGGTCGGGATCGCGACCCAACGGCCGGAGCTGCGTGCGAAATATGCAGCGACGCCCGCACAGGTCGAGGCGTACCTGATGTTCGTGGCCGAGGACGCCCGGCGCACGCTCGCGAATCTGGGGCTGCGCTCGGTCGACGAGGCTGTGGGCCGGACCGACCTGCTGCGCCGCCGCGGGACCGGCGATCCCCGCGCTGAGGCGCTCGACCTCACGCCCCTCCTCGGCGCTCCGAGCGGTCGGCACGCCGGCGAGCCCATGCCGGTCGCCGGCGGCGGGGAGCTCGGTGAGCGGCTCGCCGCCGACGCCGAGCCGGCGCTCGAGGGCCCGGCGCTCGTCGAGCCGGCATATCCGATCAGCACCTGGGACCGCACCGTCGGTGCGCGTCTCGGAGGCGCGATCGGCAGAAGATTCGGCGCGCAGGCGCCTCCCGGGCGGATCCGCGCCCGCTTCGAAGGCTCTGCGGGCCAGAGCTTCGGCGCCTTCCTCGCCGCGGGGGTGGAGCTCGACCTCATCGGCGAGGCCAACGACTACGTCGGCAAGGGGATGGGCGGGGGCCGGATCGTGATCCGCCCGCCCGACGGCGACGCCGGCGATCCGGTGCTCGCCGGCAACACGGTCCTGTACGGGGCGACCGGGGGCGAGCTCTACTGCGCCGGCCGCGCCGGGGAGCGCTTCGGGGTGCGGAACTCCGGTGCGGTCGCGGTCGTCGAGGGGCTCGGCGACCACGGTTGCGAGTACATGACGAACGGCACCGTCGTCGTCCTCGGCGCGATCGGCCGCAACTTCGGCGCGGGGATGAGCGGCGGCGAGGCATACGTCTACGACCCGGCGGGCGAGCTGCCGCTGCGTCTGAACGACGACCTTGTCGTCCTGGAGCGCGTCACCTCCGACGCGGAGCTCCGGCGGCTCGTCGAGCGCCATGCCCGCTACGCGGGGTCCGAACTGGCCGCCGCTCTGCTCGCCGACTGGGAAACCGCCGTCGGCGAGTTCTGGCACGTGCGGCCGCGGTCGGACGTCGCCGCGATCGAGGACGAGCACGAAGGCACCACCGGCCCGAAGGAGGGTGCGGCCACAGAGGAAGAGGCCGCGGCCGGCTGAGCGCCACTCGATGACTTCTCCCGTGCGAAGCGGTCATAGCATCGACACCGCAACGCGAAAAGGAGCGTCGAGATGGGCAAGATCGTGGTCACCGAGTTCGTGTCGCTGGACGGCGTGATGGAGGATCCGGGCGGCGCAGAGGGCTTCAAGTACGGCGGCTGGACGTTCGAGATCGCCCGCGGGGAGGAAGGCGACAAGTTCAAGCTCGACGAGACTCTCGCCTCGGAGGCGCTGCTCCTCGGCCGGGTCACGTACGAGGGATTCGCCGCCGCCTGGCCGTCGAGGGAAGGCGAGTTCGCCGAGAAGTTCAACACCATGCCCAAGTACGTGGTCTCCTCGACCCTCGATCAGCCGGAGTGGACAAACACGACCGTGCTGAAGGGCGACCTGGCCGACGAGGTCGCGAAGATCAAGCAGGCGCACGAGGGCGACATCGTCGTGCACGGAAGCGCCAGCCTCGCGCAGGCGCTCCTCGAGCGCGATCTCGTCGACGAGCTCCGGCTGATGGTCTTCCCCGTCGTTCTGGGCACCGGCAGGCGCCTGTTCGGCGACACGAGCGACAAGAAGTCGCTGCAGCTCGTGGATGCGAAGACCGTCGGCGACGGCGTGGCGATCCTCACCTACCGACCGGCATAGACGCAGAACGAGGGCGGGCCGTGGGAGGCCCGCCCTCGACGAGCGGGAGGAGGGCACCACCCACTCGATGCTTACGTGCCGTGCACCTGCTGACCGCGGTTCTGGCGCGAGATGACGCATTGCGATGTAGAGGGCGCCCCCGGCCTCGCCCGCCTCGTAGATCGGGACGACGTTCGGGTGGTCGAGTGACGCCGCAAGCTGCGACTCCACCAGGAACCGCTCGCGGAACGCCTCGTCCTCGGCGAGCGCAAGCAGCTTCAGCGCCACCGGCCGCTTCAGACGCGGATCCTCGGCGAGGTAGACGACGCTCATCCCGCCCCGGCCGAGCACGGACTCGATGCGGTAGCCGAGGAGCTCGGTGCCGATGCGTGGGTCGGCTGCAACGGCCATCGGGGTCTCCGGTGCGTTGACGATAGAGCCTGGCGTTACGAATAGCAGCGTGACCGCACGAGCCTGCACAGTTGCGCTGACGCAGCGTTACCGAGTTGCATAAATGCGTTAGATCTGCATAATATCCTAGATGGTCACGACGGCTGTTCTCGGCGCCGCCGGGTTCTCCGGGCAGGAGACGCTCGATCGCGTACTCGCGCACCCTGAGCTGGAGCCGGTCGCGCTCGGCTCGGACTCGCTCGCCGGGCAGCCGGTCGCGGCCCTCGATCCGCGGCTCTCGCGGAACGGGTACGGCTCGCTGCCGGAGTTCGTGCCCAATGCCGATGCGCTGGCCGCCGGCGCCGAGCTGGTCTTCTGCTGCCTCGACAACGCGGCGACGCTCGAGCCGCCCGCCGGCGCCGTGGTGGTCGATCTCTCCGGTGCGCATCGGATCGGCGCGGAGGGCTGGTGCTATGCGCTTCCGGAGCTTGCGCCGCCGATCGGGCGCCTGATCGCAAACCCCGGCTGCTACGCGACCGCCGCTCTGCTCGCGCTCGCTCCGATCGCCGCGATCGTCGACCGGGAAGCCGGCGTCGTCGTCGACGGCAAGTCCGGGATCTCTGGTGCGGGACGCACGCTGAAGGAGAGCTCGCACGCCGCCGCCGTGCTCGACAACGTCACCCCCTACGCCGTCGGGAGCCACCGGCACGCGCCCGAGATCGCACAGCTGCTCGGCCTCCCTGTCACCTTCGTACCCCACGTCGTCCCGCTCCGGCGCGGGCTCGTCTGCACGTGCTACGTGGGGACGACCGAGGATCCGCGCCCGCTGCTCGAGGCGGCGTACGCGGAGTCGCACGTCGTCGAGGTCGTCGACGGTGTCCCCGACGTCGGGAGGCTCCAGGGCACGGACGCCGCCGAGGTCGCTGCCTTCCAGGACGACTCGACCGGCCGCTGGATCGTGATCTGCGCGATCGACAACCTCGGCAAGGGTGCAGCCGGTCAGGCGGTGCAGAACGCCAACCTCGCGCTCGGGTTAGAGGAGACGGCCGGCCTGCGGCTGTCGGGAGTTCTCGTCTGATGGCCGTCGCGGTCGAGCGCAAGAACGTCGTCGCCGGCGCGGTCACCGCGCCGAAGGGCTTCGTCGCCGGCGCCGTCCATGCCGGCATCAGGAAGACGAAACTCGACCTCGCGGTCGTCCGGTCGACGCTCCCCGCAGTCGGCGCGGGGATGTTCACCGCCAACCGCGTGCAGGCCGCGCCGGTCCTCGTCTCGAAGGCGCATCTCACGCAGGCGAGTCCGCAGGCGGTCGTGATCAACTCCGGCGTCGCCAACGCCGCTACCGGCAAGCAGGGCGAGCTCGACGCGCTGTCCACCGCCGCCGAGACGGCCGCGCTGCTGGGGATCGAGCCGGAGCAGGTGCTCGTCCTCTCCACCGGCGTGATCGGCGTCAAGCTGCCGATGCCGAAGCTCCTGGCCGGCCTGGCCGAGATCAACCTGCACGACGACGGCGGCGCCGATGCGGCGCAGGCGATCCTCACCACCGATACGTACGCGAAGGAGGCGGTCGTCTCCCGCGGCGGTTTCATCGTCGGCGGGATGGCGAAGGGCGCCGGAATGATCCACCCCTGCCTGGCGACCATGCTCGCGGTGGTCACAACCGACTACCCGCTGCGCGAGGACGAGGCCCACGGCTTCCTCAAGCGGGCGGTGAACGAGAGCTTCAACCGGATCTCCGTCGACGGCGAGTGCTCGACCAACGACGCCGTGCTCCTGCTCGCGAACGGCGCGAGCGGGATCGAGCGGACGCCGGAGTCGGACCGCGAGTTCGCCGCTGCGCTTTCTCAGGTGTGCGCCGATCTCTCCCGGCAGGTCGTGCTGGACGGCGAAGGCGCGACCGTCCTGCTCGAGATTCACGTCACAGGCGCGGCCAGCGCCGGCGAGGCCGAGGCGGTCGCGAAGCGAGTCGCCACCTCGCCGCTTGTGAAGACCGCCGCCTTCGGTCGCGACCCGAACTGGGGCCGGATCCTGATGGCCGCGGGCTCGGCGTTCGTGTCGGGCGGATTCGCGCAGCTGGACGTGGAAGCCCTGACGCTGAAGATGAACGGCGTCACGCTCTTCGAGCAAGGCGAGCCGACGGAGGCCGAGGTCCCGCTCGACGGACCCGTATGCACGATCGAGCTCGATCTCGGGCTCGGCAAGGCCGCCGCCTCATACCTCGCCTCCGACCTCACCTACGACTACGTGAAGATCAACGCGGAGTACACGACATGATGGTCGTCAAGCTCGGCGGGGCGGTCGTCGGCTCCGAGCTCGGCGAGCTCGAGGATGCAGTCGTCGTCCACGGCGGCGGGAAGCAGATCACCGACGCGATGGCCGAGGCAGGGCTGCAGGTCTCCTGGGTCGGCGGCCGCCGCGTGACCGGCGACGACGCGATCGCGGTCGTCCGCGAGGCGCTCCTCGAGGTCAACCGTGCGCTCTGCACTGCGATCGGCCCGCGCGCGGTCGGCCTCGCCGGCGACGAGATCGGCCTGAAGGCGACTCCCGTTCCGGAGCTCGGCCACGTGGGCACGCCGCTCCCTTCCCGGCCGCGGGCGATCCTCGACGCGCTCGCGGCGGGGAAGCTCCCGATCGTTGCGCCGCTCGCCGAGGGGCCGCTGAACGTGAATGCCGACGACATGGCGGCCGCGCTCGCCGTCGGGCTCGGAGCCGACCGGATCCTCTTCCTCTCGGACGTTCCCGGCGTCCTGCGCGATGAACAGGTGCTCGCCGAGGTCGCGGCGCACGAGGTCGAGACCGGCGAGTTCGAGGGCGGCATGCTGCCGAAGCTCCAGGCCGCGATCGTCGCCGCCCGCGAAGGCGTGCGGGCCGAGATCGGCGAGACGGTGGTGGTCGCGTGATTGTCGCGGCGCAGAGCGCAGTCATGCCGACCTACGCCCGCGCGGACGTGACCTTCGTCGAGGGTGAAGGCTGCTGGCTGACCGACGCCGACGGCCGCCGCTACCTCGACTTCGCCGCTGGCATCGCCGTCGTCGCGCTCGGCCACCGTCACCCGGCGCCGCTCGCCGCTGCCCAGGCGCAGCTCGACCGGCTCTGGCACGTCTCCAACCTGTACTGGACCGAGCCGATGGCGCAGCTCGCCGACCTCCTCTCGGAGCGGCTCGGCGGTGCCCAGGCGTTCTTCTGCAACTCCGGGACCGAGGCGGTCGAGGCGGCGATCAAGTACGCGCGCAAGGCGACCGGCAAGCCGGGCATCGTGGCGCTCGAGGGCTCGTTCCACGGACGCACGACCGGAGCGCTGGCGGCGACCGGCCAGCCGGCGAAGCGGGAGCGGTTCGAGCCGCTCCTGCCGGGAGTGACCTTCGCGAACCTGAACGACATCCCGTCGCTCGAGAGCGCCGTCGGTCCCGACACCGGCTTGATCCTGGTCGAGCCCGTCCAGGGTGAGGGCGGCGTCAATCCCGCCGAGCACGAGTTTCTGGCTGCCGCGGCCGCCCTCGCCGAGGAGCATGGCGCGCTCCTCTGCTTCGACGAGGTGCAGTCCGGCGTCGGCCGCACGGGGACCTTCTTCGCCTTCGAGGGGAGCGGCGTCGAACCGCACCTGGTGACCCTCGCGAAAGGGCTCGCGAACGGTCTTCCGATCGGGGCCATGCTCGCCACCGGCGATGCCTTCGCGCCCGGCGACCATGCCTCCACGTTCGGCGGCAACCTCGTCGTCTGTGCCGCCGCCTGCGCCGTCGTCGAGGCAGTCGACGAGGAGCTCCTCGCGAACGTCCGCGAGCGCGGGGCGCAGCTCGCCGAGGCGCTGCCCGTCCGCGGCACCGGCCTCCTGCTCGGGATCGAGACCGAGCAGCCGGCGGCCGACGCCGTCGCCGCCTGCCTCGACGCCGGCCTGCTCGTCACCTCGGCGGGCCCGAACACACTCCGCCTCACACCCCCGTTGACCGTCTCGGCTGCCGAGGTCGCTCAGGCGATCTCGATCCTCCAGGAGGTCCTTTGACTGCACATCGCCGCGAGCGTCAGGGCGCGATCCTGCGGCTGATCCGAGACCGTGAGATCTCGACGCAGGCCGAGCTCTCCGCCGCCCTCCACGACGCTGGCTACGAGGCGGTCCAGACGACCGTCTCGCGAGACATCGCCGAGCTCGGGCTCGTCAAGGTGCGGGCGGCGAACGGGCGACTCGTCTACGCACCCTCCGGATCTCCCGACCTCGACCGCCTGCGCGAGCTGGATGCGGCGCTCCGGCGCTGGGCGCTCTCGATCGAGGCGAGTGACAGCCTCGTCGTCGTCTTCACGCCCCGCGGGCTCGCTGCGGCGCTCGGAGATGCGATCGACGACTCGAAGCATCCACACGTGCTCGCCACCGTTGCGGGCGAGAACACCGTCCTCGTCGTGCCGGTCGCAGGCGTTACGGCCCCGGCACTCCGCGAGGAGCTGAGCAGACACCTTCTGGAAGGAGCCGCATGACCGCTCGCCGCCCGCTGCGCGGGCGAGCTCGCTCGCACGGGGCCGCCAGCGGCGGCCCCGTGGGGGGCGGTATCAGCTGGCCCGCTGCGCGGGCATGCCGGTTCCCCCCGTGGGCCCACCTCCCCAAAGACACTGTGCTCACCGCAGACGGCGCCGGGCCGCGCCCGCCATGTCGGTCGCGGCGACGAAAACCCCTTGAAGAACTGGAGATCGAGTCATGAGCCGTACAGCAGTCCTCGCGTACAGCGGGGGCCTCGACACCACCTGTATCATCGCCTGGCTGAAGGAGTTCTACGACTACGACGAGGTCGTGGCCGTCCTCTGCGACGTCGGCCAGGAGTTCGACCTCGAGCAGTCGCAGCAGCGCGGGTATGCCGCCGGTGCGGACGACGTCCTCCTCGTCGACCGCCGCGAGCCCTTCGCGGGCGACCAGGTTGCGAAGGCGCTGAAGACGAACGCCCTGTACGAAGGCAAGTACCCCCTCGTCTCTGCGCTCTCGCGGCCCGTGATCGCGCAGGCGGTCGCCGAGCTGGCCCAGGAGCTCGGCGCCGAGGCGGCCGTGCACGGCTGCACCGGCAAGGGCAACGATCAGCTCCGGTTCGAGCTCGCGTTCCGGGCCAACTACCCAGGCGTGCGCGTGATCGCGCCGCTCCGCGACAAGGTCTGGACCCGCGACGAGGAGATCGAGTATGCGCTTGCGAAGGGCATCCCGATCACCGTCACGCAGGACTCGCCGTTCTCCTTCGACGAGAACCTCTTCGGCCGGTCGATCGAGGCGGGGATCCTGGAGGATCCATGGGAGGCCCCGCCGGAGGACGCCTACCTCCTGACCTCGGACCCGAACACTGCGCCGGAGCCGGCGGAGCTCGTGATCGGTTTCGAGGCCGGGCTGCCGGTCTCGCTCGACGGCGACGCACTCGCGTTGCACGAGCTGATCGGCGAGCTGAACCGGCAGGCCGGGGCCTACGGCATCGGGCGGATCGACATGATCGAGAACCGCGCGATCGGGATCAAGAGCCGCGAGGTCTACGAGGCTCCGGCGGCGATGACGCTGATCGCAGCACACCGGGCGCTCGAGGACCTCGTGTTGACGAAGGCCGAGCTGGACGTCAAGCGCGGCATCGAGGACACCTGGGCGAAGACGGTCTACGACGGGCTGTGGTTCTCACCGGTGCGCGAGGCCCTCGACGCGTTCGTCGACAAGACGCAGGAGCTCGTCACGGGCGAGGTACGTGTCCAGCTGCGGCCCGCGGCCGCGGTCGTCAACGGCCGGCGGTCGGAGTTCGCTCTGTACGCGGAGTCGCTTGCCTCGTACGCGACCGGGGAGACGTTCCCGCATGACGCGGCCGCGGGATTCATCGAGATCTCCGCGCTTGAAGTCGAGTTGGCTGCGGCGCGCGCGCGGAAATGTGTGAGCGCGTGAGCGGCCGTGGGGAGGGGTCCCAGGGGAACTGGGAGGTTCCCCGGCAAAATCGGCCTCTGAAAGAAGGGGGTCCGTGGGGGAAACATGGTTTCCCCCACGGGAGCGAGCCGGAGGCGAACGACGCGGCCGCAGGATTCATCCGGCTCGCCTCGCTCGAGGGTGAGCTGGCCGCGGTCCGGGCCCGCACGGTGCGCGTGTGACGCTCTGGCAAGGGAGGGTCGAGGGAAAGCTCGCCCCCGACGTCTGGGAGCTGGTCAAGGCCGACGACGCCGAGCTGTTCCCATACGACTGCGAAGGGACGGGGATCCACGCCCGGCGGCTCGCCGAGGCGGGCATCCTCACGCCCGACGAGCTCGTCGAGGTCGAGGGTCGGCTGTCCGAGCTCGACGCGTCGATGATCGAGGAGACCGACGAGGACGTGCACTCGGCGATCGAGCGGCTGCTCGGACCGGTCGGGCGGAAGATCCACGCCGGCCGATCGCGCAACGACCAGGTGGTCACCGCCTTTCGGCTGTGGGCCCTCGACGCATGCGCCGAGGCGAAGGAGGGGATCGAGGCGCTCGCCCGCGTGTTTCTCGACCGGGCCGAGGAGGGGGCGAAGACGCTCATGCCCGGCTACACGCACCTCCAGCGCGCCCAGCCGGTCACGCTCGGCCATCACCTGCTCGCCTGGGTGGAGATGCTCGACCGCGACCGGGACCGGTTCGCGCTCGCCGCCTCGCACGCCGAGCCGTCGCCGCTCGGGGCCGGCGCGCTCGCCGGGACGACGCTCAACATCGGCACCCCCCCGTTTGCGATGTCCAACTCGCTCGACGCAGTCGCCGACCGCGACTTCGCGCTCGATTACCTCTACGCCTGCGCGGGGTTGTTCGTCCACCTCTCGCGGATCGGCGAGGAGCTCGCGCTGTGGGCGACTGCGGAGTTCGGTTTCGTCCGGCTCCCCGAGTCGGCCGCGACCGGGTCATCGATGATGCCGCAAAAGCTGAACCCCGACGTCGCCGAGCTCGCCCGCGGGAAGGCCGGGACGGCGATCGGCAGGCTCGCCGGACTGCTGGCGACCGTCAAGGGGCTCCCGCTCTCGTACAACTCCGACCTCGGCGAGGACAAGCCTGCCGCCTTCGCAGCGCGCCGAGACGTGCGCCGGGTGCTGGCCGCGCTGGTCGTGCTCGTGAGCGACCTGCGGTTCGACGAGGAGCGGCTCGAGGCTGCGGCTGCGGATCCCGGGCTGCTCGCGACCGACGCCGCAGAGGCGCTCGTCGCCGAAGGGGTCCCGTTCCGAGACGCACACGAGCAGGTCGCCCGCGCCGTGCGCGAGGGTGCGTTCGACCCCGATTCGACCGCTGCGGAGAGCGTCACCGTACGGCTCGGGGAGGTGGCGGAGGCAGTCGCCGAAGCCCGGAAGCGCTTCTCGAACTAGGGCTCGGCTGCCTCGGGCAGGTCGAGGCCGGTCGATACGTTGACGCGCGTAGGACATGAACCCGCTCGCCCGCCGGATCCAGCGCGTCTATCTGACCCTCCTGCTCGGGAACACGCTCGCCGCGTCGTTCATCTGGGGGATCAACACGCTCTTCCTGCTCGACGCCGGTCTGAGCAACCTCGAGGCATTCGCGGCCAACGCGTTCTTCACCGCAGGCATGGTCGTCTTCGAGATTCCGACGGGGATCGTCGCCGACACGTGGGGCCGTCGTGCCTCGTACCTCCTGGGCACGATCACCCTCTCGGGCTCGACCTTCCTCTACTGGCTCCTCTGGCAGACGAAGGCGCCGTTCGGGCTGTGGGCCGTCGTCTCGATGCTGCTCGGCCTCGGCTTCACGTTCTTCTCGGGAGCGGTCGAAGCCTGGCTCGTCGACGCGCTCACCTTCGCCCGCTACGAGGGCGGGCTCGAGGCAGTCCTCGGACGCGGACAGGTGATCACCGGAGTCGGGATGCTCGGCGGGTCGATCCTCGGCGGCGTGATCGCCCAAGTTGCAAACCTCGGCGTTCCCTTCCTCATGCGCGTCGTCGTCCTGCTCGTGATGTTCGCGGTCGCGTGGAGGCTGATGGAGGATCTCGGCTTCGAGCCGGAGCCTCGCGGTCAGCCTCTGCGGGCGATGCGCACAGTGTTCGTCACCTCGCTCGACTACGGGCTCAGGAATCCGCCGGTCCGCTGGATGATGGTCGCGGCGCCGTTCGGGGCCGGGGTCGGGATCTACACCTTCTATGCGCTCCAGCCGTTCCTGCTCGACCTCTGGGGCAACAGCACGGACTACGCGATCGCAGGGCTGGCCGCGGCGATCGTCGCCGGTTCGCAGATCCTCGGCGGCTACGCCGCGCCCAGGATTCGCGGCCTCTTCAAGCTCCGCACGACTCCGCTCATCATCGGCACGCTCCTGAGCGGCGCGATCCTCGTCGTCCTCGGTCTGACCCATCTCTTCTGGCCGGCCCTGGCGTTGCTCGTGGTCTGGGGCCTGATCTTCGCCGCCGAGATGCCCATCCGGCAGGCCTACCTCAACGGGATGATCCCGTCGAAGCAGCGTGCGACCGTGCTGTCGTTCGATTCGCTCATGGGCAGCGCGGGCGGCGTCGTCGTGCAGCCGGTCCTGGGTAAGGCCGCGGACGTCTACAGCTACGGGACGTCGTACGTCTTCGGCGGGCTGATCCAGGTGCTCGCCGCACCGTTCATCGTCCTCAGCCGGCGTGAACGGAATCCGTCCGACTCGATGATCGCGGTCGCGGAGATGCCGGCACCGACCGACGAGCCGACCTACGCCAAGTAGGCGAGCGCGTCGGCGAGCCCGAAGCGTCCGGACCAGAGCGCGCTGCCGACGACGGCGCCCTCGCACCCCAGGTCTCGGAGTGCAACGAGGTCGTCGAGCT
The DNA here is from genome assembly GCA_046732255.1 of Actinomycetota bacterium. GTDB lineage: Bacteria > Actinomycetota > Thermoleophilia > Gaiellales > Gaiellaceae > DATBLE01. Next base: position 73,832 of record JBKPMR010000018.1, read on the forward strand.
CCGCGACCCCGCCTGCGGCGAGCACGGGCACGCCGACCTCCAAGACCTCGGAGAGCAGCGGGCGGTCAGGGCCGCGGAGAGACCCGTCTCGGCGGGTGCTGGTCACGAGCAGGCGCTGGACACCAGCGGCGGCGCACTGCCGGGCCAGCTCCGTCGGGGTGACGTCGGTCTCGGTGATCCAGCCGTCGGCGACGACGTGCCCGTCCTTGACGTCGATCGCGACCACCAGCCGCTCGGCGAAGCGGGCCGCGAGCAGTGACAGGCTTAAGCCCGTCACTGCTGTGAGAGCCGCGCTGCCGACGATGGCCCGGGCGGCGCCCGCGTCGAGTGCGGCCTGGATCGCGTCGACCTCGCGCAAGCCGCCGCCCGCCTGGACGGGGACGCCGGCGGTCGCGATCCGTTCGATCAACCCAGGCGTGGGGCAGCCCGAGAACGCACCGTCGAGGTCGACCAGGTGCAGCCGCGAGGCGCCCTCCGAGGCGAACCGCGCCGCGGCAGTGCCGGGGTCGCCGCCCTCGATCGTCACCTGCTCGCGGCGGCCCTCGAAGAGCCGGACGCAGCGGCCGTCGAGCACGTCGATCGCGGGAATCACTTCGAAGGGCGCCATAGCAGCGTAGTAGCATGCTAACATGCAGCTCGATGAGCAAGACCCTGGGCGAAGCGCGACATGAGCTCGACGAGATTCCCGGCCTCGACGACCTGGCCGCGGCCTTCCTCTGTCTGCGGACCGGCGACGAGGCAAAGCGCTTCCTCCGCGACCTGTGCACCCTCGGCGAGCTGGAGGCGCTCGCGCACCGCTGGCAGATCGTCCGCCTGCTCGACGAGGGGCTCCCGTATCTCGAGATCGCGGAGCGCGTGCACACCAGCACTGCGACCGTCACGCGCGTGGCGCAGTGGCTTCGCCACGGCACCGGCTGGTACCGGCTCGCGCTCGATCGCACGCGCTAAGGCGATCGCCGCAGGCTCGACTGAGGCGACCAATGAGCGGAGTCGGCGGCTTTGCCGTTGCCGAGAGCGGGTTCGCGCGTGAGCGCCGGGACCGAGGGGCGGCTGCTCGTCGCGGTCCCGTCGAAGGGGCGGATGGCGCAGCCCTCGCTCGACCTGCTCGATGCCGCCGGGCTTCGCTTCGAGCTGGGGGAGCGGGCCCTGCACGTCCCGTGCCAGAACGCGCCGGTCGACCTCCTGCTCGTTCGCCCGCACGACATCCCGGAGTACGTCCAGGACGGCGTCGTCCACGTCGGGATCACGGGCGCGAACCTGGTCGCGGAGGCGTGCGCCGACGTCGTCCAGCTTGCGGAGCTTGGCTTCGCGCGCTGCACGCTGGAGGCGGCGGTGCCGACCGCGGCTCCGCAGCGGGAGCTGGCCGACCTCTCCGGTCTGCGGGTCGCGACCGCCTACCCCGTGTCCACCCGCGCCGTCTTCGACCGACTCGGCGTCGAGGCGGAGCTGGTCACCGTGTCGGGCTCGGTCGAAGCGGCGCCGCGGCTCGGCCTCTCGGATGCGATCGTCGACCTCGTCTCCACCGGCTCGACGGCGAGCGTGAACGGCCTGCGCCGCATCGGACGCCTGCTCGACTCGGAGGCGGTCTTGATCGCGAACCGGCAGGCGATCGAGGAGCGGCGGGAGCTCGTGGAGCGGCTGGAGCTGATGCTCCGCGGCGTCGTCGCCGCCCGCAGCCGCCGCTACGTGATGCTCAACGCCTCGGAGGACGACCTGCCGGCGATCCGCGAGCTGCTGCCCGGTTTGGGTGCGCCCTCCGTGCTCCCCCTCGCCGAGCCCGGACAGATCGCGGTGCACGCCGCCGTGCCGGTCGACGAGATCTGGGATCTGCTTCCGCCGCTGAAGGCGGCCGGTGCCTCGTCGATCCTCGTCGTGCCGGTCGAGAGGCTCGTTCCATGATCGTCGCTCGCCTCCGGCTCGATCCCGCGGGGAGAATGGCCAAGCACGCGAAGCGTGCACGCAGACAGAGCCCCCCTTCAGGGGCGCCATGGGCGCCCCGCGTTCCCCCCTCCCCAATCGACCTCGCACCCCAGAAACCGCCCTCGGCCGCGCCCGCCATGTCGGTGGCGGCGACGAACACCTCGTGCCAAACCTGGCGCGGATACCCATGAGCGACGTCGTGCAGATCGTTGCCGACGTGCGCGATCGCGGCGACGCTGCGGTCCGCGAGTGGGCGGAGCGACTCGGCGACGGGACTCCCGAGCTCGCGAAGTCCCGCGGCGAGTTGGATGTGGACACGATGCGCGCCGTACGCGCGCTGATCGAGGCCGTGGAGGTCGTGCACGCGGCCCAGCGTCCTTCGGACACGACCGTGGAGCCGATTCCGGGAATCGAGGTGAACCGTCGCTGGCTGCCGCTCGACTCGGTGGGGATCTACGTGCCGGCGGGGCTTCCGTCCTCGCTCGTCATGACGGCGGTGCCGGCACGACTGGCGGGCGTGGCGCGGATCGCGGTCGCAACGCCGAGGCCGTCGGTGGCGATGCTCGCAACCGCAGACGAGCTCGGAATCGACGAGCTCTACTCGATCGGCGGCGCGCAGGCGATCGCCGCGCTCGCGTACGGAACCGAGACGATCAGTCCGGTGGCCAAGATCGTCGGCCCGGGGAACCGCTGGGTCAACGAGGCGAAGCTGCTCGTCTCGAGCCGGGTAGCCATCGACCTGCCGGCCGGGCCGAGCGAGGTGCTCGTGATCGCCGACGAAAGCGCCGATCCGGAGGCGTGCGCCGCGGACCTGCTCGCGCAGGCCGAGCACGGGCCCGACGGCGCATCGATCCTGTTGACCACGAGCGCGGAGCTCGCGGAGGCCGTCGCCGCCCGCATCGGGGACAGGGCCGCGGTCGAGCTGCTCGGCTCCCTGGCCGAAGCGGTCGAGCGCGCGAACGCGATCGCTCCCGAGCACCTCGAGCTCCTGGTGGACGACCCGGACGCGTTGGCCGGAAGCGTGCGAAACGCGGGTGCGGTCTTCCTCGGGGCCAGTGCGGTCCTCGGTGACTACGCGGCGGGGTCGAACCACGTTCTCCCGACGGGCGGCCTGGCCCGCGGCGTGGGCGGCCTTGGGCTCGAGGCGTTCCTCAAGCCCGTCCAGTTCGTTACGGCAACAGCGGAAGGCGTCGCTTCCGTGCGGGAGACGGTGACCGCCCTGGCCGAGCTGGAGGGCCTGCCCGAGCACGCGCGCGCCCTGACGGTGCGCGCGTGAAGGCGAGGCCGCTTCCGGACGGATTCCGGCCGTACGCCTGGGCACTGCCCACTGCCGAGATCGCGGCGCGGCACGGGCTGAGCCCGGCCGAGATCATCCGGTTCGACCAGAACGTTCCGCCGCTGCCGGGGATCCCGCAGGTCCCGCTCGGCGAGAGCTTCGCCCGCCTGAACGAGTACCCGGACGGCACGTACCGCGAGCTCTGCGAGGCAGCTGCCGCCTACGCCGGCGTCGAGCCCGAGCAGATCGTCCCGGGCGCCGGCGCCGACGGGCTGATCGCGCTCGCCGCGCGAACCTTCCTCGGCCCCGGCCGGCGCGCGTACGTCAAGCCGCCGACGTACCCCGTCTACGCGGTCGCTTCGGGGATCGAGGGGGCGGAGCTGACCGACGATCCGGCCGCGGCGGCCCTCGTCTGGGTCTGCAACCCGAACAACCCGACCGGCGACCTCGTCGAGCCGGAGGAGATCGCCGCGCTCGCACGCTCGCTGCCGGACGCGGCCGTCGTCGTCGACGAGGCGTACTTCGAGTACGGCGGGAAGACCGTCGCGTCGCTGGTGGCCGAGACTACGAACCTCGTCGCGCTGCGCACGCTCTCGAAGGCGTTCGGCCTGGCCGCGCTGCGGGTCGGCTATGCAATCGCCTCTCCGGAAGTCGCGCGCGAGCTCGACCGTCGCCGTGACCCCGCGCCGGTCGCGGCGCCCTCCGCCAGGATCGCGGCCGGCGCGCTCAGGAATCCCCATCTCGACGTCGAGGAGACGATTGCAGAACGGGAGCGCATGCGTGATGCGTTGCTCTCCGCCGGCTTCGACTGCCCGCCGTCCGCAGGCAACTTCGTCGTCGTCGGCGGTGCCGACCGCGCCGACGAGCTGGAGGCACAGGGGCTCGTCGTCCGTCGCCGCCCGGATTCCTTCCGCATCACCGTCCGCCTGCCGGCAGAGAACGATCTGATTCTGGCGGCCCTCGGCGCGGGCCCCGACCGGCCTGCCGGCCGTTCCGCCGTCGTCCTCCGCACGACCGCCGAAACCGCGCTCCGCGTCTCGCTCGACCTCGACGGCCAAGGCCGCGCCCGCGTCGTCACCGGGGTCGGGTTCCTCGACCATCTGCTGACGCTGTTCGCGTTCCACGGCGGCCTCGACCTCGAGCTGCTCGCGGGCGGCGACCTCGACGTCGACGAGCACCACACGGTCGAGGACGTTCTTGCCGCCCTCGGCGATGGGGTCGCCGCCGCGCTGGACGGCCGGGTGGGCGTGGCGCGGTACGGCTCGGCAACCGTGCCGATGGACGAGGCCCGTGCGACCGCCGCCGTCGACCTCGTCCGGCGCCCGCACGCCGAGGTGACGCTCGGCTTCGGCGGCGACCGAGTGGGCGGGCTGGCAGTCACCCTCCTGCCGCACGCGCTCGAGCGCTTCGCGATGCAGGCGGGGCTGACGCTCCACGTGGAGGCGACCGGAGTGGACGACCACCACGTGGCGGAGGCGGCGTTCAAGGCCTTCGGGCGGGCGCTGCGCGAGGCATGCGCCGTCGACGGGGCGACGACCGGTTCGACAAAGGGCGCCCTGTGAGGGTGGTCCTCGCCGACTACGGGGCGGGCAACCTGCGCAGCGTTTGCGCCGCGCTCGAGCGCGCCGGCGCCGAGGCCGTCGTCACTGAGGATCCCGGTGAGGTCGAGCGCGCCCCGCTCGCCGTGATCGCCGGTGTCGGCAACACGGGCGCCGCCGCGCGCGGCCTCCGGCAACGCGGCCTCGCCGAGGCCCTGCTCGCCCGGGTCCGCGCCGGGAAGCCGGTGCTCGGGATCTGCGTCGGGATGCAACTCCTCTTCGGCGCGTCCGACGAAGGCGGCGCCGGTCTCCAGATCCTGCCCGGTCGCGTCGAGCGGCTCCGTGCGAGCCGGGTCCCGCACATGGGCTGGAACGAGCTCCGGGTGACCGCCCCGAGCAGGCTGCTCGAACGGCTCGACGGCGAGGACGTGTACTTCGCCCACTCGTACGCGTGCGTCCCGGCGGCCGCGATCGCCGTCGCCGAGGTCGAGCACGACGGCACGGTCGTCGCCGCGGTCGAGCACGGCTCCGTGACCGGCGTCCAGTTCCATCCCGAGCGCAGCGGCCCGCCGGGCGCGCGTGTCCTCCGCAACGCATTGGCATGGTCAAGAAGCGTGTGATCCCCTGCCTCGACGTCGCCGGCGGACGCGTGGTCAAGGGCATCCGCTTCGAGGAGCTGCGCGATGTCGGCGATCCGGTCGAGCTCGCCGCCCGCTACTCGGAGCTCGGCGCCGACGAGCTCGTCTTCCTCGACATCACCGCGACGCTCGAGGACCGCGGCCCGCTGCTCGGACTGGTCGAGCGGGCCGCCGACGAGCTGGAGATCCCGTTCACCGTCGGCGGCGGCATCACCGAGCTCGAGGAGGCGCGGGCGCTGCTCCGTGCCGGAGCGGACAAGATCTCGCTGAACCGCGCCGCCGTCGACCGTCCCGAACTGCTCTCCGGTCTCGCCGCCGAATTCGGCGCGCAGGCGGTCGTCTGCGCGATCGACGCCCGAGGCGGTGAGGTCGTCACCCACGCAGGGCGAAACCCGCGCGGTCTCGACGCGATCGGCTGGGCGCGGGAGGCTGTCGACAGCGGCGCGGGCGAGATCCTGCTCACGTCGATCGAAGCCGACGGGACGCGCAACGGATACGACCTGACGCTGACCCGAGCTGTGGCGGGCGCCGTTTCCGTTCCGGTGATCGCGTCCGGCGGTGCCGGGGACGCCGGCCACCTGGCCGAGGCGTTCGAGGCGGGCGCGGAGGCGGCGCTCGTCGCCTCGATCGTGCACGAACGCCCGGAGCGGCTGCCCGAGCTGAAGAGCGAGCTGAGGGAGGCCGGGTGGCCGATCAGGACGTGACCGCCACGCGCGCGCGGCCGTGGCTCCTCCGGCCACGTCCGGTGCCAGGCACCGGACATGGCCGCTTCGGCCTTCGGGCCCCCACGTTGCACCTGCAATTCCGTCCCGAGGCGGCCACTTCGGACCTGTCCGGTGCCTGGCACCGGACAGGTCCGAATCGGGCACGGCCTCCGATCGGCTCGGACTGGAAGATCCGGACGTGACCGGGATGGCCGGAGCGTCGCCGGAATTGACCGCTGCGATCGTCCAGGACGCGGACGACGGCCGCGTGCTGATGCTCGCCTGGATGGACGACGAGGCGCTCCGCCGCACACGGAAAACGGGCGAAGCCTGGTTCTGGAGCCGCTCCCGCGGCGAGCTCTGGCACAAAGGCGCGACCTCAGGCAACACGCTCGCTGTGGTCGAGATCCGGGACGATTGCGACGGCGACGCCATCCTTCTCCGCGTCCGGCCGGCCGGGCCGGTCTGCCATACCGGCTCGCTCTCCTGCTTCGCGCCGTGGCTCTGGCGCCGCGTCGCCGAGCGGGCGAAGGAGCGGCCCGAGGGCTCGTACGTCGCCTCACTGCTCGACGAGGGCCCTGCCGCTGCCGCGCGCAAGGTCGGCGAGGAGGGGGTCGAGGCCGCGCTCGCCGGAGCGTCCGAGAGCGACGAGCGGCTCGTCGAGGAGCTCGCCGACCTCTGGTTCCACAGCTACGTCTTGCTGGCCGCTCGTGGCCTCGATCCCGCGGCGGTCGAGGACGAGCTCGTCCGCCGAATCCGCTGAGGCGGCGGCGGGGGACAGGCGAGCCCGTCCCCCGCCGCGCGGAGAGCCCTACCCCGACGGCTGCGGAGTCGGCTGGGGCGTGACTGCCGGAGGCGCATGGCGCTCGCGCTCCCACGGCGGTGTCCCCCAGGCGTCGTAGCCGCCCGGAACCGGGATGTAGAACTCGGGGTAGCCCCACATGCCGTGCTCGGAGACGTCGAGTCCTGCGCTCTCGGTCTCCTCTTCGACCCGGATCCCGAACAGCTTCTTCATCACGAAGAGCCCGGCGAACGAGGCCGTGAACGTGAAGGCGCCGACGGCAACCAGGCCGAGCGCCTGCACCCCGACCTGGTGGAACGAGCCGGTGTAGACGAGGCCGCCGGTGCCGGTGGCGAGGTTCTTCGCCAACGCCGGGACGGCGAACAGACCCGTGGCGAGCGTGCCCCAGACCCCGGCCATGCCGTGTACCGACACGGCGCCGATCGGGTCGTCGATCCCGATCCGCTCGACCGCGATCACACCGACGACGGCGATCGACCCGGCGACCAGCCCGATCACGATCGCCGCCCACGGCGCGACGAAGCCGGATGCGGCGGTGATCGCGACCAGCGCGGCGAGCACTCCGTTCAGCATCATCGAGATGTCCGGCTTCTTCAGGACCAGCCAGGCCGTGACGACGCCGCCGAGCGCGCCCGAGGCGGCGGCGAGATTCGTGGTCAGCGCCACGTAGGCGAAGTACCCGAAGCCGCCGAAGTCGACCGAGAGCGTCGACCCGGGGTTGAAGCCGAACCAGCCGAACCAGAGGATGATCGTGCCGAGGACGGCGTACGGGATGTTGTGCCCGGGAATCGGGTTCGCCCTGCCGTCCGTCCCGAACTTGCCGATCCGCGGGCCGAGGAGGAGCGCGCCGGCGAGTGCGGCCAGCGCCCCCTGGTAGTGCACGACGGTCGAGCCAGCGAAGTCTTGCATCCCCTTCGCGAAGAGCCACCCGTGCGGGCTCCAGATCCAGTGCGAGACGATCGAATAGACGAGCGTGAAGTAGACGCCGAAGGCGAAGTAGACCCAGAGCTTCGCCCGCTCGGCCATCGCGCCCCAGACGATCGCGAGCGAGACACCGGCGAAGACGACCTCGAACAGGTACCCGGCGGCCCCGGGGATCTCCGAGAACCAATCGAAGGGGGCCTTTCCGACCGCGGTCAACTCGTCGACGGACGGGAAGAACCCGGCGGTACCGACGAACCCGCCGCCGTCGCCGAACGCCATGCCGAAACCGACCATCCAGTAGACGATCGAGCAGATCGCGAAGATGAGGACGTTCTTGCCGGCGATGTGGCCGGCGTTCTTCATCCGGGTCAGGCCGGCTTCGAGGAACGCGAAGCCCGCCTGCATGAACATCACCAGCACCGCGGTCACGACGACCCAGATCGTGCTCGCCGCGATGAGCAAGTCCTGATTCTTAGGCACCGACATCCACCTCCTCGAGGTTCCGACCCGTCCGGTTGTGGGTCACGTTCGCGACGGGGCTCGTCCAGACGATCCCGTCGCCCGACTCGTTGCCGCTGCGTGCTGCGTCGACGATCGCCGACACGACCTCGTCGGCTCGGTCCTCGTCGACGACGAAGAGGAGCAGCGCCTTCGGGAGAAAGCGCGACTCGAACACGCGTCCGCGGTACTCGTGTGTGACCCCGCGCTGACGCCCGTGGCCGATCGCCTCGACGACGGTGACACCGACGTGGCCGGTGGCGTCCTCCACGGCGTCGATCACGGTTTCGACACGCTCCCGGATCACAACCGCCTCGACCTTCACGAAGCTCAAGGAACCCTCCTCTCGAGTAGGACTGTGTCCCGCCACGTTCCGTCGAGGCGGGCAATTCGCTCTCGTGTCCCGACGACCCGAAAGCCGCAACGTGTGTGCAGGGCGATGCTGGCGGCGTTCTCCGGGAAGACCGACGTCTGGATCGTCCAGAAGCCCGCGTCATCCGCGTCGGCGAGCAATCGCTCGAGCAGCGCGGTGCCGACCCCGCGGCCGCGGGACTCCTCGGCGACGTAGACGCTCCCCTCGGCGATCCCCGCGTAACAGGCGCGGCGAGAGACGGGCGACAGCGCCGCCCAGCCGATCACCGTGCCGTTCTCCTCGGCCACGAGCCGGAGATCGACCAGGTGGGTCGCGTCCCACTCCTCCCAGGAGGGCACAGCGGTCTCGAACGTCGCCTGTCTGGTGGCGATCCCCTGCTCGTAGATTTCCCGCACTGCGGGCCAGTCGTCAGGCTTCATCGCTCTGATCTCCACGGTCTCGGACCAACAAAAAAAGCCCCAGGACTCCATGAGTCCTGAGGCGCCTTCGCCTACACTGCGCCACCTCCGGCGGCGACGCGCTTCAACAATAGAAGTATTGGCGGACGCGGTCAAATGGGAGCCGCGGACCGCTAGGATTGCCGCCGGTCGACCAGGGAGGCGCTGCTCGATGAAGCGAAGAGATCCAGACCGGCACCTGTAGGTACCCGGCCCCGCCGCGTTTGCGCGCCCGTCGAGACGTCTGCTAGCCTCGACGACTCGATGTTGCTCTTCGGCTGACACGTCGTCCCGCGCGCCCCCGGCTTATGGCCGGTGGGTGTTGCGTCCGTGTCCTGTGTTTCAAGCCCGAGGAGTAACGATGAAAGCCGTTGAAGTTCAAAACCTGCGCAAGGAGTTCGTCCGCAAGGACGGGCGTAAGCGCACCCGCGTCGACGCCTTACGAGGCATCACCTTCGAGCTCGACCGCGGCGAGTGCATCGCGATCCTGGGTCAGAACGGCTCCGGGAAGTCGACGCTCGTCCGGCTGCTCTCGACGCTGCTCCTCCCGGACGGCGGCAGCGCGCGCATCTTCGGCCACGACATCTCCGAGACGCGCGCGGTCCGCACGATGGTCAACCGCGTCTCGGTGGAGGCGTCGTTCTTCAAGAAGATGTCGGCGACGGAGAACCTCGCCTACGCGGCGCGGTTCTACGGCCTGACGCCGCGCGAGACCCGCGACAAGATCCCCGTCATCCTCGACCGGGTCGGCTTCCCGATCTCGCGCCGGACGCACGCGATGGAGCACCTGTCGCGCGGCACGCAGCAGAAGGTCGCGTTGGCCCGGGCCCTGCTCACGTCACCGGTGCTGCTCCTGCTCGACGAGCCGACGACCGGGCTCGACCCGCGCTCGAAGCTCGAGGTGCAGAACTTCATCCGCGAGGTGCGGGCGATCCACGATACGACGATCCTGCTCTGCACCCACGACCTCGCCGAGGCAGAGATCCTGGCCGAGCGCATCGGGATCCTCGACGACGGCCAGCTCCTCTGCCTGGAGCCGGCGGACGAGATCAAGCGCCGGTACGGCGTCGAGACGCTCGAGGAGGCGTTCTTCTCCGCCACCGGCCGCACGTTCGAGGACGAGTGGGAGGAAGAGGAAGAGGAGGTGAACGTATGACTGCGATAGCCGCCCGGGCGCGCCACGAGCTGATCGGCCTGCTCGGCGTGGTCGAGCGCAACTGGTACCTGGTCAAGCGCTACGCGATGTGGGAGCTCGCGTTCTTTGTCTGGACGATCGCGAACACCCTCTCGATCGTCTTCATCTCGAAAGCGGCCGGGCTCCCGCCGGACAAGCAGGAGCGCCTGACCACGGTGCTGCTGATCGGCGCGGTGATCTGGGCCTACCTGGGGATCATCTTCGAGATCCTCACGGAGACCGTTGCGTGGGAGCGCTGGGAAGGGACGATCGAGTACACGTTCATGGCGCCGCTGTCGCGCCCGGTCCACCTGATCGGCATGGGCCTGTTCGCGATCGCGTACGGGATCGTCCGCGCGACCCTGATCTTCGCGGTCGTCGCGGCGATGTTCGGCCTCCATATGCCCGACGCGAACTTCGCCACGGCGCTGCTCTTGCTCGGGATCGCGTCGATCTCGTTCGTCGGGATCGGGATGATGACGGCCGTCCTGCCGCTGATCTCGCCCGAGAAGGGAACGCAGCTCGGGTTCATGGCGCAGGGGATCATGCTCGTGGTCTCCGGCGTCTACTACCCGGTCTCCGTGCTCCCGCAGTGGATGCAGGTGATCTCGACGATCTCGCCCGCGACCTACGCGCTCCGTGGCATCCGGTCGGCGATCCTGGAAGGGGCGACGCCCGCCGCGGTGTGGGGTGACATCTGGCCGCTGCTCGTGATCGGCGTCGTCGCGATCCCGCTCGGGTTGTGGGTGTTCCGGCGCGGCGAGCAGTACGCCAAGCGACACGGGAAGCTGAAGCGGTCGGGATGAGGAGCGTGGCGCACGCGTACGACGAGCTCGCGCCGCGGCTCGGTGAGTGGTCGGCGAACGTCGTCGGCGACCCCTGGGAGCAGTTCGTCGAGCACCTCGAGTCGGTGCTTCCGAAGCGCGCGCCGGTGCTCGACCTCGGCTGCGGGAGCGGTACGAAGACGAAGCGGCTCACACGCTCGTTCGAGGTCGTCGCCGTCGACGTGTCCGGCGAGCAGCTGCGACTCGCGCGGGCCGAAGCGCCAGAAGCGAACTTCCTGCAGGCGGACTTCGCCGAGCTGGACTTCCCTGACGAAACCTTCGCCGCCGCCGTCGCCTTCTACTCGTTCGTCCACGTGCCCCGTGTCGAGCACGCGCGGCTGTTTGCGAACGTTCGGCGATGGCTGATCCCGGGCGGTCTCTTCCTGGCGTCTCTCAGCGACGTCGGCGGTCCGGATCGCCTCGAGGCGTGGCTCGGGGTCGAGATGTTCTTCTCCGGCTGGGACGCCGAGACGAACCGTCGGCTCGTGCGCTCGGCGGGCTTCGAGGTGCTCGTCGACGACGTGCTTTTCATGCGTGAGCCCGGGCACGGTGACGTCGGCTTCCTGTGGATTCTGGCGAGGCGGCAATGAGGGACTTGTTCGCCGCGCGTTGACCGTGCCGACACCGTAGAGAGGCCGCAAACGAATTTCGGGTCGCCGTCCTAACGGTGCCCGGCACCATTGACGGGGCGCGGTCTAGGTACGGAGCAGCGGACTCGTCGTGACGAACGCGTTCGCCTTGTACGCGGTGGCGATTACCCGGAGCGTGATCCGGTAGCGGCCCGGTTTCAGCGTCGCGGCCGCGAGTCGGGTCGGGACCGCTGCGATTCCGCGGCCGCGAACGGTCGCCGCCGGCCTCGACGAGCCGACGCGCCGGAAGGTCTCGACGTAGGCACAGTCCGTGTCGCACGTGAGCACCCGGCGCTTCCAGTCGACCAGCGGCTTGGGAGCGAGGAGCGCAGGGCACCCGGCGACGGTCCCCGACCGGTAGCGCTTCGCGGCCGCAGCGACCGCAGCGCGGCTCGACTTCGGCGTTTCGCGGTCGGCATAGTAGACGCCGGACTGGAAGCTCGCGAGGAAGGGGCTGTCGATCAGCCGGAAGGCCATGATCGTCCGCACGGTCGGCTGACAGGCGGCCAGATGGAACCCGTCGGCGTAGTACCGCGCCTGCGTCGTCTCGCCGACCGGATGCGTCGTCGCCGGCTCGCTCCCGCTGTACAGCGAGGCCTGCGCCGCCGGGATCTTCGTCTCGACGCCGAACTCGTCGTAGACGAGCGGCAGCTTCTCGCCCTTCTGCTTCGTCCCGCCGAAGGCTCGCTCGAGGGACGAGATCAGCTTCCCGTAGTCGGCGATCGTGATCGGGTTGGCGAGCGGGTTGTGGCGGAACGTCGGCGGCAGATCGGCGCGCTCCATGTACGGGTGGTAAGAGAACGCATCCATGATCGGCTTCGTCCGCTGCGAAGCTCGATAGGCGGCACCCATGTCGAGAATGAACCGGGACGGGGAGTGTGTGTCGCGTCCGGTACCGCGCTTGTTCGTGCCGGAGTGGGCCAGAGTCCCGCCGACGACGTCGACGCGCGGCGCGACGCGCTTGACGGCGTCGTACGTCCGGGCGAGCAGCCGCTCGTAGCCGACCGCCGCGGCGTCTTGCCCCGACGCGCCGAACTGCGGTGACCAGAACAGGTTCAGGTTGGGCTCGTTGCCGACGATCACATGCTTCAACCCCGGGATCCCCTTGACCACGCCTGCCAGCCACGTCGCAAAACGGGTCTGCTCGGCGGTCGTCCTCGGCGTCTGCGAGCTGTCGGCCGGGTAGGCGTCGAGGTAGACGTCGCTGCCGGCGGCGCGCGCCGCGGCGATGCCGTTCCGGAGGTCGGAGAGGAGGCCCGGGTCCATCGCCGTCTGGCTCCTCTCCCATGTAACCGTGACGCGGGCGGTGTCGGCGAGGTTCGCGCGCTCCATCAGCGACACCGTCGATCCCTGGAGGTTCGGATCGAGGAGCTCGGGCACGACCGAACCGATCTGGAGCGGCGCGCGGGTGAAGGCAGACGAGTGGGTCGCAGCCGGAGACGACGTTGCCGCACAGGCAATCGCGGCGGCGACGAGCGCCGCGGTGATGAGCGCGATGGGCCGGGTCATGGGGCCCGGTAGTTTTCCCGGACTCCCGCCTCTCGGAAACCTGCCCTCACGATGTTGCGGTACGAGCTCGACGGGCGGCCTTCTTCGAGCTCACCTGTCTCGGTCGTGACCGCCGCACAGCCGAGACGGCGCGCCTCCTCGATCCGAGCGGCGAGGATCGCGCTCTGCGCCCCCCGCCCCCGGAACTGCGGGAGGGTCGCGCCGAATCCCAGCCAGCCGATCCGCTCGTGGACGTAGAGAGCGCCCGCACCGGCGGGAGCGTCGGCGTCGTAGGCGACGTAGCAGGACCAGCCCTCCCGACCGACGATGTTCGCAGCGAGCGGCTTGGACCAGTCGGGCATCCCGAAGCCTCCTGCCACGACGGCCGCGAAGTCGTCGGCCTGCTCCGGCGCGATCTTCACCACCACGAGGTCGCTCTGCGCCTTCCGGGGACCGATTCCCCGCGAGAACTTCATCCAGCCGTAGTCGCGCGCGAAGCCACGCTCCGCCAGTTCCGCGCCGAGCCCGTGCGAGTCCGAGATCCACCAGGGCGTGTCGCCGTAGAAAGCCGCGATCTCGTCGAGCGAATCGGTGGAGGTGAGGCCCATGACCCGGCAGAAGGTCCGTTCCGGAATCCGTCGAAGCGCCATGCAGGTGGCGCCGTCGATCTCGACGACCTCACAGAGCTCGGGGGCGGCGCGAAACGCGTCCGCGTACGCCGCCAGCTCTGCGGCCTCGAGCTCCGCCCTCACGGCGACAGCCTACTGCGCTATGCTGCGGCCGTCCGAAGGCGATGTCGCCTCGGGCGCGGTGATCCGGCCGCGTCCGGGGCGTTTTTCATTTTTGGTCGACTAACCGAGCTGGGAGGGAGTAGATGGCGCAGCAAGTGCAGTCGAAGAACCGGGCCACGTCGAGCGAGGATGCACGTGCGGCAGTCCTGGCGGAGTGCAAGACGGAGGGGATCGAGTCGATGCTCCTCTGGTTCACCGACCTCGAGGGTCATCTGAAGAGCTTCGCGATCACCCCCGACGAGTTCGCGGGCGCGCTCGACGACGGGATGGGCTTCGACGGCTCGTCGATCACCGGCTTCAACGCGATCGAGGAGTCGGACATGGTCGCGATCCCCGATCCCGACACCTTCGTCGTCATGCCGTGGCGCTCCGGCGAGTCGAAGGTCGGGCGGATGATCTGCGACGTCGTCACCCCGAACGGCGAGCCCTACGAGGGCGACCCGCGCTACGTGCTCCGACGCGCGCTCGAACGGATGGAGGGGCTCGGATTCGACACGTTCAACGTCGGCCCCGAGCTGGAGTACTTCCTGTTCAAGGACGCGAAGGGCACCGAGACGCTCGACGAGGGTGGCTACTTCGCCATGACGACCCAGGACGCGGCGACCGAGCTGCGCAACGAGACGATCCAGGCGCTCGAGAAGGTCGGCATCCCGATCGAGTACCACCACCACGAGGTGGGACCGTCCCAGCACGAGATCGACATGCGGTTCGCGAGCGCGCTGGACATGGCCGACTACACGCTCACCTACCGGCTGGTGGTCAAGGAGATCGCCGCCAAGAACGGTGTCTACGCGACCTTCATGCCGAAGCCGATCTTCGGCGAGAACGGCTCCGGAATGCACACGCACCAGTCGCTCTTCAGTGACGGCCGCAACGCGTTCTTCGACGAGTCCGACAAGTGGCATCTCTCGGACGTCGGCAAGGCCTTCATCGCCGGCCAGCTCCGGCACGCCCGCGAGATCGCAGCCGTGTTCGCCCAGTGGGTGAACTCGTACAAGCGGCTCGTCCCCGGCTACGAGGCGCCGGTCTACGTCGCCTGGTCGCAGCGGAACCGCTCGGCGCTGATCCGCATTCCGCTGTACAAGCCGGGCTCCGAGCAGGCGACCCGCGCCGAGATCCGCTGCCCCGACCCGGCCTGCAACCCGTACCTGACCTTCGCTGCGCTGCTGCACGCGGGCCTCGAG
Source organism: Actinomycetota bacterium (assembly GCA_046732255.1). Lineage (GTDB taxonomy): Bacteria > Actinomycetota > Thermoleophilia > Gaiellales > Gaiellaceae > DATBLE01. Next base: position 89,032 of record JBKPMR010000018.1, read on the forward strand.
GGGATCGAGAAGGGGTACGAGCTCCCGGATCCGATGGAGACGAACCTGTACCACCTGACCGCGGAGCAGCGCCGCGAGCGCGGGATCGTCGCCCTGCCCGAGACGCTCGGCGAGGCGATCGACGAGCTGTCCGGCTCCGAGCTCGCGCGCAAGGCGCTGGGGCCGCACATCTTCGATCGCTACATCGAGATCAAGAGGAAGGAGTGGGACGAGTACCGCGTCCAGCTCACCGAGTGGGAGCTGGAGCGCTACCTCCACGCCTTGTAACGCTCGCCGCGCGCTTCGCGCGCGCTGCTCGCTCGCACGGGGGGAACGGCCGGTTCCCCCCGTGAACCCCCCTCCCTAACCATCCCGGCGCCGGCGTCGCTGTGCCGCGCCCGACATGTCGGTCGCGGCGCCGAAAACCGGGGCCAGAAACGACCACGAGCTGCGGATGAGCGCAGCTCGCAGTCGGCCGTCAGTCAGCCTCGCCGCCGCAGGCTGGCGAGGCATTACCCCCATTCTAGAGCGTTCGAGCGAGTGCGGGGACCGGGACCCCAGGGTCCAGTCAAGGAGGAAGCGCCCCTCCGCGTTCCTCCCGGACGGCTCGAAGCTCTAGCCGAAGCTCTGAATCGACTCGCGCACCAGGCGCAGGCCGATCACGCCGCTCCGCCCGTCGATCGCGCTGATCGCGTCCGCCGGAACGAGCCGGCGGCGCCGCAGAAAGCCGGAACGCACGGCGAGCGCGTCGGGAACGTCCGGGGAGGTTCCGTACATCGGTGCCTCGACCCGGCCGATCACGCGTCCGCGGGCGTCCGCAACCAGATACCCCGTAGTCGAGGTCAGGTCCATCGCTGCAGCTGCGGAGCTCACCGTGCGAACGCTATTCCCGGGTTGCGAGCGAAAAAAACGGGATCCGTAAGGATTCGGTTAAGCACCTGAAGACCAGAGCATCGGTGCCAGGCTCCCGCCCTTCCGCTGTTGGAGGTGCCGGGCTCCGATTCCGTTTCGGCGGTCGCAGCGCGATTCCTCTCGGTGAGGAACGCGCCGCCTACAATCGGTCGGTGGACGTCCCCGAGCGTCATCTACGGCTCCTGACGGAGACGATCGCGGCGGTCAACTCGACTCTCGACCTGCAGGAAGTGCTCGAGCTCGTCGCGACGAACGTCGCGGAGGCACTCGACACCGACGCGTGCTTCGTCTACCTCTACGACGAGCGTGCCGGGGAGCTCGTGCTGCGCGCGACCCACGGGACGTCGGTCGAGGAAATGACGCGCCGGCCGAGGATGCGTCCGGGCGAGGGGATCACGGGCGTCGCCGCCGAGGAGCGGCGGCCGGTGATGATCCCGGCACAGGCTCACCTCGATCCGCGCTTCAAGCCGTTCCCGAACCTGCCCGAAGAGCAGTACGAGTCGATCCTTGCCGTCCCGATCGTCGCGCGGGAGAAGCTCGAGGGAGCCCTGAACGTGCGGACGCAGGAGCCGCGTGAGTTCTCGGAGGCGGAGATCGACCTTCTGCTGGCGATCGCGGCGCAGGTCGCCCAGTCGATCGAGCACGCGAAGCTCTATGCCCAGGCGCAGCGGCGGGTGGACGAGCTCGAGGCGCTGGCCCGCATCTCGGAGGCGGTCTCCGAGTCGCTCTACCTCGAGGAGTCCCTGGAGGCGATCGTCAAGACGACGATGGACGCCGTCTCGGCGACCGGGGCCGCGCTCGTCCTCGAGGACGGCAAGATCGCGTGGCCGGAGGGACGCGCCGGCGAGTTCGCGCTGCGAACGCCGCTGCGCTGGAAACGCCGGCAGATCGGCGAGCTGGTCGCCGACCGCGACTTGCCGTTCACGGACGAGGAGCGGCAGCTGCTCGCGTCGATCGCGCATCACGCCGCGGTCGCGCTGGAACACGGCCGGACGGTCATGCGCGGGGTGCTCGCCCAGGAGATCCACCACCGGGTCAAGAACAACCTCCAGACCGTCGCGTCGCTCCTGCGGCTCCAGGCGCGCGGCGACCAGGTGGATGCACGGCGGGCGCTCGAGGACTCGGTCAACCGGATCCTCGCGATCGCGGCCGTGCACGAGGTGCTCACCGAGCGCCGGGACGAGAGCGTGGACCTCGGCGAGCTGCTCGAACGGCTGCGGGCGATGCTCGTGCAGGGCCTCGCCGGCGACAGGCAGGTGGCGTCGTCGCTCGCGCCCGTCTCGCTGGCCGGCAATCGCGCGACCGCCCTCGCCCTCGTCTTCTCCGAGCTGTTCCAGAACGCGCTCGAGCACGGGGGGCGCTGCGTGCGGATCGAGCTCGCCGAGCGAAACGGCGACGTCGTGCTCGCGATCGCGGACGACGGCGGTGGGATCGACGGTGCGGCGCAAGGGACGGGACTCTCGATCGTCGAGGCGCTGGTTCGCGACGAGCTCGGCGGGACTCTCTCGCTGAGCGACGACGGCGGCCTCCGGGCTGAGGTCGTCTTTCCGGCCTGATCAGACGCGCGCGAGCTTCCCTGCGGCTGCGACGATCGGCCGTGCTGCGCGGGTCGCCTCGTAGCGAACCTGTGGCGGGCGATCCGCCGTAACGGTCCGGTCGACGAGGGCGGCGTCCTCGAGCTCCTTCAGCGCCAGCGCGAGCGCGCGCGGCGTGGCCGGCAAGCCAGCCCGCAGCTCCGAGAACCTCCGCGGCTCGTCCAGCTCGGCAAGAACAGGCAGCGACCACTTCTTCAGTGCAACGTCCTCGCGGCCGTGGATCGCCGCGTGCAGCTCTCTGACATCGGGCTCGACCCGCCGCCCGGTCTCCGTCAGCACGTATTCAGCCCGGAGCGGGTGTCCGTATCCCGGGTTGCGGGCGACAAGTCCCTCCGCCTGGAGGTAGGCGAGCGTGCGCCGGAGCGACTCGCCGGTGACGCCCAGCGTGCCGGTGAGCGCCGCAAAGCGACTTCCCCGAGTGCGACCGATCTCGGCGACGACCGGCACCGACCAGCGGTGATGGCAAAGAACGACGAGTATTGACATGAATATGTAGATAGTATAAAAACGCGGTCACTCGACATCGAGATCATCCGACCAGAAGGAGACGGCGATGGGGAAGATCGACTGGGCCGGCGAATCGACGGCCGCACTGTCTGTCAGCGAGTACGAGAAGGCGCTCGCCTGGTACCGCGACGTCCTCGGGTTCGAGGTCGTCTTCGAGCTCGAGTCTTGGGGTTGGGCGCAGCTCCAATCCCCGGTGACGGGCCTGCTGGTCGGGATCGGCCAGTCCGAGGAGGTCAAGGAAGGCGGCGGTGCGACACTGACCTTCACGGTCAAGGACATCGATGCGGCGCGTGCGTACCTCGAAGACGAGGGCGTCCGGTTCGACGGCGAGACCCACCAGGTCGAGGACATGGTCAGGCTCTGCACGTTCTACGACCCTGACGGCAACGCGCTCATGCTGGCTCAGCAGCTCCGGTGAGGCCGCTCGAGCCGCACACGATCGTCCTGCTCGGCCTGCCCGCGAGCCCGCCTGCCCTTCCGGACGAGGAGGCAGACCGCGTTCAGGAGGCGCACTGGCGTTCCTGGACGAGCAGCGCGCGAACGGTGCGCTGCTCGCCGCGGGTCCCTTTCGCGACCGCGTCGACGAGAACCTCCGCGGGCTCTGCGTCTACGCGTTGCCGCTCGACGAGGTGCGCGAGATCGCGGCCCAGGATCCCTCGGTCGTGGCCGGCCTTATGGAGGCGCAGGTCTTCACCTCGCTCATTCCGCCCGGCCAAGCCCGGTTCGGCCCTGCAGCCTAGACTCGCTGTGTGCGGATCCTGATCGCCGAGGACGAGACGATCATCAGGCTCGACCTCCGCGAGCTGCTCGAGACCGCGGGCTTCGAGGTATGCGCCGAGGCGAAGGACGGCGTCGAGGCGGTCGAGCTCGCGGCGTCGGAGGAGCCGGAGCTGGCGATCCTCGACGTGAAGATGCCGCGGCTGGACGGGATCGACGCGGCGCGGCGGATCCTCGAGGACCGACCGATCCCGATCGTGATGCTGACCGCGTACGGTCAGGACGAGCTCGTCTCACGTGCGGTGGAGGCAGGTGTCTTCGGCTACCTGGTGAAGCCGTTCCGCGAGGCGGACCTGCTACCCGCGATCAGGACCGCGCGCGCCCGGCACGAGGAGCTCGCAGCACTGCGCGAGGAGGCGGAGTCGCTCTCGGAGGCGCTGGCCGCACGCAAGTCGATCGAGCGGGCGAAAGGGCTCCTGATGGCGAAGGAGGGGTTGACGGAGCAGGAGGCGTTCGAGCGGCTCCGCCGGGCGTCCCAGCTGGCCGGCCGTCCGCTGAAAGTGGTCGCGGAAGCGCTGATCGCCACCTTCGAATAGAGCATCGGTGCCAGATTCCCGCCGTTTCGGTGTTGAGGTGTCTGGCTCCGATTCCGTTTCCGCATCGGTGCCAGACTCCCGCCGTTTCAGGTAATAGAGCATCGGTGCCAGACTCCCGTCGTTCCGGTGCTGGGGTGTCTGGCTCCGATTCCGTTTCGCATCGGTCTCTGGCTCCGATTCCGTTTCAGGCCTCGACGTCGAACTCCTCGGCGATCTCCGGCTCCTTGCCGATCAGCTCGCGGATCTCCTCGGGAAAGTCACGGGCCGTGTCCTCCCAGGTCTCGACGACGCCGAACCGCTCGGTCGCCTCGTCCGAGATCCAGGTGCGATTGGGAGAATCCGGAAGCTGCGCCCGCAGCTCGTCGAGCGTCGTCTTCGAGTCGGAGAGGCTCCAGAGCAGGAGGCGGACGATCACGGCACCGGGACGGCGAGACCCTCGGCGGCGAGCTCGGAGGTCGCCGGCGCGTAGCCCGAGCGTGCGAGCAGCTCCATCCCGAGCCGGGCGCGGCGGACGCGTTCGCGGGAGAGGGCGACCGTCGTCGAGTCGAGGTGCGTGCCCGCCGGGTAGACGTCGGGCGCGTTCCGCAGGCCGAACTTGACGTACACGGGGGCGGCGACGCGGATCAGGTCCGGGATCTCGTGATGGCGGACGAACCCACCGACGTTGTCCGGCGCCTCGACGTAGACGTCCAGCGGGACGTCCACGGCGGCGCGAATCGCCGCGATCTGGGCCAGGCTCAGATCGGTCGGGAGGTTGATCGTGTTCGCACCGAGCTGCTCGAGGACGCGCGCGGCGGCCGGATTCGCCGCCGGCAGCATCACGGAGATCTTCGCCTGCATGTCCTCGGGGAGGATCCCTCCCTCTCTCGCGCGGTCGAAGACGGCCAGGAGCCCGATGTCGGCGATCAGGACGCTGCGGACGCCGTGCTCGGCGGCGCGCCGGGCGTCGTCGAGCCCCGCCACGACTTGCTCCTGGCCGTGGCAGACGGGGGCGACGGCAGCGCCTGCCTGCGAGCGGGCCATCGCCGACGTGCCCCAGCCGGCATTCGGGCGCGCGAACAGGCTGACCTCGACGCGCGCGTCGACGGCGAGGCGGACGGTCTCGTCCAGCTCGGCGTCGGTGAGCATGAAGACGCCGCTCCCCTGCGAGATCCGGTGGATCCGGACATCCAGCCGGGCCGCCTCCGACAGCACGGCTTCCAGGCATCGCGGGCCCTCGGTGCTCGGGATCTCCAGGCGGTACTGCGCTCCGTCCGGAAACCGCTTCCGCGAGGTCGGCAGGTCGTGCGCGTCGCCGGGCGGCAGCCCGATCGAGCGGAGGAAATCGCGTGTGTCGGTCACTCGGCGAGCCTACAAGGGACTATCCCTGAAGGGACAATCCTTACGGTGAGGCATGCGCCTCGAACAGCGACTCCCAGCGGTCGAGGAGCGACTGCAGCTCGTCACGGGCCGCCCGGTGTGCGGTCAGAAGCGAGACGTCGCTCCAGTCCTCCGCGAGCCGCCGCTCGAGGTCGGCGACCGCCTGCTCCTGCGCCGCGATCCGCGCCTCGACCTGCTCGAGCTCGCTCGGCTGCTTCGACCGCGGCTTCGCCGGCGGCGGCCGATCCGACCGTGCCGTTCTTCGTGACGTTTCCAACCCGGTCTCTGAGACCGGAACTGGGTCAAGAGTGGGGCTCTTTGTCCACAGAAGGCTTGTCCGGACATAGTCGGCCCAGCCGCCCTCGTAGCTGCGAATCGACCCGTCCTCGATCGCCAGCGTCCGCTCCGCGACCGCGTCGAGCAGCGCCCGATCGTGGGAGACGAGCAGCACCGTCGCGGGGAAGTTCTCGAGCGCGGCTTCCAGCGCCTCCCGGCTCTCGAGGTCGAGGTGGTTCGTCGGCTCGTCGAGGACGAGGAAGTTCGCGCCCGACGCGACCACGATCGCGAGCGCAAGCCGGCGGCGCTCGCCGCCCGACAGCACCGCGACCGGCTTCTCGTGGGACTCCCACCCGGAGAACAGGAAGCGGCCGAGCAGGTTCTGGGCTTCCGGCCGCCGGAGTCCGGTCATCGACTGCACGCATTCGAGGACGGAGCCGCGCTCGTCGAGCTCGGCCTCGTGCTGAGAGAAGTAGGCCGGGACGACCCCGTGGCCGAGCCGCACCGTCCCGGAGTCCGCCTCGCGGCGGCCCAGCAGCGTCTCGATCAGCGTCGTCTTGCCGGAGCCGTTCGGCCCGACCAGCGCCACGTGCTCGCCCCGCTCGACTGCGAGCGACACGCCGTCCAGCAGGTGCTTGTCGCCGGCGGACAGCGACAGCCCATCGACCTCGACCACCGTCCGGCCGCTGCGAGGCGGGTTCAGGAACTCGAAGCCGAGCCGCCGGGAGCGCCGGGTGAGGAGCGCGAGCTCGTCAGAGGCGACCGCCTTCTCCTTCCGCAGCCGCCCGATATGGGTGAGCTTCGCCTGCGCCTGCTTCGCCTTCGACTTCTTGTACCGGAACCGATCGACGAAGCGCTGGAGCCGCGCGAGGTCGGCGTTGTAGCGCTCGATCGACTTCGACGCGTCCAACGCCCGCGCCGCCTTCTCCCGGCGCCACACGTGCCATTGCCCGGGGAAGAACATCGAACGGCCTGCTTCGAGCTCGAGTACCGCGGTCGTCACCGCCTCCAGGAACCAGCGGTCGTGAGCGACGAGCACCACCGCCGCGTCCATACCGACCAGCGTCTTCTCCAGCCACTCGAGCCGCTCGACGTCGAGATGGTTGGTCGGCTCGTCCAGCAGGAGCAGGTCGGGATCGCCGGCCAGGGCGCGGGCGAGCGACGCCCGCGTCAGCTCGCCCCCCGAGAAGGTGTCGAGCCGCCGGTCGAGCTGATCGTCGTCGAAGCCGAGGCCGCGCAGTGCCGACAGGGAGTTCTCGCGCCAGGCGTAGCCGCCGGCGTGCTCGAGTCGGCCCTGTGTCTCGGCGTACCGGCGCATCGTCTCCTCTCCGTGGTTGCCGGCCGCCATCGCCGACTCCAGGCGCCGAAGCTCATCCTCGAGCGCGATCAGTTCGCGCGCGCCGGAGAGCGTGTACTCGCGCAGCGACATGGAAGCAGCCTCGGGGACAGGATTAAGCCTGTCCCCGAGACAGTTACTTATCGGCGGCCGCTGGTCGTGCAGGGCCACCCGCGTCCCCTTGTCGAGGACGAGCTGCCCGCGGTCGATCCCGGTCTCCCCGGCCAGCATCCGGAGCAGGGTTGTCTTCCCGGCGCCGTTGGGGCCGGAGAGGGCGAGCCGCTCGCGGCGTTCGACCTTGAACGAGACGCCGTCGAAGAGCAGCCCGCCGGCGAGCTCCTTGCGCAGGTTGGTTCCGATCACGACGGCCATGCCGGCAGAAACGGTATCGGTGCCAGACCGTTACGAACGCACGCCGGGTCGGCGAAAGCTCAAGGGTCTGGCACCGATTCCTTGTTAGCTAGGCCTTACGCGCGAACGAGCGCGCGGGCCGCGTTCGCGATCGCGGTCGCGTCGATCCCGTACCGGGCGAGCAGCTCGGCCGGCTTGCCCGACCGCGGCATCTCCGTGACCGCCAGCCGGCTGACGCGGGCGGCGACACCGCGTTCGGCGAGCGCGCCGAGCATCGCCTCGCCGAGCCCGCCCTCCGGCCAGTGGTCCTCGGCCGTGACGATCCGGCCGGTCTCGACGGCGGCGGTCGCGAGCGTCCCGCCGTCGATCGGCTTCAGCGAGTAGCAGTCGATCACGCGCGCCGAGATGCCGTCACCGCCCAGCGCTTCCGCCGCCTCGAGCGCTTCGTGCACCGTGATCCCGCAGCCGACGAGCGTCACGTCCGAGCCGTCGCGGACGACGCGGCTGCCGCCGATCGGGAACTCCTCGTCGGGGCCGTAGATCACGGGCGTGTCCGGGCGCAGCGTGCGGATATAGGAGATCCCGTCCAGATCGGCCATCGCCGCCACCAGCCGGGCGGCCTGGTTGCCGTCGCAGGGGTGGAGGACGGTGGAGCCGTGCACTGCACGCAGTGCGGCGATATCCTCGAGCGCCATCTGCGAAGGCCCGTCCTCGCCGATCGAGATCCCGGCGTGCGAGCCCGACAGGCACAAGGTGGCGCGCGAGATCGCTGCCATCCGGACGAAGTCGTAAGCCCGCGAGTGGAAGGCGGCGAACGACGATGCGTAGACCCGGTACCCGCGGGCCTGCAGCCCGACCGCCGCCGCAGCCATCTGCTGCTCGGAGATGTACATCTCGAAGAAGCGTTCGGGGTGCGCCGCCTTGAAGATCTCCGCGAACGTCGAGTTCGAGACCTCGCCGTCGACGGCGACGACGTCGCCCCGCGCCGAGCCGATTGCGGCCAGCGCCTCGCCGTACGCCTTGCGCGTCGCCACCTCCGAACCGACCTCGTACCGCGGCAGCTCGAGCGCGCCGGCCTCGAACCGGTGCGGCTCGCCGGCGGGCGGCTTCGCCACCTCGACCGTGAGGTTGCGGAGGCCGCCAAGCTCCTCGATCGCGGCGTCGGGATCGTCGAGCGGCTTGCCGTGCCAGCCTTCCTGGTTCTCCACCGCTTTCACGCCCTTGCCCTTCACGGTGCGGGCGAGGACGAGCGTGGGCCGGCCGGTCGTCCCGACCGCTTCGGCGTAGGCGGCGTCGATCGCCTCGACGTCGTGGCCGTCGATCTCGATCACCTGCCAGCCGAATGCGTCGGCGCGCGCCCGGTAGTGGTCGAGCTGCCACTCGTCCATCGTCGGGCCACGCTGACCGAGCCGGTTGACGTCGAAGATCGCGATCAGGTTGTCGAGCTCGTAGTGAGACGCGTGCTGGAACGCCTCCCAGATCGACCCCTCGGCCGATTCGCTGTCGCCGCATAACACCCAGACGCGGTACGGAAGGCGGTCGAGGTACTTGCCCGCGATCGCCATGCCGACGCCGATCGGCAGTCCCTGGCCGAGCGAGCCGGTGGCGACGTCCACCCACGGAATCAGCGGGGTGGGGTGACCCTCGAGCATCGAGTCCAGCTGCCGGTAGGTCATGAGCTCCTCGTCGGAGATCGCTCCGGCGGCGCGGAACATCGCGTAGAGCAGGGTGGACGCGTGGCCCTTGGAGAAGACGAGCCGGTCGTTCGTCGGCGTGTCGGGCGCGTCGAAGTCGTACCGCAGGTACTTGGCGAGCAGCACCGCCATCAGGTCGGCGCCGGACATGCCCGAGGTCGGATGGCCGGACTTCGCCGCGGCCGCACACCGTACCGAATCGACCCGGAACTGCTGTCCGAGCTCGCGCCAGAGCTGAACGTCGTCCATGTGGGTAACGTAGCTGGCATGAGGGTGGCGGTCGCGTTCGACCACCGCGGTGTCAAGCTCCGCGAGCGCGTGCTCGAGGAGTTGACCGTCCTCGGGCACGAGACGGTCGATCTCGGCACCGACGATGCGGCGGTCCGCGTCGACTATCCCGAAAAGGCCCGCGAGATCGGCGAAGCGATCCGGGCCGAAGACGCCGAGCGCGGTGTGCTCGTCTGCGGGTCGGGTGTCGGCGCCTCAGTGGCCGCGAACAAGCTTGACGGTATCCGCGCAGCCGTCTGCCACGATGTTTACTCGGCGCACCAGGGGGTCGAGCACGACGACATGAACGTTCTCTGTCTCGGCTCCGAGGTGATCGGCGCCGAGCTGGCCGCCGACCTGGTGCGCACCTTTCTCGCCGCCACCTTCGGCGGCGGCGAGCGCTACGTGAAACGTCTTCGCATGGTCGAAGACCTCGAAAGGAAGAGCTATGCCTGACTCCCGACTGCACCGCCTCTCGGCGCTCGGCCAGAGCGTCTGGAGCGACTACCTCTCGCGCGACCTGCTCCACTCGGGCCGGCTGGCGCAGATGATGGAGAAGGACGCCGTCACGGGCGTCACCTCGAACCCGACGATCTTCCAGAAGGCGATCTCCGAAGGCTCATCGTACGACGATCAGATGCGCGACCTGCTCGAGCACGAGGAGGACGCGAAGGAAATCTTCATCGCGCTCGCCGGACGGGACATCGGCGAGGCCTGCGACCTGATGCGCAAGGTTTGGGACGAGGGCAAGGGATTGCGCGGCTACGTGTCGATGGAGGTCGACCCGACGCTCGCCGCCGACACCGACGCGACGATCGCCGAGGCGCGCCGCTTCCACGCGCTGATCGACAAGCCGAACCTGTACGTGAAGATCCCGGCCACGAAGGAGGGGCTGCCGGCAATCGAGGAGATGATCGCCTCCGGTAAGTCGATCAACGTCACGTTGATCTTTTCCCTGGAGCGCCACCGCGAGGTGATGGAGGCGTACATCCGCGGTCTCGAGCGGCTGGTCGAGGACGGCGGCGACCCGACTGCGGTCGCGTCCGTCGCCAGCTACTTCGTCTCGCGCGTCGACACGGAGGCGGACAAGCGGCTCGACGGGATCGGGGGCCACGACGACCTCAAGGGCAAGCTGGCGGTGGCGAACGCGAAGCTCGCGTACCAGAGCTGGAAGGAGATCTTCGCGGGCGACCGGTGGGCGGCCCTCGAGGCGAAGGGCGCCTCGAAGCAGTGGTGTCTCTGGGCGTCGACGTCGACGAAGAACCCCGAGTACCGAGACGTCCTCTACGTCGAGGAGCTGATCGGTCCCGACACGGTCAACACGATGCCCGAGGAGACGATCGAGGCATTCCAGGACCACGGCGAGGTCGCCCTGACGATCGAGCAGGGGATCGACCAGGCGCACCAGGTCTTCGACGAGCTGGCATCGGCCGGCATCGACTACCACGACGTGACGCGCGTGCTCGAGGAGGAGGGCGTGCAGAAGTTCTCCGACTCGTTCGCCGACCTGCTCGGCGGGATCCGCGCGAAGCGCGGCGAGCTCGTGTCGGCTTGACGAGCCCTGCCCCGAGCGGCCGAGTGTGGGCGCGTTCGGAGCTAGTAACACAGTGTTACTTGCTCCGAGGACCGCACGGTTGCGCGTGGCTTGGCCCTAGTAACACAGTGTTACAAGGTCGAAAGGCGGCGGCGTGATCGAGCCGGCGGAGCTGGTCGAGCGGATCTGGGAACGCGATCCGACCGTCTGGACCGGTCGCGACGAGGCGCAGTGGCTCGGCTGGCTCGACGAGCCGCACCGCATGCACGAACGGATCAAAGAGCTCACGGAGATCGCGGAAGCCGCCGCCGGCGTCGACGACATCGTCCTGCTCGGCATGGGCGGTTCGAGCCTCGCGCCCGAGGTCCTCGCGCGCGCCTTCGCCGCGCGCACCTTCACGGTCCTCGATACGACCCACCCGAAGGCGATCCGGCGGCTCGTCGAACGCCTGGACCTCGGACGAACGCTGTTCGTCGTCTCGTCGAAGTCGGGCAGCACGCTCGAGACGCGTTCGCATTTCGACTTCTTCTGGGAGAAGGGGGGCAAGAAGGGCGACCGCTTCATAGCGATCACTGACCCGGGCTCTCCGCTGGAACAGCTGGCGAAATCGCGCGGGATGCGCGCATTCGCGGGGGAACCTTCGATCGGCGGCCGGTACTCGGCACTGTCGCCTTTCGGGCTCGTCCCCGCCGCGTTGATGGGAGTCGACGTCGCGCGGCTGCTCGAGCGGGCGGAGGCGACGCTGAACGCCTGCCGTGTCGTCGAGGACAACCCCGGCCTCGCGCTCGGCCTCGCGCTCGGCACCTCCTGGCAGGAGGGCCGCGACAAGGCGATCCCGCAGCCGAATCAGTACGGCTTCGGTCTCTGGGTCGAGCAGCTGCTGGCCGAGTCGACCGGAAAAAACGGTCGCGGTCTCGTCCCCGCTCCCGGCGAGTCGCCCGTCGGCGCCGATCGCCAGGCGCAGGACGTGGAGCTCGCCGATCCCTACGACCTCGGTTCCGAATTCTTCCGCTGGGAGTTCGCGACCGCGGTGGCGGGCGCGATCCTCGAGATCAACCCGTTCGACCAGCCCAACGTCCAGGAGGCGAAGGACCGCACGAGCCAGATCCTGGGGACAGCCCCTACAGGGACAGTCCCTAAAGGGGCTGTCCCTGAGACGCGGCCGGAAGGGACGGCGGAGGAGCTCTTCGCCCACGCGCGCCCAGGCGACTACGTCGCGGTCCAGGCCTTCGTCGACCCGGCCGAGGAGGAGCGCCTCCGGCCGCTCGTCGAGCAGGCCCGTGCGGCGACCGGCTGCGTCGTCACCTTCGGCCTCGGCCCTCGCTACCTCCACTCGACCGGCCAGCTGCACAAGGGCGGAGCGCCGATCGGCTGCTTTCTCCAGGTCGTCGACGACATCGGCCCCGAATTGGCGATCCCGGGCCAGAAGTTCGGCTTCGGCCGGCTCATCAAGGCACAGGCTGAGGGAGACTACGCGGCGTTGAAGGAGCGCGGCCGCCCGGTCGCGCGCATCCGATTGGAGGACATCGAATGAACCTGGGAATGGTCGGCCTCGGCCGGATGGGCGCGAACATGGTCGAGCGGCTGCGCGAGCACGGCCATACGGTGGAGACGTACGCACGGACGAACCCCGAGCGCACGGCGGACTCGCTGGCGGAGCTTTGCACCAAGCTCCCGGAACCGCGCGTCGTCTGGCTGATGATCCCGGCGGGCGATCCGACCGAGAGCGCCTTCGAGACGCTGCTCAACTTCCTCGAGGACGGCGACATTGTTGTCGACGGCGGCAACTCGAACTTCCGCGACTCCCAGCGTCGCGCCGCCGAGGCGGCGAAGAAGCGGGTCGCGTTCCTCGATGCCGGTGTCTCGGGCGGTATCTGGGGCCTGAAGGAGGGCTACTGCGTGATGGTCGGCGGCGACGCCGATGCATTCGCCAAGCTCGAGCCGTTCCTGAAGGACCTGACCGAGGAGGGCGGCTATGCGCACGTCGGCCCGTCCGGTGCCGGCCACTTCGTGAAGATGGTCCACAACGGGATCGAGTACGGGATGATGCAGTCGCTCGCTGAGGGCTTCGAGATCCTCCAGGCCTCGGAGTTCCCGCTCGATCTCGACCAGGTGGCCGCGCTCTGGCAGCACGGCTCCGTGGTCCGCAGCTGGCTGCTCGACCTGCTCGTGCTCGCACTCCAGCAAGATCCGGGCCTGGAGCAGATCCGCGGCTACGTCGAGGACTCGGGCGAGGGCCGCTGGACGGTCTTCAACGCGATCGACGAGAGCGTCCCGGCTCCCGCGATCACGATGGCGCTGTTCGCCCGGTTCGCCTCGCGCCAGGACGAGTCCTTCGCGGCGAAGGTCAACGCCGCGCTTCGCCAGCAGTTCGGCGGGCACGCGGTCAAGGCCGCCGTCGAAGAAACGGCGTGAGGAACCCGCTCGCCGAGGGGCTACGGCTCCCCCGCACGTCCGACCCGTGTGCCCTCGTGATCTTCGGCGCCTCGGGCGACCTGACCAGGCGCAAGCTGATCCCGGCGATCTACTCCCTGGCATTCCGCAACCTGCTCCCCGAGCGCTTCGCAACGGTGGGCGTCGCGCGGACCGAGGAGACCGATACGGACTTCCGGGCGCGGATGAAGAAGGCGGTCCGCGAGTTCGGGCGCGACCCGCTCGAGGAGAAGGTCTGGAAGCGTCTTGCGGACGGCATGCACTACATCGCGACGGACTTCGCCGCCGACAAGGGCGAGGACGAGCTCGTCGCCCTCCTCGCGCGGCTCGACGAGGAGCGAGGCACCGCCGGCAACCGGGTGTTCTACCTCGCAGTTCCGCCCGCTGCGATCTCCACGCTCGTCGAGGAGCTGGGCAGCCGGCGTGGCGAACGCGCGGGCTGGACGCGCCTGGTCGTCGAGAAGCCGTTCGGGAACGACCGCGCCAGCGCCCGGCGCCTGAACAACGAGCTGACCCGCTACTTCAACGAGCGGGAGATCTTCCGGATCGACCACTACCTCGGCAAGGAGACGGTCCAGAATCTCCTCGCTCTCCGCTTCGCCAACGGCATCTTCGAGCCGATCTGGAACCGGCAGTTCGTCGACCACGTGGAGATCTCCGTCGCCGAGTCGATCGGGATCGAGGGGCGCTCGGCGTTCTACGAGGCGGCGGGGGCGGTGCGTGACGTTTTCCAGAACCACCTGCTCCAGCTGGTTGCGCTCACGGCGATGGAACCACCGGTCGACTTCACCTCGGAGTCGGTCCGCAACGAGAAGGTGAAGGTGCTGCGCGCGATCCGGCCGCCGGGGTGGCGGCGGGTGGTGCGCGGCCAGTACGGCTCCGGCTGGATCGAGGGCAAGCCGGTGCCCGGCTACCGCGAGGAGCCTGGAGTCGCCCGCACGTCCACCACCGAGACGTTCGTCGCCGCCAAGCTCTACGTCGACAACTGGCGTTGGGCAGGGACGCCCTTCTACGTGCGCACCGGGAAGCGGATGCCCAAGCGCGAGACCACGATCACGATCCAGTTCAAGCGGGCGCCTCATCCGCCGTTCGCGAAGGAAGCCTCCGAGGGGGTCGCTCCGAACGTCCTCGTCGTACACGTGCAGCCGGACGAGGGTGTCACGCTGGGGATCGGCGCGAAGGTTCCGGGTCAGGGCATGACTCTGCGCACCGTGAACATGAGCTTCCTGTACGGCGGCGCCTTCAGGACCGAGCTGCCCGAGGCGTACGAGCGCCTGATCCTCGACTGCCTCCTCGGCGACGCCACTCTGTTCACCCGTGCCGACGAGGTCGACGAGCAGTGGGCGCTGGTCGACTCGATCGTCGCCGGCTGGAAGCGCCACCGGACGACGTTTCCCAACTACGACGCGGGATCGTGGGGACCGGGGGCGGCCACCGAGATCCTCCGCCGAGACGGACGAGAGTGGCGTCGACGCTGAACGACACCTCCGTCGGCGAGATCGAGCGGCGCCTGAACGAGCTCCGCGGCGGCGGCGTCCTGCAACGGACGAGCGTCCTGACCCACATCGCCTGGGTACCGAGCGAGTGGGAGCGCGCGGCTGAACGCGTGCTGGAGGGAATGGGCGTGCGCATTCCCTCCAGGACGATCCTGCTTCATCCCGATCCGAAGGCGAAGCCGGATCGGCTGGACGCGGAGGTCGGGCACGATGCATCCGGGTCGCGCCGCCACCCGATCGGCGCCGAGCTGATCCGAATCTGGCTCCGCGGCGAGACGGCGAAGGCGCCGGCCAGTGTCGTCGTGCCGCTGGAGATCTCCGACCTTCCGGCCTTCCTGCGCTGGCGCGGAAAGCCGCCGTTCTCCTCCGACGAGTTCGTGCAGCTGGTCGGCGTCACCGACCGCTTGATCGTCGATTCGAGCGAGTGGGGCACACAGCTGCGGCCCGCCTACCAGAAGCTGGCCGCATGGTTCGAGCGCATCGTCGTCTCCGACCTGGCGTGGTCGCGCAGCCTCGGCCACCGCGCCGGCCTCGCCGAGCTCTGGCCGGAGATCCGCACAGCGCGCGTGCTCGAGGTCCGCGGGCCGAAGGCCGATGCGGCGCTGCTCCACGGTTGGCTCCGTGCCCGGTTGAAGACGGCAATCCGGCTGAAACACGAGGACGGACGAACGCTGACTCGCGTGGCGGTGGACGGCAGAGCGGTTCGCGTTCCTGTCCGCCTGGCTCGATCGGCCAGCGAGCAGCTCTCGGCGCAGCTCGACGTCTACTCGCGCGACCGGATCTACGAGGCGGCCGTTCGCGCCGTGTGACGCATGCTCCGGCGGCGGCGTATATCGGACGTGCACGTCGTCGCAGAGGTGCCCACCTTCGAGTCGGTCGCCGAGCGTCACCTCGACGACGTTCACGCCTACCTCGCCTACTTCACCCGCGACCGCGAGGTCGCGGAGGAGCTCACGGCCGAGACGTTCGAGCGGGCGCTACTGAAGTGGCGCCGGTTCGACCCCCGCCGTGGGACCGCGCGGACGTGGCTCTGTCAGCTGGCGCGGACGACGGCGCTCGACCACTTCCGCTCCGAGGAGCGCCGCCGGCGCCGGGAGGGCCGGTACGCGCTCGATCGGCCGCTGGAGGTCGAGGACGGAGTCTTCGGCGGCCTGTCGCCCGAGCTGGAGCGCGCGCTCGCCGGTCTCTCTGCGGGTGAGCGCGAGGTGATCGCACTGCGCGTACTGCTCGATCTCGACATCGAGACCGCGGCCCGCGTGCTCGGCGTCTCGCCGACGGCGTGCACGACCCGGCTGAGCCGCGCGCTGAAAAAGCTGGAAGAGAGGATGAACGCTGATGTCGCAGCCTGATCACGACGCGATTCTCGAGCAGATCAAAAGCGCCGGGATCGAGGCGCCGCCCGCGCTCCGCAACCGCGTCCGCGCGATCGCAGCCTCGCCGCCGCCCG
>JBKPMR010000019.1:0-14785 GCA_046732255.1 Actinomycetota bacterium
CGCTCGAGCAGATGCCGACGGTCGGTGGGGAGCGACTGACGGTACTCGCGCATGAGTGCCTGAAAACTCTCGACGACAGACCCCGCCTGCTCCCCGGCGAGTTCCTCGATCGGGACGAGCAGCGGCGGGTCGCTGACGATCCGCGGCTCGCCGTCGATGGTCTCGGTCAGCTTGCTGAACGCCTTCAGGCTGTCCTTCGTCCGCATCTTCGCGAGGTTCTTCTCCATCCGCTTGCGCTGCGCGCCGCTGGCGTGGGCGGCGAAGTCCGCGACGATGTCGTCGACGTGGATCCGCGCGTACCACAGGTCGAGGTTCCGCATCGCCGCGAACTGCCGCATCGACTCGCGGTACGAGCGAGCGGCTGCGGCACTGATCTTCGCCCGCGTCTTGTCGTCGAAGCCACGGTCGCGGCCGGCGACGGCGAAGCTCGCGACCAGGCGCTTCACGTCCCACTCGAACGGTCCCGGCAGCGTCTCGTCGAAATCGTTCATCGCGAAGACCAGCCGGCGATCGGGCGCCGCGAAAGCACCGAAGTTGGACAGGTGCGCGTCGCCGCAGAGCTGGACGTGGAGACCGCTCCTCGGTCCGCCGCCGAGATCGGAGGCCATCAGATACGCCGCGCCGCGGTAGAAGGTGAAGGGCGAGACGAGCATCCGCCCGTACCGGATCGGCACGAGCTCCGGCACGCGGGTCTGCGCCTGTTCCTCGAGCAGGTCGATCGGGTCGGGCCGGTGCGGCGGCGGCTCCCACTCGGCGTGCGAGCGACGCGGGACCTCCGCCCGGGCCGCCTTCCCGCGGGCCGCCCGCTCGTCGGCGGTGAAGTGGGCGACCTTTCGCGTCTCCGCCGTGCCTTGCTCGGTGATCATGCCGTCCCTCCCGGATCGATGGTCGAGCGCTGCCGATGCAGAGGTCACATCATCCACGCTGGACGGGCGCCTTGGTAGGGTCGAGCCACCCGAGCACAGGTCGGGCTCTCCATCGTCGGCCGAAGCGAGGAGCTCAGATGCCCGAGGAACCCGTCCGCGATCACCTGCCGATCCCAGACCAGCCGTACACCGGAGCCGTCTACGAGGACGCGAAGGACCCGGAGGCGCAGTTCCCGCCGATCGAGCCGCTGCGGCCGCCCGACGGGGCGCCGAACGTGCTGATCGTCCTGATCGACGACACGGGCTTCGGCGCCTCGAGCGCCTTCGGCGGGCCATGTGCGACGCCGACCGCAGAGCGGCTGGCGGCGAACGGGTTGAAGCTCAACCGGTTCCACACGACGGCACTGTGCTCGCCGACCAGGCAGGCGATGCTCACAGGACGCAACCACCACACGGTCGGGATGGGCGGCATCACCGAGATCGCGACGTCGGCGCCGGGGTACAACTCGATCCGGCCGAACACGTGCGCGCCGCTCGCCGAGACGCTGAAGCTCAACGGCTACTCGACGGCGCAGTTCGGCAAGTGCCACGAGGTCCCGGTGTGGGAGACCAGCCCGGTAGGCCCGTTCGACGCCTGGCCGACCGGCGGCGGCGGCTTCGAGTACTTCTACGGCTTCGTCGCGGGCGAGACGAACCAGTACTACCCGGCGCTCTACGAGGGCACGACCGCGGTCGAGCCGCCCAAGACCCCCGAGGAGGGCTACCACCTAAGCGAGGACCTGGCGGACCGCACGATCGCGTGGGTCCGCCAACAGAAGACGCTCACGCCCGACAAGCCGTTCTTCGTGTACTTCGCGCCCGGCGCCACGCACGCGCCCCATCAAGTCCCGCCCGAGTGGTCGGACAAGTACAAGGGGCGCTTCGACGCCGGCTGGGATGCGTTGCGGGAGGAGACCTTGGCGCGGCAGAAGGAGCTCGGCGTCGTGCCGCCCGAGACGGAGCTCACCGCGAGGCACGACGAGATCCCCGCCTGGGACGACATGCCCGACGAGCTCAAGCCCGTCCTCGCCCGGCAGATGGAGATCTACGCCGGCTTCCTCGAGCACACCGACCACCACGTCGGGCGGCTGATCGACGCCCTCGACGATCTCGGCATCCTCGAGGACACGCTCGTCTACTACATCATCGGCGACAACGGAGCGAGTGCCGAAGGGACCGTGCAGGGGACGTTCAACGAGCTCTTCGTCTTCAACGGCGCGGGTCATCTCGAGACGCCGGAGCTCATGGCAGCCCAGATCGACAAGTTCGGCGGCCCGGAGGCCTACAACCACTACGCCGTCGGCTGGGCGCACGCGATGGACACCCCCTACCAGTGGACGAAGCAGGTCGCGTCGCACTGGGGCGGCACGCGCAACGGCACGATCGTCCACTGGCCGAGCGGTATCGAGGCGAAGGGCGCGATCCGCAGCCAGTTCCACCACGTGATCGACGTCGCTCCGACCGTGCTCGAGGCGGCCGGAATCCCCGAGCCCACGTCGGTACACGGTGTCGAGCAGAAGCCGTACGAAGGCGTGGGCATGCTCTACGCCTTCGACGACGAGGGTGCCGCCGAGCGGCGACCGACGCAGTACTTCGAGATGTTCTGCAACCGCGGCATCTACCACGAGGGCTGGACGGCCGTGACCCGCCATTCGACGCCGTGGGTCATGACCGGCGATCTGCCCAGCTTCGACGACGACGTGTGGGAGCTGTACGACACGACGACCGACTGGAGCCAGGCCCACGACCTGGCGGCGGAACAGCCGGAGAAGCTCGCCGGGCTGAAGCAGCTCTGGCACGAAGAAGCGCTGAAGTACAACGTCCTGCCGCTCGACGACCGGCGGATCGAGCGCTTCAACTCCGATCTCGCCGGACGCCCGCAGCTCATCCGCGGCAACTCGCAGCTCCTGTTCACAGGCACGACGAGACTCGGCGAGAACTGCGTCATCAACGTCAAGAACAAGTCCCACTCCGTGACGGCCCACCTCCAGATTCCGGACGGCGGAGCCGAAGGCGTGATCATCGCCCAGGGCGGCGCGTTCGCCGGCTGGAGCCTGTACGCGAAGGCCGGCAAGCCCAGGTACGTCTACAACTTCCTCGGCCTACAGCACTTCACCGTCGAGGGCGGCTCCGAGATCCCTGCCGGGGAGCATCAGGTGCGCATGGAGTTCGCCTACGACGGCGGCGGCCTCGCGAAGGGCGGCACCGTCAGTCTCTACGTCGACGGAGACAAGGTCGGCGAGGGCCGGGTCGAAGCGACCATCCCGATGATCTTCTCCGGCGACGAGACCTGCGACGTCGGCTCGGACACTGCCTCCCCCGTCGCACCCGACTACACGGCCGAGACGAGCCGCTTCACCGGCGTGATCGACTGGGTGCAGATCGACATCGACGAAGCAGCTGAGGACGTCGACCACCTGATCTCACCCGAGGAACGCCTGCGAGTCGCGATGGCTCGGCAGTAACGAAGCGGCTGCCGCCCTGTACTAGGCGTGCTTCGACTTCGTCTTGCCCGGCCACGTACCCGTCAGCTGCTCAAATCCGGACGCTCCGGCGCGGTCGATCAGCGCCTTGACACCGCCGAACACCGCGCCTTGGATCGCTGCGGCTGCGATCACCTCACGCCAGCCCCGGTCACGATCCTTCGCGCTCGGCGCCTCGTCCTCCCTGGCGACGGCTTGCCACACGCGCTTGAAGAGCGCCCCGGCGAGCACTCCACCGACGATGCTCGCAATCAGGCCGAAGGGCTTGTAGAGAAGCTTCATCCCGCTGCATTTCCCGCTCGCCCGCGGAGCTAATCAACGGGCACAGCGCGCGGCGAGACCGACTCTTCCCTAGGCTTCTCCGGCGTGTTCCTCATCGTCGGGATCGTGCTGCTGCTGTTGCTCCCCTACCCGTGGAACGTGGTGGGGGCGACCTGCGCCTTCGTGATCTTCCTCGGCGAGCTGTTCGTCTGGAACCGCAGAGTGCGGGGTCAACCGAAGAAGGTGGGCGCCCAGAACCTGATCGGCCAGACGGCGACGGTCGTCTCTCCCTGCCGTCCGAACGGCCAGGTCCGGGTTGGAGGTGAACTGTGGGCGGCACGGTGCGCGAGCGGGGCTGACCCGGGCGACGTGGTCAGTGTCGTTGCCCTCGACGGGCTCACGCTGATCATCGAGCCACAGCCCGGGAGCAGTTAGGGCGGGCGTGTATCCGAGCGACGCGACTTCAAAACGAATGCGGGCGTGCCTGCCCCGAGGCAGGCACCCCGCGCCGGGCCCGAGGTAGCCGCACCCCTCTGGCCGGCTTGGCGGCCACTCTCCCTTGGCCGTCGACTATCGGTTTTTTCCCTGCGCGTCGCGCGGAAACGACTTCTAACGTGATCCTTACAGGCTCAGGCAGCGACGTGCAGAGCTACCGCCTCGACGATCACTTCGGCCGTGGCCTGGGGTTGCGAGACGAGGGCCGCATGCGATGCGCCCGGGATCTCGACCGTCCGCTGCGCGCCGGCGCGGTCGGCCATGTAGTGCTGGAGCTCCGCGGGGATGATCCGGTCCTCTTTGCCGATCAGGAACCAGGACGGCACCTCGCGCCAGAGAGGCCGCTCGCCCGACGGTTCGGTGAGTGCCTCCTGCGTGGCCGGCCGCTGCGTCGCCGCCATCCACCTGGCCTGGGGCGCCGGCACGTCGATGCAGAAGATGTCGTGGAAGACGTCCCGGCGGATGTACAGGTCAGTCGTACCGTCGACACGCGGAACCGGCCGCGACGTCTGCTCGGTGAGCGTGCTGCCGGGGAACATTGCCGCCAGCCCGAAGCAGGTCTCGCCGGCATCGGGCGCGAAACCGTTCACATACACGAGTCCCATGATCTCGCCGGCGTCTGCGGGCACGTTCGAGATCACCGCTCCTCCGTACGAATGGGCGACGAGCACGACGGGCCCGTCGACGCTCCGAACGAGGTCGCCGACGGCGGCGGCGTCGCCGGCCAAACCGCGGAGCGGGTTGGCTGCGGCAATCACGCGATACTCCTTGCCTGGAAGCGAGTCGATGACGTAGTTCCAGCTCGACGATTCGGCGAACGCGCCGTGGACGAGGACGATGGTCGGCTTCATGAGGCCCTCCTTTGGGTCGCGGCGCTTGCTTGTCCGGCAGTTGACCGGCTGAGCCAGTCCTCGAAGTGGGTCGGGGCGATACGCGCGTTGCCTCCTGGGGTCAGGGAGAAGTACTCGAGCTCCGCGCCGAAGTAGGGTGCGTAGATGTCGGCGGTCACCCGTCTCGGGTCGTCGTACGCGCTGAGAACGCGCCGAACGAGCTCGTCGAGACGGAACTCGTCGGGGCCTGCCAGCTCGACGATGCCGTTCACGGGCTCGTTCGTCGAAAGCTCGGCGAGTACGGCGGCGACGTCGTCGGCCGATTCCGGTTGGACGAACACAGGCGGCAGATGCACGCTCTCGCCGTCGAAGCTCGAATCGGCGATGCGACCGATGAACTCGAAGAACTGCGACGCGCGGAGGATCGTGTACGGAACGGACCCCGCCTTCACCGTCTCCTCTTGTGCGACCTTCGCGCGCATGTAGCCGCTCTCCTGGAGCCGGTCGGCGCCGACAACCGACAGCACGACGTGGTGGCTCACGCCTGCGGCGGTCTCGGCGGCCGCGACATTGCGGGCCGAGGTCAGGAAGAAGTCCATCACCGCCGCGTCGTCCCAGTTCGGTGCGTTCGCCACGTCGACGACCACCCGGGCGCCCGCGAGCGCTTCGGCCAACCCCTCACCGGTGATCGTGTTGACGCCTGTATCCGGCGTTGCGGGCACTGCCTCATGGCCCGCGTCGCGCAGCTTCTTGACGAGCTTCGACCCGATCAGGCCTGTCCCGCCGATGACGACGATCTTCATTTCATCTCCTTTCGTCTGCCTGAGTTCCGATGCGCCGGAGGATCGCGGTCAGGGATGCCCTCTCGAATCCGCCGACACGCCAGCCTGGTCGCCAGTCGCTCGGCACCCCTCAGTGGGCCAAGGAGGAGACGGCGAACGTGAGCGCCGTCATCAAGGCGATGACGAGTGCAAAGAAGAGGACGAGGCCGAGGATTGCGATCCAGGGCGTCCACTCGCTTTCGCCCACGTGCTCTACCTCGTGAAGATGTTGGGCTTCGTGATCGATCGCGCGAACCGGCTGCCAGAGATGCGAGATCGGGCTCATGCGAACCTCCTGACGAACTCGAGCGACGTCTCGGCGACCTCACGCCAGCCGTGGTCGATCGTGAGCGAGTGGCCTCGGTTCGGCATCTTGACGACCTCGGTCACCCCCGGGTTGCGCTTCTGCTTCTTGTAGGCCGCGTTCGCGATCGCCCAGGGGACCGTGTGGTCCTTCTCGCCGTCGATGATCAGCAGCGCGCCGCGGTCGGGGTTCTCCGTGTTCACCTTCGCCTCCGTCCACGGGTTGAGGTTCGCGTTCCCCATCTGCGCGAGAGAGATCCCGGAGCCGGCGACGTGGAACCTGTCGTAGAGCTCCTTTGCCTCCTTCTCGTCCAGCGCGTTCGCCCAGCCGTACTTGAACTGGTCGAAAGTCAGCGTGATCGCGCGGCCGCGCGTGCGCGGGTTGACCAGGAACGGGCCTACTCCTCTGAGCACCGAGCCTGGCAGAGGCAGAACGCCGCGGAAGACCCCGGGGTCGATCGCCACTGTGGCCGCGGAGAGGCCCCGGCCCGCGAGCATCTGCGCCAGCAACCCGCCGGTCGAGTGTCCGATTACCGCGGGTTTCTTGTCCAAGGCATTGATGATCTCGGTGGTGTGGTCGGCGACCTGCTTCAAGGTCTTCTTGGCGAGGACCTCCGGCTCCGCCCGGGCTCCTTCAACCGTTTCCGGATCGTCGGGCCAGCTCGGTGTCAGCCCTACGTAGCCGGCCTCCTCGAAGAACGTCACCCAGTTGTCCCAGCTCGAGGGCAGCAGCCAAAGCCCGTGAACGAAGACGACGGGCGTGGCGCTCGAGGCGTTCGCGCGCTCGACCTGTGCCGCCTCGCGCTCGGTGATGGTCTGCTCGATGGTTGCGACTGTCATCTCCCCCTCCTTTGGATCGCTGCTTTTGTGTGCAGCGAGGATCACGCGTGCGGGACGCACTCGCATCAGCCGACATGCCAGCCGAGGCGCTAGTCGTTGCCGGCCGTTCCCCCGCCCCCAGTATCGTTACGAGTCGTGGAACGGCTATCGAAGGCCGAGTTCGATCAACTCTCGGCCGATGAGCAGAAGCAACACGTCCAGGACACGCTGGTGGCGCTGGGAGCGTCGGTCCCGCATCGTGGGGCAGACGCTGGAGCGTTTCTCGATGTTCGCCTCTACGTCCAGGAGCTCGCCGGGTGGGCGCCCGTAGAGGTCGAACGGCTATGGCCCTGGTATCGCACCGAGATCGAGCGCAATGCCGGCGAGATCCACGCAGCGTTCCAAGAGGCGCTCGACAGTGGCTCGCTCAGTCCGGCACAGGCGCTCTACGCCAAGAACTCCCTCGAGGCGGAAAAGCGGCTCGTCGACCTGGCCGACGAGTACATCTGATTTGCCCGCGCGCCGGATCGCCGGCTCGTCCTCTACTCGAGCGACGCCAGCTGCTTCGCGAAGCGAGCGATCGCGTCGCGGTACAGGAGGGTCGCCCAGCTTACCCTGGCCACGCCCATTTCGGCCAGTTCGGCGACCGACGGCGCCTGCGGCAGACGCGTGACGTTCACCGGGCTGTCGATCGCCGACATGAACTCACGGAGCGCCTCCGGCTCCCACAGGGCGATCGGGTAGACGCAGTCGGCACCCGCCTCGAGATAGGCGTTCGCGCGCCGCAACGCTTCGGGAACGAGCTCCTCCTGGATCCCGGGGCCGGCGCCGGCGAGGAAACCGGCCAGGAAGACGTCGACCCGGACGTTGATGACGAGTGGATAGTCCGCCTCCGACGCGGCGCTGCGGACCGCGTTGAGCCACTCCGCGTGTCGGTCGGGATCGCGAAGGCTGCCGGCGGCGTGGTCCGTGTCCTCGAGGTTGCAGCCCGCGGCCCCCACGTTCCGCAGCGCAGCCACCAGCTCGGCCGGCTCCAAGCCGTAGCCGGCCTCGGCATCGACCGTAACCGGCACCTCGACGCCCCGTGCAATCCGCGCGGCCGCAGCGAGCATCTCGTCGGCCGGCGCACCTTCGTGGTCCTCGTAGCCGAGCGCGGCGGCCACGCCGCCGCTGGTAGTTGCGACCACGGGAAATCCAGCCGCGACCACGGCTCGCGCCGTGGCCACGTCCCAGGCGTTCGGAAGCAGGAGCGGGTCGCCGGGGCGTTGCAGCGACCGGAGCACGTCGCAGTGGCTCTGCAGCTCTGTGGTCTGTGTGGCAGTCATCTCACGAATCTCCCCCTTCGAAAAACGCGTCAACGTCTCATTGTTCCGGGTGGCATCCCGCGGCTCGAGTAAAGCGCTCGTTCGAGACCCGCTCCCCGTCGCGGCAGACGTTGTAGATGCCGGTGGGCAGCGAGAGCGCCGCGAGGAGCGCTCGCCCGGCGTCGGAGACGTGCAGCGTGGCCCCGAAGTCGGCCAGCGGTGGGTATTCGCCGGTGCCCGGGCCGTCGAGCAACCCCAGTCGCAGGACGACGCCGCGTCCGCCGGCGCGGCCGAAGCGTTCAGCCTGCTGCTCGGCGGCGAGCGCGGAGTCCAGGAGCGGCGTGACCTCGCCGACCGGTGTGTCCTCGGACACCGGGCCGTCCGGCGGGTAGACGAACGCAACCGTGGGCTGGACATAGACCGCGGCCCCCGTCGCGATCGCCGCGTCGACGAGGTTCCTCGAAGCGTCCGCGCGGAGCCGGTCGTTCTCGCGCCACGCGTTGGGATCAGAGAGCAGCTCGACCGGGCGGATCCGGGTCGCCAGGTGCAGGACGCCGTCGACGTCGCGCGCGGCCTGGGCGACTGCGGAGGGGTCGAAGAGGTCGAGCTCATCGCGCGAGGGCATCGCGAGCTCGTGGCCCGCGGCCTCCGCGAGCGGCGCCAGCGCGCGGCCGAGCACGCCGGTTCCCCCCGTGACCAGCAGCCGCATGACGGCATTGTGACGGGTTCGCGTCCTGCGCGCGTCGCCGCAGATCCGGTGCCGCACCGGCCGTTGCGGGTCGGTTAGCGTGCCTTCGAGATGCCCGCCCCCCTTGCGTTCGGGTTGCTCGACCGGACCAGCGAGCGCGAAGTGCTCGACCGGCTCCTGGCAAACGTGCGCGAGGGTCAGAGCGCCGTCCTGGTCATCCGAGGGGAGGCGGGGATCGGAAAGACGGCGCTGCTCCAGTACGCCGCTCACAACGCCTCGGGATTCGACGTCGCCCAGGTGACGAGCGTGGAGGCGGAGATGGAGCTGCCGTTCGCCGGGATCCATCAGCTTTGCGCCCCGCTGCTCGACCGGCTCGAGGTGCTGCCGCAGCCGCAGCAAGACGCGCTCAACGTCGCCCTGGGCCTCTTAGCAGGTGACGTCCCGAACAGGTTCCTGGTCGGACTCGCAGTCCTCGGCCTGCTGTCTGCCGCGGCCGAGGAGCAGCCGTTGCTCTGCCTCGTTGAGGACGCTCAATGGCTGGACGACTTCTCAGGATTGATCCTCGGCTTTATCGCTCGACGGCTGTTGGCGGAATCCGTTGCGATGGTGGTCGCCGTCCGTGAGCCGACTACCAGACAAGACTTCGACGGTCTTCCCGAGCTGCCGCTGCGCGGGCTCCCTGAGGAGGATGCGCGCGCCCTGCTCGTCAGCGCCGTCCCCGGTCGGCTCGACGACCGGGTCCGCGACCGCATCATCGCGGAGACCCGCGGCAACCCCCTCGCGTTGCTCGATCTGCCGCGGAGCGTGAGCGCGGCGGAGCTGGCAGGCGGCTTCGAGCTGGTCACCGTTGCGGACCTCCCGCGCCACCTCGAGGATCACTATCTCCAGCGCGCCGGTGAGCTGCCCGAGGCAACCCAGCAACTCCTGCTGCTGGCTGCGGCCGAGCCGATCGGTGACGCGACGCTCGTCTGGCGCGCGGCTCACGGGCTCGGCATCGAGAAGAGCTCGATTGCCCCGGCAGAAGATGCAGAGCTCGTCGAGGTCGGAGCCCGTGTCCGCTTTCGGCACCCACTCGTTCGATCTGCTGTGTACCGAGCGGCGGCCGTTTCCGAGCGGCGAGCTGCACATGGGGCCTTGGCCGAGGCGACCGATCCGGATACCGATGCCGATCGTCGAGCATGGCATCGTGCTCACGCAGCGGTCGGTGTAGACGAGGAGGTCGCCGCCGAGTTGGAGCGCTCGGCCGGCCGGGCGCAGGCCCGTGGGGGCGCGGGAGCGGCTGCAGCGTTCCTCGCGCGTGCGACGGAGCTGACCCCAGATCCGGCGGAGAGGGGCCGGCGGGCCCTGGCTGCCGCGCAGGCGAAGTTCGAAGCGGCGGCCTCGGACGCAGCGCTCGAGCTGCTGGCGACCGCCGAGCTTGCCCCGCTCGACGAGCTTCAGCGTGCTCGGTTGGAGCGCCTGCGCGCCGAGATCGCGTTCGCCCGCACCCGCGGCGGCGACGCTCCGTCCCTGCTGCTCGATGCCGCCCGGCGCCTCGAACCCCTCGACGCCGCGATGGCCCGCGAGACGCATCTCGAGGCGATGGCGGCGGCGATGTTCGCCGGTCGCTTCGGCGACCACCCAGGCGTCCGCGAGGCTGCCGAGGCCGCTCAGGCTGCGCCGCCGGCACCGCAGCCGCCACGCGCGATCGACCTGCTCCTCGACGGCCTGGCGACGCGATTCACCATGGGCTACTCGGCCGGTCTCCTACCACTCCGGAGGGCACTCGACGCGTTCCGTGATGTGGATGGGTCGACCGGAGGCGACGTGCGCTGGCTGTGGCTGGCGTGTCGCCTGGCCCAGGATCTCTGGGACGACGAGCTCTGGTACGTGCTCGCAACGCGCGGGTCGCGCGTCGCGCGAGACACGGGCGCGCTCAGCATGCTCCCGATCGCCGCCACATATCGCGCGGCCTTGTACGTTCATTCAGGAGCCTTCGACGCCGCTTCAGCGCTGATCGACGAGTCCGATGCCATCACGCAGGCGACCGGCATGGCACCGCTGAAGTACGCGTCGCTGATGCTGGCCGCGTGGCGTGGCAACGAGGCGGACGGCCTGAAGCTGATCGAGGCTGGGAGACTCGAGGCGACGGCGAGGGGCGAGGGCATGGGGCTGGGCGTCGTCGAGTGGGCCACTGCACTCCTATACAACGGCTGCGGCCGCTACGCCGAGGCATGCGCGGCCGCCCAGCGAGGCTGCGAACACGACGACGTCGGGCTCTTCGCGTGGTCGCTCGCGGAGCTGATCGAGGCAGGCGTCCGCAGTGGCGCGACGGACGCGGCTCCCGCGGCGCTCGATCGCCTGAGCGTGCGCACGCGGGCGAGTGGCACCGACTGGGCGCTCGGCATTGAGGCCGGTTCGCGGGCCCTGCTGAGCGACGCGCAAGACGCGGAGCCCCTCTACCGCGAGGCGGTCGAGCGGCTCGCGCGCACCCGTGGCGTCGTCCACCTCGCCCGCGCCCGGCTCCTCTACGGCGAATGGCTGCGTCGCGAGAATCGGCGCGCCGACGCGCGTGAGCAACTCAGGGAGGCCCATGAGCTGTTCAGCGGCATCGGAGCCGAGGGATTTGCCGAGCGCGCCCGTCACGAGCTCCTGGCAACAGGTGAGACTGCAAGAAGACGCACCGACGACACGCGCGGCGTGCTCACCCCGCAGGAGGCGCACATCGCGCGCCTGGCCAGAGACGGTCTCTCCAACCCTGAGATCGGCGCACAGCTGTTCATCAGCCCCCGCACGGTGCAGTACCACCTGCGCAAGGTCTTCCAGAAGCTGGACGTCACCTCGCGTAACCAGCTCGGCCGCCTTCCTGCCAGCAGTTTCAGCCCGGCGTTCGTTGGCGCCGAGGTGCCGGCGGCCAACACGGCCGACTAGCGACTCGTACTGGCGCCTCGGCTGATGCGAGTGCGCCGCAACTGAGGGATCCTCTCCTGCATGAAGAGGCAGGGCGCGTGATCCAGCCGGAAGCCATGCCGTGCCGCTCGCAGGAAGCTGAACGCGAGGGCACCGAGCTCTTCGTCATCCCGACCAGACGGGGAGAAGGCTTCCAGGCGAGCGTCCGTGGGCGGATGCTCGATCTCGCCGACCCCGGTTCCGATCGTCGGCTCGCCCCGACTCCGGACGATCTCTTCATCCTCTCGATCGCGTCCGATCTTGCGTGGTCGGCGCGCAGGTATCTTCGAGCCTGCGGACTGGCCGGCGAGGTAAGCGTCTCCGCGGAGTGGCGGACGCACGACGATCCGCGAATGGGTGGAATCGACGCGACGGTCACGCTCTCGAAGAACGCGGAGGCGACGAGCGCTGCACTCTCCGCTGCGCTCGAGGACAGCATCGCCTCACGGTCGCTTCACGGACTCCTTTATTTTCGCGTGCGCTCCGAGTAACGCCTGGTCGGGCGCACCAACTTCCGATTGCAGGCCACACGTTGCGCCGCGACTAGCGAGCACGCTGGCGCGTCGGCTGATGCGAGTGCGCCTGTGAGCGCGGCATTCTCGCTCCACGACGCACACACCGCCCACCAGAGGAGGAGCAAGATGGCCAGGTATTTCTACGTATGGATCCCAGGAGTCGCTCTCTCGGCAGTGCTGCTCTTCATCGTCCCGTTTCTTGGCCTGATCACGGCCGTGGTCTTCGCGGCCGGCGCCGTGGCGGCTCTCGGGGCGCTGGTGTGGAGGACGGTCGAAGCCGTCGACGCGCTCGTCCGGTCCGTCCTGCGCGACGTCCGCGTACCGGGAGCGCGGCCAACCGGACTCAAAGCCCGGCCGCACACTGCACCGGCGCCCGAGTACCACCGGCCGTGACCGCGTAGCAGCTTTCGAGGCACAGAAAGGCCCTGGAGACAGGGTCTTTCTGCCCAGTCGTCTCCGCGCTGTGCGGGAACCGGTCGCGCGGATGGAGCCGGCGCGCGTCTCGCTCGGCGGGGGGCAGCCCCGCCGGCTCCCAGGTTCCCGCGGGTGAGTTCTAGGAGCAAGAGAAAACCCCGCATGTGCGGGGCTTTCTTCGATCGGGGCGCCGAGATTTGAACTCGGGACCTCTAGTCCCCCAGACTAGCGCGCTAACCAGGCTGCGCCACGCCCCGTACCCGCGGACGAGGATAGCGAGACTCGCCGGGCGGCGGGAAGATCCGATCCGACGCGACGCGTCTAGTATCCGGCAACCGACACGGGAGGTAACGCATGACGACGGTGGTGATCGCCGAGGAACGGCTCGAGGAGCTGCGCCTAGGATTCTCGGGCGCGCTCCTCTTGGCTGAGGACGAGGGGTACGACGACGCGCGGCGCGTCCACAACGGGCTGATCGACCGGCGGCCGGCGCTGATCGCTCGCTGTACGGGAACAGCGGACGTCGCCGACGCCGTGCGGTTCGCGCGCGCGGGCGGGCTGGAAATCAGCATCCGTGGCGGCGGCCACAACGTTGCCGGGCGGGCGGTCGCGAACGAGGCACTGATGATCGACCTCTCCCAGATGAGGGGGATCCACGTCAACCCGCACGAGCGCACGGTCCGCGCGCAGGGCGGGGTCCTCTGGCGCGAGCTGAACCGTGAGACGGCTGCCCACGGGCTGGCCGTGACGGGCGGGGCGATCTCGACGACCGGCATCGCCGGACTCACCCTCGGAGGCGGGCTCGGATGGCTGATGGCCAAGCACGGCCTCGCCGCCGACAACCTGCTTTCAGTTGAGCTGGTCACCGCCGACGGCGAGATCGTCGAGATCAGCGAGGACTCGGACGCCGACCTCTTCTGGGCGCTGCGGGGCGGCGGAGGCAACTTCGGCATTGCGGCGTCCCTGAAGTTCCGCCTCCACCCGCTGGCGACGGTCACCGGCGGCCTGATCGCGCATCCGGTCGAGGCCGCGGGCGACATGCTGCGCTTCTACCGGGACGCTGCGGCCGGAGCCTCGGACGACCTGACCGTGTTCGCCGGGCTCGTCCATGCGCCGGACGGCTCGGGCGTGAAGCTCGCGGCGATGGTCGTCTTCCACACAGGAGCGCCTGACCAGGCGGACCGCGAGCTCGCGCCCTTCAAGGACTGGGGTTCACCGCTCGTCGTCGAGGTCGGCCCGATGCCGTACCCGGTCTTCAACACGATCCTCGATGCCAACTACCCGGCGGGACTGCTCAACTACTGGCTTTCGAGCTTCACGAGCGGCATTCCCGATGGTTTGATCGAGACCGCAATCGAGCGGTTCGCGAGCGTGCCGTCGCCGATGACCGGGATCCTGCTCGAGCACTTCCACGGGGCGGTCACCCGGGTGCCGGTCGAGGCAACGGCGGTGCCGCACCGGGAGGAGGGCTGGAACCTCCTGCTCCCGTCCGTCTGGGCGGACCCGGCGGACAGCGAGGCGAACATCGCCTGGACGAAGGAGAGCCACGCCGCTCTCGCCGAGCACCTCAGCGATCGCCGCTGGCTCAACTACCTCGGCGACGACCAAGGAGCAGATGCGATTCGCGGCGCGTACGGCCCGAACTACGACCGGCTCGTCGAGCTCAAGCGGCGGTACGACCCGGAGAACGTCTTCCGCCACAACCACAACATCCAGCCGTAGGCAACGGAACCGGGGACAGGTCTGCCAGACCTGTCCCTCTCCGTGCTGATCTTTTACGCCTTCAGTTGCCTGTACAGGCGGTCGATCATCGCCGGCAGCTTCTCGAGGCGCTCGGTGATCACCCGGAGGCGATACTCGCGGAAGTGCTCGGACTCGCCGCCGAGCGCTTCCGCGAGGCGGTCGATGACGCCGTTCGAGGGCACCGGCCGGTTGCCGTGCACGAGGTGGTTCAGATACCCCGCCGAGAGGCCGGTCTTCGCCGCCAGGCTGCGGTAGGTCTCCCCGGTTTCGTCCATC
>JBKPMR010000020.1:0-22184 GCA_046732255.1 Actinomycetota bacterium
CCCGGCACCGCTACTGAACAAGTAACGGTGACGGGCTCGGCGCGCGAAGCGGACGCGCCGGTGGAGCGGCCACCGGCCGCGGAACCGGAGCGGGAGCGGCCCAGACGGCCAGATCTCGCGCCCGGACGCACGAGATTTTCCGGTCAGCCATCTAGGTCCTGCCCCACGCGCCGACCAGGGTCGGCGGCACGATCGTCGCCCCGACGTCCTGCACGGCCTCGGCGAGCCGCTCGTCCAGCGTCTCCAGCTCCAGCTTCGGGGGCAGATCCGCACCTTCCGCGATGGCGAGCGTGCGGACCACGCCGGCCAGGAGGGCAATTCCGATCGGATCGCCCGGCGGGATGTAGTCCTGGATCCCGAACGATTCGACGTCGACCAAGCCGCCGGCGCCGAGCAGCGACGGCAGTCGCATCCCGATCGCGGGGTCGGCGCCTGCACGACGGAAGGCCCCGACGTAGTACTCCACGGCGATCTGCGCCAGCGCGAGCGGCGGCTCGCACCGGCAGCCGACCGCATCGAAGTCGATTGCGAGCAGCACTCCCCCCGGCTCGAGCGCCTGCGCGTGGTGGCGTACGGCGCCTGCCGGATCGGCGAGGTGGAAGAGGATCAGCCGGCCGACCACGGCGTCGAACCGGCGTTCGTCCCGATACTCGCGGACGTCGCCTTCCACGAGGCGGATGTTGTCCACGCCGGCCTCCGCGTCGCGTTCCCTCGCGATCGCGAGCAGGCCGGGCTGGGCGTCGACGCCGACCTCGCCCGACGGCCGGACGAGGGCCGCGATCAGCCGTGCGACGTGGCCGAGCCCGGTCCCGAGATCGAGCACGCGCATCCCCGGTTGGATGCCTGCCGCCGCCAGGAAACGCGCGGTCGCAGGCTCGTAGAAAGCCGCCTGCGCGTCGAGCCGGACGATCTCGTGACGCTCACCGCCGAGGGCGTACCCCTGCCGATCCCCCATGCGGGGATAGTGGCAAAAAGCGCTGTCTAGGCTGCGACGAGCTCGCCGGCGCGCGGCCGCACCTCGGCGAGGAGATCGTCCACGAGGACCTGCAGCCGCTCGCGAAGCTCGTCGTCGAGCAGCCGGCCGTCCTCGGCCAGCCGCACGTGGGCGCGGGGCACGGCCAGCTCGGCGTCCACGACCCGGGCACCGGCGGTGCGGAGCACCTTGCGGAGCTCTGCCTGTGCCCACACGCCCCCGAAGGAGCCCGTGCTGGTGCCGATCACCGCGACCGGCTTGTTCATCAGCGACGCGGCGCCGCGCGGGCGCGACGCCCAGTCGACGGCAGTCTTCAGCTGACCGGGGACCGACGAGTTGTACTCCGGCGTCGCAATCAGGACCGCGTCCGCGCGCGAAACCGCGTCGCGGAGGCGTTCGACGACGGGGTCGACCTCCTCGCCGTCGTCGTCCTCGTCGTATGGGGGCACCGCTTTCAGCTCCGTGTAGAGCTCGAGCTCGGTGCCGGCCGGCAGCAGCTCCGCCGCCTCGAGCAGGAGCCTGCGGTTGTGCGAATCCCGCCGCAGGCTCCCGCTGATACCGAGGACCTTCATCGTCGGTTACGCCTCCGCCTTCGCCAGCTCGAGGTCGGCGGTGAGCGTGACCTCGTTGTCGAGAATGAAGCCGCCGCCGGG
The DNA here is from genome assembly GCA_046732255.1 of Actinomycetota bacterium. Taxonomy (GTDB): domain Bacteria; phylum Actinomycetota; class Thermoleophilia; order Gaiellales; family Gaiellaceae; genus DATBLE01. The sequence continues at coordinate 1,627 of JBKPMR010000020.1, forward strand.
GAGCTCCATGTTCCACGTCATCCCGAAGGACGTCCGGTCGATCACGGTCTCCAGGTGCAGGCCGAGCTTCTCGCCGGCGGGGCCGGCGACCGGACCTGCAATCGCCCCGGTCAGCGTGATCGGCTGCTTCACGCCGCGGATCTCGAGCTCGCCCTCGAGAACGATCTCGTCGCCGTCGCGGCGGATTGCGGTCGACGCGAACGAGACGCGGGGGTAGCGCTCGGCGTCGAAGAAGTCCGGCGAGAGCAGGTGGCCCTCGAGGTTCTCGTCCTGCACCGTGATGCTCGCGACTGCGGCCGACCCGCGGAGCCGGCCGCCGTCGAGCGCCGCGTCGAAGTCCGTCAGGCCGCCCTTGAAGAGCGACACGCCGCTGTGCCGCACCGAGTACGACACGGTGGAATGGGTCTTGTCGAGCGTCCACGTTCCGGTCGGAAGCGCCTGCTCGGTCAATGTGGTGGTCATCGCTGTGTTCTCCTTTGTTCGCTACAATTACTTGCGACCGCAAGCAACTGTAGCAGATAAACGTGACCAGTCAAGTATTGACCCCGCAAGCTTCTGTCGCCGCGTTCTCGCGCCTGCTCCGTGCGCATTCGACGCTGTGGCGCGAGCTCTCCGCCCGTCTCGTGGCCGACCACGGTCTGACGATCAACGACTACGAGGCGCTCCTTCACCTGTCCCACGCCGAGGAAGGGGCGCTCCGCCGCGTCGACCTGGCCGAGCGCCTGATGCTCACGCCGTCGGGCGTCACCCGCCTGCTGGACGGCCTCGAGCGCGACGGCTGGGTCAAGAAGGGGCAGTGCGACAGCGACGCCCGCGTCACCTACGCGATCCTCACGGACGAGGGCCGCGAGCGTCTCGAGTCGGCAGCCCGGACGCACATCGCCCAGATCCGCCAGATCTTCGAGGAGCGTTTCTCGACGGAGGAGCTCGAGACGCTGGTCGAGCTGCTCGGGCGCCTCCCGGACGTGACCGGGCACGGCGAGAGCTGCTCTCCGTGAGCCGGCTCGTGCCCCGAACGGGGCGCGGCCGGCCGCCTGTCGCGCGACGCCGGGCTTTGCTCGGCGACGCTGCGGGCTTACGGAAGCAGCGAGCGCGGCGTCGGCTGGAGCCGTAGACGCTCGACGCCCACGGGGACGTCGGGCGCGCCGGTGGCAAGCCAGACCACGACGTCGACGTCCTTCCGCACCGGCAGCGCCGGGAAGTCGTTCTCGGCCGGCTCGGTGACGAAGCGGGCGAGCGTGCGCTCACCGAGGGCGGCGTCGATCTCGTCGGCGTCGGACCCGGCAGGACAGATCGCAACCGTGAGCACGCCGTCGCGCTCGGGCGCGCCGACCGGCGGCCGGCGGCCGGCGTCGACCTCGAGGAGCGGCCCGCCCTCAGCCGGCCGGAGCAGCAGGACGTTGTCGACGTCCACCATGGTCGCGTTCGCCGCCGCGCTGTGCTCACGCCAGACGGGCCCGCTGTAGAACGCCTCCAGCGCCGGCGCTCGACCCGCGAGGTCGTCAAAACCGCGCAGCCAGACGAACTGGTCCGGATCGTCGAGGTCGCGGAACGTTCCGAGGATGTGCATGCCGAGTGCCTCCTGCGACTCGACAAGCTCGCGATCGAAGAGCTCGATCAGGGTCTCGCGCGCACCGGGTCTGAGCGTGTACCGCCGGAGCTCGAGAACGGACGTCATCCGCGTCGGGCGCGCACGAGCGCGTCGATCGCGTCGCGCTCACCCTCGACTGAACGAAGGACCGCCTCGGCCTTCTCGACCTCGAGCCCGTCGAGCTCGGCCGTGATGTCCGACGGGGTGAAGAGCACGCGGGGATCCTTGGGTCCACCCGAGCCGGAAGCGAGGTTCTCTGCGTGGTGGCCGACGACGAGCATGGTCCCGCCGTCCGCCACCGCCCCGGCCGCACGACGCACGATCGGCCGGAGCTCGTCCGCCGGCAGCTGGAGGTAGAGCAACACCACCAGGTCGAACGCCCGCGGGGGTGGCGCCCATTCCCGCAGATCTGCCTCGACCCATTCGACCTCGATGCCGCGTTCGCCTGCGAGCGCGCGGGCCTGGTCGAGCGCGACGTCGGAGAAGTCCGCGCCGACCACCGACCAGCCCTGCTGTGCGAGCCAGACCGCGTTGCGGCCCGAGCCGCAGGCGAGATCCAGCGCCCGCCCGGGCGCCAGGCCCGCAGCCTCGGCGACCAGAAAGCGGTTCGGCTCAGCGCCGAAGAGGAGACCGGCCTCGCCGTGCCTGCGGTTCCAGTCCACGCGGTCCATGTCGTCATTCTCGTGCAGAGTGGCGGCGTGCCGCACTGGCTCGAGATCACGCTCGTCGCCCTGCACGTGCTCGGCGCCACGGTATGGGTCGGAGGCACGATCGCGCTCACCTTCATCGCCGTCCCGGCGATCCGGGTCCTGACCGGCGAGCCGCGCCAGACCGCGATGCGCCTGCTCGGCCGGCGTTGGCGCCCGATCGGCTGGACCGCTCTCCTGGTGATGGTCGCCACCGGCGCGCCGCTTGCGGCGCACGTCCTGCCCGACAGCGACGGCGGTGGCCAGGCGGTCTTCACCGTGAAGATGTGCCTGTTCGTCGCCCTGCTCGTGTTCGCGTACCTGCACGATTTCGTGCTCGGTCCGAGGGTTGCTCAGGAGATCCGCGAGGGCCGCCCACCGGTCACCAGGCCTCGCCTGGTGCTCGTGGGTTGGGTGTCGTTTACCCTTACTGTCACCATTCCGATTCTCGGAGTCGTCCTTGCGGAGATCGCCTGATGTCAGCACCTAGCCGGATTTCGCCACGCACGAGAGACGCGTCGACCGCGTCCTTCGCCGTCGTCGGGCGCGCCCCGACCGAACCGCTCGAACGGTTCGTCGGCCTGCTCCGGAACGCGCTCGGCAACCAGGGTCTGGTGGAGTCGAACGACGCCGACTCGGCCGACCTGGTGATCAACGTCGTCGACGCCGAGAACGCGAAGCCGTTCCGGCGCAAGTCCCGTGGCACATTCGTCGTCGGCCTCTACGAGCGCGAGAGCCACTCGCTGCCCGAGGACTACCCGATGCTGGTGCGGGCGCTGGCGAACATCGCGCTCTGCTACGTGCCGGGCGAGGGGGCGTGGTTCACGACGATGGAGCGCGGCCACTACGGCGATACGGCCGAGGGTGGCGACGAAGCGCTTGCCGCAGCGGTGGTGGAGCGGCTGCTTCCACTCGCCCGCTCGCGGCTGGTGATCGACAACGAGTTCGTCACCGATCTGGAGCCGGAGCTCTGGGACGGGGACGAGCACACGGCGGAGCTCATCGCCGCCGGCGCGCGGCTCGGAGATCTCGATCTGCTGCCGTCGCCGTTCCCGATCGAGGACCTGCTGAACGAGCGCGAGCTGCGGCACGTGAAGCGCCTGTACGGGATCGGCGGCCTCTCCTACGGCAACCTCTCGCAGCGCAAGGACTCGAGGCGGTTCTGGATGAGCGCGAGCGGCGTGGACAAATCCGCGCTGGAGACGCCCGGCCGGGACATCCTGCTCGTCTCGAACTACGACCACGAGCACGGCCGGATCGTCCTGAGCGTGCCGCCGAACGTCGAGCCGCGCCGGGTGTCGGTCGACGCGATCGAGCACTGGATGATCTACCGGGCCCACCCCGGAGTCGGCGCGATCCTGCACGTCCACGCCTGGATGAAGGACATCGCTGCGACCGACGTCAACTACCCGTGCGGCACCGAAGAGCTGGCCGAGAGCGTCGCCGAGCTGCTCGCCGCCGAGCCCAATCCCGACGAGGCCGTGATCGGCCTGCGCAACCACGGCATCACCGTCACCGGCCCGAGCCTGATGGCGATCCTCGACCGGATCGAGCCGGACATCCTCAGACAGATACCGATGCTGTAGATCGCAGCGTGGCCGGGCAAAAGCCCGGCCACGCGCTCGCGCTCCGCGCGGGAACGGCCAGGGCCAGAAGGAATCGGGCTGAGTCGGCGCCAGCCGCAGGTGCTCTCGTCCCCCCGCGGGACCAAGTCTCGGTGCGGGGTCGGTCACGGAGACAGAGCCTGATGGTGTAGAAGTTCTGCATGGACTGGAAGCTCGAGCTCGTCGCCGTCCCCGTCTCCGACGTCGATCGCGCCAAGGCGTTCTACGTCGACCAGGTCGGCTTCAACCCCGACCATGACCACCAGGTCACGGACGGGCTGCGGTTCGTCCAGCTGACACCGCCCGGCTCCGCGTGCTCGATCGCGATCGGCACCGGGATCGTCGACTCGGCGGCGGGCTCGCTCAAAGGCCTCCAGCTGGTCGTCTCGGACATCCACGCCGCCCGCGCCGAGCTCCTCGAACGGGGAGTCGAGGTCGGCGACGTCCAGGAGTTCGACTGGGGCAAGTTCGTCTTTTTCGAGGATCCCGACGGCAACGGCTGGTCGGTCCAGGAAATTCCGCCGCGCGGATAATCAGGCGTCTCGGAGGGGTACGAGCCGGGCCCCGGTCGCCTTGAACGACGCGACCACGATCTGACCGCGCGCGAGCCCGAGCCGGTCGGCCGAGGTCGACGTCACCTCGCCGACGAGCGGGCCGACCCGCACGCGCACGCGGTTGCCGATCGTCGTCAGCGAGCTGATCGGGGCGCTGACGTGGTTGAGGGCCGAGTCCGCCGCCGCCGCGTGGGCGATCGAGACCTCCCACGGATAGACCACGACGCCGACGCGGCCCTCGGCCCGGTCGGTGGAGAACACGACCGCGCCGCCGTCGAGCACGACCTCGGTCAGTCCTTCCCGTGTCGGCCGGGCGAAGCCGTGCAGCAGGTTGCCGCCCGTGAAGCTCGCGACGAAGGCGTCGCTCGGCGCGGCGACCAGCTCGTCCGGGGTCCCGAGCTGCAGGATCCGCCCGTCGGCGATCACGCCGACGCGGTCGGCGAGGGCGGCGGCGTCCTCGAAGTCGTGCGTGACGAGGATCGTCGGCAGCGCGAGGTCGCTGAGCAGCGCCTGCAGCTCGGCCCGCACCGCCGCACGAGTGTGGGCGTCGAGCGCTGCCATCGGCTCGTCGAGCAGGAGCACAGCCGGGTCGCGGGCGAGCGCGCGGGCGAGGGCGACGCGCTGGCGCTCTCCACCGGAGAGCTCCGCGGGCTTCGCCTTCGCCAGGTCTGCGATCCGGAATCGTTCGAGCAGCTCCGGCACGCGGGAACGGCCACCGAAGCCCACGTTCCCCTCGACGGACAGGTGGGGGAAGAGGGCGTACTCCTGGAAGACGAGCCCGACGCTCCTGCGGTCCGGATCGAGGCAGACCCCGGCCGCCGTGTCGAGCCACACGTCGCCGTCGAGCGCAACCCTCCCCGAACGGGGCCGCAACAGCCCTGCGACCACCCGCAGCACCGTCGTCTTGCCCGCCCCCGAGGGCCCGACGAGCGCAAACGTCTCGCCGGGCTCGACGCTCAGGCCGACGGAGACACCGAAGGAGCGAAGAGGCTGGTCGAAGGAGACGTCGAGCGCCATCTGAAGACAAGCTTGGTCGCGAGGAGGATCACCGCGCTGATCGCGACCAGCTCGGCACTGATCGCGAGCGCGAGGTCGAAGTCGAGGTCGAACGCTTCGTAGATCGCGAGCGGCAGTGTCTGGGTCACGCCCCGCAGGCTGCCCGCGAACATCAGCGTCGCGCCGAACTCCCCGATCCCACGGGCAAAGGCGAGGGCGGCACCGGAGCCGAGGCCGGCTGCGGCCAGCGGAAGGGCAACGCGGAAGAACGTCCTTCCCGGTCCGGCTCCGAGCGTGCGCGCCGCCTGGGTCATTGACGGGTCGAGGCTCTCGAACGCCGCGATCGCGGAGCGGACGTAGAACGGGCTGGCGACGAAGGTGATCGCGACCACGACCGCCGCCCTCGTGAAGGCGAGCTCGGATCCGACCACGTGGATGTGGCCCCCGACGAGGCCGACCCGACCGAACGCAGCGAGCAGGCCGATCCCGGCGACGGCGGGCGGCAGGACGAGCGGTAGCTCGACCAGCGTGACGGCGACGTCCCGTAAGCGACCCGATCGGGTCGCGATCAGCCAGGCGGCGGGAGTGCCGACGAGCACGATCAGCGCGAGCGCGATCAGGTTCGTCTGGAGCGAGACGACGAGCGCGTCCGTCGCCTGTCCCCGGCCGAGGGCGGACACGAGGTCGCCGGGCGGGACGCGGGCGAAGATGGCGACGATCGGCAGCAGGAGGAAGAGCAGCGCGATCCCCGTCAGCACCGCGACGCCGGCCGAGAAGAGCCGGTTCACGGCTTCCCGAAGCCCGCGCGGGCGAGCGCGGCCTGTCCAGGCCTTGAGAGCACGCGCTCGATCCATGTGCGAGCCGCGGCCTTGTGCGAGGATGACGCGACGACGGCGATCTCGTACCGGACGCGCGGTTGCGCCGACGCCGGGATCTCGATCGCGCTCACCTTCGGCGCGACCGGTTTCACGTCCGTGACATACGTAAAGCCGGCATCGGCCTGCCCGAGCGCAACCTTGCCGACGACGCCCTTCACGTCCGACTCGCGGCTGACCACCTTGGCGAGCACGGACGAGAGGCCGAGTCTCTGCAGCACGGTGAGTGTGTACGCCCCGACCGGGACCGCCGGTGCGGCGATCACCAGCCTCACCCGCTTTCGGCGAAGGTCGTAGATCGACGTCAATCGGGCCGGGTTCGACTTCGGCACGATCAGGACCAGCCGGTTCGACGCGAACGCGACCGGCCTCTCGACCAACGTCCGGCGGAAAAGATCCTGGGTGTACCTGGGGCTGGCCGACGCGAACACGTCCGCCGGTGCGCCTTGCCTGATCTGGGCGGCGAGTGCGTTCGAGCCGGCGAAGCTGTAGGTCTCCTTCGGGTCGAATGCCTGGAACGCGTCGGTGAGCGAGGCGGCGGCGAAAACCACGACTCTCGCGTTTCCGGCTGACGCCGGAACCGCTAGTGCCAGAACGGCCGCGAGGAGCGCAGCCGATCTCACAGCTCCACCATCACCGACGTCGCCTTCACGACCGCGGCCGCGGACACTCCCGGCTTCAGGCCCAGCTCCTCGGCTGCGTCGCGCGTGATGATCGCCACGACGCGGGCCGGCTCCGTGACGTCGAGCTCGACCTGCGCGAGCAGGCCTTCTACCTTCACCTCCCGGACGACGCCGCGGAAGTGGTTCCGAGCGCTCATCCGCTCGGCGTCGGCGCCCTTCAGGCGCTCGATCTCGGTGGCGGGGACGATCCGCCGGTTGGCGGCGTCCCGCTCGGTGCGGATCCGCCCGGCCCGATCCCAGCGGCGGAGCGTGTCGAGGCTGATCCCGAGGGCACGGGCGGCCTCGGCCGCACTGTAAGGCTTTGTCTTCTTCCTAGGCATTGCCTAGGTGAAATTACCAGAAGGGACAGGCTTCATGCTGTCGCCAGTCCTTCTGGTCGCGCCGGCGAATGGCAGGGGCCAGACTGAAGTCTGGCCCTTCTCTACTCCGCTCTCGGGCCGAAGGAGAGGCGATAGACTCGCACTACCGGGGTGCCCGGCAGAGCCGGGCTGAGATGACACCCGTCGAACCTGATCCGGTTCGTACCGGCGAAGGGAGGGTTGGATGAGCATCGAGGCACCGCAGTGGGGGATCGAGCCCGTCCCGGAGCGGCTGCGTGTCCTGGGACTGGGCGACACCCTCCTGCTCTGGGGGAACCTCGCCGTCAGCCTGCTCGTGATCGTCGCCGGTGCGCTGCTCGTCCCGGGGCTCTCCTTGAAGCAAGCTCTCCTGGCGATCCTCGTCGCGTCGGTCGTCGGCTGCGTCCTGCTCGGCGCCGCCGCCGCGGTCGGAACCGACGCCCGGGTCCCGGCGATGGTCCTGATGCGCGCGCCGCTCGGCCAGCGCGGCTCGTACCTCGCCACCGCCCTGAACGTCGTCCAGTGCCTCGGCTGGTCGGTCTACGAGCTGATCATCATCGCGAGCGCGTGCGCCGCCCTCTCGGACCGCGTCTTCGGCTTCCGCGCGCAGTGGCTGTGGACGCTTGCCTTCGGCGGTGTCGCCGTCCTCCTCGCCCTGCTCGGGCCGATCGGCTTCGTCCGCCGCTACGTGCGGAAGTTCGCGGTCTGGTTCGTGCTCGCCTCGCTCGGCTACCTGACCTGGTGGGCGATCGACAAGTCCGACCTGACGGCGTTCTGGCACGCGGACGGAAAGGGCGGCTTCCCGACCTTCTGGCAGGGCGTCGACCTGACGCTCGCCAGCGTGATCTCGTGGACCCCCCTCGCCGCCGACTACACGCGCTTCACGAGGACGAGGCGGTCGTCGTTCTGGGGCGCGTCGATCGGCTACTTCATCCCCGTCGTCTGGCTGTACGCGCTCGGCGTGCTCCTCTTCCTCGCGCGTGACATCTCCGACCCTGCGCAGCTCCCGGCCGCCGTCGTCGCCGGAGGCGTCGTCTCGGTGCTCGCACTGCTCGCGGTGACCGTTGACGAAAGCGACGAGGCGTTCGCGAACGTCTACTCCACTGCCGTCTCGCTCCAGAACGTCGTGCCCCGCATCCCCCAGCGGCTGCTGATCGTGACGAGCGCCGCGCTCGCCACCGTCGGCGCGCTCGTGCTCGATCTGTCCAACTTCGCGACCTTCCTCTTCCTGCTCGGCTCCTTCTTCGTGCCGCTGCTCGGCGTCCTGCTCGCCGACTGGCTGGTCGAGGGCATGCACTACACGCGCGAGAAGGTCTTCGACGGCCCGGCGTTCCGGCCGGAGATGATCGTCGCCTGGCTTGTCGGCTTCGGCCTCTACCAGTGGCTCTCACCGCAGGGACCAGGCTGGTGGCAGCGGTGGGTCGCCCACACCGACCCCGCCCCGATCGACTTCACGGCCTCGCTGCCGAGCTTTGCGGCGGCGTTCCTGCTCGCCGGCGCAGCCGCGCTTCTCGCCCGCTCGAGGCGCACGCCGGAGGCTTTCGCCGAGACCTAGCCCCCCGTAGCATTCCGCCATGGGCGGAGGGAAGGGATCGGGGCGGATCCTGGTCGGAGCGCTCGTCGGCGTCGCCCTCGTCGCGGCGGTCGGACTGGCGAGCCGGGCACACACACCGGCCGGCGGCGGCCACACCCGCTCGATCAGCCGGGACATCCTGCTCGAGTACGTGCTCCTGCTGATCGTCGCGCTGGCGGTCGTCGTCGTCCCGGTGGCGCTGTACCTGTTCGTCGCCGGCCGCGATGACGACGTCGTCAGCACTCTGCCCGCGCGCAAGAACTGGATGCCGGCGGTGCTGATCTCGATGATCGCGGTGAGCGTCGTCGCGGTCCTCGTACTCCGCTACGTGCATGACCACCATGGTTTGCACAGCAACCCGGCGAGCCAACTCCTCGGCTTGACGAAGCACGGCGGCAAGACGACCGGTGTCGTCCGCTTCGACTGGGGGCCGGTGATCGTCGTCTCCTCCCTCGCCGTCCTGGCGCTCGGCGCCGCCGTCTGGCTCGTCCGCGAGCATCGACGCACCGAGCCGAGAGGCACGCAGGTGGCCGCCGAGCTCGCCGCCGTGATCGAGCGGACGATCGCCGACCTGCGCGCCGAGCCCGATCCACGCAAAGCGGTGATCGCCGCGTACGCGCAGATGGAGAATGCGCTCGCGGAGGTCGGACTGCGCCGCCGCGCGGACGAGGCGCCGCGCGAGTACCTCGGCCGGGTGCTCCCGGAGGTCGGGGCCCAGACTGCGTCGGTCGAGCGCCTGACGCGGCTGTTCGAGCGCGCGAGATTCAGCCCGCATGCGATCGACCGCGCGATGAAGGACGAGGCGATCGACGCGCTCGAGTCGCTCAGGGACGACCTGCGGAGCGCGCCCTGATCGCGCTGCGGACGTTCGTCCTCCTGACCGTGCTCGCGACCCTCGGCCTGGGAATCGCGATCGCGTTCGCGCCCGGACAGGCGGCGCCTGCCGCGGACGCCTACCTGATCGCGGTCGGCACCCTCGGGCTGCTGCTCGCGATCGCCCGCACCCTCGGAACGTTGCCCCGCGAGCGCCCGACGCGGCTCGACGTCCCGCCGCCCGCCCAGATCCGGGCGCCCCGGCCGCGGGAGCTGGTGAAGCTCGAGCGCGAGGTCGCCCTCTCGACCGAGACCGCCTTCGACGCCTACTACCGGCTCCGTCCGACCATTCGGCAGGTCGCCGCGACGCGGCTCAGGCTGCGCGGCATCGACCTCGACGCTCCAGCCGGTTCGGCGGAGGCTCTCCTCGGACCGGAGACCTGGGATCTGGTCCGCCCCGATCGCCCGCGCCCCCGCGACCACGACGCCCCCGGTCTGCCGATCGAGCGGATCGCCGCGATCGTCGCGGCCGTGGAAGAGCTGTGAAGGTCGCCGAGGTAGCCGCGCGGTCCAACCGGCTCCTCGACGAGGTCGAACGCGCAGTCGTCGGCAAGCGCGAGGCGCTCGAGCTCGTGCTGCTCGGGCTGCTCGCCGACGGCCATGTGCTGATCGAGGACTTCCCCGGGCTCGCGAAGACCCTGATCGCCCGCTCGTTCGCGCAGGCGACCGGCCTCGGCTTCGGCCGGATCCAGTTCACGCCCGACCTGATGCCGTCCGACGTGACCGGCTCCTCGGTCTACAACCAGCGCACCGCCGACTTCGAGTTCCGGCCGGGACCGATCTTCACCAACCTCCTCCTCGCCGACGAGATCAACCGCGCTCCGCCGAAGACGCAGGCGGCGCTGCTCGAGGCGATGCAGGAGCACCAGGTGACGAGCGAGGGGCTGACACGCCCGCTCGGGCGGCCCTTCCTGGTCCTGGCGACCCAGAACCCGATCGAGCACGAGGGCACCTACCCGCTGCCCGAGGCCCAGCTCGACCGCTTCCTGCTCCGCATCTCGGTCGGCTACCCGTCGCGCGACGACGAGCTCGGGATCCTCGAGCACCGCCGAGACCGGCGGGCGGACGAGGTCGTGCTCGACCAGGTGGTCGACGCGGCGACGCTGCGCGAGATGCAGCAGGCGCTCGAGAACGTGTACGTCGCCGAGAGCGTCGGCTACTACATCGTCGACGTCGTCCGCGCGACGCGGGACGCCCCGAGTGTCCAGGTCGGCGCGAGCCCGCGCGGCACGCTCGCGATCATGAAGCTCGCGCGCGCGCGGGCTGCGCTGGACGGACGCGACTTCGTCGTTCCCGACGACGTCAAGGCGGTCGTGGCGCCCGCGCTCGCGCACCGGCTCTCGCTGCGGCCGGAGCTCTGGGTCCAGCAGATCCGGGGCGAGGACGTGGTCGCGGAACGCCTGGCGACGGTGCCGACACCGCCGGCGGAAGAGCGGTGAACCGGGCGGCGTCGCCGAAGCTGACCGCCTACGCGGCGCTCGGCGGCATCGCGCTGATCGCCGCGCTGGTCACCCGGCGTCCCGAGCTCGCGGCGCTCGGCGCCCCGTTCCTCCTGCTGCTCGGGCTCGGCCTGCTCGGCGCCGCCGACCCCGACCTGCGCGCCACGGTACGAGTCGCCGGCGACCGGCTGATCGAGGGCGACGAGCTGACGGTCGAGATCGACCTCGCCGCTGCACATGCGATCGAGCGGCTCGAGCTGCTCCTCGAGCTTCCTCCGGGCGTGACCGTCGCCGACGGCGCCAACCCGATGGCGGTCCGGCTCCCGAGCGGCGGCCGGACGCTGACCCTGCGCCTGCGCGCCGACCGCTGGGACGCGTACCGCGTCGGCGATCTGACGGTGCGCGCGCGTGACGGGTTCGGCCTGTTCGCGCGAACCGGCCGGATCCCTGCGGGCGTGCCGATCAAGGTGTATCCGCGCGAGGAGGCCCTGCGGCGCCTGCTCCGCCCCGCCGAGACGCAGCTCTATTCGGGCGACGAGCTCGCCCGCACCAAGGACGAGGGCCTCGAGTTCGCCGACCTGAGGCCGTTCGCCTTCGGCGACCGCGTGCGGCGCATCAACTGGCGGGCCAGCGCGCGCCGGGGAGAGCTCTGGGTGAACGAGCAGCATCCGGAGCGGAACGTCGACATCGTCCTCTTCGTGGACAGCTTTGCCGACGTGCGCCGCGGCTCGCGCAGCACCCTCGACCTCGCCGTCCGCGCAGCCGCCACCCTTGCCGGCCGCTACATCCGGCGGCGCGACCGGGTCGGCCTCATCTCGTTCGGCGGCTACCTGCGCTGGCTCGCCCCCGGCGGCGGGCTCGCCCAGCTGTACCGGATCGTCGACGCGCTGCTCGACACCGAGATCATGCTCAGCGCCGCGTGGAAGGCGATCGACATCGTGCCCGCCCGGACGCTGCCGCCGCAGGCGCTCGTCGTCGCCCTCACGCCGCTGCTCGACGAGCGCTCGGTCGGGGCGCTCCTCCACCTTCGCGCGCGGGGCTTCGACCTCGACGTGATCGAGCTGGCCCCGACCGCCTTCATCGACCCCGGCGAGACCGAGGCGGAGCAGCTCGCCTACCGGCTGTGGCGCCTCCAGCGCGAGGCGCTCCGCGCCCGGTTCCACGCAGCGGGCGTCCCGGTTGTCGAGTGGCGGGAGACCGACCCGCTCGCGAGACCGATCGAGGAGGTGACGGCATTCCGGCGCTACGCCACGCTCGCGCGCGGCTGATCCTCGGGGCCGCGGCGGTTCTCGCCGCGACCGGCCTCGCGGTGTACGCGGCGGTCGTCGCGGCACGCCTGGGTGTCGTGCTCGCGATCGTCGGGGGCACCGCAGTCGGCGTCCTGGTCGCCGCTCTGCTGCTTCGACTGACGCCGCTGATCACGGCGGCGCTGGCGCTGCTCGGCGGGGAGTACGCCCTGTTGTTCGTCCTCCGCGGGGACACGATCGACGTCCGCGCGCCGCTCTACGGCGCCGTCTTCCTGGTCACGGCAGAGCTTGCCTTCGCGGCCCTCGAGCGCCGAGCCGGGACGCCCGAGCCGATGCTCGCGGCGCGTCGGGCGGCCACGCTCGTCGTCGTCGCGCTGGGTGGCGTGCTGGCGGGCCTGGTCGTGCTCGCCGCCGCCGCAACGCCGCTCAACGGCGGCGTCGCGCTCGAAGCGGTCGGCGTCGTCGCTGCGGTCGCGCTCCTCGTCGCCCTCGGCCGCGTCGCGGTCCGGTCCCGATGACGGTCGCGGTCGTCGGCTCCCTGTCGCTCGACTCGGTCGACGGTGGAGCTCCCCGGATCGGCGGCTGCCCGTTCTACGCGGCGCGGGCGCTGCGGGTTCTCGGCGCGCCGGCCGTAATCGTTGCCAAGTGCGCGGCACCCGACCGCCAGCTGCTCCTGCCGCCGCTGATCCGGCTCGGCGTTCCCGTGGTCTGGCAGGACTCTTCCGTCTCGGCCGCGTTCTCGTTCTCGTACGAGAGCGAGCGGCGAAACATGACCGTCGAGGCGATCGCCGACCCATGGACGCCGGCGGAGACGATCGGTCCGCTCGCCGATGCACGGTGGGTGCACGTTGCTCCTCTCACCCGCGCCGACTTTCCGGCCGAGACGCTCGCCGCGCTCGCGCGGGGCCGCAGGGTGTCGCTCGACGGCCAGGGGCTGGCGCGCCTGCCGCAGGTCGGACCGCTGACCCTGGACGGCGACTACGACGCCTCATTGCTGAGCTCGATCTCGATCCTGAAGCTGTCCGAGGAGGAGGCGGAGCTGCTGGTCGACGGGTACGACGAGCGTGCGCTCGCTCAGCTCGGCGTCCGTGAGGTGGTGGTCACGCTCGGCTCGCGCGGCTGCATCGTCTACGCCGACGGCGTCGCGGAGCTCGTCCGCGCACACGCGGTGCGGTCGGCCGACCCGACGGGTGCGGGCGACGTCTTCGCGACCGCCTACCTCGCCGCGCGGAGTACCGGCACCGCGCCGACGTCGGCCGCCCGGCGGGCGGCCGCGCTCGTGACCGACATGCTCGCGGGGAGAGCGGCGTGATCGCCTCGGTCAAGACCACGGACGGCGTCGCCCTCGTCGACCTCGACGACGAGACCCTCGTCGCGCTCGACCCGGACGCCGCCTTCGAGCCGTCGCCGCTGCCCTCGGTCTCGCTGCCGCGACTCGTCGCCGCCGCCGCGGCCGGCTCGACCGTCGTCGCCGTCGTCGACGCGAAGCCGCCGCTGGCCGTCTCCCATGACACCGGCCGAACGTGGCGCGAGTCGGGCCGGGGCCTCCCACTCGGCCGGGCGGTCGCCGTGTCGACCGAGGACCCGGACCTCGTCCTGTATGCGACCCGCAACCGGCTGTACGTCTCCCGCGACGGCGGCCGCTTCTGGCGCAGCCTGCCCGTGGAGCTGCCGGAGATCGAAGCCGTCGCGCTCTAACCCGAGCCGAAGGGCCCTTGTAACACAGTGTTACTAGGGCGGCCGACGGCGCTCAGAACCCACCCCCCACAGCGGGGCCGGCCGCACCCCCAGCTCTTGGAGTCGGCCGATCGCATCATCGGTCCCCTTCAACGGCATACACACGATCCGCACCAGATCCGACACCGACAACCCCGGCCGCAGGTTCCGCATCTGGTGAACGAGCTCGCGAATGCGCTGGTAGCTCGGCCTCGTCAAGCCGAGGCGCTCCGCCTCCGCGCCGACCCGACGATAGGTCTCCGCGATCGGCCTGTTCCGATCGTCGAAGCGGGCGATCGCCTCGATCAACCGGCCCGAGATCCGCGGCGCCATCGTCACCATTCCGGCAATCGTCGCCACCAACCCGTCACCGAGGTGTCACACCTCAGCGCCGAACCTGCAAGTAACACTGTGTTACTTGGGCTACAGCTGGAACTCGCCCCGCGCGACGACGACGGCCGCGCCGCCGACCTCGACCCGCTCGACCCGCTCGGCATCGCCGTCGACTCGGGCGTACAGCTTCGACGGGCGGTTGATCTCCACGCCCTGAGTGATCTCGATCTCGTCGCCGAAGCCGATCCGCCCGTGCCGCGCGAGGTGGAGTGCGAGCGGCCCTGCCGCCGAGCCGGTCGCGGGGTCCTCGGCGATTCCGCCGCCCGGGACGAACATCCGGGTCTTCCACGACGAGCCGGAGCCCGCGATCGTGTTGATCCCGAGAACCTCGCCCAGGTCGGCGAGCACCGAAAGGTTGGGCTTGAGCTCGGCGACCTCCTCCTCGGCGCCGAGGGTGACATACAGGTTGCGCATGCCGTTGTCGTAGAGCTCGACCGGGAGCTCGGAGCCCGACACGCCGAGTGCGGCGAACAGCCTGGCCGTGTCCTCGAACGGCTCGACGGTCGGGATCGGTTGCTCCATCCGTCCGAACACGATGCGGGCGCCTTCCCGCTCGAGCCGGACCGGAACGATGCCGCTTCCGGTCTCCAGCCTGATCTCGTCGACCTGGAGCGGCCCGGCGAGGACGAACGCCGACCCAAGCGTCGGATGGCCGGCGAAGGGCAGCTCGACCCCCGGCGTGAAGATCCGGACCCGCGCGTCTGCCGTCTCGGACGGATAGACGAACACGGTCTCGCTGTAGTTCATCTCGCGAGCGAGCGGCTGGAGCATGTCCTCCGGGATGCCGCGAGCGTCCGTGAAGACGGCGAGCTGGTTGCCGGTCAGCGGCGTGTCCGTGAAGACGTCGACGACGTTGTAGCGGTACCTCGGCATGGGGTCGACTCTAGCCGTGCACGGGCCTCGTCCCCGGATCCGTCTCGTTTTGCTTGAGGCGGCCGGGGTATCAACCGGGCGTGATCGTCGCCGCCTCCACGGTTGCTATCGTCGCCATCGCGGCGGCGGTCATCGCGGTCGCTCTCGTGCTCTGGTACATCTTGCCCCGAGGCGGCCGGCGCAGGCGCCGCCCTCGCACGTAGGCAGCTGGCGACCGACGGACGCGCCGAGTCGTCGTCTCTCTTGGACTCGGGATACAGCTGTATAGTCGCGGTTTCAGCATGTTGCGGCAGGCACTTGTTGCCGGCGCGTTCGCCGCCGGCTGCCTCGTCGGCTTCGCAGCGAATGCCGGCGGCGAACGGCAGTCGCCGCAGAGCTACTACCTGGCACTCGGCGACTCGATCGCTTACGGCCTCCAGCCGGACAAGTACGACAGGGGGCTCCCGCCGTCGGGCTACCGGACCGGATACGTCGACGTCTTCGCGAAGCGGCTTCGGCAGATCGCACCGAGCATCCGCGTCGTCAACTACAGCTGCCCCGGCGAGTCGACCGTCAGCTTCGTCCACGGAGGCTGCCCGTGGCTCGCCGAGGGACGGAAGCTCCACGATCCGTTTCGCGGCACGCAGATGAAGGCTGCCCTCGCCTTCCTCGCCGCTCATCGCGGGAAGGTCAGCCCGATCACGATCCATCTCTGGGGCAACGACATCGACCCGGTCGCCGAAGCCTGCCGGGGCGACTTCGCGTGCATCAAGAAGCGGGCGCCGGCGGCGATCGCCCACATCGCCGCCCGCCTCGGCGACATCCTTCGCCGTCTTCGGGCGGCCGCCCCGAACGCGGAGATCATCGTCAACGGCACCTGGAACTTCAACGCCGACGACCTCGCGCGCACCGATCCGCTCTTCCGCTCCCTCGGCGAGGCGATCCGACGGGCCACGACGGGAGCCAAGGCACGGTTCGCCGACCTGATGCCGGTGTTCAACCCACAGGGCAGCGTCGGCCGAGAGCGGGCGAGGGTTTGCGCCCTCCTCTTCATCTGCAGGCGCGACGACCCGCATCCGACCGACGCGGGGTACCGCGCGATCGCGAACGCCGTCTTCGCCGCCTCCGGCTACTAGCCCCGGCCGTATCCTGGCGGCGTGCGCGTCTACCTCGTCCGCCACGCCGAGGCCGCGCCCGGGGAGCCGGACGACCTCCGCCGCCTGACCTCGGCCGGGCGTGCCGCCGCGCGGGAGCTGGCAACGCGCCTCGCCGCCGAAGGCGTGCGGCCGGACGCCGTGCTCTCGAGCCCGCTCCTGCGCGCACGTGAGACCGCGGCCGAGCTCGCACGGCCCTTCGGCTCCAGGGTCGAAACCGACGAGCGCCTCGCGCCCGGAGCCGATGCCGAAGCCCTCCGCGCAGCCGTTGCCGGACGGGGCGACGCCGTGGTCGTCGTCGGGCACCAGCCGGATTGCAGCCGGATCAGCGCGGAGCTCGGCGACGAGCCGGACGCGGCGTTTCCGCCCGCCGGCCTGGCCGTGCTCGAGCTGTGAGCTCGGCCTCCTTGCGCTCGTACCAGCCGCGCATCCACTCGATCAGCTCGAGCCCGTAGTGCAGCGCCTCCGTCGGGGACTCCCGCGGCCCCCAGCCGGTCACCGCCAGCTCGTCGATCTGGTGGAAGAGCTCGAGCGTCCGTTCGCACCACTCGCGCCGCGCACGGACGATCGAGAGCAGCTCCTCCGGCGTGAGCAGGTCGCCGAAGAACACCTTCAGAAGCGCCTCGTCGCGCATCTCGAAGAGCTGCGGCCCCTGGTCGGTGAGCCACTCGTGGAGGACACGCTCGCCGGCCGCCGTCAGGCGGTAGGCCGTGCGCTTCAGGCCGCCTCGCGGATCGTGCTCGGCCTCGACCAGCCCCGCGACGGCGAGTCGCTTCAGCTCGGGGTAGATCTGGCCGTAGCTCGCGCCCCAGAAGAAGCGCGTCGAGAGCTCGATCTTCTGCTTGATGTCGTACCCGGTCCTGCTCCCGAGCCTGAGCATCCCGAGAATGACGCGCGCAGTGGGTGACAAGGAGCGATATATCTGGTAGATATATCACGCATGCCGGCGGTCTCCGTCAAGGATCTGCACAAGACGTACGGCTCGCACGAAGCGGTGCGCGGCATCGACTTCGAGATCGCGGCGGGCGAGGTCTTCGGACTGCTCGGCCCCAACGGAGCCGGCAAGACGACGACGGTCGAGATCCTCGAGGGGTACCGCCCGCGCGACAGCGGGGCCGTGGAGGTGCTCGGCCAGGATCCGCAACGAGCCGACCTCGCCTGGCGGAACCGCATCGGTGTGGTCCTGCAGTCGTCAGCGATGTATCCCAACCTCAGCGTCGTCGAGAGCCTCGAGCTGTTCGCGGGCTACTACCGGGACCCCCTCGACGTCGACCAGGTGGTCGAGCTCGTCGCGCTCGAGGAGAAGCGCGCGGCCCGCGTCCGCACGCTCTCCGGTGGGCAGAAGCGCCGGCTCGATCTCGGGCTCGGTCTGATCGGCAACCCCGAAGTGCTGTTCCTCGACGAGCCGACGACCGGCTTCGACCCGGCCGCACGCCGCGCCGCGTGGGAGGTCATCCGGTCGCTGCGCGCACTCGGCAAGACGATCCTGCTCACGACCCACTACCTCGACGAGGCGGAGAGCCTCGCCGACCGGGTCGCCGTCCTGCGCGAAGGGAGGATCGCGGCGATCGGCCGTCCGGCAGATCTCACCGGCACTGCACCCGCGACGGAGATCCGCTACCGCTGGAACGGAGAGGACGTCGTCGTCTCGACCCACGAGCCGACCCGGGTCCTGCACGAGCTGACGACGAAGGCGCTCGGCGAGGGACGCGACCTCGAGAACCTGAGCGTCCGCCGGCCGACGTTGGAGGAGATCTACCTCGCCCTCACGGGCGACGAGGAGGCGACGGCGTGAGGCTCTTCCGCCACCAGCTGACCGGCGAGCAGCGGCTCTACTGGCGTAGCCGCGAGCTCGCGTTCTTCACCTTCCTCTTCCCGATTCTCATCTTCGTGCTGCTCGGATCGGTGTACGGCGACGAGACGATCAAGAAGGAGCACGGCATCAAGGCGTCGGAATACCTGCTCGCGGGGATCCTGGGCTACGGGGTCGTCTCGACCGCGTTCGCCGGACTGGCGATCGTGCTCGTCATCCGGCGCGAGAGCGGGGTGCTCAAGCGACTGCGCGGCACGCCGCTCCCGCCGGCGACGTACCTCGGCTCGGTGATCACCTCGACCGTGATCGTCTACTCGATCGAGGCGGTCGCCCTGATCGCGTTGGCGAAGGTGCTGTACGACGTCCCGCTGCCGCACGAGTGGCCCTCGGTGATCCTCGCCGTGGTGTTCGGGACGCTCGCGTTCGCCGCGATGGGGATCGCCTTGACCGGCGTGATCCGCTCCGGCGACGGAGCCTCGGCGGTGGTGAACGCCGTCTACCTGCCCGTGTCGTTCCTCGCCGGGGCGTTCTGGTCGGCGCAGTCGTTCCCGCACTTCCTCGAGGTGATCTCCGAGATCCTGCCGCTGACGCACTTCATCCGGCTGATGCGCAACATCGTGGTGCTCAATCAGCCGATCTGGGACAACTGGGAACAGGTCGCTGTCGTCGCCGCCTGGGGCTTGGCCGGACTGATCCTCTCCGCGCGCACCTTCCGCTGGGAGCCGCGAGAGGCTTAGAGCGCCTAACGTAATGAGTATTCGTTCCCGGGGTGCGATGGGCGAGTGCGATGCAAGGACGCAGGGAGCCCGATAGTGGGCTAACTATCGGGGCGACTGAGGACGCCGCAGCGCGCCGCCCAGCGCGGCCCGGGGACACAACTGCTCATTGCGTTAGGCGCTCTTAGGCCGGCGCGACGCCTGTGCCGGCCTCGGCGCGGGCCAGGATCTCCTGGATCACCGCGGTCTTCGCGTCCGCGTACTGCTGCACGTAGGTCCAGTCGCGCGCCGCGAGCTCACGCTTGGTGCGCGCGTACAGCTCGCGATCGGCCGCGTTGCTCCGCAACCGGTTTCGCAGGAGCACCATTCGCTCCGTCTCCTCGCAGCCGGCCGAGAACGTGTGCAGGTTCACGTCCGTGTCCGGGCCCTTGAAGAGACGGTGCTCGAACCAATCCGGCTCGCGGATCCTGAGCACATAGCCCGCGGCCTCGAGATCCGGAACGTACTCGCGCTCCGCCGACGCGTCGGGCACCTCGAGCGTGATGTCGATGACCGGCTTCGCCGGCAAGCCCGGGACGGACGTCGACCCGGTGTGCTCGATCCGGATCACTCGAGCACCGAGGATCGAACGAATGCGCTCTTCCTCGCGCGCGTAGAGCGCAGGCCAGTCGGGGTCGTAGTCCGCGAGCTCGATCCTGCTCGCGAGCGGTCGAAGCTCGCCGATCGTGACGGCGGCGAGCCGCTCTTCGTAGGACTCGAGATCGGCCGAGTGAGGACCGTCCACTACGAGGACCCGCTGAGCGCCGGCTTCTTCGTCCGGCCCGCCCGCGCGGCCCGCAAGGCGAAGCTGGTCATCGAGCGCCCCATCTTCTGCGCCTCGCCGACCACCTGGTCGAGCGCGCCGGCGAACCAGTCGACGTCGTCCTCGGAGATCGTCAGCGGCGGGAGCCCCTTGACCACGTTCACCCGGTGGCCCGCGACCTGGCTCAGGATCCGGTGGTCGGTGAACAGCGGGACGACGACCAGCTGGGCGAAGATGCCCGGCTGCATGCGCTCGAGCATCCGCCAGGTGGTGCGACCCTTGTCGGGCTCGCCGAACTCGATTGCCCACATGAGCCCGAGCCCTCGCACCTCCTTGACCACCTGGTCGCGCTCGACCAGCGGCCGCGTGCGCTCGAGCAGCAGCTCGCCCAGCCGCGCAGAGGCGCCGACCAGGTCGCGCGCGTCGAGCTCGCGCAGCGTCGCCAGGCCGGCGACGGTGGCGTAGTCGTTCGGCGCGAAGGTCGACCCGTGACTGAACGCATGCTCGAGCGAGACGAACACCGCGTCGTAGACCGCGTCGCTCATCAGGAGCGCGCCGACCGGGACGTATCCGCCGGAGAGGGACTTCGCGACCGGCATCAGGTCGGGCTCGAGACCCCAGTGCTCGGCGGCGAAGAGCCGGCCGGTGCGGCC
>JBKPMR010000021.1:0-28987 GCA_046732255.1 Actinomycetota bacterium
GCCCCGTCGGGCCGCAGGGGCCGCCTGGGCCGGTCGGGCCGCAGGGGCCTGCCGGGCCGGCCGGCCCGCAGGGCTCGCCCGGCCTCGCGGGTGTCGAGATCGTCACCGCCGAGAGCCCGCACAGCTCGGCGAACAGCAAGACGCTCGACATCGGTTGCCCGGGCAGCAAGAAGCTGATCGGCGGCGGCGCCCGGCTCTACAACGCGGGCGGCGACGTCGCCCTCGACGAGAGCTACCCCAAGGATGCGACCACCTGGCGTGCCACCGGCGACGAGGTCAACGCGACCGGGACGAGCTGGTGGGTGATCGGCTACGCAATCTGCGCGAACGTCGCCTCCTAGCACTCACTGACGGAACCATTCGCGGGCGCGGCACAGGCCGCGCCCGCGGCCGTGCTCACGGCCCCGCTGAGTCGCGGTACCGCTCCAGCGCGTCGAGGATCAGCTCGAGCCCGAGCTCGTACTCGGCGGTGCGGTCGAGGCCCGAGAGCGCGTCGGCGAGCTCGTGCATGATTGGGTACTCGGATCGGTCGATCTGCTCGAGGTACTGGTCCAGGGACGGAGCGCCGATGAGGCGGAGCTCGCCGAATACGTATCCCGTCATGTAGGCGCTGACGATCCGGTACCCGTGCACGGCGCTCGAACCGTTGAAACCGCCGCGACGAAAGGCGGCAAGCAGATCCTCGGTCGGCCGCGCCCACGGTGGGGTCGTGTAGCGGCGCGTGGCCGAGAGCATCACGATCTCGGGGTGGCGCCTGCCCGCCTCGCGGTATCGGCGGGCGATCTCGCGGGCCGCCTCGCGCCAGGCCGCGGCCTCGGAATGAACATCCGAGAGGACGGACTCGACGAGGCCGTCCAGGAGGGCGTCCTTCCCGGGCACGTGGTTGTAGATCGACATCGCCTCGACCCCCAACCTGCGACCAAGCGATCTCATGCTGAGCGCCGCCAGACCATGCGCATCCACGAGCGCGACTGCCTCCCGCAGGACGACCTCCCTCGACAAGCGCCGCTTCGGCGTCAACTTACGCTGTAAGCTCACGTCTACTTACATCGTAAGCAATCGAGAGGAGAGTCAATGCGTTCCATTCTCGTCGCGACCGTCGTCGCAGCTGCGCTCGTCGTCGCCGGGTCTGCAAGCGCGGATCCGAACAACAAGAACACGGTGACCGTCACCCTGAACTGTTCCGGCGCGACGTACACCGGGGTCTCGATCGCCCAGAACAACGCGCTGCCCTTCCAGATCGCGGGCACGACGTTCGTCGCCGTCGCCCAGGAGATCTCGTTCGTCGACGGCGACGGCAACCCGGTCGTCGTGCGGACCAATCCCGGCATCGAACGCGGGCACGACCTTGTCACCTGCACGTACCTGTATCCCGGGTTTCCCTTCCTCGTCACCGGGCGCTTCCTGATCACGCCGTAAGGAATCACCTCCGAGCGGGTTCTCCTCCCAGACGGCGGAACGGGACCGCCGGATGGACAAGGAGGAGCACGATGACCCGCACCCACATCCTCACCACATCGGCCCTCGCCGCGCTCGCCGCGGCGTTGGCCGTTGCGACCGGAGCCGCCCGCGCCGACGACGGCCCGCAGATCACGGCCGGCACCGGCTGTGCCGTCCAGTGCGTCAAGAAGGCGGTCGTCACGGCGACCGCGAGCTCGGCCAAGGTCGAGATCGACACCACCGTGACAGCTTCGGTGACCGTGACCGTGAAGCCGCACCCCCCGGCGCACACGGACGAGGACCTCACGCTCGCGCAGATGAAGACCGTGCATCTGGCCGTGCCGGGCGGCCTGACCCGGACGGCGTTCTTTCTCGGGCTCAAGCCGGACTCGACCTACGACATCTGGGTCAAGGCGACCGATCTTGAGGGCCGGTCGTCCACCCGCGCCGGCACGTTCGAGACGCTGCCGGTGAAGACCAACGGCATCGGTGGACCCGGCGGGATCGACTCCGGGCTCGGCTGCTCGGTGCAGTGCATCACCAAGGCGCTCTTCACCCAGGCGCCGCCGGACGGCGCAGTCGCGAACGCCGAGCTGAAGACCTCGACGAACGCACGGATCCAGCTGATCGTCGCGGCCGACCAGGCGTTCCACGAAATCGTCTTCGACCAGACGAACCCGTGGCTCGTCCGCTCCTGGAAGCCGCAGGTCCGCAAGCTGCTGCCGGGGATGACCTACCACGTCGTCGTCCGGGCCACCGATGCCCAGGGTCGCATCTCGGAGCGCCGCGGCACGTTCAACACGGTGCGCGCGACCGCCCTCGTCACAGTCCAGAAGATCAAGATCATCAACGACGGCGACACGGGCAAGGCGAAGGGCGAGCTCTTCTTCCGCTACTTCTTCGCCGGCGACGAGTGGACGAGCAACGGCTGGTTCAAGCTCCGTTCCGGCCAGGTCGCCTCCGCGAAGGCGCGCGGAACCAGCCGCCCGGGCGTCTTCTACCGCTTCTCGGCGAACGGCGACCCCCAGCTCCAGGTCGGTGTCACGGCAGAGGAATGCGACGGGGTCATCTTCAAGAACTGCAGGGTCGAGGCGAGTTCCAGCGACCGGTGGGAGTCCGTGAATCTCAGCGGGCAGCACACCAGGGTGGGGGGCACGTTTCGCCTCAAGGACATCCTCTCGGGCGCTCTTCCCGGGTGGTATGGAACCGGCGTCAGCCAGCTTCCCGGTCACGATGCCTACTTCGTCTTCGGGCCGGCGGACGACTACGTGAAGATCCAAGTCCTCGCGACGGTCGACCTCGACTACGAGTGGCCGTCATGAGCACCTTCGACCTCGACCCGCACGCCCTCGACGTCGACGAGCTCTGGCTCCATGAGTGGGCAGCCCGAGGGATCGCGGCGATCGAGCGGACGCTCGCCAAACATGCCGCTTTCGAGGAATACCTCCGCACCCGCGCCGACCTACAATCCACCGATGGCGACCGTCGCCCGGACGCCTGACGCCGAGCTCCTCCGGCGTCTCCGGGCTCGCGACCGGCAGGCGTGGGAGGAGCTGTACGCCGAGTATCAGCCCCGGCTGCGTGCGTTCGCCTACCGGCTGACCGGCAACGTGCACGACGCGGACGACCTCGTCCAGGAGACGTTCGTCCGCGCCGTGCCGCGTCTCGACCGGCTCGACCCCGAGACGGCGGAGATCGCGCCCTACCTGTTCACGACCACGCGCAATCTCTTCCTCAAGCAGGTCGAGCGGACCAAGCGCCAGCAGCCGGTCGCCGACGTGCCGGAGCCCGCGCTGCCGACGCCGATCGAGGACGATCCGCAGCGGCGCCTCCTCCTCGTCCGGCAGCAGGAGGAGGTTCGCGTCGCGAACGCGAGGCTCCAGCCGCGCCAACGGCTCGTCCTTGCTCTCCGCGAGCTCGAGGAACGCTCGTACGCCGAGATCGGCGAGCTCGTCGGGATGAAGGAGAATGCGGTTGCGCAGCTGATCTTCCGCGCCCGCGAGAGCCTGCGCACCGAGCTCCGACTCGCGCAGGTCGACCCCGAGCGGCTGCCGGAAGAGTGCCGCCGGTTCCTCCCCCTGCTCGCCGCTCACCTCGACGGGCAGCTGAAGGGGCCGCGTCGAGACGAGACGCTCGCTCACCTCGAGGGGTGCGAGCGGTGCCAGGCCGCTCTCGCCGACATGGAAGAGGCGTCGCGGCGCTACCGCCTGCTGCTCCTGCCGCTCGGGGCGGACGACGCCCGCGCTGCGGTCGAGGAGCGGCTCGAGCGGGCCGGTTACTGGCGGTCGCGCGCAGGCAGCCGGATCGCCCGCCGCTCGGTCCTGGTGGTGCTCGGCGTCGTCGGCGCGCTCGTCCTCGCCGGCGGCGGGACGGCGCTCGCCGTCGCGCTCACGCACAGCCCTCACCGAGCCGCCGCACCGCCGGCGTCCACCCCGACGCCTCCGTCCGTGATAAGCGGGACCGACGTGGTCGAGACGACGGTCACGTCCGCGCCCACGACCAAGCCGAACGCGAAGCCCAAGCCGAAGGTGGCTGTGGCGACGAAACCGAAGCCGAAGCCGAAGCCCGTGGCCAAGACGAAGGCCAAGCCGAAGCCGACGCCCACGACTACAACCACCACGACGGCGCCGACGCTCCTCCCGCCGCAGAAGCCCAAGCTCGAACCTGCCTCGAAGAAGCCGAAGCCGGCCCCGAAGCCGACCGGCAAGCCGAAGCCGAAGGCTCCTGCGCCGAAGCCCAAGCCGACACCTCCGCCGGCGCCTCCGCCCGACACGACCGCGCCGACGGTGACGATCGCCCCGGCGGCGACGACTCCGACCGACTCGGCCGACATCGCCTTCCGGGCGAACGAGCCGGACGTCACCTTCGCATGCCGCCTCGACGGGGCCGACTACGCCGCCTGCTCGAGCCCGGCACACCTCGGCGGCCTCGGCGCCGGCCCGCACACGTTCTGGGTCCGCGCGACGGACAAGGCCGGAAACGTCGGCCAGCCCGCCTCGGTCAGCTGGACCTACACGCCGCCCGACACGACGCCGCCGAAGGTGACGATTACAGCCGGCCCGTCGGGAACGACCGGCGACACCTCGGCGAGCTTCGCGTTCTCGGCCGACGAAGCGGGATCGACGTTCCAGTGCTCGCTCGACGGCGGCGGATTCAGCGCGTGCGAGAGCCCGGCGACCTACAACGGGCTCGCCCCGGGCTCGCACACCTTCTCGGTGCGCGCGACCGACAAGGCGGGAAACACGAGCCCACCGGCGACCCGCTCCTGGACGATCGCGGAGCCGCTTCCCGACCTCGTCGTCACCTCCTTCAGCCGGTTCTCGATCACGGTCACGAACCAGGGCAAGGGGGAAGCGGGCCCTTCGGTCCTGACGATCACCTACGTCGGGACGTTCACCGTCCCGAGCCTGCCCCCGGGCGGATCGGCGACGTTCTCCTGGTCGACCTGCCGCGTCGTGACCTACAACGCGGTCGTCGACCGGACGAACGCCGTGGCCGAGTCGGACGAGTCGAACAACACGGCCAGCCTTCGCAACACGTGCAGGTGATTACGGCTCCGTAACAACCAGTCGGCATGCTTCCGCGGATGCGAGCGCGGGTCGCAGCCGTCCTCCTCTTCGTCCTGGTCGCCGTCGCGGCCGGTCCGGGTCGTGCCGAGGCCGCCCGCACGCCGATCGTCCCCTCGCTCGATCCGGCCGCAACCGCGAAGCTCTGGAAGCGGCTGGTCGAGCGGCCGAGCGTCATGCACGCCGGCGTCCAGGCCGGCTGCCGTCCGCTGCGCGGGATTTTCTACGCGCAAACCGACTGGCTTCGGCTGGCGACGAGACTCGCCGCCCAGGCGTCCCCATGTGCGCAGTACTACATCTCGGTGCCGCCCCTTGCGGCCAGCAAGACGACGTTGCGGAACGGCGAGGCGGCCAAGATCCACGCGCTCGGCCCGAACTTCCACGCGCTCGCCGAGATCAACTTCGCCGGCTGGCGGACGTGGGTGGCGGAGAACAACGCGACCTGGTTCGACGCCGGCGTGGAGGCGCGGCGGCGGATGGCGGCGGCCGGCTTCGACGTCTCGACGGGCGACACCTGGGCCGTGAACGAGTTCCCGTCCTCGGTCAGGGTCGGTACCGGCAACGACCGTCAGAACGCCAGAGATCTCGTCCGCGGCCTGTACACCGGCGACGGTGGCCCGCCCACGAAGGGCACCGTCTGGATCATCGGGATCGGACAGTCCGTCCCGGACACGACCCTCTACCAGACGAACCTGCAGAACTGGCTCGGCGACACCGGGTTCTGGACGGACATGAGCGCGTACGTGGCCGACTGGTCGCAGGAGGTATACGGCGACTACCGGAAGGTGGCAATGCCCGGGACGACGCCGCAACAGCGGCGCGATTACCTGAACGACTACCTCCAGCACCAGATCGTTCTCGCCCGCGTCGCGCCGCCGGCGATCGAGCCCGGGCGGACGTTCATCCAGGCAGCCTCGAGCCCGCTGGCGAACGCAGCCTGGTCGTGGGAGACCGGCTACGGCTGGACGGCGATCCCGTTCGACCAGATGCAGTCGTTCGTCTCCGAGCAGGTCTACGCGTTGCGCTCCTTCAGCGCGGTGAGCGGTCAGCCGGAGGACCACTGGGGCTTCGCCTGGGCGCCGCGAAACCCGGGCCTCGCGAACGTCGACTTCGTCTCCCAGAGCGCCGCGATCCTCGACCGGCTCGCCGCCGCGATCCGTGACTCCGGCCAACCGAGGCAGCCCGCCGACCCCGGGATCGAGGCGTGCACCGCCTCGTGCACCGGGGACTGGCCGGGCGCGGCCTTCACCGAGGTCTGGAAGTCCTTCCGGATCTGGACGCAGCCGGTGCTGACGTTCGGAACGCCGCCGCAGACGATTCCCGCCGGCACTCCCTCGGGGCCGATCGCGCTCACGCTGTTGAACGCAACCGGGGCGGTTCAGCCCGCCCAGGCGCCGGTCAACGTCACGGTCGGCTCCAACTCGCCCAGGGCACAGTTCTCGCTCGCGCCGACCGGCCCGTGGACGACGACGCTGTCGCTCGCGATCCCCGCGGGCGGGGTCTCGGCCGGGCCGTTCTACTACCTCGACACGAAGGCGGGGACGTCGACGATCACCGCTTCGGCGGCCGGCGTGACCAGCGGGACGCAGTCCGAGACGATCCTCCCCGGCGCCCCGGTCTCGCTGAAGGTGACGACCGCTGCGCGCAGCGTTGCCGCCGGCGGCACGACGGCCCTGAACGCCGTCGGCGCCGACCAGTACGCCAACGCCGTGCCCGTGAGCGCGACCTGGACGGTCGCACCCGCAGGGCTCGGGACGGTCCAGCCTCGGGCCGGCGCCGCGGTCACGTTCACCGCCGGCGCGAAGGGCGGCCAGGGCACCGTGACGGCGACCGGCGGCGGCTTCACCGCCTCGGCTCCGATCGTGGTCGCGCCAGGGCCGCTGCGCGTCTCAGGTGTCCGCTACGGCATCGGAGCGGGCAAGACGGTGCTCGTGACCGTGACGCTGGTCGACCTGCGCGGCCGGCCGGTCCCCAACGCCTTCGTCTCCGTCGTCGTCAGGCGACGCGGCTACCCGTTCTTCACCGGCCGCGGCACCACTCTCGGCAACGGCCGCAAGACGTTCCGTGTCCGCCACCGTCCCGGCTGCTACCGGACGACGGTCCTCCGTGCGAACGTGAACGGCTACCGCTGGGACCGGAAGACCCCGCTGAACCGGTTCTGCTAGGCGCCCAGCCGGCCCCGGCTACAATGGCCGTCCCCTGGGGGTGTTCCCGAGCGGCCAAAGGGGACGGGCTGTAAACCCGTTGGCTCTGCCTTCGGAGGTTCGAATCCTCCCGCCCCCATTCCCGCCTTCGCCCGCTTCGCTTTCCGCTCGGCTCGGCAAGCGCGCCTTCCGGCGCGCGCACTTCTGGCGGCGGGCGTTTGTGGGCCGCGCCCGTCATGCCGGTCGCGGCGGCGAACACCGCCTCGTTGACAACTCGGGCCGGCCGTGCGAGCGTCGGGCAGGTGCACGCGCTGCTCGTGCGCTTGGCTGCGCTCCGCGACGTCCTGTGGAGCCCGCGGCTGCGGGCCCTCTTGCTCTCCTGGTGCGGCAACTACACGGCGGACTGGGCTTCCTTCGTCGCGTTCTCCGTTTACTTCTACGAACAGGAGGGCCTGACCGGCGTCGGCATCCTCGGCCTCGTCAGGATGGGTGCCGCTGTCGCGGCAATCCCGCTTGCCTCAGCCATCGTCGACCGGTATCCCCGGCAGCGCCTCCTGTTGTCGATCCAGCTCGCACGCGGGACGGCGTTGGGCCTCGCCGCCACCGTCCTGGCTTTGGACGGCGGTCCCTGGCTCGTCTTGGTGCTCGTCGCGCTGATCGCGTTCTTCGGAGGGCCGTACCGTCCGGCGCACTACGCTCTCATGCCGACGCTCGCGCGCTCGCCGCAGGAGCTAGTCGCCGCGAACGTCGGGACGAGCATGTTCGAGGGCGTGGCGGTCCTCGTCGGCCCAGCTCTGGCCGGCGTTCTCCTCACGGTCACCGGTCCCTATCTGGTCGTCGCCGTGAGCGCAGCGGTGTGCTTCTGTTGCGCGGTGCTCCTTGCCTGGATGGGGCGGGAGCCGAACTGGCGGCGGGCGGCTCGTCCGCGGGGCTGGACGCCGTTCAAAGAGGTCGCGGAAGGATTCCGTGTCCTGGCTCACGAGCCGAATCCGCGCCTGATCGTGGGGCTGATCGTCGCTCAGGCGTTCGTCCGCGGCCTCTTGAACGTGCTGCTGGTGACGGCGTCGATCCAGCTCTTGCAGGCGGGCGACTCGGGCGTCGGTTTCCTCAATTCCGCGTTCGGCGCCGGCGCGCTCGCGGGTGGCCTTGCCGGTGTCTCGCTCCTCGGCCGGCGGCGGCTCGCCGACCCTTTCGGCCTGGGACTCGTGCTCTGGGGCGCACCGATCGCCCTCGTCGTGGTCTGGCCAACCCTCGGCTGGGCGATCCTCTGCCTGGCGGCGGTCGGCGCCGGTAACTCGATGCTCGACATCGCCGGCTACACGCTGATCCAGCGCTCCGTCGTCGACGTCGTGCTCGGCCGCGTCTTCGCCACGCTCGAGATCGTCGGCTCGGCTGCGATCGGCATCGGTTCGATCGCCGCCCCGCAGCTCGTCGGCGGTCTGGGCACGCGTGGCGCTCTGATCGCCACCGGTGCGATTCTGCCCGTCCTCGCAGTGATCTTCCGGTCTCGGCTACGAGCCGTCGACGACGCGACGACCGTCCCGCAGCGCGAGCTCGAAGTCCTCGCGTCGGTGCCGTTCTTCGAGCCGCTCGCCCCGACGACACTTGAGAAGCTGGCGATGCGTCTGCGGCCTCTCGCAGTCCGCGCGGGCACGGAGGTCGTCAGGGAAGGGGAGGGCGGCGAGACCTTCTACCTCGTCGGGTCGGGTCAGGTCGACGTGATCCACGGCGGGAAGCTGGTGGCGACGCTCGGAACCGGCCAGTACTTCGGCGAGATCGCGTTGCTCCACGAGATCCCCCGCGTCGCGACGTGTGTCGCGCGAGGCGACGTAGAGCTCTACGAGCTCGAGCGCCAGGTCTTCGTCTCGGCCGTCAGCGGCAACGAGCAGAGCCACGCCACGATCGGGGACGTCGTCTCCGGGCGGCTCGACGAGCTCGAAGCATCCGGATGAGCTGAACCGGCCGAGTCGGTATCGGAGACACTGTGAGCCTGGTGACGTTCGCGAGCGGTCGTGGGAGCCTCGGCTGGAGAAAGTGGGCGGACGAGGCGGTCCGTCGCATCGACGCCGACGCCAACCGCTCGGCCGACACGCATCTGCACGTATTCCCGCTGCGCGCGGAGTGGGGGATCGACCTCTACCTGAAGGACGAATCGGTCCATCCGACGGGATCGCTGAAGCATCGACTCGCACGCTCGCTGTTCCTCTACGGCCTGTGCAACGGCTGGATTACCGAGCGAACGACGATCGTCGAGGCCTCCAGCGGCTCGACCGCCGTCTCCGAGTCGTACTTCGCCCGGCTCCTGGGCCTGCCGTTCGTCGCGGTCCTTCCGACTGCCACCAGCCCTACGAAGATCGCTCTGATCGAGGCGCAGGGTGGGGTGTGTCACCTGGTCGACGACCCCAGTACGACGGTCGATGAGGCGCAGCGGCTCGCCGCCGACAGCGGCGGGCACTTCATCGACCAGTTCACCTACGCCGAGCGCGCGATGGACTGGCGCAGCAACAACAACATCGCGGAGTCGATCTTCGACCAGATGACGCTGGAGCGGCACCCCGTTCCCGCCTGGGTCGTCGTGGGGGCCGGAACGGGCGGGACGAGCGCGACGATCGGCCGCTACCTCCGCTACGGGAGGCACCACACGCGGCTATGCGTCGTCGACCCGGAGGACTCGATCTTCTACCCGACCTGGACGGGCGACCCGTCGGCATTCACCGGCCGGCCGTCACGCATCGAGGGCATCGGACGCCAGCGGCTGGAGCCATCGTTCCTCCCGGGGGTCGTCGACCGGATGATCAAGGTTCCGGATGCAGCGTCGATCGCGACGATGCGCCTCGTGCGCGCGCGGACGGGACGCAGCGTCGGCGGTTCCACCGGGACCAACGTCTGGGGAGCGCTGCAGCTCGTTGCGGAGATGCTCTCGCGCGGCGAGCGTGGCAGCGTCGTCACCCTGATCTGCGACGGCGGGGATCTCTACGCAGGGACCTACTACAGCGACACATGGGTCAGCGATCAGGGCCTCGAGCTCGGGCCGCACACGGAGGCGCTCGAGACGTTCCTCGAATCTGGCGCCTTCCCCGTGGCGGAGTCGGGGCCTTAGACCTCGGTGATCACGTCGTTGATCGCGTCCACGACCTCCGGAGGAACCTCGTCCATCCCATGGGCCTCCCGCGCGTGTGATCGGATCTCTTCGAACAGCTCCTTCTCGTCCTCTTGTCGGGTCACCCACTGGCAGCCCGGCACCACATCGCCGCACTTGAATTGCTTCATAGGACCTCCTGACCCCGTGTTGGGGCCATATTAGTCCGCCCGAAGCAGCGGGTGGCTGACGACGGGCCGCCGCAGAAATGCACGAGTACGATCGGGGCATGTGCCGGATCCTGGCCTACCTCGGTGAGCCGCTCCCCGTGCAGAACCTGCTGTTCGACACCGACAACAGCCTCGTCCGGCAGTCGTACAGCCCGCGGATGATGAACACCTTTCTCAATCTCGCGGGGTTCGGCATGAAGGCGTGGGATCCGGCGTCCCTGCGGCCCGAGGATCCGTTCACCTACCGAGCAACCGCGCTGCCGTCGTTCGACCGCAACCTACGCTTCATCTCGTCCAAGCTCGCATCGACGTGTCTGGTTGCCCACGTTCGTGGGGTCACGTACTCCCACGAGGCGGTCGTTGCGGACACGAACCTGCATCCGTTCCACTTCGGCGGCACCCGCGTCGTCCTCGCGCACAACGGGCACCTGCGGCAGTTCCCGCGCATGCGCTACTCGCTCGTCGAGCACATTCAGCCGGAGCTTGCGCAACGCATCGAGGGCACCACCGACTCCGAGTGGATCTACGCGCTCGTCCTGTCGCAGCTCGACGATCCGCACGGGCTCCCGGAGACCCGCGAGCTCGCCGATGCCGTCGCCAACGCCCTCCGGATCCTGCGCGATGTCCGCGTCGCGCACGGCATCGACACCTCTTCACCGGTCAACCTGTGCGTCAGCACCGGCCGTGCGCTGGTCGCCACCCGCTTCTCGTTCGACTACGGCTGGTACCCGCCCGAGGATGAGATGCTCGAGACCGACCTCCCGTTCGTGAGCCTCTGGTACGCGATCGGGGGCGAGTACACCGAGCACGACGGCGACTGGCAGATGACGGCCGGCGAGCCGCCCCGCTCGGTGATCATCGCCTCCGAGCCGCTCACGACCGACTTCTCGACCTGGCTCGAGGTGCCGGAATACTCGATGCTGACCGCCGAGCTCACTCCGGGAGGGCTCGAGTTCGAGACCCGCGACCTGGATGTCTGACTGCGAGACCGTCGACTTCCTCGCTGCCGTTCCGCTCCTCGAGGGCCAAGACGAGGCTGACCTGGTGGAGCTGGCGCGGGTGCTGCGCCGGCGGACGGTGCCGGCAGGTGAGATCCTCTGGCGCCAAGGCGACGACGCGCGGGAGCTGATGTTCGTCGTCGACGGCGTCGTGTCGGCTTCGCTGCACGTGCCGGGGGAACGCACAGTGGAGATCGGGACAGCCGGTCCCGGCGAGGTGGTGGGCGAGATCGGGTTGCTCGACGGCGAGGGGCACACGATGAGCGTCCGTGCGTCCGAGACTGCAACGTTGCTCGCGCTCGGCCGGATGGACTTCGCGGCTCTGCTCGCCCGTCAGGATCCGTCGGCCTTCAGGTTGAGGCGGCGCCTCGCCTCGCTCTTCACGGCACGCCATCGCATCCAGCTCCAGCACCTTGCTGCCTCGCTCGGCGGCAAGCCGGCCGGCCCGCCGGCCGAGGATGCGGCTCGGGCGTTTGCCGAGCTGGATTACTGCGGCCCGCCTGACAGCAAGTACGTGCGTCGCATGGCCACCTTTCACGACTTCGATCCGCTGGCGCTCTGGGGCTTCCTGACGTCGGGGAGATATGCGCGGTGCCCGGCGGGACGCACGCTGCTCGTCGAAGGGGCGCCGTCGACGGCCTGTTACCTCACGATCAACGGTGCAGTCGAGAAAGTGCTGGTGCGCGGTGACCAGCGCATCCGCGTCGGATTAGCGGGCCCGGGGAAGGCGTTCGGCTACGAGAGCCTCATCGACGGTCGCCCATCTCCTGTCACCGCCATCACGCGGGAGAGGGCGCTCCTGCTCGTCCTGGCGCGTGACCCGTTCGAGCAGCTCTTCAACGGGGAGGACGCCGTCTCCCGCGTCTTCCTCGACGTGATCCAGCGGGACCTGGTGGCCACGTTGCGCCAAACGTTGCGCCCGAACGCTCGCCTGGCGGCAAGCGTCTAGTACACCGATTCGCAAGTTCGGTTATGCGGCGCGGGAGGGGGTCAGTGTGTCTTCCAGGGCTCTCTTGAGGTGATCTGGCAAGTTCGAAAGCCGTCCTCTCAGGTCCATTCCCGCCTTCGCCCGCTTCGCTTTCCGCTCGGCTCGGCAAGCGCGCCTTCCGGCGCGCGCCTCCTGACGGCGGGGCCGTTGTGTGGGCCGCGCCCGCCAGGTCGGTCGCGGCGGCGGACGGTGGATTGCGAGGCGCGTCGACACCATGCGTCGCGCCGCCTTCACGGCGACGGCACCTGGCTCTCGTTACCGTTATCTCCGATGGCGGAGGAGCACCTCCTCGACGTCGGCGGACAGCGAATCGCGCTCACGAACCCGCAAAAGGTCTTCTTCTCGGAACGGGGCGAGACGAAGCTCGACCTGGTGGACTACTACCTCGCCGTCGCGGAGCCGTTCATGCGCGCCGCCGGGGGACGGCCCACCCTGATGCAGCGGTTCCCTCACGGCGCGGAGGGCAGCTCGTTCTTCCAGAAGCGGGTGCCGGCGAATGCGCCCGAGTGGCTGCAGACCACGATCGTCAGCACACCGAACGGGACCACGTCCCGCGCTCTCGTCCTCGCGGACATAGCCCACGCGGTCTGGGCCGTCAACCTGGCCTGCCTCGGCTTTCATCTCTGGCCGTACCTCTCCGACCAGCCCGAGGTCACGGACGAGCTGCGCCTCGACCTCGACCCGCAGCCGGGCGTGGACTTCGACGACATCCGGGCGGCGGCCGCCGAGCTCCACCGCCTGCTCGACGAGCTCGGGATCGTCGGCTACCCGAAGACCACCGGAAACCGAGGCCTGCACGTCTACGTTCGCCTCGAGCCTCGCTGGGACTCGTACCAGGTGCGCTCGGCGGCAGTCGCCGCGGCACGCGAGCTGGAGCGGCGCCGCCCCGAGCTGATCACCGCTGCCTGGTGGAAGGAGGAGCGCGGTCGCCGCGTCTTTGTCGACTTCAACCAGAATGCGCCTCACAAGACCGTCTTCGGTCCGTGGTCGGTGCGGGCCCGGGCCGGCGCCCAGGTGTCGGCGCCCTTGACCTGGGACGAGGTCGAGAAGCTCCACCCGGACGAGCTGACGATCGTCAGCGTGCCCGAGCGACTCGCGGCCGTGGGGGACCCGTGGGAGGGGATGAACGAGCAGCCGCAGTCGCTGGAACCCCTGCTCGAGCTTCACGAGCAGGATCGGGCGGCCGGGCTGATGGATGCCCCCTGGCCGCCCGTCTATCCGAAGCAACCCGACGAACCGCCGCGGGTCGCGCCGAGCCGGGCTCGGAAGCCGGACGCGTGAGCGGTCGCGCCGGTGCCGCTCAGCTGATGAAGAACATCCGCTTCAGGTCGGCGATCGTCGCCGAGCCGGTCATGATCAGCTCGATGTTCTTCAGCCCGGAGTAGGTGCAGCCGATCGTTCCGGAGCTCCCGTGCCCGTCGGACTCCTTGTTGCACCCGGCGAAGCCGGCCAGCTTCAGCTTGTAGTCGTCGACCTTCGCCGTCTTCCACCACTTGAGAATCGCCGGCGCTCCGCGCATCGCCTTCGCGCATGGGACGCCCGTCGCGAACACCGTCCAGGTGTTCCCGCTCAGCTTCTTGTGGGTCAAGAGGGACGTGTAGGTCGCGTGCGGGCCGTGCTTGATCTGTCCGCAGATCACGGTCTTCGGCTTCGCCGCCGCCCCCTGGCTCGCGATCGCCAGAGCCACGGCGACCGTGGTCGCAGTTACCAGGCGAATGTGCATCGCTCCTCCTCTCCTCAGACTCATTTGAATCCGCACTTCGTGCGCTGGAACGCGTAGATCTGCTGAATCTCCACCGGGGTGAGGAGGCTCTGCCGGTCGCCGTTGCTCACAGCAGCCTCAGCACAGCCACCCCGGGTTGCACTCGGCCGGGTCGTCGTTGCCACGGACGAGGTTGGTGCCGGTCGGGGAGACGGTGAAGGTGAGGACGTAGATGCCGAGCCCGGCGGAGTCGGAGGTACCGCCGACGAAGCCGTTTGCCTCCGCGCGGTTGCCTCTGATCGACGCCGCGTTGCCGGCAACCACGATGCCCACGGTGCCGTTGCCGGTGACGGTCGACGACTTGATCGAGGCCGAGTCGCCGCCGACGACGATTCCCCGGTCGCCGTTGCCGGCGACGGTCACCGACGTGATCTTGGCTTCGTCGCCGCCGATCGAGATCCCGTCGGCAACGTTCCCGGCTACGATCGACGAGGACACCGAAGTCGCCGTGCCGAACGTCGCAATGCCGTAGCTCCCGTTCCCGGCTGCGGTGGTCGACTTGACCGACAGTGAGTCACCGATCACCGCGATGCCGCCGATCGTGTTCCCCTGAGGCGACGACCCTTGTGACCGCGAGCATGTTCGCGCCGGAGTCTCCGAGCACGCCCAAACCGAAGTTGCGCAGCGCGCCGTTCTTGACGGTGACCTTGTCGTGGCCGGCGGAGTCGTCGATCCCGTAATCTCCTGCGCCCCGGTCGCCGCTGAGCGTGAACCCCTTGAGGTCGATCGTGATTCCCGGCGCGCCGACGACGACCCCGGCGCCGGTGCAGGTGAGATCCTGTGTCAGCACGGCGTTCGTGGTCACCGTCTGGGCACAGCTCGTGATCAGCGTGCCCGCCGCCGCTCCAGCCGTTGGAGCACTGATGACGAGTACGAGCGCGCCGAGTGCGCCGACCAGATTCGGCCAACGGGCGCGTCATCGCTTCCTCTTCGATCGGGGCTGCTCGAGGAAGAGCAGGCCGAGGTGGTGGTCGGTGAGCTTGCCCGAGTCGGCCAGTAGGAAGTTCGAGGTGACGAAGCCGCGCGCCCCGGCGAGCCGGCCGCTCCCGCCCGTGATCTCGAGCACCGCCGTGCCGTGCCGAACTGCCGGGTCAGGGCTGGCGGCGAGTGAACCGCGCGCGCGGAATGTGAGCTCCGCGTCTGCGCCGAAGCCGATCACGCCGGATTCGGTGAGCGACCCGTCCTCATGGACATCGAGCTCCCTCCGGCACCGCGCTTCCTCGACTCCCGCCGTCGCGCGTGATTCGGCCCAGAGGCGTCCGGTAGCGAGCGCGACCGCCTCGCCCTCGAAGTGAAGCGCGAACGTGATCGGTTGCATGCCGCCCACGCTAGGAGGCGCGGGTTGCGGCGTCACCAGTAGAACTACTGGACTTCCGGTACCGGGTGTCCGGCTCCTCCGCCCGTGCGGATGCCCTCGCTGGCAAGGACAGCTGCCAGCTGTGTCCGGTTCGAGACGCCGAGCTTGCGATACGCGCTCTGCAGGTGCCACTCGACCGTGCGCGGGCTGAGGTAGAGGAGAGCGGCGATTTCACGGTTGCGCTGACCTGCAGCCGCGTGGTGGGCAATCCGGAGCTCGTGCGCGGTGAGCGCGTCGCTCCGGCGAGGTTCGGACGGACGTTCGGATCCGCTCGCCTGTGCCAGCGCCTGGCGCGCGCGGTTTGCCCACCCGGTTACGCCGAGCGCGTTGAAGGCGGTGAGTGCGCGCTCGAGGTGCGGAACGGCGTCGGCTCTGCGACCGATCGTCGCCAATCGCTCGCCCCAGCACAGCTCGACTCGTCCCCGCTCTAGCGGCTGCGCGGCCTGCTCGAGCAAGAGGAGGGCTGCGCCGAACGCGGCGTCGGCGGCCGCCTCGGCCGAGACCAGGCCTCGCACCCGCGCAAGCCTCGCGCGCGGGCGAGCGAGCCCGGAGCTCTCGATCGGCGGTGCGCTCTCGCGGAGCAGCGCCTCCGCATCCTTCGCTCTCCCCGAGCCGGCGTACGCCTCCGCGAGGTCGAGCGGCACGAGTCGGTACCAGCCTCGCGGCCGTCCCTCCGCGAACGCCTGCGCAGCGGTCTCGAGGTGCGGAACCGCGTCTCCGGCACGACCCACGGCGAGCAGGGCCCGTCCGAGATTGAGCGCCGCGTCGACGGAGATCGGGTCCGTCCGAGTCTCGCCCGCGAACTGCTCGCACTCGACGAGGTTCCCGCGGGCGGCCTCGACCTCGACGTGCACCGCCTTGGCCTGCTCGATGCGCCAGGGCTCGCCGATCTGCTCTGCGAGCGGCAGTGCCTCCGTCGCCAACGAGCGAGCGGCGTCCACTCGGCCCGTGACCAGCTCCAGGGCGGCACGCGCGTAGAGGCCGTAGCAGAGCGACCACACGTCTCCCGCCGCGCGCGACTCCGCCAGCGCGACGTCGCTGAGGCGCCGCGCCTGCTCGTCCCGCTCGAGCTCGACCAGCGAGTACGCGATCCAGTGCGGCTGCTCACCTGGTCGGAGCTCGCTCTGCTCGAGCAGCTCAGCCCCGCGGAGGACCAGCGCCTCGTCGTCCTCGTCGGGCGGGAGCGGGCGACGCATACGTGCGCTGACCGCGGCGAAGAGCGCCTCGAGCTCGACCTCGTCGCCGCGCCGTCCCGACAGCTCGAGTGCACGTTCGGCCGGTCCGAGCGCATCCGGAGCCTCGGCGTAGACGTTGGCAACGAGCGCGACCGCCGCGTACAGGCGTGCGCCCAGCGCCGGCTCGTCCTCCTCGGCTGCGTGGGCCTCGGCGACGAGAACCTCGTACGCCTCGCGATTCCTGTGGTCGCGGAGCAGGTTGTAGCCCCGTTCGAGCTGGATCTCC
This sequence comes from Actinomycetota bacterium, assembly GCA_046732255.1. Taxonomy (GTDB): domain Bacteria; phylum Actinomycetota; class Thermoleophilia; order Gaiellales; family Gaiellaceae; genus DATBLE01. The sequence goes on from JBKPMR010000021.1 coordinate 17,026, forward strand.
GCCCGCGTCTGCACCGTCTCTGCGAGCGAGAGCGCGTCGGCCAGCACGTCGTCCGCGTGCTGCTGCCGTCCGGCCAGCCGCCAGGCGCGGGCGGCTCCGAGCAGACGCGCGGCCCGCCGGTCCGGCTCGGCGCTCAGATCGGCGGCGCGCTCGAGGCCCTGCGCCTCTGCGGCGACTCCGCCGGCGGCTCGAGCCTCCGTCGAGGTCTCTTCGAGGAGCCGCGCGACCTCCTCGTCGGGTCCATCGGCCGCCTCGGCCAGGTGCCATGCCCGGCGGGCCCCGGTCTCGACCTCCGCCAGCCGCCGATGGGCCTTCCGGCGGGCGGCTGGTGGCGCCGAGCTGTACACCGCCGCGCGCATCAGCGGATGGCGAAAGCCGATCCGGCCGCCCCGTTCGACGAGCCCTGCCGCCTCTGCCTCGTCGAGTGCGTCCTGCAGCTCGACCGGCAGGGCGCGCAGCGCGTTCTCGGGCCCGCCGGCGGCAGCGAGCGTGAGCAGCGCCTCCCGAGCAGCGTCGCCGAGCTCTTCGACCCGGGCGGCGAACGCGCGTTGTACGAGCGGTCCCGCCTCGAGGGCCGCCGGCAGCGGCTCATCGCCGCGCCGCTGAGACTCGCTCAGGAGCTGCGGGAGCTCGACCAGGCCAAGCGGATTGCCGGCGCATGCCTCGAGCAGCCGGCCCGCGACGTCGTCCGAGATCTCGCCCACGGCTGAGCGCTCGAGCAGCGAACGCGCCGCGTCCGTTCCCAGGCTTCCAAGATGGATATGCCGGAACGACCGCTCGTCCGCAAACGGGCCCTGCTCGTCCGTCCGCAGTCCGGCGAGGATGACGATCCGCTCATGGGCAAGCCGCCTGCCGGCGAAGGCGAGCACTTCCTGAGAGGCGACGTCGGCCCAGTGGACGTCGTCCACGACGGCGACAATCGCCTGGTCTCTCGAGGCGATCGAGAGCAGAGCCAGAGTTGCGGCGCCGATCGCGAAGGTCGACGCGCCGGCGGGCGGGCCGAGATCGAGCACCCCGCTCAACAGTGCTGCCTGTCCGGACTCGAGCTCCTGCAGGCATTCCCGCAGCGGCCAGAGCAGGCCTTCGAGCGTCGCGAACGCGACGTTTCGTTCGGCCTCGACGCCCGTCGCCCGCAGCGTCCTGATGCTCGGATCCGCGTTCCCAGCGGCGAGCAGCAGAGCCGTCTTCCCGATCCCCGGCTCGCCGGTGACGACCACGGTGGAGCCGCGCCCGTCCTCGGCCGCGCGGCAGGCGTCGACCAGTTCGGCGAGCTCGCGCTCCCGGCCGAGGAGCATGACCGGACCCTATGCTGCGTCTCCGTGGAGCGCTACGACGTCGCGGTCGTCGGGGCCGGCCCGGCAGGCTCGGTCACCGCCATTCACCTGGCCCGCGCGGGCGCGCGCGTCCTGCTCGTCGACAAGGCGACCTTTCCGCGCGACAAGCCCTGCGGCGGGGGGCTGACCCTCAGGGCCGTGCGTCAGCTGCCCGTCGATCCAGCCCCGGTTGTCGAGCACGAGGTCGACCGGATGGCGTTCCGGCTTGCCTGGCACACGCGTTTCGAGCGCCGCGGCAAGCGGGGCCCGTTCGTCCTGATGACGCAGCGCCGGCGGCTCGACCACTACCTCGCCGAACAGGCGGCCGCGGCGGGCGCCGAGTTTCGGGACGGCGTGAAGGTGCTCGTCGGGTCCGACCACGATCGGGGTCTGACCCTCAAGATAGACGGGCGCGAGATCCGGCCTCAGGTCGTCGTCGGTGCGGACGGCGCGAACGGCTCCACCGCCCGCGCCCTCGGCGTCGGCGGCCCGATCACGCACGGCGTCGCCTTCGAGGGCAACGCGCCATTCGACGAGCAGTACCGCAACCTCGCGGTGATCGAGCTGGGGACGATCCCCGGCGGGTACGGCTGGGTGTTCCCGAAGGGCGACCACGTCAACGTGGGCGTCGGGGGGTGGGAGTCCGAGGGCCCGCGTCTCCGCGGGCACCTTGCCGAGCTCTGCCGCCGGCACGGCCTCGACGCCGCCGCGCTCGAGAGCGTCCGCGGCCACCGGTTGCCTCTCCGGCGCGGCGGCTTCGTCCCGGCCCGCGGTCGCGCGGTGCTCGTCGGCGACGCAGCCGGGCTGGTCGACCCGTTGACCGGGGATGGGATGTACGAGGCGTTTGTCAGCTCACGCCTCGCCGCGGATGCCGTGCTCGACGTCCTGGCCGGGCGCGCCGAGACCGTCGAGCCGTACACCGCCCGGTTGGCGGAGGCGCTGGGACCGCTCGCGAAGGCGTCGTGGGGTGCGAAGCTCGCGCTCGACCGCTACCCGCGGACGACGTTCGCGCTCGCCCGCGCACCGCTGGTCTGGCCGGTCGTCGAGCGGCTGGTCCGCGGCGACATCAAGGCGCCGGACGAGGCGCGCGGCCTCGCCCGGCCGCCGCTGAAGGCGATCGCCGCCCTCGCCAGGCTGGCCCAATGATGAGCACAGAGAGGGACAGGGCGGACGATGAGCACAGAGAGGTACAGGGCAGACGATGAGCACAGAGAGGGACAGGTCTGACAGACCTGTCCCCGCTTCCTCGTTCAGACCTGTCCCCGGTTCCCTATAGCAACCGATCGCCGGTCACCCGGTGCACCTCGCCGAGCGAGGTGATGCCGGCCAGCGCCAGGCGCATGCCGCTTTCCCGGAGCGTGGTCATCCCCTGCTCGACCGCGGCGGCGAAGATCTCTTCGGTGGGGGCGTCGATCAGGCGTCGGATCTTGCCCTCGACGGACATCGCCTCGTAGAGCGCGACGCGTCCCTCGAAGCCGGTCTGCAGGCACGTCTCGCAGCCACGCGGCCGGTAAAGCTGCTCGACGTTGCCGAGGCTGTCGAGATCGAATCGCTGCCGTTCCAGGTCGGTCGGCGCATACGGCTCACGGCACCTGACGCACAGCCGTCGGGCCAGGCGCTGCGCGACGATGCAGTTGAGCGAGGGAGCGAGCAGGCCCGGATCCACGCCCATGTCCTTGAGCCGGACGATCGAGCTCGAGGCGCTCTGGGCGTGGAGCGTGCTCAGCACCAGGTGACCCGTAGTTGCGGCCTGCATCGCGATCCGCGCGGTCTCCTCGTCCCGGATCTCGCCGACCAGGATCACGTCGGGGTCGCTCCGCAGGATGGTTCGCAGCCCGCGCGCGAACGTGAGCCCGGCGGGCGGGTCGATCTCGATCTGCCCTGCGCCCGGCATCTGGTACTCGACCGGGTCCTCGATGGTGACGATGACGCGGCCTGGTTCGTTGAGGACGGCGAGGGCGGCGTAGAGGGTGGTCGTCTTGCCGCTGCCGGTCGGGCCGACGGTGATGATCGCGCCGTACGGCCGCTCGATCGCACGCCGGAGGATGGTCTCGGTCTCCGAGTCCATGCCGAGGTCCGAGAGGGCGACCGGCCCCTTGGCGCCGGTGCCCTGCAGGATTCGCAGCACGGCCTGCTCACCGTATGTGGTCGGCAGGACTGCGATGCGCAGGTCCATGGGACGGCCGCCGACCTTGATGCCGACTCGGCCGTCCTGCGCCGTGCGCCGTTGGGCGATGTCGAGCCCGCCCATCACCTTGAGCCGGGCGATCACCGCCGCCTGCTGCGAGGTCTCGATCTCGGTCAGCTCGCGTGTGACGCCGTCGACGCGCACGCGGACGACGAGCCGGTCGGCCTGCGGCTCGAAGTGGATGTCCGACGCGCGATGGGCGAGCGCGCGGCTGATCACGTCGTTCACGAACAGGATCGCCGGCGCGGTGTCGTCCAGCCGGACTTGCTCGTCGTCCTCGTCTGCACGCCACGCCGCGCTGGAGAAGGTCTCGACCGAGCCGAGCGCCGCCATGTTGTAGCGACGACCCATCGCGTCCTCGAGCTGGGCCGCGTCGGTGACCACGATCCGCAGGTCTGTGCCGAGCGCCAGCCGGAGATCGTCGTGGGCCAGGATGTTGGTCGGGTCGGCGACGGCGACCACGAGGGTGCCGTTCTCGATCCGCACCGGCACGGCCTCGTAGCGACGGGCGACGCTCTCGGGGAGGAGGCTCACCGCCTCGTCGTCCATCTTGGTCTCGCTCAGGTCGACGAACGCCAATCCGTGCTGCTCGGCGAGCGCCTCGGCCAGGTCGCGGGTCGTGATCAGACCCAGCCCGATCAGCACGCGGCCGAGGGGCAGCCCGCTCCGCTCCTGCTCGGCGAGCGCCTGCTCCAGCCCTTCGGCGTTCAGACGACCGCGCCGAACGAGTGACGCGCCGAGGAGCGGGCGCCCCCCGGACGGCTGGGCTTCGGCGGCCTCGGGCAGGGGCTGAGCGGCCATGCGTTGTCTATCGGCGGCCGCAGGCGGCTCCATTAGGCGAGGGATCAGGCCGGCTAAAGCGCGGTCCGGGGGCTGCCGATCAGGGTGGGGTGGATCTCCACTCCCTCCTCGGGCAGGCGGTCGACGCCGGTGCCAGCGACGTTCACCTGAAGGTCGGCCAACGGCCGGTCATGCGCCACGACGGCGCGCTCCTCCCGATGGACGGCTGGCCGGTGCTCGAGATGGCCCAGCTCGAGGAGTTCCTGGCGGTCGTCAGCGGCCGGGACACCGCCCGGCTCTCTTCGTTCGAGCAGACGGGCGAGCTCGACATCGCTCACACCGCTCCCGGCCTGCCGCGCATGCGCGTCAACGCGTTCCGCCAGCGCGGCGCCATCTCGTTCGCCTTCCGAGTGATCCCGAGCCGCGTCCCGAACTTCCTTGAGCTCGAGCTGCCAGAGGGCATCCAGCTCCTGGCCGAGCAGCCGCGCGGCCTCGTGCTCTGCACGGGCGCGACCGGGTCGGGCAAGTCGACGACGCTCGCGGCCGTGATCGGCCACATCAACGCCACGCGCAGCTGCCACATCGTCACGATCGAAGACCCGATCGAGTTCCTGCACGACGACCGGCAGAGCATCGTCAACCAGCGCGAGATCGGCCTCGACACCGCGTCGTTCAGCGAGGCGCTCCGCCGCGCGCTGCGTCAGGACCCGGACGTGATCCTGATCGGCGAGATGCGGGACGCCGAGACGGCGCAGACCGCGATCCAGGCGGCCGAGTCCGGCCACCTCGTCCTCTCGACGCTGCACACGACCGACGCTGCCGAAACGATCGGCCGGATCGTCGAGTTCTTCCCGCACGAGAAGCATCAGCAGGTTCGCTCGATCCTGTCCGGTGTGCTGCGCGGCGTGATCAGCCAGCGGCTGCTGCCCCGCATCGACAAGGGCCGCGTCGCCGCCTGCGAGGTGATGATCACGAATGCCCGGATCTCGGATCTGATCCGGGAGAACCGGGTCGGCGAGATCGAGGACGCGATCGGTGACGGCGCGTTCTTCAAGATGCAGACGTTCACGCAGGCGCTGATCCGCCTCGTCCTCGGCGGGATCGTCGACACCGAGACGGCCGCCGGGGCGGCAGGCAACCGGCACGACTTCCTCGTCGCCCTCGACAAGGCGCTGAAGGAGAAGGCCGAGGAGGAGCGCAAGGCGGCGGAAGAGCCCGAGACAGGCGCCGAACCTGCCGAGCTGCGCCTCATCCGACCCGCGGGCCGGTGAAGCGCCTCCTCGTCCCGCTGCTGGTCGGGCTGCTCGCGTGCGCCGGTGCGGCCCGCGGCGACGGCCCGACGTTCTCGGTCGTCCAGGGCGCACAGGTGCTGCCCACGGCAACCCTCGCCAACGGCAGCGAGCTCCCGCTCGCGCCAGACTGGACGTTCCCGCCGGCTCAGCCCGCTCAGCTCTCGTACGACCAGCTGCTGCGCTTGTGGCAGAACGCGGGGGCGACGTACGGCGTGCCCTGGAACGTGCTCGCCGCGATCAACAAGATCGAGTCCAACTTCGGCCGGAACATGGGCCCGAGCTCGGCCGGCGCGATCGGCTGGATGCAGTTCATGCCGTCGACCTGGATGCGGTGGGGAACCGATGCCGACGGCAACGGTGTCGCCGACCCGTGGAACCCCGTCGACGCTGTGTATTCCGCCGCCCGCTACCTCGCCGCCTCGGGTGCGGCAGCCGACGTCCGGCGGGCGATCTTCTCCTATAACCACGCCGACTGGTACGTGAACGAGGTGCTGCAGCTCGCGCAGCTATACGGCAGCTCCGCCTCCGCTCCGGCGGACGCGTACCAGAACCTCCCGGCGGCGCAGCGTCCGGTCTTCGCCCTCGACCGTCTGCAGGCGAAGCTGGACGACGCCCGCGCGGCGGTCTCGAAGGCGAGCGACGCCTACCGGGCGGCGCAGGACGAGGCCCAGGCACTCACCGAGCACGCGCAGGGGCTGACCGCCGAGGCGGATGCGGAGGCGCTCCTCTCGGACCGGCTCGAGCACCAACGGGTCGCCGCCCAGGCCGGCGCCGACGCGGCGGCCGAGCAGGAGGAGGCCGACCGGTTGAAGGAGGAGCTGACGGCTGCCGAGGCCAAGCTGGCCAAGCTGGAGGCCGAGGCGAGCGGCGCGTCCTTCAACGAGCCGGCGCGGCAGATGCTCTCCGGCGCTCCCGTGGATGCCTCCACGTCCGGCTACGTCTTCCCGGTGGGCGGCGGCCCTTCCGTCGTCTCCGTCTCGCACTGGCACCACGACTATCCGGCCGCGGACATCGCCGCGCCCGAAGGCTCGCCGCTCTATGCCCTCTCGGACGGCACCGTCGAATACGCGTGGACCTGGGACGAGCGCTGCGGCACCGGCTTCACGATCAAGACCACCGACGGCCAGACGTGGACGTACTGCCACATGTCCTACCTCGACCCGGCCGTCGCCCAGGGGGCCGAGCTCAAGGCCGGCGACCCCGTCGGCCTGGTCGGCCAGACGGGTCACGCGACCGGGCCGCATCTCCATCTCCAGCTCCAGCCGGCGTCCTCGTATCCCCAGGATCAGCCCTGGTTCCAGGGCTTCGCCGGCACGGCCTTCCAGTGGTCGGACGCAGGCCCTGAGAAGACGGGGACCTCGGCGCCGCTCGTCTTCCACATCGTCCGCGGGCTCGACTAGAGGCAGTGACAGGCTTAAGCCTGTCACTGCTCTTCGGGCCGCCCCGCCGGAGCAAGGCCGACAGGGGGCCCGCATTGGTGCTTAGCGCTCAAGTTTCCGGCCCGCGGAGCCGATGAAATGGAGGAATGTTCAGGTTTGCAGCGGCTCTCTTCCGTGGCGTCGTCGCCGTCTTCACCGGCCTGCTGATCGCAGGCGGGACGCTGACGATCGCCGCCGATCGGGTCGCGCCCCAGCGGCCGACCCTCGTCGCCGTCTCCGCGACCAAGCAGACGCTGATCGTGCCGCAGGTCACCGGTCAGGCGTACGTGTTCGCCAAGGGCATCCTCCAGGACAGCGGCTTCGCCTGGCAGGTGCTGGGCCCCGTGCACGGGTTCGCCGGGAACACCGTCGTCGCGCAGGAGCCGGCGCCCGGATCGGTGGTCGTTGACACCGGCGCCCCGACCGTCACGCTCACGCTGAAACGGAACTCGTCCTACGCCGAGCGCGGCGAGCCGGACAACAAGGCCCCCTATCGGGGCACGGCCGTCCTGCTTCCCGCCCCGGCGAGGCGCGCGTGACGCTCGCCCTCTCTGCCTTCTAGATGGGCATCGCACTCGGAGCCTTCGCGGTGCTCCCGGGGCTCGCGGTGGGGAGCTTCCTCAACGTCGTCGCGGCCCGGCTGCCGGAGCGGCGCTCGCTCGTCCATCCGCGGTCTGCCTGCCGCTCGTGCGGAACGGCGATCGCGTGGTACGACAACGTGCCGCTCCTCAGCTACGTACTGCTCGGCGGCCGCTGCCGCGCATGCCGGACGCCGATCGGTCGGCTCTATCCCGCCGTCGAGCTCGCAACCTCCGTGTTGCTCGCGGCCTGTCTCGTCGCGTTCGGATTCACGCTCGAAGCGCTCGCCGCCGCTCTGTTCTGCGCCGCCCTCGTTGTCGTCACTGCGACCGACCTGACGCACCGGATCGTCCCGAACCTCGTCGTCCTGCCGGCGGCTGCCGTCGTGTGCGCGCTGATGACCGCGGCCGACCCGAGCCCCGAGTGGGCGATCGCAGGACTCGGAGCGGCTGCGTTTCTGCTCGCGGTCGCGCTCGCCTACCCAGGCGGGATGGGGATGGGCGACGTCAAGCTGGCGCTCCTGATGGGCGTCGCGCTCGGCCGGACCGTTGCCGTCGCTCTTCCACTCGGGATGGTTCTCGCGCTTGTTCCGGCAGTCGTCCTCTTCGCCCGGCACGGCTCGGGCGCGCGCAAGATGGCGATCCCGTTCGCGCCCTTCCTCGCCCTGGGCTCGGTGATCGCCCTGTTTGCCGGCGACGCTCTCGTCCACGCCTACACGAGCCTCTTCTGAGGGGCCGACGCGTGACATGGAGCCCGGGTCGCCCGACATCCGCCCGCTAGCAGAGGGCGTAGAGGAGACCGCGGCACCGCTGCCGGTTCCGGCGGTGGGGATCGACAACGGACCGGCGGAGCTCGTCGCCGACCTGATCGAGGCGACCCGGCTCGTCCCTGTCGACCGGCTGGCGCTCGTCCGCGGACACACGCGCCAGGGTGGCTCCTTCGCCGAGGCGCTGGTCACGGAAGGGCTGGCCTCGAGCGAGGGCGTGGCCCGGATGCTGGCCGCACGGCACCGGCTGCCTTTGGTCGACCTGAAGCTGACGGGAGTCTCGGCCGAGGCCAGCGTCCTCGTGCCGTTGCACGTCCTCCGCCGCGCCGTCGCCCTGCCGTGGCGGCTCGAGGGCGAGACGCTCCACGTCGCGCTCGCCGATCCGCAGAACGTCCACGCGATCGACGAGCTCCGTCTCGCCACCCGCTACCAACTCTCGATCGGCGTCGCCGCGCGCGACGACATCACCGTCGAGCTCGACCGGATGGACCGCGTGTCGGACGCGGTCGTCGAATCCTTTGACGAGTCGGAGCAGGACGACGACACCGTCACCGACCTCGAGGAGGACGACGGCGTCTCCGACGGACCGGTCGTCCGGATGGTCAACTCGATCCTCCTGGCCGCCGCGGAAGATGGTGCGAGCGACGTCCACTTCGAGGCGCAGGAGGACGGCATCGTCGTCCGGTTCCGGATCGACGGCGTCCTGCACGAGACGCAACGGATCCCGCGCCGGCTCCAGGCCGGGGTGACGACTCGCCTGAAGGTGCTCGCCAAGCTCGACATCGCCGAGCGGCGCAAGCCGCAGGACGGCCGGATCTCGCTGCGGGCCGCCGCTGCGGGCCGGCTGCTGGACATCCGCCTCGCGACGCTCCCGACGGTCGCCGGCGAGACGGTCGTTCTACGCCTGCTCGACAAGTCGAAGCAGGCGCCGACGCTCGAGGCGCTCGGGCTCTCGGACGAGATGCGCGCGACCTTCAGCAGCCTGGTGTCGCGTCCGACGGGCGCGATCCTCGTCACCGGTCCGACCGGTTCGGGGAAGTCGACGACGCTCTACGCCGCACTGAGCCAGGTCAACCGGCCGGAGATCAACATCATCACGGTCGAGGACCCGGTCGAGTACCGGCTGCAGGGCGTGAACCAGGTTCAGATCAACATCCGCGCCGGGCTGACGTTCGCGAGTGCGCTGCGGTCGATCCTCCGCTCCGACCCGGATGTGGTGATGGTCGGCGAGGTGCGCGACGGCGAGACCGCGAAGATGGCGATCGAGGCTGCCCTCACCGGCCACCTCGTCCTCTCCACGCTGCACACGAACGACGCTCCGAGCACGCTCACGCGGCTGAACGAGATGGGCGTCGAGCCCTTCCTCACCGCGTCGGCAGTCTCGGCGGTACTCGCGCAGCGACTCGCCCGCAAGCTCTGCACGCACTGCTGCGAGATCTACACGCCGAGCGTCGAGGAGCTGATCGAGGCGCGCGTGGCACCGGACGTCGCGGCGGCCTCCGACGGGATGGTGCTCTACCGGAAGCGCGGCTGCCCCCGCTGCAACCAGACGGGCTACAAGGGCCGAATCGGCATCTTCCAGCTTCTCCTGATGAACGAGGCGCTTGCCGAGCTCGCCGTCCGCCGCGGCAGCCGCGACGAGGTCGAGCGGGAGGCGATGGCGGCGGGGATGCGGACTCTCTGGGACGACGGCATGGCGAAGGTCGCCGCCGGCCTGACGTCCATCGAAGAGCTCGCGCGCGTCACGGTCTAACGCAGGCGCACGCGAGCGGCGTTGCCTAGTAACTAGAAGGGCCAGACTTCAGTCTGGCCCATGCCTTTTCGGTGGCGCTGCCCGAGGGCCTGGGGACAGGCTAAAGCCTGTCCCTTCGTGAGGTTTAGCCCGCTTGGATGTCGCAGCCCAGGTACATCAGGGCCGCGACCGCTTCCGTCACGAAGGCACTCGCCTGGTGCGCGTCGGAGAAGGTGTAGGGGCCGGCCTTGACGAGCTGGGTTGTTCCCTGCGGGGAGACCTCGGCCTCGACGATGCACGAGGAGCCGTGGTCGACGGCCCGCAGCATCGCCACGAGCCGTCCGTCCTTACGTGCGTGGCGGACGAAGAGCTCCCGCCCCGACGTGTTTCCCGGGGCAGAAGCTGCCTGCTGCAGGGCGACCGGCTCCTGGCTCGGCTGGACGTGAAGGAGGTCGTTCCAGGCCGGCTCTTCCGCCGGGGCCCGATGGCGGCTGAACCGCATCAGGAACGGGCGTTCAGAGCAGCCTGGGCGACGGTGTCCTTGTCGGCGAAACCGTCGATCCGGACGACCAGCGTCCCGCCCGGACGAAGCACGAGCACGGCCGGATCGTGGACAGCGCCGTAGCGCGCGTTCAGCGAGTCGACTGTCTTCCTGCGCACGTCGACCGGCACGAACGCGCTCTTGCCGAGTTTCGCTCCGGCCTTCGCCTCGGCGAGCGCGGCGCCGTCGATCTTCGCGCTCGGGTCGTAGAGGGCGACGACGACGACGTGGTTGTGGGCGAGCGCCTTCCGGATCGCGAGCGGGAGCTCGTTCGGTGCGGCGGGCACGGCCGCCTTTGGCTTGGGCTTCGGCCGAGCTGCGGTCGGCTGACGAGTGGCCGCAACGGCCGCCTTCGGAGGATGCGTCGCCGCACGGTGCGGGGCGACGGCGGGCTGCTTCGCGACCGCCGAGCTCGTCTCGCGGGTCTTGGCCGTATGGACGGGGGCGGGCGCCTCGGTCGCGAAGTCGTCGTTCGACTTGTGCAGGGCGCGCATGGCCATGAACGCGGCGACCGACGCGGCGAGGACGAAGAGGAGCACCAGGAGGAGCATCCGGGCCCGCGTGTCCAGAGTGAGTGTCACACCTCTCCTATCGGCATTCGCAGGCGGTTGCTTGACAGGCCGGGAGCCGGATCCACGCCGATCAAGGGCCGCCGAAGGCCGAGGACTCGCGGGCCATGATCGTGCCGGTCGTTGCGTCGCGAACGACGACCGTGACGCGCTTCAGCGTCAGACCGGACGCCGGCGTGCGGACGGAGAGCGTGGCGTCGTTGTTGACGTAGTTCACGTACGTGTCGACTCGGTAGGTGTGCCCGTCCGGGCCGGTTACGTCCTGAACCGGTTTGCAGGCAGCCGGCTGGGGGCTGGAGCACGCTTCGTCGCCGTTGGCACCGGCGACCGCCTGGTTGGTCGAGGGTGGGATCGTCGAGTCGGTCGAGTTGGCGGTCACGTACGTCCCGCTGGTCGGGATCAGGGTCCCGTCGATCCGTACCGCGGTGAAGGTGCGGGTGCGGTATTTCTCCATCTGCGTGTCCGCGAGTGTGAGTGCCGTGCCCTTCTCGCCCGCCCGCCGCAACGAGACCGCGCTGGCCGTGAAGACGGTGAGGAGCGCCCCGATCCCGATCGCCAGCAACGACATCGCGATCAGCAACTCGATCAGGCCGAAGCCGCCGTCGCCCGCTGCTCGCGCCCGCAGACGGGTGAGGAGAGAACGCAAACGGCGCATGGCTACCTCAGCTGCCGCCACGAGCCGGCGACGTCGCTCCATGCCGCCGTGTCCGCGCCGGACTCACTGACGACCTCGTCGTACGCCGCGCCCGGCGCTCCCGGCGGCGGGTTGATGATCGTCCGCGTG